>NZ_JBVIRQ010000003.1:0-715497 GCF_055575955.1 Streptomyces sp. NPDC033966 | reverse complement strand
ACACCTACAACCACCACCGCTGCCACACCGCACTCGACGGACACCCACCCATCAGCCGCGTCAACAACGCTACGGGACAATACACCTAGGCCGTCCCTTCGGGCGCCGGCCCACCGGGCTGCGCCCCCTTCTACGGCGGCCGTCTTCCGTTAGTGCGGGTTCAACGCGCTTCTGACACCGGAAGGCGGCCGCTGCTTCACCTCCCGGTCCCTCCCCCAGGCCCGGATCCTGGCCGCACAGTGCCGGGAAGCCCTCGCCGCCGAGTCCGACCAGGACCCACCACGGCCGACTACGCCTGTTCCGGGTCAGACCTGATGTGCCGCTTCCGGCTGGGCGATGAGCAGGGCGACATCGTCGCGCTCACCGGGGTGCCGCAGCCGGCGCAGCAGGAGGTCGCAGACGTCTTCCAGGTCGCCTTGGGCGTCGGCCAGCACGGACAGCAGGAAATCGAAGCGCTCGTCGAGGGACTGCTCTCGGGTCTCCACCAGGCCGTCGGTGTACAGGACCAACCGGTCGCCGGGACCCAGGTCGAGGCGAGTGGTCCGGAAGGGGACGCCGCCCACCCCGAGTGGGGCGCCGGTGGGCAGAGCCAGTAGTTCCGGAGGCCGGTCCGGGCGGATGAGGACCGGGGGGAGGTGCCCGGCCACCGAGATGCGGCACCGCCGGTCGCGCGGATCGTAAACGGCGTAGACGCAGGTCGTGAAGGTGTGCTCCATGCCGGCAGTGGCCTGGTCGAGGTGGTGCAGGACCTGGGCGGGGTCGAGGTCGAGCTGGGCCAGGGTCCGGGTGGCGGTGCGCAGCTGGCCCATGGTCGCGGCCGCGGCGATACCGCTGCCCATGACGTCGCCGATGACCAGGGCGCTCTTGTCGGCCGGGAGGGGGATGACGTCGAACCAGTCGCCGCCGATCTCGCTGGTGGCGTCGGCCGGCTGGTACCGGTGGGCGATGCCCAGGCCGGGCCGGTGTGCGGGGCGGTTCGGGGGCAGGAGGTTGCGCTGCAGGGTGAGGGCGGCATGGCGCTGGCTCTGGAACCAGCGGGCGTTGTCGATGCACACGGCCGCGCGGGCGGCGAGCTCGCCGGCCAGCGTGATGTCGTCCTCGTCGAACGGCGCCGGGTTACGGGCACGCATCAGGCCGACGGCGCCGATCACCTCGCCGCGGGCGATCAACGGCAGCGCGAGGTACGAGTGGATGCCGGCCGCGGCGAAGACCGCGGCCGAGTCATCGTCCCGTGCGATGCGGCGCAGGTCCTGTCCGGTCACCCGCGCCAGGACGACGGGGCGTCCGGTGTTCACGCAGCGGGTGACCAGCCTGTCCTCGGCGTACTCGACGAGGTCGCCGACGGGGTCCGGGGCCTCGGCGGCCCGGGTGGGGTACGCCGACATCACCGCCAGCGCTCGGAAGCGGGCCGGGCCGGCTCGCGCCCCGGAGGCTCGCATGCCCTGCAGAACGCTGTCGAGGACATCCACCGTGGCCAGGTCGGCCACGTCGGGCACGCACACCCCTGCCAGCTCCCGAGCCGTCCGGCCCAGGTCGAGGGTGGTACCGATCCGCACCGACGCATCGGCGACCAACGCCAGGCGGCGCCGTGACCGGGCGGCATCAGCGGCCGCCCGGTGCTGCGCGGTGACGTCCACCACCGAGGTGGCCAATCCCAGAACCCGCCCGGACGGGTCCTCCAGGCGGTAGAGAGAAACCGACCAGGCGTGTTCCTGCCCGGGCCCGTCCGGGGTGGCCTCCACCGTGAACCGGTCCAGCAAGGGGACTCCCGTGGCCAGGACCTCGCGCATCGCCGACTCGACGGCGTCCCCGCGCAGGAACGGCGGCGTCTCAGCCGCCGTGGACACGGCGCGACCCGGTGCAGATCGGCCGCTCATGCCTTCCAGTGCCGGGTTGACCAGCACGAACCGCAGTCCGGTGTCCATGACCCCCAGCCCGATCGGGGACTGCGAGATCAGCCGCAAGGACAGCGCCAAGTCCCGCTCCACACGTCGTAGGGTCGCCTGATCGGTGGCGATCCCCAGCGCGTAGCGACCTCCGCGGTCGTCCTCCAGCCGCATGTTGCGGAACTCCACGAGGCGCGTGCTGCCGTCCTTGTGCCTGACCGGGAAACCGCCCGCCCAGCGCTGCCCGCTCCCCATCACTCGGGCGAACAAGTCGATGACCAGGTCCAGGTGCTGCTCGTCGACCAACAGCCGGCCCGCGAACCGCCCCAGCGCCTCGTCGGCGGAGTAGCCGAACAACTCCTCGGCCTGCGGGCTCCACAACACGATCCGCCCGCCGTCGTCCAGCACCACCGCGGCCAGACGGAGCACGTCCAGCAGCCCTCCGGGGACCGCCGGGCTCGTACCCACCCCGCCGACCTCGGCCCGGAACGCATCGGATGTACTCACCGCGGCCCCTTCCCATTCATCCGCACGGGAGGCATCGGCCCAGCACCGGCGGACGACAGGCCCCTCTCGCCCTGCTTGCTCCGTCCCATCGTCTCTCCGAACCGACGACAGGGCGCCCCACGGCCGTCTACCGCCGAGCCACGGCGTTACGGAGCGCGACGGAGATATCCGATCGGCTCCAGAGGCGGGCACGACTCGCCCCGGGACGGAACGCAGCGCCCGAGCCCGTCCTGAACGCGTTCAGGACGGGTCATCCGCGAAGGCGCTGCGGCACCGGCAGGGCAGTGGGGTCAGGCGGCGGTCTGGGGCTGGCGCAGTTCGGGCCGGCCGAAGAGGAGTGCGTAGCCTTCGGGAAGCTGGTGGAGGATGCGGGCGAGGAGGTCGGGGCCGGCGAGGCGGGTGACTGCGGCGAGTACCGCGCCGGTGTCCCAGCGGGCGATGGCCGGGGTGGTGCCGGTGCGGGCAGCCATGTCCTTGACGAAGCCCCAGCCGGTGAGCCGGCCGGTGGCGGGGATCTGAGCGGTCAGGGCGAGGGCTGCTTCGACGGGCAGGCATTGTGCGAGGTCGACGCGTTCGTCGCCGACGAGTTGCCGGCCCAGGGCGGCGAGGACGGTGCGGACGGCTTCCTCGGCGCGTTCGCGGGTGGGGTAGGCGCCTTCGTAGCGCACCCGCTCCAGCATCTGGTCGAACGTCATGGCGGCGTGGGCCGGGTTCGCTCGAGGCTGGTCGTACATGGTGCTGCGGTTGCCTTTCTCGTCGGGGTTGGCTTCTCCGGCGGTAGTGCCGGACGGTCACGTGGGCCGGGGGTGGCCGAAGAGGAGGTCGTAGCCGGGCGGCAGCTGGAGCAAGGCCTCGCGCATGAGGGCGTCGCCCGCTGCTGCGGCCACGGTGGAGAGGACCGCGCCGATGTCCCACAGGGCCGTCTTCTCGGTGGCTCCTTCGATCCAGGCGGCGGTCGCGCGGACGAAGCGTTCGGGGGACAGCGGTTCGGCGGCCTGCAGGGGGTTCAGGAGGATCAGGCCGTAGGTCTCGGGGAGGCGGGCGGCGAGCTCGGCCCGCACGGTGCCGACCAGGTGTGCGCCCAGCAGGGCCAGGACGACGCGGGCCGCCCGTTCGGCTTCCTCCCGGGTCCGGTATTCGCCGCGCTCCTGGACGTGCTCCAAGAACGCCTCCCGGCGCATCGGCATCTCACGTCACCTCCGGGGAGGGGTGCAGGGGTGCGGAGGACGGGGTGCGGAGGACGGGGTGCCGGAGGGGGAATCGGGTCCCCGCCCTCCGCCGCTGGCACCGGCCGGGTCAGCCGGAGATCTGCTTGCGGCCGGACGAGCCGCCGATGGCGATCTTCCGCGGCTTGGCGCGTTCGGCGATCGGGATCCGCAGGGTCAGGACACCCGCGTCGTAGTCGGCTTCGATGTGCTCTGTGTCGAGGGTGTCGGCCAGCACGATCTGGCGGGAGAAGACACCCAGGGGCCGCTCGGAGAGCTCCATCTGCACGCCGTCGGACTTCTCCGCGGGCCGGCGCTCGGCCTTGACGGTCAGCATGTTCCGCTCGACGTCGATGTCGATCGCCTCGGTGCTGACGCCGGGGAGGTCGAAGGCCATCACGTACGCGTCGCCCTGGCGGTAGGCGTCCATCGGCATGACGGACGGCTTCGACCAGGTGCCGGACGCCCCGGACAGCTGCTGGACGATGCGGTCCATCTCGCGGAACGGGTCGGTGCGCATCAACATCGCGAAACACCTCCAGTCGGTTCAGGCAGGAACTGCCAATGCGCTTCAACGTGCTCCCGTTGTAACATGTCATCGAAACGATGACAAGCAAGAAGTCATCTGAAGGATGACAAGCCCTGGAGGCCATCGACCAGGCCATCGACCAGGCCGCCGGAGAGGCACAGCAACCCTCGACGGGCACTTCCCCGGTGGCACGGGACGCGGGCCCCTACCCGGCCTTGGCCGCACTCCTGCTGCTGCGCGAGGTACGCGAGCAGCTCGCCGGCCGGGAAACCGGCCTGATCGAGACCGCCCGCGGTCAGGGCGCCGGCTGGGCCGGGCTCGCCGCCCCGCTCGGGGCGGCCGGCCGCCAGGCCGCCGAACGCCGCTACCTGCGGCTGCGCCCCGGCACGGCCTTTGCGACGGCGATCTCCAGCCGACTGTTGCCGCAGTCCATGACTGTCGGATGTTCCGTGCGCCTGTACATCCTGACGATGGCTGCGCACTGAAGTGCCATGGCCAGCGCCATGCCCAGACAGATTCCGGGCAGCCCCGAACCCGAAAGGCTGTATGCAAGTGCGAGCTGGAGTGCCACGCCGCACGCCGTGATCCGCGCAAGGGCGGCGCTGCCACCGCTGCCCTCGAACACCCCGCCCAGCGCGATGAAGCAAGCGAGAAGCACCAAGTACGGCCCCAGGCACCGCAGATAGAGCGCCCCCGCCTCGGCCACCTCTCCCTCGCTGCCGAAGGCACGCATGATCCAGGGCCCGGCTGCGAGCAGTATGAGCAGAGACGTGAACCCTGACGATCCGGCGAGGAGCACCACCTGCCGTCCGATGACCCACCGTTCGTCGCGTCCGGCACCGAGCAGATGGGCGGTGCGGATGGCGGCAGCCTGGCGTAGCGCGTAGAAGGCCATGGTCGCGACGTACATCGCCTTCGTCGCGATCCCGTACGCGGCGACCTCGCTGACGCCGATCCGGGCGACGATGGCGACAAGTACGAGCGCCCCCGCCATTCGTATGACGAAGTCGGCCGACATGGGAAGCCCGGTCGCAGCGGTCCTGCGCACATCGACGCTGAGCGAACCGGCGCGGTTCGGGGCCGCCTGGGCTGCCTGCCGCAGTACGCCGTTGCGGTGCAGCGCCGCAAGGCCGCAGATGAGCGCGACTGTCCGGCCCAGCACTGTGGCGATCGCCGCCCCACGCACCCCGAGGTCGAAGCCCAGGATGAACAGGGGATCCAGCCCGAGAATCAGGCCGTTCGCGAGGATCGCCAGCTTCATTGGGGTGCGGGTGTCTCCCGCGCCTTTGAGGACGCCGTCTACGACGTTGGCGGCGAAGAACACCGCGATTCCTGGCAGTGCGATCGCGAAGTAGCCAGTGGCGAGGGGCAGCGAGTCGCCGCTGCCGCTGCCGCTGCCGCCGAGTACGAGGTGGGCGAGCGGTTCGCGGCACAGGTATCCACCGATGGCGACCAGGGGTGTGACGAGTGCCCACAGGACCCATCCGCCGCGCACGGCGGATCGCAGCGCTGCCGGATCCCCCGCTCCTCTGGCTCGTGCGACGAGCACAGTCGTGCCCGAGCCGGCGACGAGGATGACACCGAGCAGCAGGTTCTCGACATTCGTGGCAACGGCCACCGCGGCAACAGCGCTCCCGCCGAGCCGGGCCACCCAGACCATGTTGATGATCCCGGCCGTGACCCCCGCGAGTAGCTCGAAGTAGACCGGATACGCGAGCGACACCAGCCTGCGTCGGTGTTCTGCTGGCCCCATGACCCACACCCCTCTTTTCGCTGTACCTCTAATCGAGGTACAGCGAAAAGAGGTACCATGGCAGGATGGGACGGGCAAGCGCGCCGACAGGCACAGGAAGGAGCTCGGGGCATGCTGGAGCTGTCGATTCTGGGGTTCCTCTTCGAGGAGCCTCTGCACGGATACGAGGTGAAAGCCCGCATCCAGGGCCTCAGCGGCCACATCCGCCCAGTAAGTGACGGAGCGCTCTATCCGGCTATCTCCCGGCTCGTGAAAGCGGGTCTGGTCGAACAGCACACCGAGCCTGGAAGCGGTGCCGCACCCCGCCGGATCCTGTCCCTCACCGAGGCGGGCCGCACCGAACTGCTGGCCCGATTGCGGCACCCCAAGGAAGCCGAAATCACCGATGGGCAGCGCTTCTTCACTCTGCTTGCCTTCCTGCGCCATCTCCCGGACCGTGCCGAGCAGGCTGCGGTGCTGCGCCGACGGCAGACCTTCCTCAACATCCCGGCGAGCTTCTTCTACCGCGATGGCGAGCCCGTACGGGCCGAGGACGCGCCGGATCTCTTCCGGCAGGGCATGCTGCGCATCGCTCGCGCCACCGGCGCCGAGGAAAGGAAGTGGCTGGCCGAGGCCATCGGCAGCCTGGAAGGTTGAACACTGGCCGAGGGAGGCGCTACCCCGCCGACAGTCCGTTGCCACCCCGCGCCACCACGGGAGGGGACGTACCCGTCTTCAGCCGAGGCCGCGGGGGCGGCGCACGATGAGGTGGGCGAGGGTGCGGCTTGTGTCCGCAGAGGCCGTGTGCGGATGACTTCGTGTGTCCATTGAGCAGGTCCGCTGTCGGAACCGCGTTCGCGACGGTGACAGCGGCGCGTGTTGCATTCCAGCCCCGGCGGTTTGATGCAGTTCACTGCCTTGGTCTTGGTGGTGGAACCGCCGGGCCGTGCGCGTCCGCTGTGGCAGGGTCGGACCATGCCCTTGGATCACAACGACCACTATCACCGTCTGCTGTTGCGTCAGGTGCCGCGGAATTGCGGTGCGGCCCTGGACGTCGGCTGCGGGACCGGCCGGTTCGCCCGTCGGCTCGCTGACCTGGGCATAGGAGTCGATGCGATCGACCCGTCGGAGGAGGCCATCGCGGAGGCCCGCGCACTGTCGGGGCGGATAGCCGGTGACCGAAGCCCACGCTTCCGGCACGCGAACGCCACCGAGGTCGAACTGTCCAAGGCTCATTACGACTTCATCTCATGCATCGCCAGCAACCATCACATGCCGTTCGACGCCGTCGCTGCACTGCGTGACGCACTCGCGCCGGGCGGCGTCCTCGTGATCTCGGGTTGCTATCCGGAGAAGACCCGGCTCGACTGGGCTTGGAGCCTGGCGGCCGTGCCCTTCAATGCGTTCGGTCCTCCAACGGAAGGCTCCACGGCCGGCCCTTGCGGAGCGCATCCGCGCCCGCGCGCCGCAGCGCGGTCACCGGCTTCCCGAACTGCCGCGGGCTCAGTCCTGTGAACGGGGCTGTCCAAGACGGCTCCGATGCCGTGATCACACCAGCCACCCGGTGATCATTTCAGTTGCCGACGTAGCTCATGCTCGGCGATCCTATCCACTTCGCAAGCGAGGAGGATGACATGGGCTTGATCCTGTTCCCAGGAGACGGAGACAACAGCAGCCCGGACGTCACATGGTCCTGCATCCGCTTCAACGCCTTCCGGGAACGGCTCGCACAGGCCGAGGGGTTCAACCTCCCTGAGATGTGGGGCTTCGGGGGCGACCGGCTGTGGAGCGACGTCTCCACCGCTCTGGAGCCGCTCCTCGATCACCCGGATGTCGGTGGTGACGCCCTCTCGACTGCCGACTGCGCCGCGATGCTGCCCCGCCTGAAGGCGATCACCGGCCAGTGGCAGGAGGAGCCCGACGAACCGATCCTCCAGCAGCACATTCAGGACGCCCAACAGCTGACCGTCGTCCTACGATTCTGCGTAGACGAGGGCGTCGAACTCATCTTCGGCTGACGTTGAGGAGTGCCCACACAGCCGAAACCCCACCACGGCCGCAGTTACGGGACAGCCCTTGGTGAAAATACTGCAACGTCCTCCTCGCCGACGACGGCGAAGTGCTCCTGTTCGACTTCGAACGGTCCGAGTACGGAACGGTGACGCGGGACCTGGTACGCCTCAGCGACACCTGGGGTGTGAGGGGGCGGCCGCAGCCGTCGAGGAACGCGGTGCGCAGGTCCGGGCCTTCGACGCCTCAACGCCCTTCACCACCCGTAACCCGCAGGTCCCGCCCGCCCCTTCGAGAAGGGAAACCCCGTGCCAACCCCGCTTTGCCACCCCCTCGGATGCCGCGGAGATCGCCCGCCTGCGGTCGGAGAACATCCTCAGCGAAACCCTGGACGAAGCCTGGCTGGCCACCTGCACCGACCAGCTCGCCTTACGCCTCCAGGACGGTGGCGACGCCCGCGCCTACGTCATCGACGCGCCCGGCGGCGGCTTGGCCACCTGCGCTCTCGGCCTGGTCCACGCCGTCCTGCCGGCCCCGAAGTACCCCAAGGGGCTGGCCGTGCTCATCCAGGCGGTGGCTACCGCCCCCGCCCACCGACGCCGCGGCCACGCCCGGGCCGCGCTCACCGCCCTCCTCGACCACTTGGAGCGCGGCCCTCGCCACCGGCCGCCAGGCCGTACGGCAGCAGTGGACCGACCGCAACTTCACCCGCTTCCTCGGGGATCCCAACACCCACCATCACCTCCTGGACCACCGGTCACGGCGACCTCCACTGGGGCGACCTCACCCCCGAACCCCTGGTGATCCTCGACCCTCCCGACGGCCGTCCCGGCGAACTCGTCGCACTGGCACACCTCCTCCAGGTCGCAAGCCGCGGCAGCCACCCCGAACTCGCCCCACACCTCGCTCCCGCCGCGCCCGTACCCGTGTAGGATCCGCGGTTTCGTGAGCAGTGTCGGCGAATGATGAGCAGCGTCTGAGCACATTCGGGTGATCACGAGCACTGGTTGCGTCAGGTAGCAGTCCTCCATCTCCAACCCTGGGACGCGCAGCCCAGCCGGCCGTACACCGACGAATGGAGCAGAATGTCCTACGACGGCGCGTTCCTGTGGGGTCCGGCGAACTTCTCCGGACGGCCGCCCGCCCGGCTGGTGGTAGAGGGTGTCGCCGTGGGCGTCGTGACCGTCGGATTGGTGGCGGGTGCCGCGGTGACGGGCACGCTGACCGGTTTCGGCACAGTGGGCTCGGTGGTCGGTGTCGTCGTGAGTCTGGCTGCCGCCCGGTACCTCTTCTCGACGAACGCGGGACGCGTATTGGTCGGCGCAACCGCCCTGCTTGGCGGGGCCCTAGCGTGGTGGATACCGGGCCCGACCGCACAGGCCGTCCTCGCGGCGCGCGGCGAGAGCCGTACGGTGGTGGTGACCGAGGTTCACGTCCACCGCTACGAGGGCCGGGACTACGTCAGGAACTCCTGCTCGGTACGCCTCCTTGACGGAACCCCGGTCCATGCCGAAGCCTGGCGCACGTGCGGTGCCACCGCGCGCCCGGGCCGGCATCTCACGATGGTCTTCGACCCCAAGGACGCCGTCCCGCCCACCGACCGGACCCTTCCCGCCAACACCATTGAGCCCCTCGCGGGGCCAGCGGCGGCGGCTCTCACCCTCGCGGCGTTGTGCTGCGTCGCGGTGATCCGATCCCAGCCGTGACCAGGTCACGCCCGATCTGCGACCGTGGGCCCGGTGACCGCGGGCGGGCGCGCCGAAGAGCGACGATCCGCAGGAGCCGGTGCTCACGAAGTTGCGGAACCTGCAACCCGCACACCCCGACGACGAAGCCCTCGTCGCCGGCGGAGTCCTCGCTCAGCACGCCGACTCCGGAGCCCGGACGGCCGTCGTCACCACCACCTGACGCCCCGCCGGCACACACCCCCACCGCCCTCGCGATCTCCGCATTCGAGACGCCGTCCTCGAACAACTCGACTGCCCGAACACGACGCGCCTCCGCCAACTGAGGCCGCGACAACGGTGGAAGGGAGGAGTCGGCAGCCGAAAGGGAAGGTCGATATGCCACCCCGACAGCCTCCCACCCGCACGGCCACCACACCCACCGAACTTACGAAAAGATCAAGTACTGATCGTTTCAGAATGAGGTGCCCAGGCAACGCAGGCAGATGAGGCAGCAGGCCCGTTCGAGCACGCCCTGGTGGAGGTCTGCCCGCCGTTCGTAGCGGGTGCGGAGCCGTGGGCAATGCTGGGTCGGGTCCCCGGGATGGTCACCAACAAATATCGGTTGTGAACAGCTGCACAGTCCTGCGACGGTGCCTGTGTGCATTGCAGAGCCGTCAACGAGTCCGACATCGAGGCGATCTTGGATCTCTTCGGCTGCGCCGAGCACGCCGCAATCGGGCGCCGGGAGACGACGCGAGCAGACGTGCGTGACCTGCTCGCGAGCCCCGGCCTGGATGTGGCGTCGCGGACGATGGTCGTGGAGTCGAAGGAGGGTCGGCTCAGCGGCTTCGTCGCCCTGCATCCGGCACCGCAGGCCGGCCAACTCCGGGCCCACCTGATCCTTGCACCCGCAGACGGCGCTACGGACACGGCCGGAGCACTGCTTCACCTGCTCGACGAGTGGGTGCTACGGGACGCGCCACACCCCAACACCCCCGTGACCATGTTTCAGCTGCCCGACTGCCCGGCCCATGACCTCATGGCCGCCGAGGGCTGGAGCATCGTGCACAGCTACACGCGCCTCAGAGTCGACCTGGACACCACCGAGTTCCCCGAACCGGCTCAGCCACCCCTCGGTGTGCAACTGCGCGTCGCTGCCGATGACCAGGACCGGCGCGCCGTCCACTCCGTTTTGGAGGACGCGCTGGCCGGGCACTGGAACCACCGGCGGCGTACCTTCGCCGAGTTCGACCGTGACCAGCGACAGCGCGGCAGCTACGAAGCGGCCCTGTGGTGGCTGGCCGAGGTCGATGGGGTCTGTGCGGGTGCTGTCATCGCTCGCGACCCGTCAGAGCGCGCATGGATCGCCTGGCTCGGAGTTCTCGATGCCTACCGCGGCCGCGGCATCGGCACCCAGTTGTTGCGCACCGTCTTCCGGCTCCTCCGTGACCGTGGCCATCACAGCGTGGGAGTCGACGTCGACACCCACAACTCCTCCAGTGCCCTCAGCGTCTACCGGGCCGCCGGGATGAGCGAGCGGGGCACCGCTGACCAGTGGCGCAAGATCTACGCCCACCAGCCTTTCTGACCAATTCAGTCGAGCCTCGGATCTTACGCTCGGCGATCTCGGTCGGCAGGGTGTCCGATGTCCGCGTGCGTGCTGATCTCGTTTCACATGACCTGTGGGAGCGCGTGGCTCCGCTGCTTCCGCTCGCTCCCGAACGGCGCCGCCGCTACCCCGGGCGGTTGCGCGTTCCGGACAGGGCGGCCCTCGCGGGCGTCATGTACGTGTTGCGGACCGGTGTCGCGTGGCGCGCGACGTGCCCGCCGAAACTGTAGGCTGCTCCGGAATCACAGCCTGGCGAAGGTTGCGCGACTGGACCGGGGCCGGCGGCCCCTCGCCCGTCGACCGATCTGCTGAGTGGCTTCCGACGGAGTCTGGGATCCAGCCTTCCTGGCCTGATGCTCACACTCACCGAGCCACCGCTCGGCGTCGTCTGACCCACTCAGACTGTGTGCCGCCCTCTGTCTCCTCTGCCTGCCACCCCCGAGCCCAAGTCGGGCGAGACGACCCTGGGGGCCCGCGTGTTCCGTCGCAGGAGGCGCCACTGACCGAGGTCGTGCCTGCTGACGGTCCGGTAGATTCGACGATGCAGCTGATCTTCAGGGGAGCGGCCGTGTGCCGCGCGTGCGACACGGGGGGGCAGTGGTGGGGAGCGGACAGGCGCTGGAGCGTCGGCGGAAGGCCTTACTGGATTGCTGGCGTGCGATCGAGTTGTTCAGCCCGCCGACCATCCCGGCCCTGCCTCGCCGACGCCTGGCCGCACGCTCCGGGCCCCGGGACGAGTACGTTCTCGACCTCACGCCGGGGCCGGGGCAGGCGTCGCCGCGCATGCCGTGGGCTCCGGATCACCCGGATACCGGGCCACGGCGGGCACCATACGGCCGGATGTGGCGGCACGAGGTCTACTGCGGGCTCTTCGATCTCGAGTTGCTCCGCCAGGCGATGATCTCGGTACTGCCAGCGGGAACCGATCCCGATCCCGGTGTGCCACAGTCCGAGCTGGTGCTGTCGGGCCAGAGCGCGATGCTCGCACTGGTCCTGGATGACGAAGGCCGGCCCGTCGAGGACACGTCCGTCATCTCCGCGTGCGCTTGGGCGACCGGCCGCCTCTTCGATCCCGGGCCGTCCGTTCCGGGCTGGCTGGACGGCTTCGAGGAGCTCGACGACGCTTTCGGCACCGCGATCGACGAACTCACGGCCACGGCGATCTCCTACGGCCCCACCGTGACGACCGCAGCCACGGCGCACGAGCATGGGTCCGACGTGGGCGACGGAGCGGGAACACCGGGTTCGACCGGGGCCAGGAACTGGCAGCGACTGCTCGCCGAGATCCTCGGCGGCGCTGCTGTCGGGGCCGTCGGTGCTCTCTTCGGCGAGGTCGCCGGCGCCGCCCTGCAGGGCGCGGCGGAACCCTTGGTCCGCCGGGCCGCCGACTGGGCCGCGGCGCGCAGGCCCGCTGAGGAACGAGCGGGGTCCGGGCAGCCAGTCGGCGCCGCGGGTGTGCCCGAGGGCGCACCCGCCGACGGTACGGACACTTCCACGGAGGCGGAGTACGGGTCCAGCGCTGCAACCCGTCCGCTCGGGTTCGCCGATCTCGTCGCCTTGACCGCGCAGATCGCCGACCTGTGCGGGGTACGGGATCACTTGCGGCCGCAGGTGATCCGAGTGCGCAGCAGGCTGGTCACCCGTCCGAAGGACCCTCAGACGAAGGTCGCCGCCGCTGCACCGTTCCTGAACAGTCTGCTCCCGCCCGACCTGGCTCGCGTATCCACTGCCGTCGGCAAGGGAATCGGTCCGGCGCTGGAGGCGTACCTGAGCGAGCTCGACGCCGGTGTCGTACGGGCTCGGACCGATGTGCGCCAGGAGCGCAGCGCCGTATTGGCCGGTGTGGCTCCGGGCCTGATCCCCGGCGGCCGCTGGCCCGCGCCGCCGAGTCGGCCGCTCGCGCTGAGCCAGCAGTTCGCGGTGGACCGTCTGCTCGCCGACCGGGTGGGAACCGAAGGCGGCATGTTCTCCGTGAACGGCCCGCCCGGCACGGGCAAGACCACGATGCTGCGCGACCTGGTCGCCGCACTGGTCGTCGAGCGAGCGGCGCTGCTCGCTACGTTCGACCGGCCCGAGAAGGCCTTCACCGGCACGGTGTGGCGGGGCAAGGACCGGCAGGGCAAGCGTCCCCGCTTCGTGTCTCGGCTCGACCCGCGGCTGACCGGGTTCGAGATCGTGGTCGCCTCCTCCAACAACGGCGCCGTGGAGAACATCACCGCCGAACTGCCCGGCATGGACGCACTCGGCGAACACTGGCACGGCGGCCCCGACCACTTCTCCGACCTCGCCTCCGCTCTCCTCGGGGCACCGGCCTGGGGTCTGGTCGCAGCGGTGCTCGGCAACAAGACCAACCGCAAGGAGTTCGAAAACCGTTTCTGGTGGGGCCAATTGCCCGAGAAGGAGACCAGGGCCCGCTCCACCGCGGGACTGCCAAAGCTGCGCGGCATGGAGGCCATCCTGCGCGAATGGACCCCGCCGAAACCCCCGGCCGGCGGCCGGAGTCGTGTCACCCCGACGAACCAGCCCGCGGCGGGCGTGCCGGTCCGACCCGTGCCGTCGTGGACCGGCGCCGTCGCCGCGTTCCGTACCGCCCAGGCCAAGGTCGACCGTATGCGATCCGAGCGCACCCGTCTGGCGGGTGCCCTCGCGGAGGTGGAGTCCCCGTCGGCCGGGCACCGGATCGCAGGCCTGGAGACTGCCGTGTCCCGGGCCGACCAGCAGGTAGCCGCCGCCACGGTGGCCCTGGAACGAGCCGCCACCGGCACCGCCGCCGCCCGGTCGGCCACCGCGGCGGCCGAGGCCGGACACCACGCGGCCTCCGAGCACGTCCCGCGGGCCCGCCAGGAGCTGGCCGACGCCCGCGCGGACCTGTCGGCCGCCCGTGAACTGGCCGCGCACCACCGGGAGTACGTCACCGCGCTCACCGCCCGTCACGACGCTCCTGCGCCCATCGAGCGGGGCCTGCGCGGTGGGCTACGCCGCCTGCTGCAGAGCACGGCTGACCGACGGGCCGCCGAGCGGCAGCAGGAGTACACCCAGGCCGAGATCGCGCACCTGCTCGTCCAGCAGCGCGCAGCGCTCGAGGACTCCTTGGAGCGGGTCGCCGCGGCCGTGCGCGCCGAATCCCTCGCCGTCGGCCGGCACGCCCACTCCGGCAACGCCGTCGACCAGACCGCCGCCGGCCTCGACGCCGCGCTCGACCACGAACGGGCCGCGAGCGCGCGCGAAGCCACAGCGGCCGCCTCCCTCCGGCACGCCCAATACATCGCCGACGCGTCCCGCCGCGATCTGCGCGCTGCCGTGGCCGAACTCGACGGCCACCACCGCGAACTACGGGAAGCTGCCCGGACGCTGCCGTCCCTCCCCTTGGGCTGGGCACACCTCGACGAAGCCGACCAGGAACTCGGCTCGCCCTGGTCCGACGAGGCCTGGTCCACCGCCCGCAGCGACCTGTTCCTGCGTGCCCTGGACCTCCACCGCGCCTTCGTCGCCGGGGCGGCGAAGAAGGTCCGCGGCAATCTCCAAGTCCTCATGGAACTGATGGCCGGCACCAACGGCCCCGTCCCCGACGAGCAGGTCGAGCAGGTCTGGCAGACCCTGTTCCTCCTGGTCCCCGTCGTCTCCACCACGTTCTCCTCCGTGGGCAGCATGTTCGCCCGCCTCGGCCGGGAGTCGATCGGCTGGCTCCTCGTCGATGAAGCCGGACAGGCCACCCCGCAGGCCGCCGTCGGCGCGCTGTGGCGCGCCCGCCGTGCCGTTCTGGTCGGCGATCCGCTCCAACTCGAACCCGTCGTCACCATGCCCACGACCCTTCAACGCCGCCTGCTGAACGCCTACGACGTCGGCGACGAGTGGCTGCCCTCGGCCACCTCGGCCCAGGCCGTGGCCGACCGGACCAACCGCTACGGCACCTACCTCCCGGCACCCGACGGCGACGACGAGCACGTCTGGGTGGGCTCACCGCTGCGCGTCCACCGCCGCTGCGAGAACCCGATGTTCACGGTCAGCAACGAGATCGCGTACGACGGCCTCATGGTGTACGGCACCGGACCCAAGGCGTTCCCCGACGCGGAACGGAACGGCCTGCTCCCCAGCCGCTGGCTCAACACCGACGACCCCACCCGCCCTGCCGATGCACCTTGGGGCGAACGCGATCGCCGCGCCTTCGCGTTCGTACTCGACCACTTGCACCGGCAAGGCGTCGACATCGATCGCCTGCGCATCATCGCCCCCTTCCGGGCCCTCGTAGCCGAATGCCAGAAGATCTGCCGCGGTCGCGAAGGCTGGACGTCACAACTGATCGAGGAGCGTTGCGCCACGGTCCACCGAGCCCAGGGCAAGGAAGCCGATGTCGTCATCCTGGTGCTCGGCGGCGGCCGGCCCGGCGCCCGCGACTGGGCCGCCCGCACCCCGCACCTGCTCAACGTCGCCGCGAGCCGCGCCAAACGCCGCCTCTACGTCATTGGCGAGCGCAGCCTGTGGGCCCCGCTCCCGCACTTCGACGTCCTCGCCTCTGAGCTGACGGAGTTCCACCATCTCAGCGACCGAACCACTTGGCCGCCGGAAATGGAGTGACCGCCAACGCTGTGCTGCGGGGCGGAGGCTACGTACCCGTCACGACGCAAGGCCACGAGCCGCCGCCCGAGCTCACGCCCGGGCGGCAGCCCCCGCGGATCAGCGCGCGGTCGTGGGGGCCGGGCACCCCGGCAGGGCCGGCCGGTCCTTCGTGCGTACGGCGGGGAGCCAGGCCGTGGGGGGTGTGGAGCCGGGAGGGAGGCGGACGCGGAACCAGCGGGTGGACTGCTGGTCCTCCTCGTTGATGATGGGCTGCCCGTCGGAGACCTGGCAGTCGGCGGCGAGGACGTCGCCGTGCCACACCCGGGTCGCCACGACGTTGTCCGCGGCGTACGGCCGCCGGGGGTCGATCGCCAGGCCCAGACTGCACTGCCGGTCCCGGTCGGCCCGCTCCCGACACCCCTTCTCGGCGTTGAACACCCGGATCGCGCCGGCCTTCGCCTCCGCGCCGCCGGGCGGTGCGGACGGGTTCGCCCGCACCGTGTCCGACCACAGGGTCGCGCCCGCGATCCCGCACAGCGCGGTGGCCAGGACGGCGGCGCGTGCCCGGCCCCGAAGCCGGCCCGCCCCCGTCCCGCGGGTTCCCTGTTCGGCGGCGATACGGGCGAGCAGGCTCTCGGCGGTGTGCGGGGCGCGCGCCGCGTGGGTGGGGGCGAGGCAGTCGGCGGCCAGCGCCCGCCAGAACGGCGGCACCGCGGGGTCCATGCGCAGCGGCACCCGCCCTTCGCCGTACCCCTGCACGGCGGCGCCCCGGGCCATGGGTGTGGCGCCGGCGAACGGGGAGGCGCCGGACGCGAACACCTCGTGGATGATGACGCCCAGGGCCCAGATGTCGGCGCTCGGCCGGACCTGTACGCCGAGTTCCCCGAGCGGCGCCCGCCAGCGCTCGGGCGGGAGGTAGTCCAGGGTGCCCATGGGCGGCGCGTACCCGTGCGTGCCCGTCATCTCGGTGGCGAGGCCGAAGTCCGAGAGCTTCACGGAACGGTCGGTGCCCAGCAGGACGTTCTCCGGCTTGAGGTCGGCGTGGACCCAGCCCGAGCGGTGGAGGTGGGCCAGTCCCTCGCAGATCCCCGCGATCAGCCGGGGGCGGTCGGCCTCGGCCGCCCCGACGTCGAGGAGTTCGCGCAGGCTGCCCGCGGCCCGCTCCATGACCAGCACGATCGCGCCGTCCAGCGAGGGGCGGTCGGGTGCGGCGAGGACGAAGGAGTCCAGGAGACCGATCAGCCGGGGGTGGCCCGCCCTGCGCCCTAGTTCGACCTCGCGGCGCGCGGATTCCACGATCCTGCGCGTCTGGCGCGGGGCGTACCCGGCGGTCGGCATGATTTTCAGCGCGACATCGGCTGGTCCCGCCGGCCCGCCCGCAGGGGCCACCCCGCCGGTCCGCCGGGTCCGCCCGGGGTACCCGTCGGCCGGCCGTGCCGCGTAGACCGTGGACCAGCCCCCGGACCCGATCAAGTCGGTGACCGTCCAGTCCCGCACCCGGTAGCCGGGCGGCAGGAGGTCCCTGCGCTCGCACTCCGTGGTGTCGCGCAGGCCGTTCGGCGGCGTCATCGCGCGCTCTGCCGCTCCCGCCCGCCGGCCCCCGTCAGGGGCGGCAGCAGCGTGAGGTGCTCCTCCCGTACGAGCCCGAACCGCAGCGCGAGCCCGACGATCTCCTCCCGCTTGCCGTTGCGGCGCTCGCTCCTGCCGGGTTCGCGCAGGTCCGGGGCGCCGATGCGCAGCTTCTCCTCGGCGAGGTAGTCGATGTGCGAGCTGATCGCACGCGCGGTCAGCGTGCCGCAGGTGGGGTGTCCCCTGAGCCGCTCGACGATCTGGGGAGTCGTGGGGACCGCCACGCGGGACTGGTCGCGCAGGCGCGGTTCGCAGAGCGCGACGAGCACGAGGAAGTAGGCGGCCGTCTCGTCCAGGGAGTACGCCGTGACCGTGAGGCGGCCCCAGGGGGCGCCCATGGCGTCCGGGTCCAGATAGACGTGGTCGGGCGCGAACACCTGGAAGGACACGGTGACGTCGCTGCGGGTGGGCAGCACCACGCGTGAGAACTCGAACGGGACGGGCGCACCGACCCGGCGCGGCGGGACCCTCAGGTACTCCCCCGCTCCTTCCGGGTTCTCCACCAGGTAGCTGTGGGTGGCGCTGTGGTTGGTCAGCTGCCAGTGGTCGTCGGCGACGCGGATCTCCCCGGCGAGCCGGGAGATCGCCGGGTCGGCGAGGCGCAGTTCGACGGGGACCGTCTCGGAGCCCCGTCCGAAGCGGGCGGCCTCGCCCGGTCCGAGCCGCAGCGTCACGGGGTCACCGTACGGTTCACCGCCGTCGGCGCCACTGCACCCCTGCGGCAGATGGACGACTACACCGCTCACGGTTCCCCCTGTTCCACGCGTCGCTGCTCGGACGAGTGGAACAATACTCATCTCTCAAGGGAGTTCATCGGCGTACTTCGGCCACTTCCGCAGGGCGGCGCCGCTCGGCTTCCGCCGGGGCGGGACGCCTACCCTGGCGGCCGTGGAAGCCTCCCGGGTCTCCCTTCGCATCCGGCTCACCCACCCTCCCGCAAGGGCCGCCCGTTGTGTGCCGGGTCACGTCGACTCCGTGTCAACAGTGGCGCTTTGGGGCTCCTTTCGCCTCTCTGCCGAGCGGATCGGAGCAGCAGACAGTGCGGGCGGCACAGGGGCATCGGAGTGGTATCCGTCCCTCCGGCCGTGGCCGCCGATGGCCTGCCCCGGCCCCGGCAGGGTGGGGAAGGTCACCGTGCCGGGGGGTCACGGCGCCGCCTGCCCGCCCGTTTTCCCCTTTCACTTGGCGAAATCCACACTCCACGATCCGTCCTCCACACTCCAGAATCCGCCCTGCACGCACCGCCCTCCGCGCTCAGAGAGCGGGACTGCCCGATACGACGGGGGCGACCGCTCGGTCGCCGAAGGCCGTCCACGGCCGCCATCCGCCGCTCGGCCGGTCCTGGACGCGGGTGCGGATCCGGCCCTCGGCGGTGACGGCGAGGACGTGCGTGCGCCTGGTGGAATCGAGCGCGGTGGCCGGGGTGGCGGCGAGCCTGATGCAGGGGCGGTCGGAGGCCGGTCAGCCCTGGGTGGGGCCGGCGGTGGTGTTGAGCCAGGTCCACTCGGACCAGGTGGAGAAGCCGGTCTGCCATTTGTGGAAGGTGCCGGTGTGGTTGGTGCCGAAGACTTCCATCCGGCCGTCGGCGTTGGTGACCGCCGTGACCTCGGTACCCCCGCCGCCGAAGGCGTTCCAGTCGCCGTACGCCCCGTTGACGGCGCGCTGCCAGGTGTGCATGGCCGTACTGCCGTTCATGGCGAAGACCTCGACCCGGCCGTCCGGAGTGCGTTCGCTGCTGAGTTGCGCGTCGGCGGGACCGCCGGCCCCCTCCCAGCCCGACCAACTGGCCGCGCTGGTCTGGTACTTGTGGAACACCCCGTTCGGGCCGGAGGCGAACGCCTCCAGGCGGCCGTCGGCATTGTGGTCGACGGTGAGGTCGTGGCCGCCGCCTCCGAAGGTCTCCCACGTTGACCAGCCGCCGTTGGGGGCCGTCTGGTAGGCGTGCTGGAAGGTGTCGGCGCCCAGGGCGAACACCTCCAGGCGGCCGTCGGGCGACTTCTCCATCTCCACCCGGCTGTCGGCGGGGCCGCCGCCGGCGGCCTCCCACTCCGACCACCCGCCGTTGGGGGCGAGTTGGTACCGGTGGAAGAGGCCGACGGGTCCGGAGGCGTAGACCTCGATGCGGCCGTCGGCGTTGACACCGGCCGCGGTGTCGCGGCCGCCACCGCCGAAGGTCTCCCAGTTCGACCAGCCACCGGAGGGAGAGAGCTGCCAGCGGTGCTGGAAGGTGCTGCCCGACAGGGCGAACATCTCCAGACGGCCGTCGGCACTTGGTGCGATCGCCAGTTCGGCGTTGCCCGGCCCGCCGAGCGGTTCCCAGGCCGACCAGTTGCCGTTCACCTCCTGCTGCCAGGCGTGGTGAACCCCGTCGGCGCCGGCGGCGAACACCTCCAGCCGTCCGTCCGCCGACCGCGCCGACACCACGCGGCCCGACTCCGCGGGATACACCAGCGGCTTGGGCCGCGGCCCGCTGCCCGGGGTGCAGGGCAGGACGACGCCGCGCTCCGCCAGGTAGACCTCGGGGTCGATGCCGTAGGAGGCGGACTGATCACCCCAGATCCGGAGGTGGAGGTGGGGGCCGTCGACGTTGGTGCCCTCCGCGCCGACCAGGGCGATCTGCTGGCCGGCCACGACGTGGTCGCCCTCGAAGACGTCCCGCCTGGACATGTGCCCGTACTCCGAGATCCGCCCGTCGGGGTGCAGGATCCGGATCCACTGGCCGTAGTCGCCGACGTATCCGGAGATGGTCACCTCGCCGTCGCCCACCGCGTAGATCGGCGTCCCGACGTCGGCCCCGATGTCGACGCCGTTGTGTCCACTGTGGAAGTGCTGGGTCATGGGCCCGGTGGTCGGGCAGGCCGCGGTGAGCTCGGCGGGCCGCGCCTCGGCCGAACCCGTGGCGGCGAGCGCCGACAGCGCCGCAAGGAGTACGGCAGTCGCCGCGAGGACGCGGCTCAGGGGGCCGTTCACGCCTTGCGCAGCCGGTCGATGACGCCATTGATGTCGGCCTCCAGCAGTTCCCGGCGGACATAGTGGCCGCCGCCCACCTCGTGCTGCTCGTAGGGGATGCCCGCGCGGTCGAGGTTCCACTTGAACTCCCGCTGGGTGGCCAGCACCAGGGTCTCGTTGGCGTAACCCTGGATGTCCTCGGGGCTGGTGCCGGCGACCAGGAAGACCCGCTTGTTGCGGTAGCTCTCGATGCGCTCGCACGGGTTGTCCGCGCTGACCCGGGCCTGGTCCCAGAAGGGCACGCCATAGATGCTGCCGCCGTTCAGTTCCACCGCGGCGGAGGAGGCGTTGGCCCAGTGGGTCACCAGGTCACCGTTGCCACCGCGCAGGTTGGCCGGGCCGGAGTGGGCGCTGACCGAGGCGAAGTGGCCGTAGTACTTGGCCGCGTACTTCAGGGCGCCGAAGCCGCCCATGGAGAACCCGGAGACGGCGCGGCCGTCGTATTCGGCGTAGGTGCGGAAGTTCGCGTCGATCCACGGGATCAGCTGACCGATGTGGAAGTACTCCCAGTTCCGGGCACCGATGTTGGAGCTCACCGGGTTGGAGTACCAGCCGGCGCGCCCGCCGTCGGGCATCACGACGATGAGGTCCTTCCAGGCGGTCAGACCCCGGATGTCGTGGAACCGGTCGAAGGTGATGAAGTCCTCCAGGCCACCGTGGAGCAGGTAGAGGACGGGGTAGCGGCGCCCGCTGGTGTGGTAGCCGTCGGGGAGCAGCACGTTGACGGCCGGGGTCCAGCCGCCGATGGCGGAAGTCTGGAACCGGTAGTACCACATCCGGGGATCCTGCTCGCCGCGTTCCGTGATGTGCAGGCCGGGAATGTCACCGACGGCGGAAGCGGTCGACGCGGCGGCGAGGACACCCGCGCCGCCCATGGCCATCGCGGCCGTGAGGCCACCGGCGGTCTTCAGGATGTTCCTGCGGCTGGGGTGCTGCGCGCTCACTGTGTCCTCCTGGTCGGGAGCCTGACGGTGCGTCCGGAAGGTAGCAACGGTGCCGGGGCCGGGAGACCCCGGAAGATTCCGGACTGACAGGGGCGGGCGCGTCGGCTAAGGGCTGTGGCGGGGGCATCGGGGAACTGTCGGAGCCGGCGTCGGCGTCATCGGGATTTCATCGCTCCTCCCTAGCGTGGCCGCGGTCAGACGAAGGCCCGGACCACAGGGGAAGGACGGCTCGATGGCGCTGAGGACATGCAGAGCGAGGCTGCCGATGGTGGCCGCGGTGGCGGCGGTGATGGTGAGCACGATGGCGGCCACCGGGGCGCCGGCTCCGGGGCAGGCGCCCGACAAGCCGACCATCCGTTACACCGAGTACGGAATCCCGCACATCATCGCTTCCGACTGGGCGGGACTGGGCACGGGCTACGGATACGCCGCGGCCAAGGACAACATCTGCACCTTGGCCGACACCTATCTGATGGTCAACGCCCAGCGGTCCCGCTATCTGGGGCCGGACGGCAAGGCGAGCCCCGGCGAGCACCAGAACACCACCACCAATCTCAACAGCGACATCTACTTCCAACGGATGAACGACAACCGGGTGGTGGAGCGGCTGATCGACCTGCCCGCGCCCAACGGGCCGGAGCCGGAGGTCAAGGAGGCCATTCGCGGCTACGTCCAGGGGTACAACCGGTACCTGGCCGAGACGGGCGTGGACCACATCACCGACCCGGCCTGCCGCGGCAAGGCGTGGGTGCGGCCGATCACGGAGCTGGACGTCTACCGGCACGCGCACGCCGAGATCATCATGGGCACCGCCGACGTGCTGCTCGACGGCGAGGTGAACGCGGCTCCCCCGGGCGCTTCGGCCGCCGCCCCGGCCGCCGCCCCGCCGGCCTCCTCGGCCGCGGAGACCGCGTCGAAGATCCGTGACGCGATGGCGGTCAGCCGGCAGCAGAGCATGGGCAGCAACGCGCTGGCGATCGGCTCGCAGGGCGTGTCCGGGGGCACGAGCATGCTGCTCGCGAACCCGCACTTCCCCTGGCAGGGAAAGAACCGGATGTGGCAGAGCCAGCTGACGATCCCGGGCAGGATCAACGTCTCCGGGGCCAGCCTGCTCGGCTTCCCCGCGGTGAACATCGGGCACAACGATGATGTCGCCTGGAGCCACACCGTCGCCACGGTGGCCCCCTTCGGGCTCTTCGACGTACAGGTCGATGCACTGCACCCGACCAACTACCTGGTCGACGGTGCCTGGGAGGCGATGACCTCACAGCAGGTCGGCGTCGACGTGCTGAACGCGGACGGTTCCATCGGCAGGGTCAACAGGACCTTGTGGGCGACGCGTTACGGCCCGATCACCAATCAGGTACTGACCGTCCCGCTGCCCTGGGTGGTCAGCGCGCACGCGGTGCGCGACGCGAACATGGACAACCTGCGGGCGCTGAACACCTGGTTCCGCCTCGACCAGGCCAAGGACGTCGACGAGGTGGTGAACACCCTGGAGACCACGCAGGGCGTCCCCTTCTTCAACACCGTCGCCTCCGACCGCAAGGGCAACGCCCTGTACGCGGACATCCAGGCCACCCCGAACATCACCGACGAGCACGCCCAGTCGTGCCTGACCCTGACCGGCCAGGCGCTGTTCAACCAGGTGCTGCGGCTGCCGAACGTGCCGCCGGTCTCCATCTTCGACGGCAAACGCAGCGCGTGCGACTGGCCCACCGATCCGAACGCGGTCGCACCGGGGCTGCTGGACCCGCACAGGCAGCCGCGGCTGATCCGCAAGGACTTCGTCGGCAACGCCAACGACAGCGCCTGGCTGGCCAACCCCGAGCAACCGCTGTCCTTCCCCCGGGTGATGGGCGACACGGCGGCGCCCCGGTCGCTGCGCACCCAGGAGTTGATCCTGACCGCGCAGAAGCGGATCAACGGCACCGACGGCCTGCCCGGCCGGGGGTTCACGCCGGAGAACATGCGGCAGCTGCTGTTCGCCGACAACAGCCGGGCCGCCGATCTGGCCCTCGACGCCACGGTGACGATGTGCCGGGCCCAGCCCTTCGGGCTCATCCTGGTGGACGGCCAGCTGGTCAACGTGAGCGAGGCCTGCCCGATCCTGGCCGGATGGAAGAGCCACGACTTCACGGCGGACAGCCGGGGGTCCTGGCTGTTCGAGAACTACTGGTACGCCCTGCTCGGCGGCCAGTCGGTGGAGAAGCTGCCGTGGCGGATCCCCTTCGACCCCAACGACCCGGTGCACACTCCCAACTCGCTTGACTCCGGAAGCTCCGCCGTCCGCGACGCGTTCGGCCGGACGGTCATCGCCTTCCGCAATGCGGGGATTCCGCTGAACGCGGCGTTGTCGGACGTACAGAAGATCACGCGCAACGGCGAGCAGATCCCGATCCACGGGGCGATCCACGAGCTGGGCGTGCTGAACGTGGTCACCCCCGGCTCGGTCGACGGCAAGATGGACATCACCTTCGGCTCCAGCTTCGTCCAGCAGGTGCGCTTCACCGCCGACGGGCCGCCGCAGGCCTCCTCCGTACTGGCCTACTCCCAGTCGGCCAACCCGAATTCACCGCACTACGCCGACCAGACCAAGTTGTTCTCGGCCGGCCAGTGGGTGACCGAGCGGTTCACCGAGGAGCAGATCGCGGCCTCGCCGGCCTTGGAGGTCAAGGTCCTGAACTGAGACCGGTCTCCCGATCGGTCTCGCACCCGCACGACGACAGAACTCACGAGGGAGCGCGCTGTGACGAGGACATCGAGTCGGTGGCGAATGGTGGTGGCCCTGATGGCCGCCGTGGTGGGAATGACGCTGCCGGCGGGTACGGCACAAGCCGCCGAAGGCACCGAACCGCCGAGGATGACGGACGGGTTCGGCCTGACCCAGGTCGACACGACGGTGGGCGGTCCCACCAACTTCTACATCACCGTGACCACACCCGAGGTCTCGGGCAAGCACCACATCAAGATCATCCTGCCGAGCGGTTACTACGACGACCCGGCCAGGCGCTACCCGGTGCTGTACTTCCTGCACGGTTCGCCCGACGACCCGATCCAGCAGAACTACCCGGCGCTGACCACCTCGAACGAGATGATCACCGTCATCCCGGACGGGGGCGCCCGGGGCTGGTACGCCAACTGGCTCAACCAGAGGACCGCGGCCGGTGCCCAGAACTGGGAGAACTTCCACCTCAAGCAGGTGATTCCGTTCATCGACGCGAACCTGCGGACCATCGCCGCCAAGAAGGCCAGGGCCGTCGCCGGTGTCTCCATGGGCGGGTTCGGGGCCCTGCACTACGCCCAGGTCCGCCCCGACCTGTTCAGCCAGACCGCCTCCCTGTCGGGTGACATCGACCTGTCGGTCCGGTCCATGGACCTGCGGATGGCCGTCGTCGCCTCCCTCGTCGGCTACTCCCCCGGCGTGGACAGTGACGCCGCGTTCGGCTCGCCCTACCCGGTGTTCAACGCCGACTGGAGGTTCAACGAGGTGGACCCCGCGGCGCACATGGACAAGCTCGCGGGAGTCGGGGTCTCCATCTACGTCGGCAACGGACGCGGAGACGTCACCGACCTGGAGTTCTGGGTGGAGAGCGCGTCCAAGCACGTCAAGGACAGCATGGACGCCCTGCGCATGCCCTACTACTACGTCGACTACGGCGACGGCGGCGGCTGGGGCACCAACTGCAACGGCGGCCACAACGCCTGGTGCTGGGAAGCGGACCTCCAGGACCTGATTCCGCGGCTGGAACGGTCCTTCGCCTCCTGACCACGCGGAGCCGGGCCGCCCCGATCCGGTGGCGGTCCGGTCACCCCGGTGGCGCGGTCACCACGGAGACCCGGTCACCTCGGCGCCCCAGTGAGCCCGAGGCCCGCTTCGTCCCCGCGCAGGACCGACTGGCGCGTCCGCTGCAGCAGCCGGCCCGGAGGAACGCCGAGTTCCTCGGCCAGCCGGCGGCGGGCCCGGTCGAACACGGTCAGCGCGTCGGCCCGGCGGCCGCTGCGGTACAGCGCCCGCATCAGCATCGCGGCCACCGGCTCGTGCAGGGGGTGGGCCGCGGACAGGTCGAACAGTTCGGCGACCGCTTCGGAGTGCTGCCCCAGCCGCAGCTGCCACTCCAGCTTCCGCTGCGCGATGGTGATCCTGCGCTCGGTGAGCCGCAACCGCTCCAGCTCGGCGAGCGGCCCGGGCAGGCCCGCCAGGGGCTCCCCGCGGAACAGGTCCAGCGCCTGCGAACACAGCCGGACCGCCTCCGCCGGTTCTCCCGCCCGGTCGGCCGTCGCGATGTCGGTGACCAGCTGCTCCATGCGGGACACGTCAACGTCGAACAGGCCGGAGACCAGCCGGTAGCCGCACGGGTCGTGCTCGATCACCGCGTCGGGGCGGCCGTCCCCGGTGCGCAGGGCCTTGCGCAGCCGGTAGATGTACACCGGCACCACGTTCGTGACCGGCGAGTTGGCCCCCCATACTCCGTCGAGCAGTTCCTGCTGACCGACGGTGCGGCCCGCGCACAGCGCGAGCGCCGCCAGTACGGCTTGCTGGCGCAGATGCCCCAGCTTCAGCGGCCGCCCGTCCTCCCATGCCTGCAGCGGTCCGAGCAGGGAGATCCGCATCGTCGGTCCGGCCGCGCGGTGGGCATGGGCCCGGGGCGCCGGGTTCGTCGCCTCCGTACGCGGACCGCGGCCGGGGACGACCAGCCCGCTGTCGAAGGCGTGGACGATGGCGGCGGCCCGGTCGCGCAGCCCGAGTTTCACGAGGACCCGCGCGAGGTCTCCGGCGACGGCGTCCTCGGAAAGGGCGAGAGCGTCAGCTATCTCGTCGTCCCGCAGGCCGCAGCCAACCGCGTGGAGCACCTCGCGCTCCTGGTGCCCGAGCGCGGTGGCGATCGGTCGGCAGGTGGCGGCGGTCGTCGGCATCGCTGCTCCCCCGGGCTCCGGGCTGATCGTTCGGTCGGTCGGTTCCGCAGGTCTGGCGGAAGCCGTCGACAAAGTAGGGGGGAGAGCGCCGGGCCGGGCATCCGGAACGATCCGGAGTGACAGACGCGAAGCCCTCGACATCCCTGGACACTGCGCCGCCCCCGCGGCGCAGGACCGATGGCCCATCTTCCCTGCCGGCCAAGGGGGTTGCCGATTCCATCGGCATTTCATCGGTGCGCCCTACTGTCGGCCGCCGACGACGGGAGAGGTTCCGGTGACGACTCTAAGATCATGGTGCGGCAGAGTGCTCCTGCTGCTGATAGCCGGCGCGGCCGCCGTCGCCGCGACCGCGCCCACTGCCGCGATGGCGGCCGTCTCGTCCGACCGCGGCGGCCCGATCACCCGTAGCGAGGTGATCTGGCGGGCCCAGTACTGGATGGACCAGCATCCCCCGTACAACCAGCAGGGTTCCGCGCCCGACGCCGGCGGCGATTTCCGCTACCGCACCGACTGTTCCGGTTACGTCTCCATGGCGTGGCATCTGAACGCGAGCCCGAACACCCAAGGGCTGCCCGGCTATTCGCACGAGGTCGCGCGGGACGAGTTGCGCGCGGGGGACATTCTCAATTCGTTCTACGACCACACCCTGATCTTCCACAAGTGGGAGGACGATCACGGCGGGTTCTCCTACTACAGCTTCGGCGGAGGTTCCAGCGGCGTAGAGCCTCCGGGGCACTTCCGCACGAACATCAACAACCCCACGATCGACGGTCACCCCAACGGCGACTACAAGGCGCTCCGGTACGACAACATCGTCGAGGAGTCCGCGACGCGGCCGCACCCGTACGCCCCGGGCCGGGTCACCTCGGGGCGGTCCGCGGACGGGCGGCTCGAGGCCTTCGCCGCCGGAGCCGACGGCGTCTACCACGCGTGGCAGACCGCGGTGAACGGTGCCTGGTCGCAGTGGCGGTTCGAAGGCGGACCCCGCAACGCACAGCTGTCCGTAGCCGCCAACGCCGACGGACGACTCGAAGTCTTCGCCCTCTCCGACGCCACCTTCGACCACATGTGGCAGACCGGGGTCAACGGCTCCTGGTCCACCTGGGAGAACTTCGGCGGAGGCGGCTACCGGCTCGCCACCGGCAACAACGCCGACGGCCGCATCGAAGTCTTCGCCTCCAACACCAACGGAGTCTTCCACCGCTGGCAGACCGCACCCAGCGGCAACTGGGCCAACTGGGAAGGCACCGGCGGCAGTCCGGCCACCTCACGCCTCGCCCTCGAAACCGCACCCGACGGACGTCTTGAAGTCTTCGCCCTCTCCGACACCACCTTCCAGCACCTCTACCAGACCGGGGTCAACGGCGGCTGGTCCACCTGGGAGAACTTCGGCGGCGGCGGACACGACCTCACCGTGAATCACAACACCGATGGACGGCTGGAGGTCTTCGCCTCCAACGCCAACGGAGTCTTCCACCGCTGGCAGACCAGCCTTTCCGCCTGGTCCGGCTGGGAGGGGATGAGCGGTCCGGTCAACTCCGAGCTGGCTTCGGACCGTTCGGCGGACGGCCGGGTCGAGGTGTTCGCGATCAACGGCAGTACCGCCGCCCACATCTGGCAGACCGGTCCGAACGCCCCCTATTCGGCTTGGGAAACCTTCGGCGGTGGCGGCACGGAGATCACCGCCGGCCACAACGCCGACGGGCGCATCGAAGTCTTCGCGACGAGCAGCGCCGGTGTCTTCCACCGCTGGCAGACCGGTTTCTCCGCCTGGTCCGAATGGGGCTGGGTGGGCACTTCCGCAGGACCGGGCATCGCGTGAACTCCGCACATATCACTTCACGACAGAAGGGCAGACAATGGCGATAACTGATTTACGCCGCGTGTTCACCAGACTGGCCTTCGTGGCCGGCACCTGGGCGTTGGCCGTCGGGATGACCGCCTCGGTCGCCGTCGCCGCACACGCGCCCGTTCCGCCTCCGGTTCCGGGCAAGGACCACTCCGGGGTCTCCCGGTATTTCAGCGGCCCGCAGGGCTTCGCCATTCCGACCGTGCCGTGTGATCCGGCCGGTCCGTCGGCCGCCGACGGCATCATGGCCGACCAGCTCAACCCGCAGTTGCACGCGAAGATGGCCGGCTACATGGACGCCTACAAGGTGTCCTGCGCGCGGATGGTCACGCAGGCGGTCAAGGACCGGGGCCTCAACCAGAGGGCCGCGGCCATCGCGATCGCCACGATCATCGTCGAGTCCAGCGTCAACAACTACGCCCAGGCCGTCGACTACACCAGCCTCGGGCTGTTCCAGCAGCAGGACTGGTGGGGCACCCGTGAGGAGCGGCTGAACCCGGCCCACGCCACCAACGCCTTCTTCGACGAGGTGGAACGGATGTATCCGGGCGGCTCGTGGAACAACGAGGCGATCGGCGAGGTGTGCTGGCACGTCCAGCGACCGCGCGAGGACCTGCGCGGCCTCTACGCCATCGAGGCGGACGACGCGGTGATCATGGCCAACGCGCTGTGGTCCGGTACGAGCAGCACCGGCCCCAAGCACCCCTACGGCGCCGGCCGTGTGGTGTCCGGGCGGTCCGCGGACGGTCGGCTCGAGGCCTTCGCCGCCGGCACCGACGGCGTCTACCACGCGTGGCAGACCGCGGTGAACGGCGCCTGGTCGCAGTGGCGGTCCGTAGGCGGACCGCGCAACGCACAGCTGTCCGTAGCCGCCAACGCCGACGGACGACTCGAAGTCTTCGCCCTCTCCGACGCCACCTTCGACCACATGTGGCAGACCGGGGTCAACGGCTCCTGGTCCACCTGGGAGAACTTCGGCGGAGGCGGCTACCGGCTCGCCACCGGCAACAACGCCGACGGCCGCATCGAAGTCTTCGCCTCCAACGCCAACGGAGTCTTCCACCGCTGGCAGACCGCACCCAGCGGCAACTGGGCCAACTGGGAAGGCACCGGCGGCGGTCCCGCGACCTCACGCCTCGCCCTCGAAACCGCACCCGACGGACGTCTTGAAGTCTTCGCCCTCTCCGACACCACCTTCCAGCACCTCTACCAGACCGGGGTCAACGGCGGCTGGTCCACCTGGGAGAACTTCGGCGGCGGCGGACACGACCTCACGGCCGGCTACAACCAGGACGGCAGGCTGGAGGTGTTCGCCTCCAACTCCACCGGTGTGTTCCACCGTTGGCAGACCAGCCCGACCTCGTGGTCGGAATGGGCGGGCATGGGAGGGATCTCCAACGCCGAGCTGACCCACTCGCGGTCGGCCGACGGCCGCGTCGAGGTGTTCGCGATCAACGCCACCGCCGCGAGCCACGCCTGGCAGACCCGCCCGAACGCGCCGTACTCGGAGTGGGAGACCTTCGGCGGTGGCGGCACCGAGATCGCCGCGGGCAACGACGCCGACGGGCGCATCGAGGTGTTCGCGACCAGCAGCGCCGGTGTCTACCACAAGTGGCAGACCGGCTTCGCCACTTGGTCGGACTGGGCCTGGCTGAACAATTCCGGACCGGCGATCAACTAGCCGCCCCCGCGGGGATCCGATCCGCGGACGGGAGCTCCGAAGGGCGCCCGCCGCCGTCCCGCCGACCGCACCCGCGGCAGGCGCCGGACGCCGGCGGGCGTTCGGCGCTCCGCCACGGCCTCAAACATCGGTGCTCCGGGCCTCCTCCTCAGGTCCAGGACACCGGCGCTCTGCTCGGCCCGTCGCCCGGCACGGGGTGGGTGGCGAGGGGTGCTGACGTGGGGTTTCGGGTCAGCACCAGAGCAGCACGGGAGCCAGCGAGGCGTCCCCGAAACAGGTGTGACTCTGCAATTCCGGCACGGCCTCACGACCAGTTCCGGAGGGGTTGCCCGGTTGGCCTGCGGGTCATGTGGTGCGCGGGCACACCAGTGGCGGCCCGATTGTGATGGCGGGCCGCATATACCGCCGAACTGCGGACTTCTACGTTGTGCCCATGCCCGACGTCCCCGCAGACCCCCTGGAAGTGGTTCACATGGTCTCCCCAGCATCCGCCCCGAATCCGCTCGCGACCCGGCTCCTCGGCAGGGTTCCGTAAGCCGAGAATCGTCACCGAAGGTAACGAATACCCAAGCATTCGACACCCCCCAGCCACGGCGCGTTCGACGGAATGGTTGCCGCCCAAGCGCTCTCGCTGTGCCGTCCGCACGCCTAGCTAGCCTGGAGGCATGGGCGGTGAGCTCGTGACGGTGTTCCTCGGCGGCGACGTGATGCTCGGGCGCGGTGTCGACCAGATCCTTCCGCACCCTGGTGATCCGGCCCTGGCGGAGGCGTACGTCACCGATGCCCGCATGTACGTCGAACTCGCTGAGGCGGTCAACGGCACGGTTCCGCGGCGGGCGGCCTTCTCCTGGCCCTGGGGCGAGGCGCTGCGCCTCCTCGACGCGGCCGCGCCCGACGCCCGGATACTCAACCTGGAGACCTCCGTCACCCGGAGCGACGACGCGGCCCCCGGCAAGGCGGTCCACTACCGGATGCACCCCGCCAACCTGCCCTGCCTGGCAGCCGCCCGTCCCGATGTCTGCGTCCTCGCCAACAACCACGTCCTGGACTACGGCCGGCGCGGGCTGGCCGAGACGCTCGACTCGCTCGCCACCGAGGGGCTGGCGACGGCAGGCGCCGGAGGCAACCTCGACGAGGCGCGGCGGCCCGCGGTCCTCCCCCTCCCCCCGGCCGGAAACCGGCGTCTGCTGGTCTTCTCCCTGGGGATGGCATCGAGCGGTGTCCCCCACAGCTGGGCCGCCACCGCGGACCGCAGCGGCATCGACTTCGTCGCCGAGGCCTCGGACCGGGCCGCGGCAGCGGTGGCCCGCCGGATCCGGCGGGAGAAGGGACCCGGCGACCTCGCGGTCGTCTCGGTCCACTGGGGTTCCAACTGGGGCTACACCGTCCCGCGCGACCACGTCCGCTTCGCGCACGCACTCGTCGACGGCGGCGCGGACATCGTCCACGGGCACTCCTCGCACCATCCACGCCCGATCGAGGTGTACGGGGGCCGCCTGGTCCTTTACGGCTGCGGCGACCTGATCAACGACTACGAGGGCATCAGCGGCTACGAGCGGTACCGGGACGATCTGCGGCTGCTCTACCTCGTCTCCCTGGAGCCGGACACCGGACGGCTCGACCACCTGCGCATCATCCCCTTGCAGGCTCACCGGATGCGCCTGCGGCGCGCCTCGCAGCAGGACACCGCCTGGCTCCACGAAGTCCTCGCCCGCACCAGCCTCGGTTCCAGCACGCGCATCACCCGCGAGGAGGACGGCACCCTCCGCGCAGAGGGGGGAAGGCTGCACAATCGAGGGTGAGGAGCGCGGCGCCCGCGCTCCGGCTGGAGGGCAGCCGGATGCCTGGGACGGGCTGCTCTACGTCGTCTTCGTGGCGTCCTGCTGGCCCTTCTCCGGGGCTCGTGGCCCACCATCCTGGTGATCGCGGGCGGCCTGTTCATCGCGCAGTTTCTGGTTCAGCGACCGGATCGCGGCCTTCAGCATGGGCGCCCGCGAGGTCACCCCGGAGCAGGCGCCCGAGCTGCACGGTGCCGTGGACCGCATCTGCGCCCTCGCCGACATGCCCAAGCCGCGGGTGGCGATCGCCGACAGCGACGTGCCGAACGCCTTCGCCACCGGCCGCGGCGAGCACCGCGCTGGCCTGCGTCACCACCGGCCTGCTGCGCCGCCTGGAGCCGGAGGAGCTGGAGGGTGTCCTCGCGCACGAGCTGTCGCACGTCGCCCATCGCGATGTGGCGGTGATGACCGTCGTCGTTCCTCGGTGTCCTCGCGGGAATCATGACCCGGGTCGCGCTCTACAGCGGACTCGGCCGGGACCTGCGCAAGGCGGAGCCCTTCAACGCGTTCTGGTTCGCGCCCGCGTTCTCCTCGAAGAAGAGCCTGAGCAGCTGCTCTCCTCCCACCCCACGCTGGAGGAGCGGCTGGACCGGCTGGGCCGGATCGCGGCGCAGCTCGGCCGTCCCTGAGAGGCTTCTCCCGTGGGACTCCTCGACACCATCCTCGGCCGCAGCAAGCCGGTACCGCCCGACCTCGACCGGTTCTCCGGGCTGCCCACCGCCGCGATCAGCCTTCAGGCGGCTGCCGGGTTCGCTCCCACCGGCGTCGGCTTGGTGTGCTTCGCCAGCGTCGAAGGCGGTGCCCTCGCCGGGCTCCAGGAGGACGTACGGGAGCTCCTCGGCGCCGATACCGGGCGCGGAGGCGGTGGCGGCCTGCCGGTCGAGCCTGACCTGGGCCGCTGGTTACCGGTGTGGGGCGCTCCCGGGCCCGGCTGAGCCCGAGGCGTTCCAGTGGGCGGGACGATCGGCGAAGGGAGCGGCTTCCAGGACACCGTGAGCACGCCGTCGATGTCGATCAGGACCCGCTCCGATTCGTTCCATGGGACCGACCGTCCTCGACTTGCGCAGAAGCCGCACATGGGATTGCTTCGAAGTAGGTGGGCACGAGGTTTCCATCTCCCCTGCGTAGGGAGTGATCCACCGTGATGTTCGCCGACCGCACGGACGCAGGACAGCAGCTCGCCGAAGCACTCAGGCACCTGGTGAGGGAGGATCCCGTCGTCCTGGGCCTGCCCCGTGGCGGAGTGCCGGTGGCCTTCCAGGTGGCGCGGGCGCTGGGCGCCCCGCTCGACGTGATTGTCGTGCGCAAGCTCGGGGTCCCCTCCCACCGTGAACTGGCTTTCGGCGCCATCGGCGAGGGCGGCGTACGGGTCATCAGCGACGACATCGTCCGCATGGCCCGGGTCGGGCAGGAGGATCTCGCAGCGGTCGAGCGCGCCGAGACGGCGGCGCTCGCCAGTCAGGCGCGGCGCTTCCGCGGCGGCCGGCCGCGCGTACCGCTCGACGGGCGGTCGGTGATCCTGGTGGACGACGGGATCGCGACCGGCGCCACCGCCGCGGCCGCGTGCGAGGTCGTGCGGGCGCAGGGCGCGGCCCGTGTGGTGCTGGCGGTTCCGGTGGCGCCGCCGGATGCGGTCGCCCGGCTGCGTACCCAGGCCGACGACGTGGTGTGCCTGTCCACACCGCGCGCCTTCCGCGCCGTGGGCGAGTGGTACCTGGACTTTTCCCAGACCCCCGACGAAGAGGTCCTCGCCCTGCTGACGCAGGCCGCACAGGGCCCTGCGGAGCGGCTGTCTGCCGGGGCGGGCGAGGTGGCCGGGGCGGGCGAGGTGGTGGTGGACGCGGGCGGCGTCGCACTGGCCGGAGACCTCACCGTGCCGCCGGGCGCAGGGGGCGTCGTCGTCTTCGCCCACGGCTCCGGCAGCAGCCGCCACAGCCCGCGCAACCGGTCGGTGGCCGCGGCCCTGAACGGGGCGGGTCTGGGCGCCCTGCTCTTCGACCTGCTCACGCCGGCGGAGGAAGCCGACCGCGCGAACGTCTTCGACATCGAAACCCTCGGCCGGCGGCTGGCGGACGCCACACGCTGGCTGGAACGCCTTCAGTCCCTGCCGTCCCTCCCGATCGGCTATTTCGGAGCGAGCACAGGAGCCGCCGCAGCGCTGTGGGCCGCCGCATCCGCCGACGCGGACATCGCAGCCGTGGTCTCCCGCGGCGGCCGCCCCGACCTCGCCGGGCCCCGGCTCGCCGACGTACGGGCGCCGACGCTCCTCATCGTGGGCGGCCGCGACACGACGGTACTCGGCCTCAACCGCCAGGCCCAGCGTGAGCTCCGGTGCGAGAACCGGCTTGACGTCATCCCCGGCGCCACGCATCTGTTCGAGGAGCCGGGCGCACTGGACGAGGTGGCCGGCCTCGCCCGGGACTGGTTCACAGGGCACCTGGCGACCGGGGCCTGACAGATCGGTCCGCGGGTCATCGCAGCTGGCGGCGGACCAGGTCGTGGAAGAGTCCGGCCGGGTCGGCGAGCAGTGCCGCGGGCGGGCCCTGCTGGACGACGCGGCCGTCCGACATCACGATCACCCGGTCGGCGTCCATGATCGTGGACAGCCGGTGGGCGATCACGAGGCGGGTGGCGCGCAGGGTGCGGGTGGATTCGATGACCACGCGCTGGGCCTCGTTGTCCAGCGCGCTGGTGGCCTCGTCGAAGAACAGGATGCGCGGCTTGCGGAGGAGGGCCTGGGCGATCATCAGCCGCTGGCGCTGGCCGCCCGACACGGTGCCGCCGCCGTCGGACAGCATGGTGTGCATGCCCATCGGCATGGCCTTGATGTCCTCGGCCAGGCCCGCCAGCGCGGCGGCTTCCCACGCCTCCTCCGGCGAGAACGCCCCGGTGCCGCATATGCAGTCGAGGATCGAGCCGGCGAAGGGCTGGGCGTTCTGCAGGACGACGCCGCACTGGCGGCGCACGGCCGCCTGGTCGAGCGCCGCCAGGTCCTGGCCGTCGTAGAGCACGCTGCCTTCGGAGGGCTTGTCGAAGCCGATGAGCAGCCTCAGCAGGGTCGACTTGCCGCAGCCGCTTGCCCCGACGATCGCGACGAACTCGCCCGGCCGGACCTGGAAGCTGACGTCGTCCAGGACCAGCGGGCCGTCGTCGCTGTAGCGGTAGGAGAGGTTCGCGGCCTCGATTGCGCCGGTCAGCTCGCCCGGCCGGGTGCTGGATCGGGCCACCTCGGGGACCTCCCGCAGGAGCGGCTTGACCTGCTCGAACATCGGCAGCACCGCGGCAGCCGAGATGAGCGCGCCGGTCAGCTGCGTGACCGAGGACAGCAGCATCGTCAGGGCGGTGCTGAAGGTGAGGAACTCGGCGGCGGACATGGCGCCACGGGCCGGTCCGGCCAGCAGCACGAACATCACCAGCGTGCACAGCGGCAGGTAGACCGCGCCGAGCACCGTGATGACGTTCTGTATCCAGCCGATGCGCTGCTGGAGCTCGCGGGTACGGGCGAACTCTCGCGCCCAGGCTGCGTAGGCGAAGCTCTCGGCCGCGGCGACGCGCAGTTTCGGCAGTCCGCGCAGGGTCTGGAAGGCCTGGTTGTTCAGCTGGTTGCCGAGCTTGACCAGCCCGCGCTGGTAGCGCAGCTGCCACAGCCCCAGGCCCAGGAAGACCGCCGCGATGACGACCAGCATGGCGACGGCGGCCATGGCCAGCGGGACGCTGTAGACGAGCAGCAGTACGAGGTTCATCGTGCCCACCGCGCCGGCCTGTACGCAGACCGGGCCGATGCCGGACAGCACGCGGCGCATCGCGCTGATGCCCATGGCCGCTCCCGCCAGTTCGCCGGTGGAGCGGCCTGCGAAGAACTTCGTCGGCAGCCGCAGCAGGCGGTCCCACACCGCGGGCTGCAAGGTGGCCTCCATGCGACCCTCCATGCGCAGGATGGAGATGTTCTGCAGCAGCATGAAGGCGGCCGATACGACGGCGGTCGCGATGAGGGCCAGGGCCGTCTGCACGATGAGGCCGTTCTCGGCGTCGGGCACGTACCGGCCGAGCACCTGGCCGGTGGCGATGGGCACCAGGGCGCCCAGGAGCACCGCGACCAGCCCGCCCAGGACGAGGCTGCGCAGCTCGGGGAGGGTGCCGCGGACACTGAAGCGCAGCAGGGCCGCCAGGCCCACGCGCCCGTCGGGGAGCGGGCGGTAGAACATGACGGCGCGCGGTTCGAAGGCGGCTTCGTCGCCCCTGCCGATGCGCTCGCGCGTGCCGGTGGCCGGGTCGAACGCCTCGTAGCGGCCTCGCCGCCACAGCAGGGCGACCGGCGTGCCGTCCTGCTCGCGCAGGCCCACCAGGGGGCCGCTGTTCTCCCGCCACCAGGGTCCGCTGAGCCTGACCGTGCGGGTGCGGATCCGCGAGGCGAGCGCGATCCGCTCGACGGGGTCCATCCGCTCGGAGGCGGAAGACGCCTCGCCCGGTTCGGACCCCGGTTCGGACAGGGTGATGCGGGCCTCGCGGGCGACCAGGCGGCACACGGCGAAGGTCGCGTCGGCGTCCGCGCTCCGGAGGGAACGGCCTCCGGAGCGGCCGATGGAGGCCAGGAGCGCCCGGTCCGCCTGGGTGCGGGCGGTCTGACCGGCCTCGATGCCGGCAGCCGTACGGTCCGCGTGGTCGCGTTCGAGCTGCTCGATCCAGCGGTCCAGGGCGTGCAGCAGCCGGTACTGCTGGTCGACCATGCCCTGCCACATCGCCGCGTCGACGAGGAGGGTGCCCACCGCCTCCGTCTCGTACGCGGCTCCGTACTGGACGGCGCCGGGGGTGATCTGCATCCACAGGATGTCGTCGTCGGCTCCGCCCTGCCCGGAGGTGGCGCGGCCGTCCAGCGGTGCCTGGTAGAGCACGCGCAGGCCGCGGCCGATGCCGCGCGCGAAGGCGTCGTCGAGCGGGCTCAGTTGTGGCGCGGGGGCGCCGTACACCCCTTGGCCGGCTGGGTCGGCTTGGTCGGCCCACCACTGCTGGAGCGGGGCGCCGTACTCCGGGCCGGGCAGCTCCCGCAGCTCGATGCGGCGCAGCTGGCACCCCTGCAGGGGCCGGCCGACCAGGGTGTGCTCAGGCCCCTCGGCCGGGCCCAGCAGGAGGGTGCCCGCCTCCAGCCGGCCCAGGAAGTGCCAGTGCCCGGCCTGCGCCGCGTCGACGGCGAAGAGGTCCAGTTCGCCGTGCACGACGAGCCACAGGACGAGAGGGCCCTCCAGCGACAGGCTGCGCAGGCCCGTGCAGTCGACCGGCGAGCCCAGTGCGCCGAGGGCCGCGACGACCGCGTCGGAGTAGTGGGCCGGGGCCCAGCCGGGGTGTGCGAAGGGAGCCGTGGCGTGTTGGGGGTACGTCACCTCAGTGCTCCTTGACCAGTTGGGCGTACGGGCCCTGCGCGGCCACCAGGTACTCGTGCCGCCCGCGTTCCACCACCGTGCCCCGGTCGAGGACGACGATCTCGTCGCTGTCGCGTACGGTGCTCAGCCGGTGGGCGATGACCACGCAGGCGCAGCCGCGGCGGCGCAGGTTGTCGATGATGACCTGCTCGGACACCGCGTCCAGAGCGCTGGTCACTTCGTCGAGGACCATGATGCTGGGGCGGCGCACCAGCGCCCGGGCGATCTCCAGGCGCTGGCGCTGGCCGCCGGAGAAGTTGCGGCCGTCCTGCTCGACGCGGCTGTGGATGCCGCCGGGCCGGCGGGCGACCACGTCGTGGACGGCGGCGTCCTGCAGCGCGGCGACGACGGCCTCGTCCGGGATGGAGGGGTCCCACAGCGTGACGTTGTCGCGGACGGTGCCTTCGAAGAGGAAGACGTCCTGGTCGACGAAGGAGACGGAGGCGGCCAGCGCGCCGCGCGGGATGTCCTCCAGCCGCATCCCGTCGATGCGGATGGCCCCCTCCCAGGGGGTGTAGAGGCCGGAGATGAGCCGGGAGACGGTGGACTTGCCGCTGCCGGAGCCGCCGACGAGCGCGACCTGCTGGCCGGGGCCGACCGAGAGGGAGAAGTCCTTGAGCAGCGGGGCGTCCAGCGGGCTGTAGCCGAAGGTGACGTGGTCCAGCTGGACGTGGCCCTTGAGGCGGCGGGTGCCGCCGGGGGGCTCGCGCCGCGAGAAGACCGCGTCGACGGGAAAGTTCTCGACGTCCTTGAGGCGGGCCACGTCGGCCGCGAAGTCCTGGATCCGTCCGGCGACGCCGCCCAGCCGGGAGATCGGCGCGGTGAAGCTGGTCACCAGGGCCTGGAAGGCGACGAGCAGGCCGACGGAGAGGTGCCCGTCCACCGCCCGCAGGCCGCCGATCATCAGGATCAGCGCGCTGTTGAGCGCGGCCAGCGTGGGCGCGACGATCGCCAGCCACGCGCTGGGCACGCCGAGCCGCTGCTGCACGTCGAGGGTGACCGCGTGCTGTCCGGCCCAGCGGCGGAAGAAGCCGTTCTCGCCGCCCGTGGCCTTCATCGTCTCGATGAGCTGGAGGCCGCTGTACGAGGTGTTCGTCAGCCGGGCGCTCTCGGCGCGCAGCTTCTGCGTGCCGGTGGCCCTCAGGTGGATCACGATCCGCATGGCCACCACGTTGAGCAGCGCGATCATCACGCCGACGAGGGTGAGCTGGGGGTCGTACGTCCACAGCAGCACCGCGTAGAGCAGGACCACGACGGCGTCCACGCCCGCGGCGGCCAGGTCCCGGGCGAGGGTCTCGGCGACGGCGTCGTTGGACTGCAGGCGCTGGACCAGGTCGGCAGGGCTGCGCTGGGAGTAGAAGGTGACCGGAAGTCTGAGCAGGTGCCGCAGGAAGCGGGCACTGCCCAGGGTGGAGGAGATGATGCGCCCGCGCAGCAGATTGGCCTGCTGGAGTGCGGTGAGCGTCGCGGTGAGCACCAGGGTGACGGCCATCGACGCGAACAGCACGCCCAGCAGGGACGTCTGGTCCCCGATGAGGAACATGTCGATGTACGTACGGTTCAGGGCGGGCGCCGACGCGCCGACCGCGACCAGCAGCAGGCTGGAGATCACGACGGCGGCCATGGTGCCCGAGGTGCCGCGCAGGCGGGCCGGCATCGCGCCCAGGACGCCCGGCTTGCGGCCGCCGCGGCGAAAACCGTCGCCGGGTTCGAAGGTGAGCACGACACCGGTGAAGCTGGTGTCGAACTCGTCCATGGGTACGAACCGGCGGCCCTTGCCGGGGTCGTTGATGTACACGCCCCTGCGGCCGAAGCGGCGGCCCGTGCCGTCGTAGACGACGTAGTGGTTGAACTCCCAGAAGAGGACGGCCGGGGCCCTCACCTCGGCGAGTGCGGCCAGGTCCATCTGCATGCCCTTGGCCTTCAGCCCGTAACCACGGGCCGCCTTGAGGAGATTGCTGGCGCGGGAGCCGTCGCGGGAGACGCCGCAGGCGATGCGCAGCTCCTCCAGCGGGACGAAGCGGCCGTAGTGGCCGAGCACCATGGCCAGGGCGGCGGCTCCGCACTCCACCGCCTCCATCTGCAGCACGGTGGGGGTGCGTACGGTCCTGGGCGTCTTGCCCCTGGCGGGGGCGGGCCTGCGGCGCGTGCCGCCCTTGGGCTCGGGGCGCTGGCGGCGGCGCCCGGCGGGGGGCAGCTGGGGCACCTGTGACTGCGGGGCGGTCACGGCAGCAGCCAGTCGACGGGGCGCTGGGCGGCGAGGTGGACTGCGCCGGTGACCGGCGTCGTCGAGCCGATGGCGTACGGGGGCCCGTCCCCGGAGGACCACTGGTAGCCGGACTTGGTGGCGGAGGAGCGGTCCAGCTGCACGAACACCGCGACCGGATTGCCCTGCCGGGCGAACTGTTCGGCGAGCCCCATGTCGCCGAGGAAGCCGCTGATCTGCGCCTGCGTCTGGGGCGCGCGGCCGACCGCCTTGACGCGGCCGCGCAGCACGCCGAAGCGGGGCTGGGCGACGGACTGGACGCTCAGGTCGACCGGGGCGCCCACCGGGATCGTCGAGCTGCTGCCGGCCGGCACGTACAGCACGGCCACGAGCGGATCCTGTGGGTCCTGCACGCGTTCCACGGTCGCCACGTCCGCGCCGGTCGTGACGACCGAACCCACCTTGGCGACCAGGGTCGTCAGCCTGCCGCCGGTCACCGCGCGAACGGGCCGGTCGCCCTGGTCGGTACGGACGGTCAGCAGGGGCGCGCCGGATGACAGCAGCTGGCCCTCCTCGGCGAGGACGCCGGTCACCTGTCCCGCGACCGGGCTCTGCAGTACGTAACTGCCCTCGGCGTGGGTGAGGATGCCGGGTGCGCTCAGCTTGGAGGACACGGTGCCGGTGAGGGCCCAGAAGCTCGCGGCGGCCATGACGGCGACCATGACGGCCAGTACGAGCCGCCCTTGTGGGCGCGCGAAGCGTACGGGCAGATCGAGTTCCTCGGGCGATTGCAGCTTGGAAAGCGCCTTTTGACGAAACTGCACGAACTATTCCTTCAACTGCATTCGTATCGGCCGGGCACGCGGGCGGCCAGGCACGAACCCCGGAGCGATGGGGGGGGACACTCCGGGGTTCATGGGGATATCTGTCCTGATCAGAGACCGGCGCGACCGACGTTCACCGAAACGCCGGTGATGCCCGAGACCAGGCCGGGGACGTGGGAGACGACGCCCTGCGCGGCCTGGACGGTGTGGAGGGAGCCCGCGAGGCCCACGACGTCGCTGACGTCGCTGGTCACGGCGCCGGCCAGGCCACCGGACACGCTGACGAGGCCGCCGGAAACAGCGTCCAGCTCGTCGTCGGCGATCTCACGGGTCTCAACGTAGTTACGCATTATGCGCACCTTTCATTTGTTGGGGGGATTCCGCGGCAGCCTGGCGGGCCGGAAATTCGGACGCCATTCTTTGCGCTGCCGCAGCGGACATGATGAAAGCACGCGAAAGCGCCGGCCAGCCAATCCGGCTGACGCCCCTTCAGGGGTGGGCGACCGCTTCATTCACCGAATGGTGACAACTTCTCCGCAAGATCGAGTAACAGATACGGGCAGCCCGCCGACCACACGGAACCAACCAGGACGAAGGATCACCAATCGCATGGGGCATATCCGGCATACCGACGAATGGTGAAGGTGGCAGGCACGCTCACGCACGCGATGTGCAGATTTCCAGGAGGATCATGTGGTGACAGGCTCATCACACCGAGTGAGACGCGGTGAATCGGTCCGAGTCCTTGGGGCGGGCCACGGCGTGGGCGGCGTGACGTGGACCGGGGGGGGCCGGTTCCAGGTGGCGGATGAACTTGGAGCAGTGGGTGTAGGCCTCTTCGACGGTGAGGCGGACCCATACTTCGGGACTGCGCCCGCTCGTTCACCTCCAGCTCGCTTTCCTCGGCCTTCGGCTCGCCGTGAATCTGCGCGCCGCCGTAAGGGATCTCGCGCTCGGCGACAACATCATCTCGCAGTGGTGCCACGGCCTGGCTGAACCGCACGACCCACCGCCGACGGACCGGATCAACGGGTACCCCGAGGCCGTCGACACCTGGGGCTTCGGTCATCTCCGCGGCCTGCTGCGTCCGGAGGACGTGGTGGTGACGGAGGAGACGTCGCGGGTGTGCGACTGAGGTCCTCTGCGGCCCGGGACCGGTGTGCGCCCGCTACCGGCCCCGACCCAGGTGTCGGCGAACCATTCCTCTGACGTGCTCCAGCATCGCCTGGAGCACGTACTGCGGGGTCCGAAGCGGCCGTGCGGGCCGCCTCCCGGTACGTGGCCGCGTTCATGCCCGAAGTGCCTCGCCCGCGTCTGTACAGCGCTCGCGGGATGTCGCGCAAGCCGGCGGTGCCGTCGGTACGTGCGAAGGGGCCGAACCGGTACCGGGAGTCAGGCCGCGACGAGCTCCTGTTCGCGGTCCGGCGTCTCGACCTTGGGCTTCTTGTTCGGCAGCGAGAGCCGGAAGACCTTGTGCCACGCGGAGAACACCTGCTTGGGCAGCGGCCCGGTGACGTACTCCAGCTCGTACTTCTCGAACAAGGCGCGCACCTTCACCGCGACCTCGGCGTACCGGTTGCTCGGCAGGTCCGGGAACAGGTGGTGCTCGATCTGGTGCGACAGGTTGCCGGTCATGAAGTGCATGGCCTTGCTGCCGCTGATGTTCGCCGAGCCCATCATCTGGCGCAGGTACCACTGGCCGCGCGTCTCGTCCTTGATCGACCGGCGCTCGAAGACCTGCACGCCCTCCGGGAAGTGCCCGCACATGATCACCGAGTGGGTCCAGAGGTTGCGGACCAGGTTCGCGGTGAACGTGGCGGCGAGCGTGGTGAGGAACGACGGGCCCGAAAGGAGCGGGTGGATCACGTAGTCCTTGAGCACCTGCTTGCGGATCTTGCGGCCCACGGCCCTGGCCCGCGCGCGGAACTCCGGGTTCTTGCGGCGGCGCTTGTGCAGGTTCCTGCCGAGTTCCAGGTCGTAGGCGGCGATGCCGTACTCGAAGAAGCAGGCGTTGATGAAGTTCCACAGCGGCTGGCCGAGGTGGAACGGGTGCCACTTCTGGTCCTCGTCGACGCGCATGATGCCGTAGCCGAGGTCGTTGTCCTTGCCGATCACGTTGGTGTACGTGTGGTGCAGCTCGTTGTGCGAGTGCTTCCACTGATCGGCCGGCGAGACGTGGTCCCAGTCCCAGGTGGTGGAGTGGATCTTCGGGTCCCGCATCCAGTCCCACTGGCCGTGCAGGACGTTGTGGCCGATCTCCATGTTCTCCATGATCTTCGCCACGGACAGGCCGGCGGTGCCGATCAGCCACGCGGGCGGGAAGATCGAGAACAGCAGGACGCCCCTGCTGACCAGCTCGAGTTTGCGCTGCGCCGAGATGACCTTGCGGATGTAGGCGGCGTCCTTCTCACCGCGGCCGGCGATCACCTCGTCGCGGATCGCGTCCAGCTCGCGGCCCAGCTCCTCGATCTGCTCCGCGGTCAGGTGGGCGGTGGGGTCGATGGCGGTCAAGGTGCTCCTACCGTTCGATGTCGCAGGGGCCCGCCGCGGCGGACACGCAGGTCTGGATGAGGACGCCCGGCCCGGCCTCGGTGATCTCGCCGGTGCGCAGGTCGCGGACGGCGCCCGCCGTGAGCGGTGTGACGCAGCCGAAGCAGATGCCCATGCGGCACCCGGACGGCATGAGCACGCCGGCCTCCTCGCCGACGTCCAGCAACGGCGTGGCGCCGTCCGCGTCGACGGTCTTGCCGGTGGCGCCGAACGTGACCTCGCCACCGTCGCCGGTGACGACGACGCCGGGGCGGAAGCGTTCGGTGTGCAGGCGCTCCGGGACGCCGTGCGCGGTCCAGTGGTCCTCGGCGGCGTCGAGCAGGCCCGCGGGCCCGCACGCCCAGGTCTCGCGCTCGGCCCAGTCAGGCACGAGTTCGCCCAGACGGGCGATGTCCAGCATGCCGTCCGTGTCGGTGTGCAGCTCGGTGAGGCGCAGCTTCTTGTCCGCGACCAGGTCGTGCAGGTCGTTGCGGAAGATCACGTCGTGCGGACGCGGTGCGGAGTGGACCATGACGACGTCGTCGAACTCGTTGTCGCGCAGCATGCCCATCACCGGCGTGATGCCGCTGCCGGCCGTCAGGTAGAGCACCTTGGCGGGCTTGGCCTCCGGCAGCACGAAGTCGCCGGTCGCCTGGTCGAGCTGGATCAGCGTGCCCGGTTGCGCCCTGCGGACCAGGTGGTTGCTGACCTTGCCGTCCGGGATCGCCTTCACGGTGATCGTGATCCTGCCGTCCCGGCGGTTCGTCGGCGAGGTGACCGAGTAGGCGCGCCACAGGCGCACCCCGTCGACGTCGACCCCGATCCGCACGTACTGACCGGCTGTGTGGCCGCGCCAGCCCCGTCCCGGCCTGATCACGATGGTCGCGGCGTCACCCGTCTCGGGGTGCACGGCCTCGATGCGCCCCCGCAGGTCGGCGCCCGCACGCAGCGGGCTGACCAGGTCGAGGTAGTCCGACGGCAGCAGCGGCGTCGTGACCATCTCCAGCAGTTTCCACGCCCTACTGCGGAGGGCTGCACTCGTCATGACCCCAGCTTGATGTGCTTCGGGGAGTAAAGTCCTGTCCGCAGGACGTGAATCTGATCGGTTGAATTGTTCGCAGGGAACAAAAACGTGAGCCATGCAGTCCGGAGGGCCAGCGAGCTGGTCCTGGATGAGACGACGGTCACCGCGCTTCGGGCCGCGCTGAGGACCACCGCCGACGAGGTCGTCCAGGCGATCATCGACGAGGTCCCGCCCTACGCCAACGCCCTTTCGGGCCGCATGGGCGCCACCATCCGCCGAGCCGTCCGCACCGCCCTGGGCCTCTACCTCGACCTCGCGAGCGGGAACGCCACGGGCGGCGACGCCGGCGACGCGGCCTACGAGCTGGGCCGCGGCGAGGTCCGCGACGGCCGCTCGATGGACGCCCTGCTCAGCGCCTACCGGGTCGGCGCCCGCGTGGCCTGGCGAGGCCTGGCCGCAGGTGCCGTACCCGCAGGTCTGCCCGCCGCGCAGGTCGCCAAGTTCGCCGAGCTGACCTTCGCCTACATCGACGAGCTCTCCGCCGCGAGCGCCGCAGGCCACGCCGACGAACTGGCCGCGCGGGGCCGGGCCCACGAGCGCCACCTGGAACAACTGGCCCGCGACCTCCTCTCCGGCGCGAGCCCGGACGTGCTCCTCGCCGCTGCTGGGCGGGCGGGGTGGCAGCCGCCGGTTTCGCTGACCGCGGTCCTGCTGCCCGCCGCCCAGGCCCGGCCGGCCTACCGCGCGCTCGACCCGGGCACCCTTGTCCTCGACGATCTTCCGGACGCCTCCGGCGTGCTGCTCGTCCCCGATGCCGACCGAGCACATCTCCTGAGGCAGCTGCCCGACCGCACCTCCGTGGTCGGCCCGGCCCGGCCGTGGACGCGTGCGTCCGCCTCGTACGCGCGAGCCGTACGCGCGCGCTCCCTCTCCTGCGACATCCGCGACACCGAGGACCACCTGCCCGAGCTGGTACTGAGCGCCGACGCGGACGCGTTCGCCGACCTGCGTGCCCGAGCCCTCGCACCGTTGTGGACCTTGCAGGCCGCGACGGCGCGGCGGCTGGAGGAGACGTTGCGGGCGTGGCTGCTGCACCAGGGCAGGCGGGACGAGGTGGCGGCGGCGTTGTTCGTCCATCCCCAGACCGTCCGGTACCGGATGTCGCAGTTGCGGGAGCTGTTTCCGGATCTCGGGTCGCCGCACCGGGTTCTCGAACTGACGCTGGCGGTCGGTCTCCGGGTGGGCTGACGTGTCCTTCGACCACCCACGACCGCGTCCGGACCAACCCGAGGTACGGCTCTACCACCAGCAGACGAAGAATTTGCCGGCCTGCAGACTCAGGGCGTGCGGGAGCTGGGGCCGGGGATCGCCAGTGGTGTGGGTGTCAGGGTGGTGAGGTCGGTGGTATCGCCGGGCCGGGCGAGGTAGAGCCGGTACGGCTCTCCGTCAGCGGGGCGGAGCGTGACCTTGTGCCCCTCTGCCCGGCCCGCGGCCAGGGCGCGTAGGACCTGTTCAGCGTCTGCCGCCCGGACGTGGGGGTGGTAGATGTGGACGGGACCGAGTAGATCGGGCTCACCTGCTGCGCACGGGGGTGCTTCGGCCGCAGGGTCTTCACCACCGCACCGTTGCGGTAGGCGACGTCGATGGACCAGTGCAGATCGAGGCGGGTACGAGCCGGGGAAACCGTCCGGGAAGTACTTCAGCTGGTAGATCCACACGCGCCCGTCCACGGTCACCTTGATGTCGATACCACCGTCACCGCCACGCCCGTTCATCACCTCCACTTCGGCGTCCACGGCGTAGAGCCGGTGCACCAAGGCCTCCACGATGCGGTCGAACCGAGGCCGAGTGAGGTGGTCCCAATCGATCGCCATGTGCGTGCACCCTCCCGATGCCGGCGCTCAAGCGTCTCACCGCGCGCTGACACTCCGCACCGCACCGCACACGTCGGCGCCGCTTCCAGCGATCCGCGGAGGGGTTTCCTCCGGGGGTGGGAATGAGCCAGCTGTGGTCGTGTGGTGATGCGGCACACAAGTCGGCCTGTGATTGTGATGGTCTGCCACATATGCCGTTGACCAGCGGACTTCTACGTTGTGCCCACACCCGACGTCCCCGCAGACCCCCTGGAAGTGGTTCACATGGTCTCCCCAGCATCCGCCCCGAAGGCCCCGTCAGGCATCAGACGGATCGTCGCCGCCAGCCTCGTCGGGACCACCATCGAGTGGTACGACTTCTTCCTCTACGGCTCCGCCGCCGCCCTGGTGTTCAACACGCTGTTCTTCCCCTCCAGCGACCCCCTCGTCGGCACCCTCCTCGCGTTCCTCACCTACGCCGTCGGCTTCGCCGCGCGGCCGCTCGGCGGGGTGGTGTTCGGGCACTACGGGGACCGGATCGGGCGGAAGCGGCTGCTCGTGGTCAGCCTGTTGATGATGGGCGGGGCCACCTTCGCGATCGGGTTGCTGCCCACGCACGCCGCCGTCGGCGGGGCCGCGCCCGTGCTGTTGACCGTGCTGCGGCTGGTGCAGGGGTTCGCGCTCGGGGGTGAGTGGGGCGGGGCGGTGTTGCTCGTCGCCGAGCACGGGGACGACCGGAACCGGGGGTTCTGGGCGTCCTGGCCGCAGGCCGGTGCGCCCGGCGGGAACCTGCTGGCCACCGGGGTGCTGGCGCTGCTGGCCGCCGTCCAGTCCGACGAGGCGTTCCTCGCGTGGGGGTGGCGGGTGCCGTTCCTGCTGTCGGGGGTGCTGGTGGTGGTCGGGCTGTGGATACGGGTCTCGGTGTCGGAGTCGCCGGCGTTCCTGGAGGCGCGGGCCCGGGCCGAGGCCGAGGAGGCGGCGGGGGTCCGGCAGCGGCCGCCGGTGGTGGAGGTGCTGCGTTCGAGCCGGCGCGGGGTGCTCACCGCGATCGGGGTGCGGCTGGGTGAGAACGTCTCGTACTACGTGCTGACGGCGTTCCTGCTCGTGTACGTCACCGTGCACCTGCACCTCCCCAAGGGTGACGCGCTGAACGCCGTACTCATCGGCTCGGCGGTGCACTTCGTGACGATCCCGCTGTGGGGCGCGCTGTCGGACCGGATCGGGCGGCGTGCGGTGACCCTCGTGGGGTCGGTCGGCATGGCGGGCTGGGCGTTCGCCTTCTTCGCCCTGCTGGACTCGCGGTCCTTCCCGGTGATCGCCGTCGCGGTGACCGCCGGGCTGCTGCTGCACGGGGCGATGTACGGGCCCCAGGCGGCGTTCATCACGGAGATGTTCGACACCCGCGTCCGCTATTCGGGGGCCTCCATGGGGTCGCAGGTCGCCTCCATCATCGGCGGCGCCCTGGCCCCGGTCATCGCCGTGGAGCTCCTCAAGGAGTACGGGTCCTCCGTGCCGGTCTCCGTCTACCTCTGCGCGGCGGCGCTGATCACCACGGCGACCGCCCTGGCCGCACGGGAGACCCGCGGCCGCAGCCTCGACCGGCCCTCCCGCACGGCCGCGCCCGTCCCCGTCAAGGGCTGACCGGGGCCGCGCCCGTATGCTCACCGGCGTGACCACCGTGACGGAAGGCCTACGGGAGCTGCTCGGCCTGCTGGCCCAGGGGGCGCCGGCGGAGGAGTTCGCGCGGCCCGCGGCGGCCGCGCGCGCCGCCGGGGCCGGCGAGGCCGAACTGGCCGCCCTGGACGAGGCGACGGGGGTGGCGCTGGAGGTGCACCGGACGCTGGGCCGCCACCGTACCCGCGAGGCGGAGCTGACCGCGCTGTTCGACACCGCGGGGGACCTGGCCGCGCTGCGCGACCTGGACGCGGTGCTGCGGGCCATCACGCACCGCGCGAAGCAGCTGCTGCACACGGACGTCACGTACCTGTCGCTGATCGACGAGGCGGCGGGCGATACCTTCATGCGGGTGACCGAGGGGTCGGTGTCGGCGGCGTTCCAGCAACTGCGGCTGGGGATGGGCGAGGGACTGGGCGGCCTCGTCGCCCAGACGGCCCGTCCGTACGCCACCGGCGACTACCAGCGCGACCCGCGCTTCCAGCACACCGGCCCCATCGACAGCGCGGTCGGCGAGGAGGACCTGCACGCCATCCTCGGCGTCCCGCTGCGGCTGGGACCCAAGGTGATCGGGGTGCTCTTCGCCGCCGACCGCAGCCCGCGCGAGTTCGGCCCGCCCGAGGTGGCGCTGCTGTCCTCGCTCGCCGACCACGCCGCCATCGCCATCGACGGGGCCCGGCTGCTGGAGGAGACCCGCCGGGCCCTGGCCGAACTGGGCGCCGCTTCCCGGACCATCCAGGAGAACAGCGACGCGCTGCGCCGGGCCGAGCGGGCGCACGACCGGCTGACCGGTCTCGTCCTGCGCGGCGGCGACGTCGCCGAGGTGGCGGCCGCGATCGGTGCGCTGCTGGAGGGCGGCACGCTGGTCCACGACCCCGACGGCAGGGAGCTGGCCCGCGCGCAGGCCGGTCCCTGCCCGCCGCCGGCCGGGGCCGTGGCCGCCTCCCGGTCCGGCGGCCGGGCCGTCGCGGAGGGCGGCACCTGGGTGTGCGCCGTCCTTGCGGGTCCCGAACTCCTGGGCAGCATCACGCTGACGGGCCGCCCCGGCCTGGACGAGGCCGGGCGGCGCCTGTTCGAGCGGGCGGCGACGGTCACGGCCCTGCTGCTGCTCCTCGGCCGTTCCGTGGCGCAGACCGAGGACCGGATCCGCGGGGAGCTGCTCGGGGACCTGCTGGGCCCGTCCGCCGATCCGGGGAGCCTGGCCGTGCGGGCCGGCCGGCTGGGCGTGGACCTGGCCCGCCCGCACGCCCTCTTCGTCCTGCACAGTGACACCGTGCCCCGGCCGCGCCTGCTGACGGCAGCCGCGCACCACGCGCGCGAGCGCCGGGGACTGGCGGGGGTCCATCACGACCACGCCGTGCTGCTGGCCCCCTCGGAGGCGGCCGGCGCCGACGCGGCCCGGCTCGCCGCGGCCCTCGGGCGGAGCGTGGGCGCGCCCGTCACGGTGGGTGCGGCGCGGGCCGGCGACGGCCCGGGCGGGCTGCACGCCACGCACGCGGAGGCGCTGCGCTGCCTGTCGACGCTGCGGGCGCTGGGCCGGGCCGGTGACGGGAGCACGCTGGCGGACCTCGGGTTCCTCGGGGTGCTGCTGGGCGACCGGGCCGACCTGTCGGGCTTCGTACGGACGGTGCTCGGGCCGGTGCTGGACTACGACGCCCGGCGCGGCAGTGACCTCGTGGGGACACTGCGGGTCTACTTCGCGACGGGCATGAGCCAGGCGCGGGCGAAGGAGGCCCTGCACGTCCACGTGAACACCGTGGTGCAGCGCCTGGACCGCGTCGGCCGTCTCCTCGGCCCCGACTGGCAGTCCCCGGACCGCTCCCTGGAGCTCCAACTCGCCCTGCGCCTGCACCAGGTGTCGGCGCCGGCGGCTCCGGGGCCGGTTTCCTCCTGATCACGGCTGCCGCCGTTTGACAGGGCCGCACCCTCACCCCATCATTCCATTACTCATCTAGTGGATTCACTGAAAACACTGAAAAGGGGGAGGCTGTGCGACACACGACCACTTCCGGCGCGGCCGATTCCGGCACGACCACTTCCGGGGCGGCCGACGGCCGATGGGCCCTGGAGGCGCGCGGGCTGGGCAAGAAGTACCGGCGGGGCTGGGCACTGCGGGACTGCTCCTTCCGGATACCCGCCGGCCGCGTCACCGCCCTGGTGGGGCCCAACGGGGCGGGCAAGAGCACCCTGCTGAGCCTGGCGGCCGGCCTCGCGCAGCCCTCGGCCGGTGACCTGAGGATCTTCGGCACCCCCGCGGGCTCCCGCGCCTCCATGCCGCTGTGGGCGTATCTCGCGCAGGACAAGCCGCTGTTCAAGCGGTTCACCGTGGCGCAGACCCTGCGACTGGGCCAGGAGCTCAACCCGGCGTGGGACCAGGGGGTGGCGGAGCGGATCGTCCGCGCGGGGATGGTCCCGCCGGACGCCCGCGTGGGGGACCTGTCGGGCGGCCAGCGCACCCGCGTGGCCTTCGCGCTGGCCTTCGGCAAGCGCCCCGACCTGCTCCTGCTCGACGAGCCGATGGCCGATCTGGACCCGGTGGCCCGGGACGAGATGGGCGCCCTGCTGCTGTCCGAGGCCGCCGAGCACGGGACCACCGTCGTGATGTCCTCCCACCTGCTGAGCGAGATCGAGCCGATGTGCGACTACGTACTCGTGCTCGCCGACGGCCGGGTCCGGATGGCCGGGGAGGCCGACGAACTGGTCCCCATGCACACCCTGGTCAGCGGCGTGAGCACGGACGCCGGGCTGCCCGCCTCCCTGAACGACCACACCGTCATCGAGGTCCGGACCTCCGGCCGCCACTTCACCGCGCTGGTACGGCGCCAGGGCCCGCTGGACCAGGCGTGGCAGCAGGCGGAGCCGAGCATGGAGGAGGTACTGCTCGCCTACCTCCGCTCGCCCGGGGCCCCCGCGCTGCTCTCCCCCACCGCCGCCCCGCTGCACCGAGAGGAGTGCGCGGCATGAGCGCACCGACGGCGGGCGCGTCCCGACCCGCCACCGCCACCCCGACCGCGCCGCGCCCGCGCCGGCTGCGCGGGCTCGCCTGGCTGCTGGCCCGCCAGCACCGCACCGCCGTGATCACCTGCGCCGCCCTGACGGTCCTCGGCTCGGCCTACATCGTCTGGCAGCGCGCCGCCATGCTGGACACCCTGCACGCCACCGGCTGGCCCGCCACCTCCCCCCACTCCATCGACAGCGCGGTCTCCAACCGGACGCGCAACGATCTCGACTCCTTCGGCAGCACGCTCGGCTTCCTCCCCGTGCTGTTCGGCGTCCTCCTCGGCGCCCCGCTGATCTCCGCCGACAAGGAGCACGGGACGGCCCGGCTGATCGCCACCCAGTCCGTCCCGCGCGGCCGCTGGCTGCTGTGGAAGCTGTGCTTCGCCCTGGCGCTGGCGGCCGTACCGACGGCGGTCCTCAGCCTGCTCTACTCCTGGTGGTGGCACTCCGCCGGCCCCCTCGCGCCCGAAGACTGGCTCAACGGCGCGGTGTTCGGGACCACGGGCCCCGTCCTGGTGGCCTCGGCCCTGTTCGGCACCGCGCTCGGCATCACGATCGGGGCGCTGGCCCGCCGGTCGCTGCCGGCCATGGTGGCGACCTTCTTCACCTCGTACGCGGCCCTGTTCGCGGCCGGGCTGCTCAGGGAGCGGCTCGCCACGCCCCGGACGCTCGCCTACCCGCTGGGCGCCGCCCAGCCGGCCGTGCTCGACCACGTGGTGCAGGTGGACCAGTGGATCGGTACCGCCTCCGGCAAGCTCTACGGCTGGGGCACCTGCGTGCACGAGACCTCGCCGGAGGGCTGCCGGGCCTCGCTCGGGATCGTCAACTCGGTCTGGGAGTACTTCGGCCCCGACCAGATGGCCGGCATGCAGTGGACCGCGGCCGGGACCCTGCTGGGGCTGACCGCCCTCCTGGTGGGCGCGTTCCTGAGCCTGACCCGGCACTCGGCGCTCTGAACCGGACCACCCCCGCGGACGGCCTAGGCTGGAACGTCACCCCGGATTCCCGATGGACCGAGAAGCAGCAAGGAGGCGGGCACGGTGGTCGTGTTTCGCATCGAACGCCGCAGCGGCCTGCCCGCCTACCTCCAGATCGTGCAGCAGGTGGAGCAGGCCCTGCGGATGGGGGCGCTGGCCGAGGGCGACAAGCTGCCGACGGCGGCGCAGGTCGCCGCGACCACCAAGGTCAACCCCAACACCACGCTCAAGGCCTACCGCGAGCTGGAGCGCTCCGGCCTCGTCGAGGTGCGCCAGGGCTCCGGGACGTTCATCACCCGCTCGCTGGCCACGCCGCAGACGGCGCCGGAGTCCCCGCTGCGCACGGGCCTCGGGGAGTGGATGCGCGAGGCCCGCGAGCAGGGGCTGAGCGCCCGCGACGTGTCGACGCTCTTCGGCGCGGTGCTCGGCGAGCACTACCCACCCCCACCGTGAACCTTTCATTCGTTGCAGGATCGTGAATACGATCTTTCATAACAAGATAAAACCCCGATCCGTGCCTACTGTTCAGAGGTACCGCGCTTGACGCGTTCTTCTACCTCTGGATCCCACGATGTCTGCTGTTCCACCGCGCCGCCGCCGCACCGCCCTCGCCCTCACCACCACCGCGACCGCCCTCGCGCTGCTCGTCTCCGGCTGCGGGTTCGGGGGCTCGGAGGGCAAGCGCATCCGCGTGGGCGTCTCGGGCGACTCCCCCGAGTGGGACGTCCTCGCCAAGGAGGCCAGGAAGGAGGGACTCACCGTCGAGACGGTGGTCTTTGACGACTACTCGCTGCCCAACAAGGCGCTCAGCGCGGGCGACATCGAGCTCAACGCCTTCCAGCACCTGGTCTTCCTCGCCCAGTCCAACACCGAGAACAAGACCGACATCGCCCCCGTCGCCGCGACCACGGTCGTACCGCTCGGCCTCTACTCCGCCAAGCACAAGCAGCTCGCCGACCTCCCCGACGGGGCCTCGGTCACCCTGCCCAACGACCCCGCCAACCAGGGCCGCGGACTGCGCGTCCTGGAACAGGCCAAGGTCATCGAGCTGAAGAAGGACGCCGGGCTCTTCGCCACCCCCGACGACATCACCGCCAACCCCAAGCACATCAAGATCACCCCGGTGAACGCCCAGCAGACCCCGCGCACCCTCAAGGACGCGGACGCCGCGGTCATCAACGACGGTGTCGCCGAACTCGCCGGCATCGACGCCAAGACCGCCCTGTTCAAGGACGACCCGGCGAGCCCGCAGTCCGTTCCGTACCTCAACGTCATCGCCGCCCGCGCGGACCGCAAGGACGACCCGGACTACGCGAAGATCGTCGAGCTGTACGCCTCCCAGGCCGTCCAGGACGAGGTCCGCCGCACCAGCAACGGCACCGCCCACCACATCGACCTGCCCGCCCCAGAGCTCCAGGCCGAGCTGGCCCGCATCACGAAGCAGCTGGCGAAGTGACCGCCGCACCCTCCGGCCACCCGGCGGCCGCCCACCACCCCGCGGTCGAATTCCGCGCCGTGCGCAAGGAGTTCCCGGGCGGGGCCGTCGCCGTCGACGACGTCAGCCTGACCGTCGGGGCGGGCACCGTCTTCGGGGTCGTCGGACACAGCGGCGCCGGCAAGTCCACCCTGCTGCGCCTGGTCAACGGCCTGGAGGAGCCCACCTCGGGCAGCGTCCTGGTCGACGGCCACGACCTGGCCGCCCTCGGCGAGCGCGGGCTGCGGCCCGTACGCCGGGAAATCGGCATGGTCTTCCAGCAGTTCAACCTCTTCCGCTCCCGCACCGTTCTCGGCAACGTCCTCTACCCGCTGCGCCTGGCCGGCCTGGACCGGGCCGCCGCCCGGGCACGCGCCGAGGAGACCCTGGAGTTCGTCGGGCTCTCCGGGCACGGCAAGCGCTACCCCGAACAGCTCTCCGGCGGGCAGCGGCAGCGGGTCGGCATCGCCCGCGCCCTCGCCACCCGCCCCAAGGCGCTGCTGTGCGACGAGGCCACGTCCGCCCTCGACCCGCAGACGACCGGCGAGGTGCTGGCCCTGCTCCGCCGGGTCAACCGCGAACTGGGCGTCACCATCGTGCTCATCACCCACGAGATGGAGGTCGTACGCGGCCTCTGCGACCGGGTGGCGGTCATGGAGGACGGCCGCGTGGTGGAGACCGGCGAGGTCTACGAGGTCTTCGCGCGCCCGCAGCACCCCACCACGGCCGCCTTCGTCCGCTCGGCGCTGCACGCCGAACCGGACGGCGAACTCCTGGAACGGCTGCGCGCCCGCCATCCGGGGCGGCTCGTGACGGTACCGGTGGTCGACGGCGTACCGGTCATGGAAGGCCTCTCGCCGCTGCTGCGCGAGCACGGCGTCGACTTCACCTTCGTCCACGGCGGGGTCGGCGAGGTCCGCGGGCGCCCGCTGGGCAGCGTGACCATCGAACTGCGGGGCGAGCGGGCGGCGGTCGAGGCCGTCGAAGCGGGCCTCGACCCGTCCGGCCGCCGGAAGGCGGGTGTGCGGTGAAGGCCGACTGGAGCACCTTCTGGCCGAAGGTCCTCGACGCGACCGGCGAGACCGTCTACATGGTGCTGATCACCCTCGCGCTGTCCAGCGCGGGCGGCCTCGCCGTCGGGCTCGCCCTCTACGCCACGCGCAAGGGCGGCGTCCTGCCGAACCGGGTCGTGCACGCGGTGCTCGGCACGTTCATCAACGTCATCCGGCCCATCCCCTTCATCATCGCGATCGTGGCCCTCGCCCCCGTCACCCGGGCGGTGGTCGGCACCATGATCGGCACCGATGCCGCGGTCTTCCCGATGACGGTCGTGGCCACCTTCGGGATCGCCCGGATCGTGGAGTCCAACCTGCTGGCCGTGGAGCCGGGCGTCGTCGAGGCGGCCCGTTCGATGGGGGCCGGCCCGCTGCGGATCCTGCTCACGGTGCTGGTCCCGGAGGCCCTCGGGCCGCTGGTGCTCGGCCTGACGTTCATGCTCGTCGCGCTGATCGACTTCTCCGCGGTGGCGGGCACCGTCGGCGGCGGCGGGGTGGGCAACCTGGCCATGACGTACGGGTACCTGCGCTTCGACACGTCCGTGATGGTGGTGACCGTACTGGTCCTGATCGTGCTGGTGCAGTCGGCCCAGTTCCTGGGCGACCGCGTCTCGCGCCGGATCCTCCGGCGCTGACCGCCCCTGGTCGCGCAGGACGGCGGCGCCCCCGGCACGGGGCGCCGCCGACGGTCAGTAGGTGTAGCTCAGGCCCGACTTGTACGGGGTCAGCGTCCGCTGGCCCACCACGCCGCGGTACGTGTACCAGCCCCACTTCTTGCACATCGTCTGGTAGCTCAGGGTGTTGTACGCCCCCGATCCCACCCGGACGCGCGGGTAGATGACGTTGTCACCCCAGTCGCCGCCGGCCGGACCGCTGGAATAGGCGTCCACCGCCCAGTACACCCCGACGACGGAGCCGCCGGCCGGGCAGTTCCAGCTGCCGAAGTTGACCCAGACGTTCCCTCCCGTCCAGGCACTGGCCGGAGCGGCGCTCAGGCCGACGATGCCGAGCGCCAGCAGGGAACCCGTCAGCACCCCACGGGATTTACGCAGCAGTGATCCACGCATGTGACCTCCCCGGTCACGGCCGGGCGCCTTCGCACCCCTGCCGTGCGCAGCAGGCTGTCATATGAGTCACAGGATTGTCTGACTTTCGGCTTGATATCTCGGAAGTCGAACTATCGCCCGAGATAAACCTGTTCGGATCAGGGGCCTCCCCGGCCGCTTCAGGCGGCCACGGCCGTGGTGACCACCAGCGGCGGCCTCTCCCGTTCGGCCGTCCAGGGGCGGCTCGCCACGAGGGCGGCATCGGCCGCTTCCCCCGCCTCCGCCACCGTCGGACGGTGCTGGGCCACGTCCCGGAAGCCGGCCCGCTCCAGCAGCCCGGGCAGGAGACCGACGGGCCAGGCGTGGTTGCGCACCTCCTGCCAGGAGCCGTCGGTGCGCCTCAGCCGTACGGTCAGCTCCTGGCCCGGCGCGTACACCGCGCCCGGGTCCCCGATCCGCAGGGAGGCGTACTCGGTGCCGGTGCAGGCCGGGTCGGTGGCCAGCAGGACGAACGGGCCGCCGGGGCGCAGCAGCCGGCGGGCCTCCCGGAACACGGCCAGCACCGCTTCCTCGTCGGGCAGGGAGGCGAGCACGTGGCTGCACATGACCGCGTCCGCGCTGCCGTCCGCCAGGGCGGCCACGCGGCCGTCCTCGACCAGGTGGTACTCGGCCGCCCCGGTGTCCGAGGCGCGGGCCAGGGCCAGCATCTCGGGCGAGGTGTCCACCCCCACGACCCGCGCCCCCAGCAGCCGGGCGGCGTGCCCGGCGACCTTGCCGAGACCGCATCCGTAGTCCACGAGGACCTTCCCGGTGCCGATCCGCCCGCGGGCCAGGGCCCGGAAGACGAACGGGTAGCCGAGCAGCCAGTCCGTGGCCGCCTCCAGCGCGGCGAAGGCCCGCGCTCCCTCACTCCCGGACCAGGCGGCCGCGCCGGCGGCGTCCTGGTCCCCGGAATCCCGCACCGAGTCGCTCACAGCCCCCACTATCGACCCGCGCCGGCCCCGGCGCGGTACCGCGACACGGCCCGGTATCTCGTGCGCGAGCTCGAGCGCGCGCTGCGCGGCTACCTCTCGGACACCCTCGGCTGGGACCCGGCCGGCCCTTCCGGCCGGAGCGCGCGGGCGGCCAGGGCCGCGAAGGCGCAGCAGGCCGCAGGCAGCAGCAGGGCCGGCCCGAGCGGTACGAGGCGGGTGAGGGGGCCGATCACCGCGGGGCCGGCGAGCATGCCGAGGTAGCCCAGGCCCGCGACGCGGGCGACGTTGGCCCCGGCGGCCTCCGGGTCCGCGTGGCCCGCCGCGCTGAAGAGCTGCGGGACGCAGCCGGAGAGGCCGGCGCCGAAGAGGGTCCAGCCGGCGAGGGCCGCCGGGACGCCGGGCGCGGCCACGGCCAGGGCCAGGCCGGCCGCCGCGAGGGCGGCTCCGTAGCGCAGGACCGCGACGGGCCCGGTGCGCGCCGCCACCCGGTCGGCGAGGAACCGCCCGGCGGTCATGGCGGTCGCGAAGGCCCCGTAGGCGAGGGCGGCGGTGGCGGCGGGCGCGCCGAGGGAGTCCTTGAGGTGCAGCGCGCTCCAGTCGTTGGCGACGCCCTCGCAGAGCATCAGCAGGAAGGCGAGTACGGCCAGCATCCGCACGCGCGGCGAGGCCCGGCGGGCCCGGCGGGCGGCAGGGGCGCCGGCCGGCGCGGGGGCCGGCGCGGGGCCGGGCGCGGGGTCCGGGTCCAGCAGGGCGGGGGCGGCGAGGACCGCGAGGAGGAAACCCCCGAGGGCGGTGGCGCCGAGGGTGGCGGCGGCCGGGAGGCCGAGGCCCAGGGCGGCGGCGCCGGCCAGGGCGGCGAGGGCGCCGCCGACGGAGAAGACGGCGTGGAAGGCGGACATGACGGGGCGCCCGTAGCCGCGTTCCACCTGGACGGCGTGCGTGTTCATGCCGACGTCGAGGCAGCCGTTGCCGAAGCCGAGCAGCAGCAGCGCGGCGCCCAGCGCGGGCGCGTCGCCCGCCCAGGCGGGCGGCACCAGCGCGACGGCGCACAGGGCGGCGCCGGCGGGGACGGTCACGTGCGCGCCGAAGCGGTCGGTGAGCGGTCCGGCCACCCGCATGCCGGCGAAGGCGCCGGCGCCGAGGAGGAGCAGGAGCCAGCCGAGGAGGGCGTGGTCGGCACCTATGCGGTGCCGCACCACCGGGATGTGCACGATCCACATGCCCATGAGGAAGCCGTTGAGGGCGAAGTAGGCGAAGGTGGCCCGCCGCCCCTTCCGCAGGCGTACGGAGGGGGGCGGCCCTTGGAGTCCGGGGCCGTGTGCGATTGACTGCATGCAACCGAACATAACAAACACCCTTCATGTTCGAAACTTGCCTTTCGAACATCGCCGATGTTCAATTCGGGTATGAGTGCAGACCGCCTGAGGCAGATCACCGACGCCGTCCGCGCGAGCGGCAGCCGCAGCGTCACGGAGCTCGCGGAGCTCACCGGCGCCTCCGAGATGACCATCCGCCGCGACCTGGAGGCCCTCGCCGAACAGGGGGTGCTGGAGCGCTACCGGGGCGGGGCGCGGAGCCTGCTGCTGCGCGGGGAGGAGACGCCCTTCCCGCTGCGCGCCCGGGACGGGCTGGAGGCCAAGCGGCGCATCGCCGCCGAGGTCACGGCCCTGCTGGCGGACGGGGAATCGGTCGTCCTGGACAGCGGGACCACCTGCCTGGAGGTGGCGCGCGCCCTGCACCACCGCCGGCTCACCGTCATGCCGCTGTCCCTGCACGCCGCCAACGCCCTCGCCGACGCGCCCCGCCTGACACTGCTGCTGCCGGGCGGGGCGCCGCGCAAGGGCGAGCTCGCCCTCACCGGGCCGCTGACCGAGGCCTCCCTCGCCGCCCTGCGCTTCGACACCGCCGTCATCGGCTGCTGCGGCCTGAGCGCGAAGGACGGTCTGACCGCCTACGACCTGGCCGACGCCGCCGTCAAGCGCGCCGCGATCGCCTCCGCGCGCCGCGTCATCGCCGTCACCGAGTCCGCCAAGCTCTCGCGCACCGCCCTCGCGCACGTGCTGCCCGCCTCCGCGCTGCACGCCGTGGTCACCGACGAGGGGGCCCCGCAGGACGAGGCCGACGCCCTGGCCGCGGCCGGCGTGACCGTACGGAAGGTGTGAGCGATGGACGAGATCCTGCTGTTCGACATGTTCGGCGTCATCGCCCGCCACCAGTCACCGCAGGGCAAGGCCCGCCTGGCCGAGGCGGCCGGGGTGTCCGGGACATCCGGGATGTCCGGGGAGGCCTTCTGGGAGGCGTACTGGGCGCTGCGGCCGCCCTACGACAGCGGCGCCGTGGACGGACCGGAGTACTGGCGCCTGGTGGCCGGAGCGCTCGGGACCGGCTTCGGACCGGGCCGGGTCGCCGCGCTCGTGGAGGCCGACATCGCGAGCTGGAGCGCCGTGGACGCGGAGATGGTGGACCTGATCGGGGAACTGGCCGCGTCCGGACGGCGGATCGCGCTGCTGTCGAACATCCCGGAGGAGCTCGCCGTCCACTACGAGCGCCACCACCCCTGGCTCGCCCACTTCGAGGTGCGGGGCCTGTCCTGCCGGATCGGCCACGCCAAGCCGGCGCCCGGCGCCTACGAGTGGTGCCTGCGGGCGCTGGACGCGGCACCCGGCCGGGTCCTGTTCGTCGACGACCGGCAGGAGAACGTCGACGCCGCCCGCGCCCTCGGCATCCGGGGCCACCGCTTCACCTCGGCGGCCGCGCTGCGCGAGGCGCTCGCCCGCTAGGGCGTGCCGTCGCGGACACCCCCTGGGGTGGCCGCGCGGCGGGCGGCGGCGCTCCGGGCGCGCGACCATGAGGGGATGGAAGAGGCGTCCCTGAGCGGCGTCAGCACCCCGGGGCGGGTGGCGGCCGAGGGCGAGGGCATCAGCGCCGAGGAGCTGGCCCTCGCCGCCCGCAACCACGGGCTCCCGCTGGAGGCGCTGCGGTACGAGGTCACGCCGCCCGGGCTGCACTACGTACTGGTCCACTACGACATCCCCGACGTCGGCCCCGGCGCCGCCGGCTGGCGGCTCGGCGTCGGCGGCCGGGTGCGGACCCCGCTGTCGCTGGACCTGGCCGCCCTGCGGGCGCTGCCGGCCGTCACCCGGCGGGTCACGATGGAGTGCGCGGGCAACGGGCGGGCGCGGCTGACGCCCCGGCCGGTGAGCCAGCCGTGGCTGGTCGAGGCGGTGGGCACCGCCGACTGGACGGGGGTGCCGCTGCGGACCGTGCTCGCGGAGGCGGGGGTGCTGCCGGAGGCGGTGGAGGCGGTGTTCACCGGCGCCGACCACGGGGTGGAGCGGGGCGTGGAACAGGACTACCGGCGCAGCCTGCCCCTGCCGGTCGCCACCGGGGCGGACCCCGGGGTGCTGCTCGCGTACGCGATGAACGGCGCGCCCCTGCCGCCGCAGCACGGCTTCCCGCTGCGGCTGGTGGTGCCGGGCTGGTACGGCATGGCCCATGTGAAGTGGCTGCGGGACATCACCCTGGCCGACGCGCCCTTCACCGGGTTCCAGCAGGCCGTGGCCTACCGCTACCGGACCACCGCCGAGGACCCCGGCGAGCCGGTCACCCGGATCGCGCCGCGGGCCCTGATGGTCCCGCCGGGGTTCCCCGACTTCATGTCCCGCGTCCGCGTGGTGCGCGCCGGGCCGGTGCGGCTGGAGGGGCGCGCCTGGTCGGGGCACGGCCCGGTGACCCGGGTCGAGGTCAGCGGCGACGGCGGCCGTACGTGGACGGACGCCGAGGTGGCGGCGCGGGAGCCGGGCGGCTGGGCGTGGCAGGCCTGGCACGCCCCGTGGACGGCCGTTCCCGGCAGCCACACGCTCGTGGTCCGCGCCACGGACGCGGCGGGCCTCACCCAGCCCCTCGAACAGCCCTGGAACCGCGGGGGCTTCGGCAACAACCTGGTCCAGCGGGTGCCGGTGGTGGTGCTGCCGCCGGGGGCGTAGCGGGCCGGCGGCCACGTGTGCCCCGGCCGTGAGGGGTGAGGAGTGGGGGGCGGTGGTTCAGGACGGCCGGGCGTCCTCGAGGAGCTCGGGGCCGTTGTTGCGCACGCTGTTGACCGCCGTGTTCACCGCGCGGGCCGTCAGGCGGCCTCCGGCGGGGGCGGCCAGCAGGGCGCGCAGGGCGTCGGGGTCCTGGTGCGCGGGGTCGAGCCAGGCGTCGTAGTCGGCGGGGGCGAGGGCCAGGGGCATCCGGGGGTGGACGCGGCCCGCGGCATCGGTGGCCTCGGTGGTGATGACGGTGCAGGTCGCCCACCAGGCGGCCGGGTCGTCCCCGTCCGCGACGGCGGGGTCGCGCCAGAACTCGTACAGGCCCGCCATCGCCATCACCGTGCCGTCCTCGGGCGTGATGAAGTACGGCTGCTTGTACGCCTTCACGGGCCCGGCGGCCGGGACGGCCTCCCATTCGTAGAAGCCGTCGGCGGGCAGCAGGCAGCGGCGCTTGGCGAAGGCCCGGCGGTAGGCGGGCTTCTCCCCCACCGTCTCGACCCGCGCGTTGATCATCTTGGCCGCGCCGCCCGGTCCCTTCGACCAGGACGGCACCAGCCCCCACCGCAGCGCCCTCAGCTGCCGTTCCAGGACCCCGCTCTCCCGGTCGGCGCGCTCCAGCACCGCCCACACCGGATCCGTCGGGGCGACGTTCCAGCTGGGCGGCAGCACCACGTCGGGGGCGGGGCCGGGTACCTGGAAGAGGCCCGACAGGTCCTCGGGGCTGCGGGTGGAGACGTATCGGCCGCACATGCCCTCCAGCCTGCCACGCGGCCCGGGCCGGCGGGGGCGTCGCCCGGGGCCCGGTGTGTCAGCCGTACAGGTCGTTCTGGGCGTACGTGGGGCCGTAGTACCGCTCCAGTTCCTCCAGCGGCTGCTCGGGCTTCTCCAGTGCCTTGGAGATGCTCGCCCGGGAGGGCGCCGCCTCGGGGTCCCAGGTGTCCGTCTTCCACAGGCCGGAGCGCAGGAAGGCGCGGGAGCAGTGGAAGTAGACCTCCTCGGTCTCCACGACCAGGGCGAGCGCGGGCCGGTGGCCCTTGACGGTCATCGTGTCGAAGAACGGGGCGTCCCGCAGCAGCCGGGCCCGGCCGTTCACGCGGAGGGTGTCGCCCCGGCCGGGGACCAGGAAGAGCAGCCCGACGTGCGGGTTGGCGAGGATGTTGCGGTAGCTGTCCGCGCGGCGGTTCCCGGGGCGGTCGGGGATCACGAGGGTGGTGTCGTCGAGGACCTTGGCGAAGCCCGGCGGGTCGCCCTTCGGGGAGACGTCGCAGCTGCCGTCGGCGGCGGAGGTGCCGATCAGGCAGAGCGGGGAGCGGGCGATCCACTGCCGGTGGTGCTCGTGCAGGGACGGCCGCTCCTTCGCGGCGGCCGCGGGTGCCACCGGGCCGAGGAGTTCGCGCAGTTCGGCCTCGGAGGTGATCTCCACGGCTCCGGTCTGTTCCATCGTCGGTCTCCCCCGGGTCGGATCCCGGGGACGACTGCCCGCCCCCGGTGCGGCTGTCTCGTGATCATTCCACGGACCCCGGTGCCGCCCCGGGGGTGGGGGCTCAGGCGGCGCCGTCCTTGAGGGAGCGGCCGAACTGCTCGTCCAGGACGGACAGCCGGCGCCAGTACTCGTCCTCGTCGATCTCGCCGGAGGCGAAGCGCCGTCCCAGGACCGCGAGCGGCGAGTGCGCCCCGTACGCGGCTCCCCGGGGGGACTGCCTGGGACCGGGGCGGCCGCCGCCGCGCCAGACGGTGCGGCGCAGCACGGTGACGACCGCGAGCACGACCGCCGCCCAGATCAGGGGGAAGAACAGGATCCACGGGCCGGGCCCGTCGTAGGCGAGGGTGGTGAGGGTGTCCATCTCGGTTCAGCTCCTCGGAGGCGTGGGTTTCTCGTACTGCTCCGAGACTGGCTCCGGGAGGGGGACCGGGTCGTCGTACGGGCGGCTGCACCCGGGGTACTCCCTCGGGAGTACCCCGGGTGCGGTGCGGGGGTCAGCCGAGCCAGCCGGGGCGGACCAGGCCGGTCTCGTAGGCGAGGACGACCAGCTGGGCGCGGTCGCGGGCGCCGAGTTTGACCATCGTCCGGCTGACGTGCGTCTTCGCGGTGAGCGGGCTGACGACCAGGCGGCGGGCGATCTCCTCGTTGGACAGGCCCGTGCCGACCAGGGCCATGACCTCGCGCTCGCGGTCGGTGAGCCGCTCCAGGCCCTCGGCGGGGGCCGGCCGGCGGGAGCGGGCGGCGAACTCCGCGATCAGGCGGCGGGTGACCCCGGGCGAGAGCAGCGCGTCCCCGTCGACCACAGCCCGTACCGCGCGCAGCAGCTCCTCCGGTTCGGTGTCCTTGACCAGGAATCCGGAGGCTCCGGCGCGGATCGCCTCGAAGACGTACTCGTCGAGTTCGAAGGTGGTGAGCATGACCACCCGGACGTCGGCCAGCGTCTGGTCCGCGGTGATCGCGCGGGTGGCGGCGAGACCGTCGAGGAGCGGCATGCGGATGTCCATCAGGACGACGTCGGGGCGCAGTTCGCGGGTGAGGCGGACGGCCTGCGCGCCGTCGGCCGCCTCGCCGGCCACCTCGATGTCGGGCTGGGCGTCGAGGAGTGCGCGGAACCCGGCCCGCACGAGCAGCTGGTCGTCGGCGAGCAGGACGCGGATCACGGATCCTCCCGGGGCGGGGCGGGCGGGGCGGGCGGGGCGGGCAGGTCGGGCTCGGCGGCGGCCAGCGGGAGCCTGGCGGTCACCCGGAAGCCGCCGTCGGGGCGCGGGCCGGCCTCGATGGTGCCGCCGAGCGCGGCGGCCCGCTCGCGCATTCCGGCGAGGCCGTTGCCGCTGCCGCCGGCCGGGCCGCCGGTGGCCGGGCCGTCGTCGTCGACGCGCAGTTCGAGGGCGTCGGGCCGCCAGCGCAGGAGGACGCGGGCACTGCGCGAACCGGAGTGCCGCACGACGTTGGTGAGCGCCTCCTGGAGGATGCGGAAGGCGGCCAGGTCGGCGCCGGGCGGCAGGCCGCGGGCCCGGCCCTCGCTGCCGGTCTCCACGGTGAGCCCGGTGGCGGCCGCCTGTTCGACGAGCTCGGGCAGGCGGTCGAGGCCCGGGGCGGGGGTGCGGGGGGCCGCGCCGGGCGTGCGCAGGGTGTCGAGGACCTGGCGGACCTCGCCGAGGGCTTCCTTGCCGGCCGCCTTGATGGTGGTGAGCGCGGCACGGGCCTGCTCGGGGTCGCTGTCGAGGAGGGCCAGCCCCACGCCCGCCTGGACGTTGATGAGGGAGATGCTGTGGGCCAGTACGTCGTGCAGTTCGCGGGCGATGCGCAGCCGTTCCTCATCGGCCCGGCGCCGGGCGGCCGCCGCCCGCTCGGCCCGCTCGCGCGCCCACTGCTCTCGGCGGACCCGGACCAGTTCGCAGACGGCGAGTATCGCGAGCACCCAGGCGGTGGCGCCCAGCTCCTGCGCCCAGGGAGCCGGCCCGTCACCGGCCGGCGGCAGGCTGCGGTAGAGCCAGTGGCCGATGAGCAGGTGCCCGGCCCAGAGCAGGCCGACCGCACCCCAGGCCGCCCGGCTCCGCCCGGCCACCACCGCCGCCAGGCAGGCCACGGCCAGGCTCGCGAAGACGGGGCCGTACGGGAAGCCCGCCCCGAGGTAGACCAGGGTCACGGCGCTGACCCCGTACACCACGGCCACCGGATGCCGGTGCCGCACCACCAGCAGGGCGGGCCCGAGCAGCAGCAGGATCCGCGCGGACCAGTCCAGCGCCGACCGGCCGCCCTGCATCTGCGCGGCCCAGCCGGAGCCCACCTGCTGGACCACGGCGACGAGCAGCGCGGACCGCCAGGCCGGGCCCCGCCCGGTCCGCTCCACCCAGTGCCGCCACCGCCACGGGGGTCCCCGGCGCTCGCTCCGCGTTTCCATACCGTCAAGCTAGACCGGCTCCCCCGTCACCGGCGTCACCCCCGCGTAGCGTTCCCGGCGTACTCCCGCCGTAGTACACGGGTGTACACCGCACGGCCCCCGGGCCCGGCCGCCGGGCCCGTCCCGGATGCGTCGGCGGCGGACCGGCTCCAGGGTGGAGGCATGGAGCACGCGCCGATCGTCGTCCACCGCATCTCCCCCTCGGGCGGCCGCCGGGTCACCCTGCGCGTCCAGGACCGCGACGCGGCCCTCGGTACGGCGCACACCGACGCGGACGTGATCGAGTTCCTGCGCCGCGCCGAGGTCCCGGACCCCGACGAGGTGGTGCTCGGCGGCGCGCCGCCCCTCATCGAGTGGCAGGGGGACGCCCCGCACGTCTACGAGGCCGAGCCGACGGACACCGACGTGCCCTGACGTCCCCGTCCCGCCCCGCCGCACACCGCCCCGCCCCGCCCCGCCCGCGCTCAACCCGGGGGGCCTCATTCAGGCCAATGCATGACGCGTGCATGACATTTGAAGACCGCTGTGACACATTCCGTGGCGCACTCCGCACCGCCCTCGCACCACACCCCCACAAGGACGTGTCACAGAGGAGCGACATGATGCACCGTGCGAAACTCGCCGTCGCCGCACTGGCCCTCGCGGCCTCGGCCGGCAGTGTCACGAGCGCCGCCGCCTTCGGCACCACCGCCGACCAGAAGGCCGACGGCGTCATCGTCGTAGCGGGTAACACCTGCACCTGGACCAACGCCCGCACCAGCGCCAATCCCCCCAGCGCCCTCACCGTCGACCGCACCAGCATCAACAGGCCCGGCGGCAACCTCGCCTGCGACGGCGGCATCACCGCCACCCTCAACAACAACCCGGCGTTCACCTTCGACGCCGCCGGGACCACCGCCCGTACCGACCTGATCGACATCACCGGCCAGCAGAGCTTCATATCCTGCCGCTACAGGGCCACCGACATCCTGTGGGACCGCGACGCGGCGACCGGGAAGTACGTCAACCGCGCCTTCACCGCCACCAAGAGCTCGGGCAGCTTCCTGTGCCCGGGATCCGTGACCACGGCGGCCGGCGGCGCGTCCATGCTCTTCCACTGACCGGTACGCGCCCGCCGGCACGGCACCGCCGTCCGCACCGGACGGCGGTGCCGTGCGGCGTACGGGTGAGGCGCCACCACCCGATGGCCGCGACCGGGTCGCCAGGGCCGCGCCGGGGCATCAGCATGGGGAGAGTCCGCCCGGGTGAGGAGGCGCCGGTGATGGCCGATGCGCAGCCCGAACCGCCCTCCGGCGGCCCCGGAGCGGGATCTCCGGCGGCGGGCGGCCTGCTCGACGTGCTCGGGGTGGCCGCCGTGGTCCTGGACGCCGAGGGCCGCATCAGCCTGTGGAGCCCGCAGGCCGAGACCCTCTTCGGCTACCCGGCGGAGGAGGCCCTCGGGCAGTACGCGGCGACGCTGCTGGTGGAGGAGCGGGACCGCGCGGAGGTCCTGGAGCTGTTCGCCCGGGTGATGTGGGGCCAGGGCGCGTGGGCGGGCTCCTTCCCCGTGCGCCACCGGGACGGCCACACGGTCCTCGTCGAGTTCCGCAACATGCGCCTCCAGGCCGCCAACGGCCGGCTCTACGCCCTGGGCCTGGCCTCCGAGCAGGCCACGCTGCGCCGCGTCGAACGGGATCTGGCCCTGTCCCTGCGCATGGTCGACCAGTCCCCCATCGGGCTGGCCGTCCTCGACACCGATCTGCGGTACGTCCTGGTCAACCCGGCCCTGGAACGCATCAACGGGGTGCCCTCCGAGCGGCACATCGGGCAGCGGATCGCCGACATCCTGCCCTTCCTGGACGCGTCGGCGGTCGAGACCAGCATGCGGGAGGTCCTGGCGACGGGCGTCCCCCTGCTGGACCACTTCACCACCGGCCAGATCGCCGAGGACTCCGGTGAGCGGGCCTGGCTGGTGTCGATCTACCGGCTGGAGGACCAGGCCGCCCGGGTGATCGGCGTCGCGGTGTCGGTGGTGGACGTGACCGAACAGCACCGCGCGGCCGTGTCGGCCGCCCACGCCCGCCGGCGCCTGGCCCTGATCGCCGACGCCTCCGTACGCATCGGCACCACCCTGGACCTGGACATCACCGCCCGGGAACTGGCCGACGTCGCCGTCCCGGAGATCGCCGACATCGCCGCCGTGGACGTCCTCGACACCATGCTCACGGGGCCCCGGCCGGGCGGGACCTCCGACGAGCAGGCCGTGCGCTTCCGCGCGCTCGCGGTGAAGTCCGCGTACCGGACCCCCGCCGAGGCGGCGGCGGACCCCGTCGGCGACGTGGCCTCGTACCGCCCCGAACGGCTGGTGGCCCGCTGCGCCCGTACCGCCCGGCCGGAACTCGTCCCGCACGTGCGGCCCGAGGACCTGCCCCGCATCGCCCGCGACGAGGCCGCCGCCCGCCTGCTGGGCGAGGCGGGGGTGCACTCGTACCTGGCGGTGCCGCTGATCGCCCGCGGCCAGGTCCTGGGCACCCTCGACCTCAAGCGGGCCCGCAACCCGGTGCCGTTCGGCCCCGACGACGTGCTCCTCGCCTCCGAACTCGCCGCCCACGCGGCCGTGTCCATCGACAACGCCCGCTGGTACCAGCGCCAGCGCCACGCGGCGCTCGCCCTCCAGCGCCACCTGCTGCCCCAGCACCCGCCGGCGGCCCCCGGGCTGGACATCGCCTACCGGTACCAGCCCGCCGGCGCGGCCGACGAGACCGGCGGCGACTGGTTCGACGTCATCCCGCTCAGCGGTGACCGGACCGCGCTGGTCGTCGGCGACGTGATGGGCAGCGGCATCAACGCCGCGGCGACCATGGGCCAGTTGCGCGCCACCGCCCGCGCACTGGGCCGCCTCGGCCTCGACCCCGCCACGGTGCTCACCCACCTCGACGCCGCGACCGGCGACCTCGGCGAGGCGATGGCCACGTGCGTCTACGCCGTCTACGACCCCCACAGCAGGCTGTGCCACATCTCCACCGCGGGCCACCTGCCGCCCGTGCACCTGCGCAGCGGCCGCCCGCCCCGGCTGCTGCGGCTGCCGACGGCGGTGCCGCTGGGCGTCGGCGGCGTCCCCTTCGGGAACACCGCCGTGACCCTCGGCGAGGGCGACGAACTGGTGCTCTACACCGACGGGCTGGTCGAGACCCGCGACCAGGACATCGACGCCCGCCTGCTGACCCTGACCGACCTCCTCGCGGGCCCCCACCGCCCCATCGAGGAGACCTGCGACCTGCTGCTGTCGGCGCTGCGCCGCCCCGACACCCACGACGACGTCGCCCTCCTCATCGCCCGCGCCCTCGGCTAGGCCGTCACGCAGGCGCGCTCCGCGACCGGATCCGCGCGGCGAGCACGGCCACGTCGTCCTCCGCGTGGCGGGCGTCGAGGCCCGCGACCACCGCGTCCACGGCCTCCTCGGCCGTCCCGCAGGCCGGCAGCCGCAGGCCGGTGAGCCGGGCGAGGGAGCGGTCGATGTCCTCGCCGCGCCGCTCCACCAGCCCGTCGGTGTAGAGGACCAGGGTGTCCTCGGGTCCCAGGGGGTGGGCCGCCGACTCGTACCCGCCCAGTCCGGTGCCCAGCGGCGGCCCCACCGGTACGTCGAGCAGCCGGCCGGTGCCGTCTCCCGCGAACACGGCGGGCGGCAGGTGGCCGGCGCTGGCGTACAGGGCGGTGCCGCGCGCGGGGTCGACGCGTACCAGCAGGCAGGTGGCGGCGCGCCGGGCGGCGTCCTCGGCGACGAGGGCGTCGAGCTGGCGCAGCACCCGGTGCGGAGCGAGCTCGGTGGAGGCGACCTCGCGCAGGGTGGAGCGGTAGGCGTTCATGTCCACGGCGGCGTCCAGGCCGTGCCCCATGACGTCGCCGACCACCAGCAGGGTCCGTCCGAAGTGCAGCCGGACCGTCTCGAACCAGTCGCCGCCGACCAGGGCGCTCGGCCCGACCGGCAGGTAGCGGCCCGCGACCAGCAGGTTCGGGTGGGGCCGGCCGGGGTCGGCGACCAGGGCCCGCTGGAGGTCGAGCGCGACGGACTCGGTCGCGGCGAGCCGCCTGGCGTGGCGGATGTGCAGCGCGGCGATGCGCGCGGCGAAGTGCAGGGCGGCGGCCTCGCGGTCGGTGAACGCCCCGCCGGTGCGCACCACGACGAGGGTGCCGTACGAGGTCCCGTGCCGGGCCAGCGCGACGGACAGGCCGTGCACCGGGGGGCCGCCCGGGCGCAGGGTCCAGCTGCGCAGCGGATGGCCCCCGTCCAGGGCGACGACGGCGGGCCGTACCGCCGGTCCCGGGGCGCGCAGCAGCCCGGTGGCTCCGGCGACGGCCACCCGCTCGGTGCGGCCGCCGGCGGTCAGGTCGACGGCCGCCGCGTCGCACAGGGTGCGGAGGAGGAAGGCGGCCAGTTCCCGGCAGGTGGTGCGCTCGTCGTCGGTGGTGCCGATGGCCTCCAGCGCCCCGTCCGGATCCGGTGCGTGGCCGTCTCGGTCCGACACGTCTCCTCCGACCGGCGGGCGGCCCCCTGCGGGCCGCCGGTCGGTCCATTCCACCAGCCCCGGCGCGGCGGGGCCGGTGGAGCGCGCCGGACGGTCACCTCGCGGGGGTGAGCCGTTCCCAGAGGAAGGCGGCGACGAGGGCTTCGTTGAAGGCCGTCTGCTGGTGGTCGGTGGCGCCGGCGTGGCCGCCGCCGAGGTGCTCGTGGAAGAGGACGGGGTGGCCCAGTTCGCGCAGCCGGGCGGCCGCCTTGCGGGCGTGGCCGGGGTGGACGCGGTCGTCCCGGGTGGAGGTGAGCAGGAGCAGGGGCGGGTACGCGGGGCCGTCGGCGGTCATCCGGTGGTACGGGGAGATCCGTTCGAGGTGGGGCCGGTCGGCGGGGTCGTCGGGGTTGCCGTACTCGGCGGTCCAGCTGGCTCCGGCGAGGAGCTTGTGGAAGCGGAGCATGTCGAGCAGCGGTACGTGCGAGACGACGGCGCCGAACAGCCCGGGGTAGCGGGTGAGCATCGCGCCCATCAGGAGGCCGCCGTTGCTGCCGCCCTCGATGCCGAGCTGGGCGGGGGTGGTGATGCCGCGCGCGGTGAGGTCGCGGGCGACGGCGGCGAAGTCCTCGAAGGCCCGGACCCGGTTGGCGCCGAGGGCGGCCTGGTGCCAGGCGGGCCCGTACTCGCGGCCGCCCCGGATGCCGGCGAGGACGTACGTGCCCCCGCGCGCGAGCCAGGACCGGCCGGTGACGCCGCTGTAGCACGGGACCATCGAGACCTCGAAGCCGCCGTAGCCGTAGAGCAGCGTGGGGCCGGGCCCGGACCGGTCCTCGGGGCCGACGACGAAGTACGGGACCCGGGTGCCGTCGGGGGAGGTGGCGAAGTACTGGCTCACGTGGAGCCCGGCGGTGTCGAAGTGGGCGGGGGCCTGCTTGAGGGCCTCGCCGCCGGCGGTCCCGGCCTCGCCCCGGAAGAGGGTGGAGGGCTGGAGGAAGCCCGTGACGTCGAGGAAGTACTCGTCGCTCTCGTCCGGGTCGGTGCACACCACCGAGGCCGTGGAGAGCGGCGGTACGCCGTCCAGGGGCGCGCGGGTCCAGCCGCCGGGTCCGGGGGTGAGCAGTTCCAGGCGGGAGGAGACGTCGGCGCGGGTGCGCAGCAGGAGGTGGTTGCGGGTCCAGCTGTAGCCGGCGAGGGCGGTGCGCTCGTCGGGGGTGAACAGGACCTCCGCCTCGCGGCCGCCCGCCCGGAAGTCCTCGAAGCCGAAGGCGAGCAGGCTGCCGGCGGGGTGGCCCAGCCACGGGGTGCGCGGCTGGACGATCAGCCACTGGCGGTGGATCCCGGCGCCGGCGTCGTCCGGCACGTCGATCTTCTCGGGTGCGGCGGCGGGGTCCTCGGGCAGCAGGAACAGCTCGCCGTTCCAGAAGTCGATCTGCCGGGACACGAAGTCCCGTTCGAAGCCGGGTGTGTCGTCGTGCCAGCCGCTGGCGGACAGGTCCCCGGGCCGGGCTTCGTAGACCTGTTCGGCTTCGGCGAGGGGGGTGCCGCGGCGCCAGCGGCGGACCTGGAGGGGGTAGCCGGAGGGGGACATGGAGCCGGGGCCGAAGTCGGTGCCGATCCAGAGGTGGTCGGCGTCGATCCAGTCGACCCGGGTCTTGGCCTCCTCGACGGCGAAGCCGCCCTCGACGAACTCCAGGGTGTGCAGGTCGAACTCGCGCACCACGCAGGCGTCGGCGCCGTCGCGGGAGAGCATGACCAGGGCGTGGCGGTACTCGGGGCCGAGGACGGCGCTGCCGGCCCAGGCCCACTTCTCGCCCTCGGCGTCGGCGAGGGCGTCGAGGTCGAGGAGGGTCTCCCAGGCCGGGTGCTCGGTGCGGTACTCCTCCAGGGTGGTGCGGCGCCAGACGCCGCGCAGCCGGCCGGCGTCCTGCCAGAAGTTGTACAGGTGGCGGCCCCGCCGGACCACGTACGGGATGCGCCCGTCGTCGTCGAGGACCTCGCGCACCTCGCGCTCCAGCACCTTGAAGGCGGGGTCCGTGGTCAGCGCGGCGACGGTCTCGGCGTTGCGCTCACGGACCCAGGAGAGCGCGGCCTCTCCTTCCACGTCCTCCAGCCACAGGTAGGGGTCGTGGTCGTGCGGGCCGGCGGTGCCGGCGTGGGTCTGTTCGCTCATCCGCCGATTGTGCCGGACGCGGGCGGGCCGGCGGGGCCGGTCACGGCCCCCGCCGGCCCGTGCCGCCGCCCTCCCTACTGTGCGGGCGCGTGGTGGAGGCGCTCCAGGAGGGCGAGGTCGTCGGCGTCGAGGCGCAGGGCGCCGGCGGCGACGTTGTCGGCGAGGTGGTCCGGGTTGCCGGTGCCGGGGATGGCCAGGACGTGGGGTCCGCGCTGGAGGGTCCAGGCGAGGCGGACCTGCGCGGGGCTGGCTCCGTGGGCGCGGGCGACCGTGAGCAGCTCCTCGCTCTCGGAGCCGGCCGCGCCGCCATCGCGGCCGGCGGCGGCGATCGCGTAGAAGGGCACGAAGGCGATGCCCTGTTCCCCGCAGGAGCGTACGAAGTCGTCGTACTCGGGCCGCACTCCGATGCCGTACATGTTCTGCACGCAGACGACGGGGGCGATGGCCTGTGCCTCGGCGAGCTGTTCGGGGGTGACGTTGGAGACGCCGAGGTGGCGGATGAGCCCGGCGTCGCGGAGTTCCGCCAGGGCTGCGAAGCGTTCGGCGAAATGGGGCTGCTGGGGCAGGACGCGCAGGTTGACCACGTCGAGGTGGTCGCGGCCGAGCTGGCGCAGGTTCTCCTCGACCTGGCCGCGCAGTCCGGCCGCGCCGACGTGCTCGGCCCACTCCCCCGAGGCGTCGCGGGCGGGACCGACCTTGGTGGCGATGACGAGGCCGTCGGGGTAGCGGCCGCCGAAGGCGCTGTTGATCAGCTCGTTGGCGGAGCGGAGCGGGGAGAAGTAGAAGGCGGCGGTGTCGATGTGGTTCACGCCGAGTTCCACGGCGCGGCGCAGGACGGCGATGGCGCGGTCCCGGTCGCCCGACGCCGCGTCGGAGCGGAGCGCCGGGCCGTTCTGGGGGAGGCGCATGGTGCCGAAGCCGATGCGGTTGACCTCCAGGTCTCCGAGGGTCCAGGTGCCCGATGCGGCTGCGGTGATCGTCTCTGTCGTCATCCGGAGATGATCGCCTGCGGGGCGGGACCGCCACCAGGGGATTCGGACGTGCCGTGCGCCTCACATGTGCGGGTTGGAGTAGTAGGTCTCGATCAGCCGGACGAAGGTGGGCTCGTCCTCGTGGCGGCCGTTCCTCTCGTAGTCGGGCGAGTCCTTGACCTGGTCGCGGGTGCAGCCGAGGTGCACGGTCCCGCTCCCGGTGTCGACGCGCGAGACGACTCCGGCCGGGATGACGACCTTGCGGCCGAAGATCCAGGGGCCGGTGTCGACGACCAGGTAGGCGCGGGCCACGTCGTCCGTGTGACGGTCGACCTTGCCTATGGATCCGTCGGTGGCCTCGACCTTGTAGCCGACGAGGTCCGTGCCGGGCGCGTAGCCCGCGTCGTGTCCGTAGCCCCAGATTCCGGTTCCCATGACGACCTCCTCCTGTACAGCCTCGTGGCTGGCGCCTACCCGTCGGCCCGCGCCGGAACCGGCATCCCCAGTAGACAGCGTCTACGCAGCGTGGTAGACACTGTCTATGCCAATGGAACCGGATGTGCCGCTGCGCGAGCGGCTGATCGACGTCGGGGTGGAACTGGTCACGAGCGAGGGGACCGGCTCCCTCGGCCTGCGGGAGATCGCCCGCCGGGCCGGGGTCTCCCACGGCGCACCCCGGCGCTACTTCCCCACCCACCAGTCACTGTTGTCGGCCATCGCCCGGCGCGGCTTCGGCGACCTCGGCACCCGCTTCCTCGCGGCCGGCGCCGAGCGGCCCGCGCCCCGGGAGCACGTGCGGGCGCTCGGCCGGGCGTACGTGGAGTACGCGCTGGAGCAGCCCGGCATGTTCGAGCTGATGTTCCGGCACGACCTCCTGGACAGCACCGGCCGGGAACCCTCGGACGGCCCCCGGCTGCGGGAGCAGACCCTGCCGCTGTTCGCGCTGCTGACCGGGCTGGTCGGCGCCTGCGGGGCGGCGCAGCCGGAGGTGACGGCGGCCGCGCTGTGGGCGGGGCTGCACGGGGTGGCGCAGCTGTGGGGCTACGGCAGCCTGCCGCTGGTCCTCGGCACCGGCGCGGACGACGAGGGCGGCCGGCGTCTGGACGCACTGGTGGACGCCGTCGTGGACGCGCACCTCGGGGCGGGGCCCGCGTGAGGGAGCGACTCGCGCTGCTGGTCAGCGCGGCCGGGGCGATGCTCGTCGCGCTCGACGGCACGGTGCTCGTCGTGGTGCAGCCGGCCCTGCGCCGCGATCTGGGGGCCGGGGTCGCGCAGGTCCAGTGGACGAGCACCGCCTACCTGCTCGCCGTCGCCGCGTTCCTGGTCGTCGCCGGGCGCCTCGGGGACCGCTACGGCCACACCCGGCTGCTGGTGACGGGCGCACTGGGCTTCGCCGCCGCGTCGGCGGGGATCGCGCTGGCGCCCGGGGTCGGCTGGGTGATCGCGCTGCGCGCCGTGCAGGGGCTGTTCGGGGCTCTGCTGCAGCCCGCGACCCTGGCCCTGCTGCGGATGGCGTACCCGCCGGAGCGCCTGGGCCGGGCGGTGGCGGTGCGGACCGGCGCGATCGGGGCGGCCGCGGCGGCGGGGCCGCTGCTGGGCGGGGTGCTGGTGGCGCTGCTGGACTGGCGGGCGGTGTTCCTGCTCAACGTGCCGGCCGCACTGCTGATCGCCGCCCTCGCGCTCGCCGTACGGATGCCCGCGCCGGAGCCGCGCGAGCCGGGGCGGCTGGGGCCGGCCGGTCCGGTGCTGCTCGCCGCCGCCCTGGCGTCGGCGGTGCACGCGCTGGCGGGCGTACCGGAGTACGGGTGGACGGCCGCGCCGACACTGCTCGGGGCCGGCGCGGCGGCCGGGCTCGGGGCGCTGTTCGTACGGGGTGAGCGGCGCGCGCGGCTTCCGCTGGTGCCGGCCGCGGTGGCCCGGTCGCGGCCCGTCGCGGCCGCGGTGGCACTGCTGCTGGCGGTGTCGGCCGGAATGTCCGGGGCGCTGTTCACGGCCACGTTCCTGCTCCAGGACGTACGGGGCCTCAGCCCGCTCGCCACCGGGATCCGGGTGCTGCCGCTGACCGCGCTGATGGTGGCCGGGGCGCCTGTCGCGGGGGCGGCTCTGCGCCGGTACGGGCCCCGGCGGACGGCGCTCGCCGGGACGGCGCTGGTGGTGCTGGGGATCGCCGGGCTGGGCGGGGCCGGCGGGGCGGCGTTCGGCGTGCTGGGGGCCGGGTTCGCGGCGGTGATGGTCACCGCCACCGGCACCGTGGTCGGCGACGCCCCCGCCGGGTACGCGGGAGTGGTGGGCGGGCTCAAGCAGACCGCGATGAACGTCGGCCCGAGCCTGGGCATCGCCGTGGCGGCGGGCGCCGGGGCCGGTGCCTCCGGTGCCGGGACGGCGGGGCGGCCGCTGGCGGCCCTGGCCGCAGTGGCCGCCCTCGGCCTGGCGGCGGCCTGGCTGCTGCCGGGCCGGGACCGGAAACCGGCGGACCCGGGGGACCCGGCGCGGGCGGCTGACCCGGTCCGGGCTGCTGACCCGGCGCGGGCGGCGTAGCTGGCCGGCGGGTCCGGCCCGGCGTGGGGGGCCGGGCCGGACCCGCGGTCAGGGGGTGAAGGTCCAGCGCTGGGCGGCTGCGCCGGTACAGGCGGCCCGGGTGAGTCCGGTGCCGTCGGCCGTGCCGGAGCCCGCCGGTGTGAGGCACTGGCCCGCGCTGCGCAGGCTGCCGTCCGGGCCGGTCTGCCAGGTCTGGGCGGGACCGGCGGCGCAGGCCCGGACCGTGACCTTCGCCGGGTCCGCGGCGTCCAGGCAGACCCCGCCCAGGCCGGTGAGACGGCCGTCGCCGTGGAGGGTCCAGCGCTGGTTCGGGCCGCCGTGGCAGGTGTAGAGGGTGGGTGCGGTGCCCGGCGTGGTGTCGCTGTGCGGGAGGTCCAGGCAGCGCGCGGAGGCCGCGTTGACGAGGGTGGCGTCGGCCGGGAGCGGTGCCGGGCGGCCGGTGAGGGTGAGCTCGGCGGCGCTGGTCCAGGGGCCGCGCCCGCCCGCCTCGGTCAGGGCCCGCAGCCTCAGGTAGCGGCCGGTCCGGGGAGCGAGGGTGACGGACTTGGCCGCCGGGGTGTCGGCGAAGGTGCCGGTCGCGGCGGGGGTGCCCCAGTCGGTGGTGGTGTCGGACACGTAGACCTCGTAGCCGCCGATCCGGCCGTTGGCCCCGCCGTCCTGGCGCGGCAGGTAGCCGAGGCCGTCAACGCTGTAGCGGGCGCCGAGGTCGATCCGGATCTCGTGCGGCAGGGCCGCCGCCTTGCCGGAGGACCAGGCGGTGTGCCACATGGTGGCGGGGTTGCCGTCGAAGGCGTTGACCGCGGCCCCGTTCTCGGCGGCGGTCTCCTGGCTGTCGGCGTAGACCAGGGTCCAGGCCGACTGGGAGATGGGCGACGAGGTGACCGGGACCGGGTCGGCGGCCGGGACGGAGGTCCCGGTGGCGGTGACGCTGAACGCGCCCGTCTTCGTACCGGTCTTCACCCACAGCACGCCCGCGCGGTCGGCGGGGTCGAAGAACCATCCGGTGGCGGCCGCGTCGTAGGCGGCCTTGTCGGCGAGGCGCGGCAGCGCGGCGCCGTCCGCCGTGAGGGCGGTGGGGGCGGAGGCCACGTGGAGGGTGAACTCGTAGCCGCGCGCGGCCCGCTGTCCCGCGTAGCTGCCGGTGGGGGCGCCGACCGAGACGGTCACCGTGCCGGAGCCGGCCGCCGGGGCGCTGACGTCCACGCGCTGGCGGGCGAAGGCGCCCGAGGCGTAGGCGCGGGTCCGGCCGTCGTCCTCGTACAGGCTGAAGGTGGAGGATCCGCGCGGGTGGATGTCGTAGGTGAGGATGTCGACGGGCTTCTCGCCGGAGTAGTTCATCTGCGGCCACATCGGCACGATCGCCCCGCCCTTGACGAACAGGGGCAGGGTGTCCAGGGGCGCCCGGTAGCCGTTGAGCCAGCCGGGGCCCGCGTACGTCTTCCCGGTCCAGTAGTCCGTCCAGGTCCCGGCGGGCAGGTAGATGCCGTCGCGGACGGAGGTGTCGGAGACGACCGGTGCGACGAGGAAGGAGTCCCCGGCCATGAACTGGCCGCTGGTGAGGTTCCCCCGGGCGACCGGGTCGTCGGGGTGTTCGAGGACCATCGCGCGGGTGCTGGGGACGCCGGTCTCGTGGGCGGTGCGGCTCATCGTGTACAGGTAGGGCATCAGCCGCATCTTCAGCTGGAGGTACTTGCGGTTGATCGAGAGGTACGGTTCGGCGAAGCGCCAGGGCTCCTTGTCCTGGTAGCCGGCCGACGGGTTGACGGCGCCCCATCCGGACATCGTCATGAAGGCGGGCGTGAAGGCCTTCCACTGGAGGTCGCGGGCGTACGTCTTGGGGCTGCCGCCGAAGATGCCGTCGATGTCGCCGGAGGCGTAGTTGAGGCCGGACAGGCCGGCGCCGGCGATGGCGGGGACGTGCCAGCGCATGTCGTCCCAGGTGCCGTAGGTGTCGCCGGTCCAGACGACGGCGTTGCGCTGGGTGCCGGCCCAGCCGTCGACGGTCCACACGTACCGGCGGGCGTCGGAGTTCCTCTCGATGCCGTCCACGGCCTGCTGGACGCCCTGGAAGGCGGTCTTGTAGCCGCCGCCGATCCAGGCCACGTCGGTCTTGACGCCCCGGCTGCCCGCGTTGCCCACCTCGTCGGCGATGGAGCCGAGTCCGGTGGAGGTCCACAGGCCGGTCTGGAAGCCCTTGGCCTTCAGGGCGTCGACGGTGGACTTCAGGGGTGCGGTGTAGCCGCAGCCGTAGCCGTCGTTGGGCAGGAACCAGCCCGAGGGCATGTCGGCGGCGCGGGCGTCGGCGGCGTAGCCGGCCACGTCGGGGGTGGTCTGGTGGCGCAGCCGGCCGTGGTCGCCCTGGTAGTCGGGGTTGGAGGCGTTGAAGCAGTCGGCGTTGCCCAGTTCGAGGCCCCACATCGGCGCCATGAAGGGTTTGCCGCTGACGTCCGTGTAGGCGTCGAGCACCGATTTGAGGGAGTCCCCGGTGAAGTACCAGGCGTCGAAGCGGGTCTCGTCGTGGGTCAGGGCGGTGGGGGCGTTGAAGGCGTACGAGCCCGGGGCCCAGGTGTTGCGCATGACGCCGTAGTCGTTGGTGGACATGTAGAAGGGCGCGGGGCTGGCGTTGCTGTTCTCGCGCCACTTGTTGTCGACGGCCACGGGCACCGTCTTGCCGCGCAGCGCCCACTCTCCGAGGCGCAGGCCGGTGCCGTAGAACTGTTCGTCGGTGCCGCGCGCCAGGTACTGGGTGGTCTTGCCGCCGCCCCAGCTGGTGGGCTGGGTCTCCTGCCAGACCAAAGTAGTGTCGTCGGCGCGGTAGACGGAGAACTGCAGGGGCGATTTGTTGACCCGGATGGACAGGGCCCCCGTGGTGATCCGGAAGTGGGTGCCCGCATCGGCCCAACTCGCGTTCACCGGGCCGAAGTCGGTGGTGGGGGCCAGGTCGGAGCCGGCCGGGTCGTTGGTGAAGGCCCCGTCGGGGGAGAGCCAGAGGCGGAAGATGTCGGCGCGGGCGACGACCACGCGGGCCTTGGCACCGCTGGAGGTGCTCACGGTGAACGTGCCGCCCGACTGGGTCAGTCCGGTGGCCGTCCCCGCCGTCGCGGCCGGGGCGGCGGCCGCCGCGCGGGCGGTGGCGGGCCCGGCCGCGGCGAGGCCCGCGACCGCGAGCGCGGCGGCGAGCAGGGCCGCGAGGCGGGCCCGGCGACGGCCGGGGCGGGCCCGGCGACGGCCGGGGCGGCCCCGGCGGCGGTGCTCGGGTGGGGGGTCGTGCCGGTCGCGCCTCAGGGACAGTCTCGTCGGACTCATCGGGCAGCTCCTCGTGCGGTCCGGATCGCGGACACACCGCCTTGGCATGCACCCGGCAAGATAGCGGACTCGGGCGGCCCATTTGAAGGAACCTGTTTGAAGTAGTCCGATACCAAGCAGATTTGAGCATGAGGGAGCCCGGGCGGGAAGCCGTCACACCTGCCCCCCGCCCGGGCCGGGCCGCCGTCAGGCGGCGGTGACGCGGATCTTGGACTGGCCGTGGCCGAGCTCCTCCCAGTCGTCCATGAAGCGGGCCTTCAGCCCGTGCCCGGCCGCGAGGTCCACGAGGGTCTGGGTGCGGTAGTAGAAGTCCTCGCGCAGGACCTGGTGTTCGGTGCCCTCGGTGCGGTCGAAGGTGAAGTCGAACCAGCCGCCGGGCGCGAGGACGCGCTCCACGTGGGCGAGGCACTCGTCGATGATCCCGATCGGCGAGTGGGAGAACACGCTGTGCGCGTGCACCACGTCGAAGTGGCGGTCGGGCAGGAAGTCCAGGGTCAGGTCCTGGGTGATGGTCAGGTGCGGAAGCTTGTCCTGGAGTCCCCGCCCGGTCAGCGTCCCCTTGGCCGCTATGAGGATGTCGGGCGAGATGTCGATGCCGTAGTAGTGGCCCGTCTCCAGGTGCTCGATGAAGCGCCAGCCCGCACGGAGGTTGCCGCATCCGATGTCGAGCATCCGGTGGCGCGGGGTGAGGCCGTGCGCCATGAGGTAGTCGAACTGCATCTTGCCGAGGGCCAGCCACCGCTCGTGGGTCCGGCTGCCGACGGCGGCCTCCGGGTCGCGGCCGGTGTCGGAGGCCATGACGGCGCGGTAGTAGCCCACGTGGTCGGGGTGCTTGAGGCGCAGCCACCGGTCGCGCGCGGCACGGCGTACGTAGGGGGCTACGCGGGTCGGGTTGCCCAGCGCGTAGCGGACCTTGTGGCCGAGGCCGGCGCGGTTGGCGGTGAGGTTCTTCTTGGTGGCCATGAGGGGTCCCCCCTGGGGTGCGGACAGAACGGGCGCGGCGGTCAGGCCGTGCGGCGGCGCAGGACGAGGAGGGTCAGGCCCACGAGCGCGGCCGCGGCCCCGAGGTAGAGGGCGGTGTCGATCCACTGGAAGGTCCAGAAGTCGCCGCTGGGATAGACCTTGTGGTAGCGGCCGGTGAAGCCGTGCTCGGCCATGCACGCCCTCATCTCGTCACCGGACGTCTGGCAGACCTTCTCGATGGAGTGCTCGCGGCCGTCCGGCGTGACGTAGCCGAACTGCCCGGTCGACCAGGCGCTGCCGACGAGCCGCTTGGGGGTGTCGCCGGGGGTGATCCGGGTCTCGGGGGCGATCCACGAGGTGCGGAAGTACGTCACGAACACCATCGCGGTGCCGATGGCGGCCAGGGCCGCGCCCATGGCGGGCAGCACGCGGCGCACCAGCAGGCCCGCGAGGGTTCCGGCGGCGAGGCCGAACAGGGCGCAGGCCACCGGGGCCGGGCCGGTCGCGTTGTAGACGGGGGCGTCGTGCCAGTAGGGGCCGTCGAGGGTGTTGGCGATGGGCAGCCACCACCAGGCGACGAGCCCTCCGACGACGGCCGCCACGAGTACGGCGACCAGCGCCGCGAGACCGAACCGGGCCGCGAACCAGCGGCGCGGGCCCACGCCCTGGGTGAGGGCCAGCTTGAACGTCCCCGTCTCCAGCTCCCGGCCGATGAGCGGGGCGCCCCAGAACACGCCGATCAGGGCCGGTACCGCGATGCCGAGGGCGCCGAGCGCGCGGATGCCGTCGGAGTTGCCCTGCATGATCCGGAAGGTGGCGGGGCTCTCGCAGCCCCCGTTCCAGCCGGGGCAGGGCACCCAGCCGGTGGCGTCGATCAGCTCCGTCATCCCGGAGCGCCGGTACGCCACGTACGCCGCGCAGAGCGCCAGCAGGGCGAGCGCGGACAGGATCATCAGGCGCTGCTGGCGCCAGGCCAGCCACAGGACGCCCTTCATGCGGCGGCCTCCTTCTCGGCGGCGGGGCGGGGGGCGCGCAGGTGGGCGAGCAACAGGGTTTCCAGGGAGGGGGTCTCGGTGATCCAGCGGCCGTCGTCGTCCGGCGGCGGCGTACGGACGAGCGCGGTGACCTGGCGGCCGCCGACGGCGGAGTGCACGACGCCGCCGCGGTCGACGGAGCGGGGCAGTCCGTCGGGCTCGGCCGGGTCGGCCCTGCCGGTGATCCAGGTGTGGGCCTCGCGGAGCTCCTGGACGTCCCCGCAGAGCCGGGCGGCACCGTCCTTGAGGAGCACCACGTGGTCGCAGACGTCCTCCAGTTCGGCCAGGACGTGCGAGGACATCACGATGCCGGTGCCTTGCTCGGCGGCCCGGGTCATGAGCAGGGCCATCACGTCGTGCCGGGCGACCGGGTCGAGGTCGGCCAGCGGCTCGTCCAGGAGCAGCAGGTCGGCACGCTTGCCCAGTACGAGGGCCAGCGCGACCCGGGTCCGGTTGCCGCCGGACAGCGACCCGACCCGGGCACCACGGCGGATGCCGGAGCCGGTGAGCAGCTGCTCGGCGGCGTCCTGGTCCCAGTGGCCGCGGTTGAGCTCGCGGCCCGTGCGCAGGGTGTCGGCGACGGTGAACCCCGCGTGCAGCGGCTTCTCCTGGGCGAGGAAGGCGGTGCGCCGGCGGGCCGCGGGGGTGCCGGGGGCCTCGCCGAAGACGCGTATCTCCCCGCTGGTCGGCCGCAACAGACCGGCCGCGAGCTGCAGCAGGGTGCTCTTGCCGGCGCCGTTGGGGCCGACGAGGGCCGTGACGCGGCCCGCGGGCAGCTCGACGTCGCACGCGTGCAGGGCCCGGTGGCCGCCGAACTCCCGCCCGAGCCGGGTGGCCCGTAGTGCCGGCGCGTGGGTCGGATCGCTCACGCCGTTTCCTCTCTCGACTGTCCGGGCCGTGCGGGCCCGGAGGGGTTGAAGCTTTCGTCCACGGCGGCCGCGATGAGCGCCGTGATGTCCTCGCGGTCCAGTCCCTCCTCGCGGGCCCGTGCCATCCAGGCGGCCAGGGCCAGGCGCAGCGGCGAATCGGGGGCCGCGCCGGGATGCGAGAGGGAGCGGCGGACGAACGTGCCCGCTCCGGGGCGCGGTTCGACGAGCCCTTCGCGTTCGAGCTCCCGGTACGCCTTGAGGACGGTGTTGGGGTTGATGGCGGTGGCCGCCACCACCTCCCGGGCCGTCGGCAGCCGGTCGCCCGGCTCCAGCACGCCCAGCCGCAGGGCCTGTTTGACCTGCGTGACGAGCTGCAGATAGGTGGCGACGCCGCTGCGCCGGTCTACTCGGAACTCCATGCCTCCACCTCATTCCACTAACACGTTAGTGGAATAGTGCAGACTTGGTGAGGGCTCGTCAAACCGGCGGAGTATGACCGAACCGTCACAGCCCGCCGAGGCGGGAACGCGGAGGCCGGGCCGGGCATCTAGGTGATCGGCGGGGCCGGTGACGGCCGCGCGGACGTGACGGCGAGAACCGGCGCAGCCGGATGGGAACAGCAAGGTGGGGCGTGGATGAAGGCGGAAACGGTGGCGGGCGGCGACCGGACCGGGCGGGGCCCGGAGAACAGTGAGCCGGGGACCGGCCCCCGCGCCGGCGTCCCGGCCGGTGCCCTGGACGGGCACGGGCCGAAGGACGCCGGCCCGGAGTCGGAAACCGACACCCCCGCCGGCGCCCTGGCCGGGAGCGAGGCGGCCGGCGCGGAATCGGAGTCCGACGGCCGCGCCGGGCAGGAGGCCCCCGCCGACCCCCGGGCCGGGCGCGGAGCCCCGGCCGGCGCCCGGACCGGGCGGGAGGCGAAAGACGCTGACACCGAGTCGGAGAACGTCACCCGTGCCGAGCGGGGACCCGCCGATGCCCTCGCCCAGCGCCAGGCGACCGGCGCCGACGCGGATTCCGGGAACGGCACCCCCGCCGGACGGGAGGCCGCCACCTCCCCGGCGGAGAAGCCTGCCGAGGCCGACCGGGACTCCGGAGCCGGCACCCCTGCCCGGCGGGGGGCTGACGCCCGCCCCCGTGCGGGGAGCGAGGACACCGACGCCGGCGCCCGGGCCGGGTACGAGGCGAACGACGCCGACGCCGGGTCGGAGGAGGACGCCCCAGCCGGGCGGCCGGCCGCCGCCGACGGCCGTCCCGGGAGCGGGGAAGCCCCGTCCGGCGTCCCGGCCGGGCACGGGCCGAAGGACGCCGACGCGGAGTCCGGGAACGACACCCCCGCCGGGGGGAAGGCCGCCGCCCCCACCGCGCAGGAGCCGGCCGGATCCGGCCACGAGTCGGCAGGCGGCCCCCGCCCCCGGCAGGAGATGACCACCCGGGACCCGGAGGACGGCATCCCCGCCCGGGAGGAGGCCGCCGACGCCCGCGCCGGTGGCGACGCGACCGGCCCCGGCACCGAGCCGGGGCCGGCCGATGGCGAGTCCGGGCCGCAGAACGACGTCCCCGCCGAGGGGAAGGCGGACGGCGAACCGGAGCAGGCGCGCGCGGCGGCCCGCGCCGGGCGGCTCCGGGTCGACGCCGGCGAACCCGATGCCGGGCAGGAGACGGCCACCCGTGCGCCGGCCGGGCGCGAGGGGACTGCTCCGGACACCGGGAGCGGGCGGGGTGACGGGCCGGAGGTCCGGGGCTCCGCCGCCCGGAAGACCTCGGGCGGCACCGAGCCGCCGGCGGAACCCGTCCCCGAGCGGGGCAAGCCCGCCCGTTCGGGCGCTGACGCGGAGCCGGCGGGCCGGGCCGGCGCTCCGGCCCGGCCCGGAAGGGACCGGCCGGAGGAGGACGACGCCACCGCGCGGGACGCCGACGAGCCTCCCCGCCCCTCGTGGGCGCGGAAGGACGACCGGCCGGGTGACGCCCCCGCAACCACCGCCGACGCGAAGGAACGTCCCCGCCCGTCCTGGGCGAAGGGCGAGGAGAAGCCGGATCCGCGCACGCCCGCGCGGCAGCGGGCCGGCATGCCCGCGCCCGAGGGCGGTCCGGCCGCCGATGCGTCGCCGGACCACGCCCCGGCCACGGCCGGAGCCGGAGCCAAGGCCGAGCCGGAGGCAGCAGCCGCCCGGCCCGCGCCCGAGGGCGCGGCAGCGCAACCGCACGACCCCGAGCGGACCAGCGAGTTCGTCGCGCTCAAGGACCCCGACGCCGCCAGGCCTCCGAAGCCGAGGCCGGAGCCGGAACCGGAGCCCGCGCAACGCCCCGCGCAACGCCCCGCGCCGGTCGTTCTGGAGCCCACCCGCGAGGCCCCGCTGCCGCCGCTCGAACTGCTGGCCGAGCTGACCAACACCGCTCCCCCGCCGGAGACCCCGCGCCGCACCCTCGCGCGCCGCGTCAAGGTGTGGACGCCGATCGTGCTGCTGCTCGGCGCCGCCGTCGCGGGGGCCCAGATGCTGCGCCCGCTGCCCGCCCCGCAGTTCGTCACCACGCAGACCTCGCACACCCTCGAAGGCTCGACCCCCATCCCCTGGCCGGCCAAGGGCCAGGCGGCCGTGCGCGTACCCGGCTCCGGCGACATCGGCACGTTCGGCGAGCAGAAGCCGGTGCCGACCGCCAGCGTGGCGAAGGTGATGACGGCGTACGTGATCCTCAAGGGCCATCCGCTGCGCAAGAACGACCCGGGCCCGAAGATCGAGGTCGACGCCAAGGCGGTGGCCGAAGGCAACGCCGGGAGCGAGTCCCGGATCATGGGGCTCACCGCCGGGCAGAAGTTCGGCCAGCTGGACATGATCAAGATGCTGATGATCCCGTCCGGCAACAACATCGCCCGCCTGCTGGCCCGCTGGGACACCGGTGGCGACGAAGCCGCCTTCGTCGCGAAGATGAACGCCGCGGCGAAGGAACTCGGCATGAAGGACACCACGTACACGGACCCCAGCGGCCTGGACTCCGGCACCGTCAGTACGGCCGTCGACCAGCTGAAACTCGCCGAGGCGGTGATGAAGGACGAGGCCTTCCGCTCGGTCGTGGTGATGGCCAGCGCCCCGATCGAGGGTCTGTCCGAGCCGCTCATCAACAACAACGGCAGCCTGCTCCTCGCCGGTCTGAGCATCAACGGCATCAAGACCGGATCGAGCACCCCCGCCGGCGGCACCCTGTCGTGGGCCGCGTACAAGACCGTCGGGGGCGAGACCCCGCTGATCCTCGGCACGATGATGGACCAGCACGTGCAGGGCCCGGACCCCGACGGCGCCAACAGCCTGACCCTCGTGAAGGAGAACAGCCGCAAGGTCATCGAGGCGGTCCGCAACGCCCTCGCCCCGGCCACCGTCATCCGCAAGGGGCAGCTGGTGGGTCACGTGTCCGACGGGCTCGGCGGCTCGACCCCGCTCGTGGCCGTGAAGGACCTCACCGTGATCGGCGTACCGGGCCAGCAGCTGCGGCTCTCCCTCGGCGCGGGCGCGAAGCCGCTCCCGCACGAGGCCAAGGCCGGGACGGAGGTCGGCGTGCTGACCGTGGGCGACGGGGACGGCGCCAAGAGCGTCCCCGTCGCGGTGGGGACCGACCTCGTCGAGCCCTCGTTCGGCGCCAGGGTCACCCGCCTGTCCTGAGGCGGATCCCGCTGTGTTTGCATGACCGGATGGACGTACGGCAGCGCGAACCAGAGGACCTCGGCGCGTGCGTGCGCGCACTCGCCGAGGTCCACCACGGCGACGGCTACCCCGTGGACTGGCCCGAGCGGCCGCGGGACTGGCTGTCGCCGCCCGGCCTGCTCGGCAGCTGGGTCGCGGAGCGGGACGGCCGCGTGGCCGGCCACATCGGCCTGTGCCGCGGCGGGCCGGGCGACTCGGCGCCGGAGCTGTGGACCCGGCGGACGGGGACGCCCGTGGAGGGGGTGGCCGTCGTCAGCCGGCTGTTCGTCGCGCCCGGCGCGCGCGGACACGGGATCGGCGCCCTGCTGATGGGCCGGGCCGTGCGCGGGGCGCGGGAGCTCGGGCTGCACCCGGTGCTCGACGTGGTGGCCTCCGACACCGCGGCCGCCGCGCTGTACGAGCGCCTCGGCTGGAGCCTGCTGGCGACCGTCGAGCAGCACTGGGGGCCGGACCGGCCGGTCTCCGTACGCTGTTACGCGGCACCGGCGGACGCCCCTCGGAGCGGCGCTCCGGCCCCTTGACCGGGTTCGAGTACGAATACGGGGATCACCCGGTCGGTCTTCTCCTGGTACTGGGCATACGGCGGATACGCGGCGACCGCGCGCCGCCACCACCGGGCCTTCTCGTCCCCGATGAGCTCACGGGCCGTCATGCGCCGGCGTTCGGCGCCGTCCTGGAGGTCCACCTGCGGGTGGGCCTTGAGGTTGAAGTACCAGGCCGGGTGGCTCGGGAAGCCGGCCTTCGAGGCCACCGCCGCGTACCGCCCCTCGTGTTCCACGCGCATCAGCGGAATCTTGCGGATCCTGCCGCTCTTCGCGCCGCGCATCGTGACGATGACGACCGGCAGACCCGTGTCCCAGAGCGTCGTGCCCCGGGTGCCGCCCGAACTCTCGTACAGCTCTACCTGTTCGCGCACCCACTGGGCCGGACTCGGATCGTACTCGCCCTCAAGAGGCATCGCGCTCACCCCATCGCCGTTGCCGTGTACGGATTGAGTGGGGACATTCCAGCACGAGCCCCGCGCGAAAGGGGAGACCGCCGTTCCGGCGGTCTCCGGCCCCGGTTCAGTTCCAGGGCGCCGGGGGCATCCGCAGCGCTTCCAGCTCCGCATCGCCCAGGAGGTCTTCGACGAGCGGCGCGGGACCGGCCACCTTGGAGGCCCACAGGTCGTAGTCGGTGCAGACGACCCACGAGCGGTCCGCGGCCCAGAGGTTGGCCGGGCTGAACTCGGCCTCGGGGTAGTCGTAGAGGGCTTGGGCGTCGCCCAGGCGGCCCGCGCGGACGTGGAGGTTGTCGAAGTCCCAGGCCCCGAGGGTCAGCGGGTTGTAGTAGGCGAGGACGGGGGTGCCGGCCCCCTGCGGGCTGTGCCGCAGCAGGATCCCGACCAGCCGGTTCCAGCTCTCGCGGTCGAGGCTGCCCTCGGTGGGCCAGCAGATGCCGGACGGGCGGCCGGGCTCCGCCTTGAAGGAGGGGAAGCTGCGGTAGCAGGGCGGCAGCTCCGGGGTGGCGACGGGGTCCCCGAGCCGCCGGGCCAGTTCGGTCCAGCGCAGGCGGCGCCAGCCGGGGCCGGGGTGTTCGGCGCGGCCGAGGCCGTCTCCGGCGGCGTCCGGCGCCTTGACCGGGCCCTGCTCGTGCTCGTACATGGAGTGGAAGACCCAGGCCGCGTCGGGCAGGCCGGGGGGCATGAATCCGGTGAGGCCGTCGTCCTCGCAGAGCTCGGCCAGCCAGGCGGTCGAGCCTTCGGGGGCGGGCGGCCACTGGGCGGTCACGGGCGTCGGGGTCTCGGCCATCCGGCCATGATCCTATCCCGCGGGCGAGGGCCCAGCCAATCGGACGGCTGGATTCCGGCAGCTGGTTTCGGCCACGCGGCCGGGCGGGGCGGCCGGACGGGCACCCAACGGACCCGGCCGAGCGTGCGCCGGGGTGGCCGGAAGGCGACCGTGCCCGGATGAACAAGGGCTTACGGGCTGGTAACTTGCGCGAGTTGATCAAGGCCGGGGCCCGGATTCACCATGCCGCCCGGCCGGAGCCACCCCCCAGTACCAAGGAACCACATTGGCACGCACCGTCCGCACGACGGCCCTCTCGCTCACCCTCTCCTTCGCCCTGCTCCCCGCCGCGCCGGCCTTCGCCGACTCGCCGACCCCGCACCTGGACTCGATCGAGCAGACCCTGCGCCAGGTCTCCCCCGGCCTCGAAGGCTCGGTCTGGGAGCGCACCGCCGGCAACAGCCTCGGCGCCTCCGCCCCCGGCGGCTCCGACTGGCTGCTCCAGACCCCCGGCTGCTGGGGCGACCCGTCCTGCGCCGACCGCCCGGGCTCGCGCCGGCTGCTGGAGAAGACCCGGCAGGACATCGCCCAGGCCCGGCAGAGCGTGGACATATCCACCCTGGCACCGTTCCCCAACGGCGGTTTCCAGGACGCGATCGTGGCCGGACTCAAGGAGGCCGTGCAGAAGGGCAACCGGCTCCAGGTCCGCATCCTGGTGGGCGCCGCGCCGATCTATCACGCCAACGTGATCCCGTCCTCGTACCGCGACGAGATGGTGGCCAAGCTGGGTCCGGCGGCCGCGAACGTCACCCTCAACGTGGCCTCGATGACCACCTCGAAGACCGCCTTCTCCTGGAACCACTCCAAGCTGGTGGTGGTGGACGGCGGTTCGGTGATCACCGGCGGCATCAACAGCTGGAAGGACGACTACCTCGACACCGCCCACCCGGTGAACGACGTCGACCTCGCGCTGTCCGGTCCGGCGGCGGGCTCCGCCGGCCGCTACCTCGACACCCTGTGGGACTGGACCTGCCGCAACAAGTCCAGCTGGAGCAGCGTCTGGTTCGCCTCCTCCGGCAACGCCGGCTGCATGCCCACCCTGCCCCGGCCGGCCGCCCCCGCCGGCGGTGACGTCCCCGCCATCGCGGTGGGCGGCCTCGGCGTCGGCATCCGCCAGAGCGACCCGGCGTCGGCGTTCAAGCCGGTCCTGCCGACGGCCCCCGACACCAAGTGCGGCATCGGCGTGCACGACAACACCAACGCCGACCGGGACTACGACACGGTCAACCCGGAGGAGAGCGCCCTGCGCGCGCTGGTCGCCGGCGCGAACAGCCACATCGAGATCTCCCAGCAGGACCTGAACGCGACCTGCCCGCCGCTGCCCCGCTACGACATCCGGCTCTACGACACGCTCGCCGCGAAGCTCGCGGCCGGCGTGAAGGTCCGCATCGTCGTCAGCGACCCGGCGAACCGCGGCGCGGTCGGCAGCGACGGCTACTCGCAGATCAAGTCGCTGAGCGAGGTGAGCGACGCGCTGCGCGGGCGCCTCACGGCCCTGACCGGCGACGAGCGCAAGTCGAAGGCCGCGATGTGCCAGAACCTCCAGCTGGCGACCTTCCGCGCCTCGGACAGGGCGACGTGGGCGGACGGGAAGCCGTACGCCCAGCACCACAAGCTGGTCTCGGTGGACGACGCGGCCTTCTACATCGGCTCGAAGAACCTGTACCCGTCCTGGCTCCAGGACTTCGGCTACGTCGTCGAGAGCCCGGCCGCCGCGAACCAGCTGAAGGACTCCCTGCTGGCTCCGCAGTGGAAGTACTCGCAGGCGACCGCGACGTACGACTACGCGCGCGGGCTCTGCCAGGCCTGACGGCCCGGCCGGCTCCGGGTCAGCGCCTGCGCTGACCCGGGGTGGCCGCCAGCAGCAGCGCCTCGGAGACGAGGCGGGCGCCCCGGGAGAGGCGGCCGAGCTGTTCGAGCTCGATCGCGTACATCCTGATCGTGTTCTCGATGACCGACTCGGCGACGCCCATCGTCGGCAGCTCGGCCCGGCTGGTGTGCAGGGCCACGCGGACCGCGCGCATCTCGTGCTGGAGCTGGAGCTGTACGTGCCGCGCGAGCAGCGCGTGGTGACGGGTCAGCGTCAGGTAGCTGCCGTAGCGGGCCGGGAGGAGGTCCCGCAGCCAGCGGGTGGCGCTGCGTTCCCAGTCGTGCGTGCCGGGGGCCTTGACCTGCAGGGGCCAGTCCGGGCTGCGCGTGAGGGTGGCCGTCTGGGGCATTCTCGTCACTTCCGAGGGGTGTGGAACTCTGATCGAGAGACTGCGGGGGGGGCGGCCTCGGCCCAGGGGTTGACCGAGGCCGCCAGGGGCGCTCCTCCGGGGGATCCACAAGCCTCGACGCGGCACCCGGTCCCGCCGTGAGGAGGTTCGGCGTACTGGGTGGCCGTTCGAGGCGGACGTGGGGAAACGTCCGCCTTGGCGTCTGAGGGATCCGGAGCGCCGCCGTCAGTAAACATATATACCGTCGAGTAATCAAGGGTATGAAAAATTTCATGCACGTCCCGGCTCTGAATATCTGACCGTCACGCGCGGGGTGCACGAGGAGTCGAACCGGTGCCTACAGGAAGAAACCGTGCTGGTCGGCGACCTGCTCGTACTGTTCGAGCCGCGCCTGGGTCCGCTCCGGGTCCGCGTCGGCCATCGCCTGGAGCAGGGCGGCGGAGAGCATGCCGGGGGCCGCGTACGAGTCGAACACCAGCCGGGAGCCGGTACCGGCGGTCAGCACCATGTCGGCCGCCTCCACCAGCGGCCCCACGGTCGGGTCCGTGATCAGGACGACCTTCAGCCCCGTGCTGCGGGCCGCGCGCAGGGCGGCCAGGGTCTCGTTGGCGTGCCGGGGCATCGCGAAGGCCAGCACCCAGGTCCCGCCGGCCGCCCGGCACTGGAGCAGGGCGTCGTAGGCCACGCTGCCGCCTCGGGTCACGAGGCGGACGTCGGGGTGGATGCGGCGGGCCGCGTAGGCGAAGTACTCCGCGAGCGAGACCGAGATCCGCAGGCCCAGCACCGTCAGCGGCACGGAGCGGGCCAGCTCGCGGCCGATGTCCAGTACCTGGTTGGTGTCGGCCAGGAGCCGGCGCACGTGCTCCAGGTTCTCGATCTCGGCGTCGACGGCGGCCTGCAGTTCGTTGCGGCGGATCTGCTCCCGGCTGTCCGGGGTGCCGGCCACCGCCGACAGGGCGATGGGCTGGAGCACGTCGCGCAGGGCCGGATAGCCGCTGAAGCCGAGCGAGGAGGCGAACCGGGTCACCGAGGGCTGGCTGACGCCCACGCGCTCCGCGAGCTCGGTGATGGACAGGAAGGCCGCCTCGGTGAGGTGGTCGATCAGGTACTGGGCGATCCGCCGCTGCCCGGGTGAGAGGCGGTGGCCGTCGAAGAGCGCGAGGAGCCGGTCGGCCGGCGCCTTCTCCTGCCCCGGCGGGGTCCCGCCGGGCGTGATCGCGGCTGCCTGCGCGCGTGCCTGCTGCCCCGATGACACCGGCGGCCTCCTTCTTACGTCACTCTCCCTCCAACATAGCCCACGCTCCGTGGCCGAATGATCATTTGGGGGGCGGTTGCCGCCGCACCCGTCGGGCACGGCGGCGACCGGTCACGCCTGGGGCCTGGAGGGGCGGCCCGAGCCGCGGGTGAGGGAGTACCCGTAGATGCCCGCGAGGGCTCCGAGGACCCCGCCGGCGGCCGTCCAGAGCCAGCGGTCGGACCACCAGCCGCCGGACCAGCCGTCCTCCGGGGCGCGCGCCTCCCGCTGCTGCTCGGAGGCGCCCGCGATGCCCGGGACCAGGGGCTCGGCCAGGGCCGCGTCCACCGCCCGGGCCCCGCCCGTCTCCTTCATCTCGGCCTCGACCTGCGCCTTCACGGGCAGCCCGAGGTCCTCCTCGTGCGCCCCGACGACCGTCAGGCGGACGTAGTAGCTGCCCGGGAGGGGGTCGTTGGACCAGGCCTCGGCCCCGGAGCGGACGGTGCGCAGGGTGCAGGTGAGCTCCACGGTGGCGGCGTCCTTGGCCGCCGCCGTGCTCTGGTGCCCGTACATGCAGGGCTGCCGGCGGCGCAGGCCGTCGTACACGTCGAGCTGCCACGTCTGCGCGCCGTGCCGGGCGGCGGACGCCGGGAGCGTCACCGAGGCCCGTACGGTGGCCCGTTGGCCGGTGTCGGCGGGGAACGCCCAGTAGAGGTAGTCGCCGGTGGACCCGGAGGCCGTGGCCTTCTGCCCGGGCCTGAAGAGCGCCGCGGTGCGGAAGCCCGTGCCGGCCTCGGTCGGGGCCTTGCCGTCCTTGCCGGTGCCCGCGCCCGCGCTCGCGCTCGGCGTGGGGGTGGGGCTCGGGGCCGCGGTGGCGGCGGCCGCCGGGGCCAGGAGCGCGGCTCCGGCCAGCAGGGCGGCGGTCAGGGTGCGTACGGTACGCATCAGTTGGTCCTCCAGACGGAGATGCGCCAGCGCGAGATCCAGCCCCAGACCAGACCGGCGAGCAGGCCGGTCAGCACCAGGAGGCCGATCAGCCACCAGCCCCGGCCGAGGCCGAAGGAGGCGGCGTCGGAGCCGCCGTCGGGGCCGTCGACGAGGTCGACGGTCAGCTCGAGGGGCATGCCGGGGGCGGTCTTGACGGCCGGGCCGGCGGCGAAGGAGTTGCTGACCTGGAGGCAGACGGTCTCGGTCTTCTCCGCGTCGTCCCCGTCGAGTTCGGGCTTCGGGTAGCGCAGGCCGGTGGAGATCACGTCGGTGCGGCCGTCGCCGGCCTCGGAGCCGCGCACGATCTCCCGCCCGTGGACCGTGGTCGCGCGCAGCAGCACGCCGTAGTCGTTGTTGACGGCCCGGTCGGCGCCGATGCTGACCGAGGCGCGCAGCTCCTGGCCGGGGCGGACGTCGACCTTGTACCAGCGGTGCTCGCCGAAGGTCTCGCGGTCGCTGTAGAGGCCGGCCTTCAGCAGCGGGGCGCTCTCGCACTGCTTGGCACCCTCGGTGGCCACCGGGGTGGCGACGGGGTCGGCGGCGCGGTCGACGAGCTGTCTGACCCTGCCGGAGAGTTCGGCGGTGTGGGTCACCGAGGTGTACGTGCCTCCGGTGGCCTCCGCGATGCAGGTGAGCTGGGCGCGGGTCTTGGCGTCGGGGACGAGGCCGAGGGTGTCGACGACGAGGTGGATACCCTTGGCGGCGATCTCGCGGGCCACTTCGCAGGGGTCGAGCGGGGCGCAGGTGTCCTCGCCGTCGGTGATGAGGACGATCCGGCGGGTGGCGTTGCCGCCCTCCAGGTCCTGGGCGGCGGCCTGGAGGGCCGGCCCGATGGGCGTCCAGCCGGTCGGCGCGAGGGTGGCGACGGCGGTCTTCGCCTCGGTGCGGTTCACCGTGCCGACGGGGTAGAGCTGCTTGGTGTCCTTGCAGCCGAGCGCCCTGTCGTCACCGGGGTAGGTGGCCCCCAGGGTCCTTATGCCCAGGCGGACTTCGTCGGGTACCGCGTCGAGGACCTCGTTGAAGGCCTGCTTCGCGGCGGCCATGCGGGACTGTCCGTCGATGTCGTTCGCGCGCATGGAGCCGCTGACGTCGAGCACGAGCTCGACCTTCGGCGGCTCCTTCGCCGGTCCGTCGGCGGCGGCCGCGGTCGACGGGAGGAGTCCCGCGGTCAAGGCGACGAACAGGCCGCAGGCCCCTGCCGCCAGTCGTTTTCTTGTGATCATCGCCGGATCGTATTGAGGATCCGTCACCAATCCAAAACGCGTACCGGCAGGCGGTCTCCGCCCCGGCGGGGCCGGCTACCAGCGCGCCGGCAGCCGGGTCACAGCGTGCATCAGGCTGCCCGGGATCCATTCCAGGGGGCCGCCGGCCGGGTCGGCCTCCAGGGCGGGGAACCGCTCCGGCCTGGAGGGGGGCGAGTCCGGCCACTTGCCACCGGGTGGGTGCGGCCGGTCCCGTCCCGTCCGTGGGGGCCCGTCCGGTCCGTCAGCCGGTCAGGCCTTCCGGGAGGCGGCCGGTGTGCACCACCCCGAGGTGCTGGGTGGCGCGGGTGAGGGCGACGTAGAGGTCGCTCGGGGCGAGGTCCGCGGGCTCGGCCACGATCACCGTGTCGAACTCCAGCCCCTTAGCCTGGCGGGCGTCCAGCAGGACCACCGGCCGGGTGAGGTCCGGCTGCTCCCCCGACTGCACGCCGGGCAGCGCCGCGGCGAGGGCCGGGTGCAGGGGGCGCGGGGCGATCACCGCGAGCCGGCCCTCGGCGGGTGCGTCCTCGTGCACGGCCCCGGCGACGGCGCCGGGGAGGTCGGCCGCAGTCCGCACCCAGGGGCGTACGCCGGTGGAGCGCACCGAGCGGGGCGGTTCGAAGCCGGGCCGGTGGGCGCGGAGCACTCCGGCCGCCAGCTCCATGATCTCGGCGGGGGTGCGGTAGTTGACGCCGAGCCGTACGTGTTCCCAGCGGTCGCCGACGTACGGGTCGAGGATCTGCTTCCAGGAGCCGCAGCCGGCCTCGTCTCCGGTCTGCGCGGGGTCGCCGACCAGGGTCATGGAGCGGGTCGGGCAGCGGCGCATCAGCAGTCGCCAGGCCATCTCGGACAGCTCCTGCGCCTCGTCGACGATGAGGTGGCCGAAGGCCCAGGTGCGGTCGGCGGCGGCGCGTTCGGCGGTGGTGCGGTGGTCGGCCTCCTCGTGGCGTTCGGCCATCCGCTCGGCGTCGATGATGTCGTGGGCGGCGAGGTACTCGTTCTCCATGTCCTCGAACTCGTAGGACTCCGAGCCCTGGGAGAGGTCGAGGACGCCCTGGGCGTAGGCGACGCGCTCCAGCCGGTCGCGTGCGGCGGCGGCCTCGCGGGCGCTGTCGTCGACGCCGAGGAGTTCGGCGGCCTCGTCGAGGAGCGGGACGTCGGCCGGGGTCCACTCCCCCGAAGTGCGGCGGATCAGCCCGGCGTCCTCGGCGGGGAGGTGGGTGGGGTCCGCGAGGAAGTCGGTGACCAGCTGCTCGGGGGTCAGGTGGGGCCAGAGCGTGTCGATGGCGGCGTGCACCTCGGAGCTGGTGGCGATCTCCTTGCCGAGCTGCGCGATGTCGTCGGGGCCGAGCAGGTTGGGTCCGCCGTAGGGGTCGGCGCCGAGCCGGTCGGCGAGCTGTTCGGTGAGGGCGTCGATGACCGCGAACGCGAAGTAGGGGCGGGCCAGGTTGTGGGGCAGGCCGGTGGTGCGGGCCCGGTCGCGGGCGGCGTGGGCCATGGTCCGGTCGAGCAGGAGGGTGCCGTAGTCGTCGTGGTCGATCTCCAGTGCCGGCTCGGGGACCACGGCGCTGTCCTCGCCGCTGCCGGCGGGCACGGCCTCGGGGAGCGTCTGCCGGTCGGCGACGACCCGGGCGAGGACGCCGGCCATGGCCGCGCGGCCCTTGACGGCGGCGGCGCCGGGGCGGTCGGTGCCGGTGGCCCGCAGTCCCGGGTACAGGTCCCCGGGGGAGGCGAGGAGCACCCCGGTCTCGCCGAGGGCGGGCAGCACCTCGCCGATGTAGCCGAGGAAGGCGGGGTTGGGGCCGACGATCAGCACGCCGCGCTTGGCGAGCAGCTCGCGCTGGGCGTAGAGGAGGTAGGCGGCGCGGTGCAGGGCGACGGCGGTCTTGCCGGTGCCGGGGCCGCCCTCCACGACGAGGACGCCCTGGTGCGGGGAGCGGATGATGCGGTCCTGGTCGGCCTGGATGGTCCGCACGATGTCGTGCATGCGGCCGGTGCGGGCGGCGTCGAGGGCGGCGAGCAGCACGGCGTCGGCGTCCGCGCCCTCGTAGCCGGTGCGCTCGGTGTCGGCGAGGTCGAGGATCTCGTCGTGCAGGGCGGTGACCCGTCGTCCCTGGGTGGTGATGTGGCGCCGGCGGCGCAGGCCCATCGGGACGTGTCCGGTGGCCAGGTAGAAGGGGCGCGCCGCGTCGGCGCGCCAGTCGAGGACGAGCGGGGTGCGTTCGGCGTCGTCCTGTCTGATCCCGATTCGGCCGATGTGGTGGTCACGGCCGTCGGAGAACTCCAGCCGGCCGAAACACAGACCGTGTTCGGCGGAGTTCAGGGCGGAAAGCAGACCGGACTGCTCGGCGACCAGGACATCCCTTTCCAGCCGCGCCTGGAGGCCGGTACCGGCCTCCCCCAGGGCGCCCTGAACTGCCCGTTCGGCCTGGTCCCGCAGGTCTTCGAGGCGCGCGTAGAGCTCGGTGATGAATTCCTGCTCGCTCTGAAATTCGGTGTTTGACAATTTCGCTCCCAGCGCGATACGATGTCCCCGTAAAGCTTCGCCACGCCCTCGTTCAGCAGAGAGCGTGAACCATCGAATATACGCGGAAGCACGCCCCGGACGTCAATTCATCCGGGGCGTTTTTGTGTGCCTTTCCGGTCAGCGCAGGTCGAAGCTGACCGAGGAGGCCTTGTCGTTCATTCCGTCACCGACGTAGGCGTTGTAGCCGTAGTAGGTCTGGTGGGCGCCCCGGAAGTCGCCGTGCTCCCACAGGGTGATCGGGCAGGTGATGCCCTGCGCGGAGCTCACCGTGTCGTTCCACCCCCACTTCGAGAGGCTGTTGAACTCCGGGTAGCGCCAGTTGCAGCCGACGCTGCCGCGGAAGGTGAACTCGCTGCCGCCGGAGTTGGTGTCGCTCCATATCTTGCCGAGGTCCTTGTACTCGGCGGCGGCGCCGAGCGAGGCGGCCTCCGCCTTGGTCGCGAAGCAGCCGCCCTCTCCCGTGTCGACGACCAGGGCGCAGAACTTGGCGGGCTTCGGGGCCGGCTGCGGGGTCGCGGCGGAGGCCGGGCTGACGGCGGCGGCCAGCACGAGCGACGTGGCGGCGAGCGCGAGCGCGGAACGGACCATGCGCATGAATGCTCCTCAAGTATGCGGACAGGGCGCCCCGTTCACCGAAGGGACCTTTGGGAACTGAAGCGCGACATCACCCAACAACGCGGCATATCCACCCGTCCAGGACGTGCAGGTGCCGGTGGCATGTTTCGTACGGGCCCGCGCGCCGGGCCGGCCCGTACGCGGCTGGCGTGATCACGGCGCGCGGAGCGGCTGCCGGGCCGGTCGCCGGCCGGCGGGCGGACGCCCCGGCCGCTCCGGATGGCCGAAGCCCCGCACCCGCGCGGAGCCGGGCGCGCTGCCACCGATTGTCCCGATACGGGCGGACCGGTCCGTGGAGGGGCACCCGTACGAGGCAGCCGGCCCGCGTCATATGAGGTGATATGCACGTGATCTTCTAGCATGGCGTCCCTCCCGTCCCGGCGGTCGTCGCACACCGAGGAGTCGCATGTCCCGAGCAGCACACCGGTCCGCCGCCCGCTCCGCCGCCCTGGCCGCCGCCCTGGCCGCGGCCGTCTTCCTGTCGGCGCCGGCCCCCGCGGCCGCGCCGGCCCACGACCGCGCGGACACCGACGCCGAGGTCACGGCCGGGGAGGCGGCCCTGATCGGCGAGGAGCACGCGCAGGCCCACGCCGACCGGCGCCGTGCCGCCCGGGGCGCCGGCGAGTACCGGCAGGCCACCCGGACCGCGAGCCTGGCCGCGCTCACCGCATCGCAGGCGCTGGCCAACAAGGCCTTCCGCCCGGCGGAATCGGGGAGGTTCGCGGAGTTCTTCCCCTCCCCCGACTTCGGGGTCCACCTCGCCCAGCTGCCGACCGGCAAGGTGCTGCTCTTCTCCTTCGAGCGGGTCGAGACCGACCCCACCAAGGAGACCGGCCCCACCGACCGGATCGGCCGGACCAATGCGGGCCGCGCCTTCCTCTGGGACCCCGCCAAGGGCACCGGCGCGCGGGCCTTCAAGGAGGTCCGGCCGCCGACGGTGCTGATGCCCGACGGCACGTACACCCCGCGCCCCGCCCCGTTCTTCTGCGCCGGGCACGCCTTCCTGCCCAACGGGATGCTCGCGGTCTTCGGCGGCAACAGCGGCGGCAAGGGCGGCAGCGGCGCGAAGCTGTCCTTCGTCTTCGACCCGTGGACCGAGCACTGGTACCGCAACCGGGACATGTCGGTGGGCCGCTGGTACCCGTCGGCCGTCACCGGCGCCGACGGCCGCCAGATCATCATGTCCGGCCAGTCCGAGCGCGGCACGGGCACCCCCACACCGGTGGTGGAGCGGTTCCCGGCGAAGGGGCTGCCGGTGCCGTGGCGGCCGTTCGACATCCCGTTGGACATCGCGGTCGACCGGTTCCGGGCCGACGCGCCCTTCCGCAACGACTACCCCCACCTGTTCTCGCTGCGCGACGGCATGATCTACGGGCTGGGCCGGGACGCCGACCAGCAGTGGCTCTTCGACCCGGTCGAGGAGACACGCCGCGACCTGCCCCGGCGCCCGGCGGACTTCCGCGGCTACGGGTCCGCCGTGCCGCTCCCGGCGGGGCTGCGCGGGCCGGACTCCGTGCTGGTGCTGGGCGGGGACCCGCACGACCCCAACACCTACCGGCTCGCGGGCGGCCGGTGGACCACCGAGCGGCCCCGGGCCTTCGGCCGCACCCAGGACGACACCCTGATCCTGCCGGACGCGACCCTGCTGACCGTCAACGGGGCGCTGAGCACCCGCGACTACGGCAACGGCCCCTTCAACCCCAAGGCCGACCTCAAGTACCGGCAGACCGAGCTGCGCGACGCCAAGGGGCGCTGGCGGCTCGGCCCGGCCCAGCGGCTGCCGCGGGGCTACCACTCCAACGCCCTGGTGATGCCCGACGGGCGGGTGATGGTGACCGGTGACGAGCTCCAGCAGATCGCCAACGACCCCGACATCCGGGACTCGATGGACGGCAGCATCGAGATCTACGAGCCCGCGTACCTGCACAAGGGCGGCGCCCGGCCGGCCCTGGACCGCGCGCCCCGGGGCGAACTCGCCCACGGCGCAGCCTTCGAGGTGCGCAGCTCCACCGCCGCCGCCGTCCGGCGGGCCGTGCTGCTGGCGCCGACCACCGTCACCCACGCGGTGAACACCAGCCAGCGGCACCTGGAGCTGCCGGTCACCGGGGTGCGCGGCGACGCCGTCGGGCTGCGCACCCCGCCGACGGCGGCGGACGCCCCGCCCGGGTACTACATGCTGTTCCTGCTCGACGCGCGCGGGGTGCCCAGTACGGCCAAATGGGTGAAGCTCGGCCTGCGCTGACGCCCTGACCAGGGCACCCGCCGGGCGTGTCGCCCGGATGGGTGTGCGGCGGGCCCCCCGGCACGACACGCCGCCGGGGGGCTCGTAGCGTCGTCAGCACCCGGGCCACCGGCCCGGACGGACCCGGAGGTCCGGGTCAGGGGGGTCTCCCGACGAGAGGCCGTACCGATGGGAAGCGACGTCTCCATAGCCGGGCCGCTCCGGATCCACCGGGGCAATGCCGAGCCCGAGGAACTGGCCGCGATCACGGTGGTGGTCGCCTGCCTCGCGGGCCGGGCCGCGCAGGCCCCGCCCCGGCCGGGCCGGGGCGCGCACCACCGCCCGCAGCCGCGGCCCGCGGGCCACGGCTGCTGGGCGGGGTGCTGGGCCTGCCGCTGAGCGGGCCCGGTGTCCTTCAGGAGCGGCGCAGCAGCCGCGTCATGGCGTCCATGAGTTCCCCGCGCGGGTCGGCGGCCGGGCCTTCGGAGCGCCAGGCGACGAACCCGTCGGGGCGTACGAGGACGGCGCCGTCGGCGGGCAGTTCGTGGAGCCGGTCCCAGCCCGGCGCGCCGTCCGGCTGGACCAGGTCGGCGTCCGGCGCCGCGCCGACGGTGTAGGCGTCCAGGTGCGCGCCGAGCTCCCGCGCGACCTGCCCGGCCGCCTCCTGCCAGGGCGTGCCCGGGCTGCTGAGCAGCACGAACGAGGTCTCGTACAGGTCCAGCGACGAGATCCGCCGGCCGGCCTGGGTGAGCCACATGTGCGGTGCCCTGGTGCCGATGTCGCCCTTGAGGCGCATCTCCTCCGGGATGACCGGCCGTGCGGGGTCGCCGCCGAGGACGGCGCCCTTCGGGTAGCAGTAGCCCATGGCCGTGGTGAGGACCCCGCTGCCGGGGCCGCCGCCCATGGTGGGCGGGGGCACGTACCCGGGGTGGCTGTGCTCGGCCGAGCGGGCGGAGGCGCGCTCGCTGGTGGCACGGGCCACGGGGAGGCGCTCCTCCTCGTAGCTGTCGAGCAGGCGGGGGCCGGCGGAGCCGTTCAGTACCGCCGCGATCTTCCAGGCGAGGTTGTGCGCGTCCTGGATGCCGGTGTTGGAGCCGAAGGCCCCGGTCGGGCACATCTCGTGGGCGGCGTCGCCCACCACGAAGACCCGGCCGACGGAGTACTGCTCGGCGACCCGTTCGGCCGCGTGCCAGGGGGCCTTGCCGCCGATCTCCACGTCGAGGTCGGGGAGCCCGATGGCCTCGCGGATCTGCGTGGCGCAGCGCTCCTCGGTGAAGTCCTCCAGGGTCTCGCCCGTCTCCGGGTGCCAGGGGGCGTGGAAGACCCACTGGGTCTCGTTGTCGACGGGCAGCAGTGCTCCGTCGGCGCCCGGCCGCATCAGGTAGCAGACGATGAAGCGCAGGTCGCCGAGGGCCTCGGCGAGGTGCTCCGAGCGGAAGACGATGCTCACGTTGTGGAAGAGCTCGCCGTTGCCCGTCTGGCGGATGCCGAGCGCCTCGCGGACGGGGCTGCGCGGGCCGTCCGCGGCGATCAGGAAGTCGGCGCGGACGGTGATGTGCTCGCCCGTCTCCCGGTCCTTCACCAGGGCGGTCACTCCCGTGGCGTCCTGGTCGAAGCTCATCAGTTCGGTGGCGAAGCGCACGTCGGCCCCCTGGGCGCGGCTGTGCGCGGCCAGGACCGGCTCGATGTTGTTCTGGCTGCACAGGCACCAGCCGGTCGGGCTGAAGCGGGCCAGCGCCCCGGACGGGTCGACGGCCTTGATGAGCCACTTGTGCTCGCCGCCGACGAGGGCCTGGGTCTGCAGGATGCCCTGATTGGCCTCCAGCGCGGAGGCCTCCTCTCGGATGGCGGGTTCGACGCCCGCCGTCCGGAACAGTTCCATCGTCCGGGCGTTGATACCCCGTCCCCGCGGGTGGACGGAGGTCCCGGCGTGCTTCTCGACCACCATGTGCCTGATGCCGTGGCGGCTCAGGAACAGCGAGGTGGAGAGGCCTACGAGGGAACCGCCCACGACGAGGACCGGTACGCGGACATCGGCATGCTCTTCCATCGGCTGCGGACTCCTGTTTCGTGTGGGGGGCAGTGGACGCCTTATGCCCCCGATCAGGGTTCTCGCCCTGGCGAGTCGCGTCTTGTCACCCGCTTGATCCGGAGATGTCGCGATCCGTACCCGGCCGGATGACGATGAGCGACAGCGGCGGACCCACTTGGGCCACACCGTCCGCCGTTCCCCACCGCGCAGGCCCGCGTGGCCCGCCGGGCCCGCGCCACCGGCGGTAGCCGCCCACGGGCACCGAACCGACCCCGCGCCGGCCCCAGGCCCTCACGAAGGAGTGAGCAGATGACAACCACCCTGTCCGAACGGGTGTCTCAGTCCGCGTTCGACGGCTCCATGCTGCGGGTCGTCCTGCTGATGGACCTCCACGAAGGCGCCCAGCAGCGGTTCTTCGACGCCTACGAGCAGCTGCGCCACGACATCGCCTCGGTGCCGGGCCACCTCGGCGACCAGCTCTGCCAGTCCTTCGCGAACCCTTCCCAGTGGCTGATCACCAGCGAGTGGGAGAGCGCCCCGCAGTACCTCGCCTGGGTGAACAGCGAGGAGCACGTCGCGCAGGTGAAGCCGCTGGGCGCCTGCGCCCGCTCGATGCGGCCGCTGACCTTCACCGTCCTGCGCGAGACCGGCAAGCGGTACGAGGCGCCCGAGCGGGCGTCGGGCCGGCTCCAGGGCGCGCCCCGGCTGGGCGAGGGCGTCGTCCGGCACGCGCTGACCTTCACGGTGAAGCCGGGCAGCGAGGAGAAGGTCGCGGAGATCCTCTCCTCGTACTCCTCGCCCGCCGCCCGCGTCGACGACCACACCCGGCTCCTGCGCACCTCGCTGTTCATGCACGGCAACCGGGTCGTGCGGGCCGTGGAGGTGCAGGGCGACCTGACGGCGGCGCTGCGGCACGTGTCGGAGCAGCCCGAGGTGCGGGCCGTCGAGCAGGCCATCAACCCTTATCTGGAACAGGACCGGGACCTGTCCGACCCGGAGTCGGCGCGGATGTTCTTCATGCGCGCGGGCCTGCCGGCCGTCCACCACGTGGCCGCGCACGGACCGCGGCCCGACGAGGTGACGCGGCACGCGCTGTTCTACCCGGCGAAGCCGGGCTGCGGGCCGCTCGTCGCCCGCTTCCTGGCCCGCCAGGACGAGACGGCCGCGAAGGTCCCCACCTCCCCGGTGCTGAGCAGCAGCATCTTCCAGCGCGACGACGTGGTGGTGCGCCTCCTCGACGTCAAGGGCCCGGCCGACGGCCGTTTCGCGGCCGGCTTCGGCATCGAGGGGCCCCGCAAGGCGGCGGTCCTGAACCGCCTGCTGGCCGGAACGCCCGGCGGCGGGCCGGCCGCCCCCCACCCCATGGACCTGATCACCGACCGCCGGGCCCCGGCGCAGTCCTGATCCGGACGGGCCCGCCCCGGGCACGCCCCGGACCCGGCCCCCGCACCACCCCCGTCACGACCCGGCAGCCCACGCGCACGCCAAGGCTCCGATCCGCCAGGAGGAAGTCAGCATGACCAGACATCAGCCGCGCATCGTCGACCTCAGCGAGACCCAGCCCAACCGCAGGCGCGGAGGGGACCTGCGCGCCGTGCTCACCCCGACCTCGGTGGGCTCGACCAGCGGCTTCATGGGTCTGGCGGTGATGGCCCCCGGCGAGTCGATCGCCGAGCACTACCATCCGTACTCCGAGGAGTTCGTGTACGTGGTCGCCGGGACCCTGGAGGTCGACCTCGACGGCGAGACCCACCCGCTGCGCACCGACCAGGGACTGCTGGTCCCGCTGAACGTGCGCCACCGGTTCCGCAACGTCGGCGGCACCGAGGCCCGGATGGTGTTCCACCTCGGCCCCCTCGCCCCGGATCCGAAGCTCGGGCACGTGGACACCGAGGAGGCGCCGAACCCGGACGCCTCCGCCTGGGCGGAGCGTCCGCCGGAGCGCTCAGGGGTGGTCTCGTGACGCGCCGGCGGGTGGCCGTCACCGGGGTGGGCGTCGTCGCCCCGGGCGGCATCGGCACCGCCGCCTTCTGGGACCTGCTGTCCAACGGGCGTACGGCGACCCGTGGCATCACCCTCTTCGACCCCTCCGGGTTCCGCTCCCGGATAGCCGCCGAGGTCGACTTCGACCCCCGTGAGCACGGCCTCACCGAGGACGAGTCGGCCCGGGCCGACCGCTACATCCAGTTCGCCCTGGTCGCCGCCCGCGAGGCGATGGCCGATGCCGGGCTGGAGCTCGACGGCGAGGGCGCCTGGCGCACCGGCGTCTCCCTCGGCACCGCGGTCGGCGGTACCACCCGGCTGGAGCACGACTACGTCGCGGTCAGCCAGCACGGGGCGTGGTGGGACGTGGACCACCGTCTCTCCTCCCCCTTCCTGCACCGCGCGTTCACCCCCGCCACCCTCGCCTCGGCGGTGGCGGAGCAGACCGGGGCGCGCGGCCCCGTACAGACCGTCTCCACCGGCTGCACGTCCGGACTCGACGCCGTCGGGTACGCGGTGCACTCCATCCAGGAGGGCCGGATGGACGTGTGCTTCGCCGGCGCGTCGGACTCCCCCGTCTCCCCCATCACGGTGGCCTGCTTCGACGCCATCAAGGCGACCTCGGCGAACAACGAGGACCCGGCGCACGCCTCCCGCCCCTTCGACGCCGACCGGGACGGTTTCGTCCTCGGCGAGGGCGGCGCGGTGCTGGTCCTGGAGGAGCTGGAGCACGCCCGGGCCCGCGGGGCCCGCGTCTACTGCGAGATAGGCGGCTACGCCACCTTCGGCAACGCCCACCACATGACCGGGCTGACCACCGAGGGCCTGGAGATGGCCCGGGCGATATCGACCGCCCTGGCGCAGGCCAGGATCGACGCCACGGACGTCGACTACGTCAACGCGCACGGCTCCGGCACCAAGCAGAACGACCGCCACGAGACGGCGGCGGTCAAGCGGGTGCTCGGCGCCCACGCCTACAAGACGCCGATGACCTCCATCAAGTCCATGGTGGGGCACTCGCTCGGCGCCATCGGGGCGATCGAACTCGCGGCCTGCGTGCTGGCCATGAAGCACCAGGTGGTGCCGCCGACCGCGAACTACGAGACCCCCGACCCCGAATGCGACCTGGACTACGTGCCGCGCACCGCCCGCAGCCACACCCTGCGCAGCGTGCTGTCCGTCGGCAGCGGCTTCGGCGGCTTCCAGTCCGCCGTGGTCATGACCCAGCCCAAGGAGGTACGCGCGTGAACAGACCTACCACCGGCAAGCCGGTGGCCGTCACGGGCATCGGGGTCGTCGCGCCCAACGGGATCGGTGCCGCCGCCTTCTGGAAGGCGACCCAGGCGGGCGAGAGCGTCCTGGACCGGGTGACCCGGCAGGGGTGCGAGCACCTTCCGGTGCGGGTCGCCGGCGAGGTACGGGGCTTCGAGCCCGGGGAGCTGGTCGAGGACCGGTTCCTCGTGCAGACCGACCGGTTCAGCCATTACGCGCTGGCCGCGGCGGACCTGGCGCTGGAGCACGCCCGGCTGGGCCGGGCGGACTACGAGGACGATCCGTACGCGGTGGGCGTCGTCACCGCGGCCGGTTCGGGCGGCGGCGAGTTCGGGCAGCGCGAGCTCCAGCGGCTGTGGGGGCAGGGCCCCCGCTACGTCGGCCCGTACCAGTCGATCGCCTGGTTCTACGCGGCCAGCACCGGCCAGGTCTCCATCCGGCGCGGGTTCAAGGGTCCCTGCGGGGTGGTGGCGAGCGACGAGGCGGGCGGGCTGGACGCCTTCGCGCACGCCGCCCGCGGGATCCGCCAGGGCAGCCGGGCCATGCTGGTCGGCGCCACGGAGGCGCCGCTCGCCCCGTACTCGGTGGTCTGCCAGCTCGGGTACGAGGGGCTCAGCACCGCCGAGGACCCGGAGCGCGCCTACCGGCCCTTCACCGCGAAGGCCTGCGGCTTCGTCCCGGCCGAGGGCGGCGCCATGTTCACCGTCGAGGACGCCGTGGCGGCCGAGCGGCGGGGCGCGCCGGTGCGGGCCCTGCTGGCCGGGCACGCCGCCACCTTCACCGGCCCCGGCAGGCGGGAGGAGTCGGGAGAGGGCCTGGCCCACGCGATCCGCGGCGCCCTGCGGGAGGCGGGCCTGGCTCCCGAGGAGGTGGACGTGGTCTTCGCCGACGCCCTGGGCACGCCCGAGGCGGACGCGGCCGAGGCGAGGGCGATCCGGGAGGCGCTCGGCGCGCACGGCGCGAAGGTGCCCGTGACCGCTCCCAAGACCGGTACCGGACGGGCGTACTGCGCGGCCGGCACCCTCGACGCGGCCGCCGCCGTGCTGGCGCTGGAGCACGGTGTCGTCCCTCCCACCCCGAACGTCTTCGACGTCTGCCACGACCTCGACGTGGTCACCGGCAGCGCCCGCGTCGCCCCCCTGCGGACCGCGCTCGTGCTGAGCCGGGGCCGGATGGGTTCGAACGCGGCCCTCGTCCTCCGCAAGGGGCCCGGATCCGGAGCGCCGTGACCGGTACCCCCTTCGTCAGGGCCGGGCGCGGGCAAGGGCCCGGCCCCCCGGAAGCAGGAAAGAGAGAAGGCACCATGTCCGACCGACTGACCCTGGAAGAGCTGGCGACGCTCATGAAGACCGCCGGCATCACCGTCGACCCCACGGAGCTGGCGAGCCGCCCGGACTCCCGGTTCGACGACTACGGCCTGGACTCGCTGGGCCTGCTCGGCATCGTCGGTGAGCTGGAGAACCGGCGGGGCCGCGCGCTGCCCACGGACGCGGACCGCTGCAAGAGCCCGCGCGAGTTCGTCGACCTCGTCAACAACAGCCTCATGACCGGAGCCTGACATGCCTGGACACACCGACAACGAGATCGTGGTCAAAGCCCCCGTCGACGTCGTGTGGGACGTGACCAACGACCTGCCCAACTGGCCGAAGCTGTTCAGCGAGTACGCCTCGATCGAGATCCTGGAGAAGACCGGGAACACCACCCGGTTCCGGCTGGCCATGCACCCGGACGAGAACGGCGTGGTGTGGAGCTGGGTCTCGGAGCGGACGGTGGACCGCGCGGGCCTGACGGTGAAGGCCCGCCGGGTGGAGACCGGCCCGTTCGCGCACATGGACATCCACTGGGAGTACGGCGAGGTGCCGGGCGGGACCCGGATGCGGTGGGTGCAGGACTTCGCGATGAAGCCGGACGCGCCGATCGACGACGCGGGGATGACCGACCGCATCAACCTCAACTCCCGGATCCAGATGGAACTCATCCGGGACAAGATCGAGCAGGGGGGCGGCCGCAAGGCCCCGGCCGGCCGCCGCTGAGGGCTCCTCCCCGTCCACCCGCTCCCCCACCCGAAAGGCACACCTCCCGATGCACCAAGCCCTCATCGTGGCCCGTATGGCACCCGGTTCGGCGCCCGACATCGCCGGCCTGTTCGCCGCCTCGGACGCGGGTGAGCTGCCCCACCTGGTGGGGGTCAGCCGCCGCAGTCTCTTCCAGTTCGGGGACGTGTACATGCACCTGATCGAGGCCGACCGGGACCCGGGTCCGGCCATCGCCCAGGTGACGCGGCACCCGGAGTTCGTCGATCTGAGCGAGCGGCTGTCGGCCTTCGTCAGCCCCCACGACCCGAAGACGTGGCGGAGCCCGAAGGACGCGATGGCCCAGCGGTTCTACGTCTGGGAGCGGGACGCCGCCCGGTAGTCCGTACGGGTGCCCAAGCCGGCGCCGCACCTTCCGGGCGGCCTGGGCACCCACGGCCGGGGCCCGTCGGCCGCGTCCGCTTCACGGCTCGTGACGGGGGGAATTCGGCAGGTAGTTTTTGAATGAATACCTGACTGAATTCCCGTCAACAAGGTTCCGCCTCATATCTCGATTTGATAACGAGATCGCGGAAAAGGCCTGGACCTTTGATCCGCAACGCGCGTAACTCGCTTGATTTAAAAGCGAGTTGACAGTTCATCAAATCAGGCAACAAGGTAACGGATAGATTTCTCGGACCGGTCTCCCGTTTGTCCGAATTCTCCGAGCCGCTCATCTGGCAAGCTTCCGCGCACCCACTCTCCTGACATGGACTTGAGGTGCGCATGACAGCACGATCCGCCGGCCGGCGCCGCAAACCCGGCCACCGGCGCAAACCCCGGAAGCTCATACTCCTCACCGCCGCCATGGCATCGGCGGCGGTACTCGCGGGAGGCATCGCCTACTCCCGCATAGGCGGCGACGCCGAGGCGACCACGACCGCACTGGCCGAGGCACCCGCCGCGGCCGCCGAACCGGCCGCCGCACCGGCCCGGGACGCGGAACCGGCCCCCCTCGCGAAGGCGCCCGCGAATGAGGGCCAGCGCGGCATGGTCTACGACGGCCTGGAGACGGCCCCGAAGGGCGACCGCTGCGTCGGCGTCTACCGCACGAAGGCGGGCCTGTGCACCCACGGGCCCGACGCTCCCCCCGGGGGCGTCGACATCAAGAAGGACGTCGAGCCCGTCGTCCGCACCAAGGCCCCGGCGGCCGACCCCGCCTCCCCGGCCAGCGCCGACCCGGCCGCCGGCGAGGGCGGCGGGCGTCCTCAGGACGCGCCCGCCGCCGACGCCCGCACCGCCGCCGCGAGCGCCAAGGCCCCGGCCCCGCCGGCCTCCGGCAGCCAGGCGGTCGCAGCCGGGCCCGCCGGACAGACCGTCCAGTGCGACGGCGACGGCAGCACCGGCAACCGCGTCCAGGTCGTGTACGTGCACGGCCCCGGCCGCGACCGGTACGCCGAGTACGTGGCCTCGTTCCGCAAGTGGGCGGCCGACGCCGACCTCATCTACGCGGCGAGCGCCAAGGAGACCGGCGGCGTCCGGCACATCCGCTACGTGACGGCCGCCGACTGCACGCCCTCGGTGCTCAACATCGAGCTCCCCGACTCGGCGCTCTCGGAGTTCAGCGCCACCAACAACGCGCTGGCCGGCAAGGGCCTGGACCGCCGCGACCGCAAGTACATGATCTTCGCGGACACCCAGGTGTACTGCGGCATCGGAACCTTCAACGGCGACGAGCGGCCCGGCCAGAACAACCTGAGCAACTTCGGCCCGTCCTACGGACGTACCGACTCGGGCTGCTGGGGCGGCCACACCGCCGCGCACGAACTCGGCCACAACCTGGGCGCGGTCAACAACAGCGCGCCCAACACCAGCCGGGGCGCGCACTGCACGGACGAGTTCGACGTCATGTGCTACTCGGACACCCCGTACTACCCGAAGATGCGCGACGTGTGCCACAACCAGGCCGCCGAGAACATCCTGGACTGCAACCACGACGACTACTTCCACACCAGTCCGAAGGCCGGCAGCTACCTGGCCACGCACTGGAACATCGCCGACAACCAGTTCCTGATGCGGAACGCGGGCGGTGGCGGCACCAACCCGGACCCGAACCCGAACCCGTCGCCGACCGCGAAGCCCAGCCCGTCCCCCACCAAGAAGCCCTCGGGCGCCCCTGCGGTGACGGCGGGCCAGATCCAGTCCGACTCGGTGGTGCTGAGCTGGCCGAAGGCGGAGGGCGCCGCCTGGTACCAGGTGCTGCTGAACGACAAGCACCTGACCTGGGTCCAGTCCACCTCCCTGCGCGTCTACAACCTCAAGCCCGGCACCGCGTACACGGCCGCCGTGTCGGTCCGCGACGGCTCCGGCCGTGACAGCGGCCCCGGCAAGGCCGCGTCGTTCCGTACGGCCGACACGGGCGGCGGCGCCACCACGCCGGGGACCCGCTACGTGCTCGGCAACGGCAGCAGCGGCATGGCCGCCGAGCTGTGGGGCGGGCGCACCGCCGACGGAACCGTGCTCGTCGCGAACCGGTCCAACGGCTACGCGCAGCAGCAGTGGTACTTCGACGACGCGGGCAACGGGACGGTACGGATCAAGTCCGCGGCGACCGGCAAGTGCCTCCAGCCCGGCGGCGCTCCCGCCGCGGGCATGTGGGTCGCGCAGCAGCCCTGCGGGAACTCCGCCGCCCAGCAGTGGCGGGTGACCTCCCGCGACGGCGCGGTGACCATCACCGACCCGAGCGGCGGCTTCGCCCTGACGGTCAGCAACCGGCCCTACTACGGGACCTGGCTGCTCGACCTCCAGCGCGCGGACGGCCGTCAGGCGCAGGTCTGGACGGCCCGCAAGGCCGGCTGAGCCCGGGGGTGTCCGCGACGCGGCGCCCGCCCCCGGGCGGACGGCGCTGCTTCGCGGACACCCCCACCCCTTCGGACCGGCGGGCGGCCGTACTCCCCTACGGCCGCCCGCCCCCTCGTCTCCCCCTCCCGCACCTCCCCTCACCTGGAGCACCGTGCCGATGCGCCGACACCTCCCGAACCTCCCCGCCCTGGCCCTCGCCGCACTGACCCTCCCCCTGCTGTGCCTCGTCCTGGCCATGGGCGCCGCGGGGCCCGCCCACGCCCACGGCGACACCCTGAAGGTGGTCATCACCGGTCAGCGGGACGGCCGTGTCACCGCCGACGTCACCTGGGAGAACGACGGTGACGCCGTCGAGGAGGCCGTGGCCGCCACCGTGAACGCCGTCAGCGCCGACGGGAGCCGTACCGAGGGCCCGTGGCGGCTGGTGCGCGACGCCGGCCGGGCCGCGGGGTGGGTCACGGCCGAGGCGCTGCCGCCCGGTACGTGGAAGGTGACCGTCGACGCGGGCTTCCCCTCGCTCGGGCACACGCACAAGGAGGTCGCGGTTCCGGCCGTGGACCCGGCCCCGTCGGCCCCCGCCCCCTCCGCGCCCCCCTCGCCGGCCCCCTCGGTCCCCGCGAGCCCCTCCGGCCCCGCCGCACCGCCCGCCTCCCCCGCCTCCCCGGCCTCCCCCACGCCCGCACCGTCCGGCGCCTCCGAGGGCTCCGGCGCCTGGTGGACCACCGCCGGGGTGGCCGGCATCGCCCTCGTCGGCGCGGCGGCCGGCGTCTTCCTGCGCCGCTCCCGCCGCTGACGGAGTGTCGCCCGCCCGGCCCGGCGGCGGGCGAGCATGGTGGTCCCCGGAACGGCTCACGGCGTAGGGACTGCACATGAAGGCCACGGAGGTACTGGCGGACGGCTTCGGACGCATCCGGGAGGTGGTGCACGAGGCGGTCGAGGGGCTCACGGCCGAGCAGGTGAACGCCCGGCTCGACCCGGCGGCGAACTCGATCGCCTGGCTGGTCTGGCACCTGACCCGGGTGCAGGACGACCACGTGGCCGAGGTCGCGGGGCTGGACCAGGTCTGGCTGTCGGGCGGCTGGGCCGACCGCTTCGCCCTGCCGCTGCCCGTCGACGGCATCGGCTACGGGCACACCGCCGCCGAGGTGGGCGAGGTCCGCGTCGCCTCCCCCGAACTGCTGCTGGGCTACTACGACGCGGTCCACGAGCAGAGCCTGCGCTTCGTGCGGGGCCTGGCCGCCGCAGACCTCGGCCGGATCGTCGACGAGCGCTGGGACCCGCCGGTCAGTCTGGGCGTACGCCTCGTCAGCGTCCTGACGGACGACCTCCAGCACGCGGGCCAGGCCGCCTACGTGCGGGGCATCCTCCAGCGCGCATCCGCATAGCGGAAAATCATTTCCGTTCTACGATATGTTGAAGGCCGGTCCGGATCGGTCCGGTCCGGCATGCCGGCCCTTCAGCAGCAGGAGGAAATGATGAGCGAGTCCCGCGTCGCCCTGGTCACCGGCTCTTCCTCGGGAATCGGCGCCGCCGTCGCCCGGCGGCTGGCCGACGAGGGCATCCGCGTGGTCGTCAACTCCGCCCGCAGCGCGGAGGCGGGCAAGGAACTGGCCGCCTCCCTTCCGGACGCCGTGTACGTCCAGGGCGACGTCTCCGACGCCGAGGACGCGCGGCGGATCGTCCGCGCCGCGATCGACGCCTACGGCCGGCTCGACATCCTCGTCAACAACGCCGGTGTGACCCGCTTCGTGCCGCTCGACGACCTGGAGGGCGCGGACGCCGCCGCCTGGCGGGAGATCTTCGACGTGAACGTGGTCGGCGCCTGGCAGATGATCACCGCCGCCGTGCCCCACCTGCGGGAGTCCGGGGCGGGTTCCATCGTCAACGTCTCGTCGGTGTCGGCCACGCGCGCCCTGGGGAGTTCGATCCCGTACGCCGTCAGCAAGGCGGCGGTCAACCACATGACGCGGCTGCTGGCCTCCCAGCTCGGCCCCTCCGTCCGCGTCAACGCGGTGGCGCCCGGACTGATCGACACGCCCTGGTACGACGGGGAGCGGGAGGTCTGGGAGAACTCCCGCGAGTGGATCACGAACAACACCCCGCTGCGGCGCGTGGGCGCCCCGGAGGACGTCGCCGAGGCGGCCCTCTACCTGGTGAACGCCGCCTACACGACGGGGGACGTCCTCACCGTCGACGGCGGCCGCCACATCGTCTGACCGGGTCAGGGGGTGTCCGGGCGGTAGGACGCGGTGGCGTGGCCCGCCTCGACGGCGATGTCCAGGGCTCCGCCGGCCGAGGGGTCGTTCAGGGCGTCCTCCGCCTCGCAGCGCCCCAGGCCCGCGCTGCAGCTGACGCGGTAGCGGGTGTCCGTGGGCAGGACGAGCTCCAGGCGGCCGGCGCCGGCGCGTGCGGTGACCTGCTCCGGCGGTGCCGCGAAGCGGGCGTCCGCCCGGCCGGCTCCCGCGCGGATGTCGGCCTGCGGGACGGTGAGGCCGGTGGCCCGCAGGGTGCCGTCGCCGACCCGCGCCCGCAGGGGTCCGCGCAGGTCGGACAGGACCATCGTGCCGGCCCCGACCTCCGCGTCGACCGTCCCGGCCAGGCCGCTGACACTGATGTGGCCCGAGCCGCCGGAGAGCTTCAACGGGACCCCGGCGGGCACGGTCACCGCGAGCCGCACGGAGCAGCCGAGCCCGGCGGCGACGGTGAAGGAGCCGCCCGGGCAGTGCGGGGTGAGCCTGAGGGTGTCGCCCAGCCAGCTCTCCTCGACGACGGGCTCCTCGAACGACCAGGTGAGGTCGGCCCGGTAGCCGACCTGCGCGTCCCCGCGCGGGGTGACGGCCACGTCGGACGAGCCCGCCACCACCTCCACGGCGGTCACCGCCCGGCCGCCGCTGCCCCCGACGGCCGTGCCGCTGCGCACTCCGACGCCGGTCCCCGCCTGCCAGGCGGCCGCCGTCACCACCAGGACGGCGCTGAGCCCGGCGGCGGTGTACCAGGCGAGGCGCGGCCCGCGGTCCCCGGCGGCGGAACCGGTCACGGCGTGCCGTCCAGGAAGCGCAGTACGGCGAGGACCCGGCGGTGGGCCTCGGCGGCCGGGGGCAGGTCGAGCTTGGCGAAGATGTTGTTGATGTGCTTGGCCACCGCGCTCTCGCTCACGACGAGTCCGGCGGCGATCGCCGCGTTGGAGCGGCCTTCCGCCATGAGGGCCAGTACGTCGCGCTCGCGCGGGGTGAGCCGCTCCAGCGGGTCGGGGCCGCCGCGGCGCAGCAGGAGCTGGGCGACGACCTGCGGGTCGAGGGCGGTGCCGCCGGCCGCGACGCGGCGCAGGGCGTCGATGAACTCCTCGACGTCGGCGACGCGCTGCTTGAGCAGGTAGCCGATGCCGGAGCCGCTCCGGGAGGACAGCAGGTCGGCGGCGTAGCGCTCCTCCACGAACTGGGAGAGCAACAGGACGGCGGTCCCCGGGTGCTGGCTGCGGATCATCAGGGCGGCCCGGACCCCCTCGTCGGTGAATCCGGGCGGCATCCGGACGTCCACGAGCGCGAGGTCCGGCCGGTGTTCCTCGACGGCGGCCAGCAGACCTTCGGCGTCGCCGGTTTCGGCGGCCACCTCGAATCCGGCCATTTCCAGGACTTTGACAAGACCTATGCGCAGCAGGACGGAGTCCTCCGCGATCACAGCCCGCACGGCAGCTCCACAGTGACGACGGTCGGGCCCCCGAGGGGGCTGTTGATCAGAATCGTTCCGTCGACCGACCCTACGCGCTTGCGCAGGCCGGTCAGTCCGGTGCCGCCCGCCGGATCCGCGCCGCCGACGCCGTCGTCGGTGACGACGACGCGCAGCAGGTCGCCCCGGCGGCCGCCCGCGAGGCGGCTGACGTGGACCGAACAGCGTTTCGCGCGGGCGTGCTTGGCCACGTTGGCGAGGGCTTCGGAGACGACGAAGTAGGCGACGGCCTCGACGGTGGGGCCCGGCCGCTCGGCGAGGTCCACGGTGAGTCCGACGGGCAGCGGGGCACGGGCGGCGATCCCGGAGAGGGCGGCGTCGAGGCCGCGGTCCTCCAGTACGGCCGGGTGCAGTCCCCGTACCAGGTTGCCGAGTTCCTCGATGGCCTCCTTCGCCTCGCGGTGGGCCTCGTCGATGACGGCCCTGGCCTCGGGCGGCAGGTCGGTGAGGGTGGCGCGGGCGATGCCGAGGTTCATGGCGAGGGAGACCAGGCGCTGCTGGGCGCCGTCGTGCAGGTCGCGTTCGATGCGGCGGCGTTCGAGGTCGGCGGCGTCGAGTACGCCGGCCCGGCTCTCGGCGAGGTCCTCGACGCGGCGCTCGAGTTCGCGGGCCCGGTTGGGGCCGAGGAGGGCGGCCGCGGCGGTGGCGTCGAGCCGGGTGAGGAGCGCGGCCGTCCAGGGGGCGGCGAGCAGGGCGAGCACGCCGAGGCCGGTGATGACGTCGTACTGGGCCGTCCAGCCCGGGGAGGGGAATTCGCCGTCGGAGGGGAGCGCCCAGCACCAGGCGTAGACGGAGGCCGCGGCGGCGCCGCCGGCCCAGGTGAGGACGAGTACGACGGCTCCGGCGGCGGCGAGCGGGCTGACGACGAGGTGGTAGCCGTACTGGCGCCAGGTCGACTCGGAGCGCAGCCGCTCGGCGAGTCCACGTACGGTCGCCCAGCGATGCTCGTGGACGACGGGCGGCACGTCCAGGCCGAGCAGCGTCCGGAAGCGGCTGCGCTGGAGGAGCGTCAGCAGCGGGCGGAGCGCGAGGACGAGGAGCAGCGGGAGGGAGCTGTGGCCGGGGAGGGCCACGAGGGCGGCGGCGCCGAGCAGGAGGGGGAGGGCGGGCGGGATCGCCGCCGTGGCGAAGGCCGTGTTGCGCCAGGCCCACGCCGACCAGGGGGTGTGCGACGCGATCCAGGTGTACGTACGCCTCAGCGCGCCGCGGATTGCCATGTCCGTACGGTAATCGGATGGATCATGGGGTCACCACCACCCTGGCATCCGGCCGGGGGTGTACCTGGCACCACCCCCGGTCGGGACGGTGGAGCTACTGATCTTCTCCTTGCGGGCCAGCAGAGTTGTGGTGTGCCCGGCGGACGGACCGCCGGACCGGAAGGAGACCCGCAGCCATGGCCGTCCTCGCCCCGCAGTTCCAGGCCCGCCCCCGCTCCGGGGGAGTGCGCGGACGGGCCCCGCGGCTGGCGACGGTGCTCACCGGGGCCGGGCTGGCACTGCTGCCGTGGATGGTGGTGCTGGCGCGGACGCTGCCGCAGACGGCGGAGGTGTCCCACTGGTCCACCGCCTGGGTCGGCTTCGACGCGCTGCTGGCCGCCGGCCTGACCGGGACGGGGCTGCTGCTGCGCAAGGGCGACCCCCGGGTCCCGGCGGTGGCGGGCGCGACGGCCGCGCTGCTGGCGGCGGACGCCTGGCTCGACGTCACCACCTCGGCGGGTACGGCCGGGCAGGGCGCGGCGGTGCTGATGGCGCTCGCCGCGGAGCTGCCGCTGGCGGTGGCCTGCGCGGTGGTGGCCGCGCGGCGCACCGCCTGACGGGCGGCCCCGGGGCGCTGCTACTCGATGACGAGCTCGACGGGGATGTTGCCCCGGGTGGCCTTGGAGTAGGGGCAGACCTCGTGGGCCTGCTTGACCAGCAGGGTGCCGGTCTCGCCCTCCAGGTGGGCGGGGAGCTCGACGCGCAGGGTGACCGCGAGGCCGAAGCCGCCGGCGTCCTGGCCGATGGAGGCCTCCGCCGTGACGGACACGTCACCGGTGTCGACCTTCGCCTGCCGGCCGACCAGGCCGAGGGCGCTGGCGAAGCAGGCGGCGTAGCCGGCGGCGAAGAGCTGCTCGGGGTTGGTGCCCTGGCCGTTGCCGCCGAGCGCCGGGGGCATGGCGAGGGGCAGGTCGATCTGGCCGTCGGAGCTGACGGCGCGGCCCTCGCGGCCGTTGGCGGTGGCGACGGCGGTGTACAGCGCGTCCATCGGGAGGTCCTTTCAGAGGGGGCGGGGCGGCCGGTGGCCGACCCTCGACCACAAATAGAGCACACAATTTAGTTGTGCACAACTCAATGGCTCGCAAGTCGACTCCGGTACACTGGGGCGCATGACCGAGCAGCCCGCCGACATCCTCCGCGAACCCCTTCGCGACCAGGACTTCCTCCGCCTCGACGGACAGGTCTGCTTCGCGCTGGGCGCCGCGAACCGCGCCTTCGGGGGCCTCTACCGGGTCGTCCTGAAGGACCTGGGGCTGACCTACCCGCAGTACCTGGTGATGCTGGTGCTCTGGGAGCACGGCACGATGCCGGTCAAGCAGCTCGGACAGCACCTGCGGCTCGACTCGGGCACGCTCTCGCCGCTGCTCAAGCGGCTGGAGGCGGCCGGCCTGATCCGGCGCGAGCGCAGCGCCGAGGACGAACGGTCCGTGCACGCGGTGCTCACCGAGGAGGGCTCGGCCCTGCGCGAGCGGGCCGTGGAGGTGCCGCGCCGGATCGCGCGGGCGACCGGGTTCGAGCTGGCCGAGATCCGCGAGCTCCAGCAGCGCCTGGGCCGCCTGACGGCCGCCCTGGACGCCGCCGTCGAGTCGGCCGAGGCCGTCGAGGCCGCCCCCCGGGACTGACCGGCCGGGACGGGACCGGCCGGCCGGCCGGGACCAGGAGGCGGCGCCGGACCAGGAGGCGGCGCCCCGATCAGGAGGCGGCGTCGCGCTCCATGGCGGGGCGCAGGCGCTCCAGCAGGGCGTAGAGCGTCGCGCCCTCCACCTCGTCCAGCACGTCCAGCGCCCCGTGGGTGGCCTGCATCTCCTCGCGCACCCGGCGCATGACGTCGCGGCCCTCGTCGGTCGCCACGACGTTCTTGACCCGGCGGTCGCGGGGTGCGGGCTCGCGCCGCACCAGCCCGCGCGCCTGGAGCCGGTCCACGATCCCGGTGACGTTCGAGGCGTCGCAGGCCAGCAGGGCGGCGAGGCCGCGCATCGGCACGGGCCCGTCCAGCTGGGCGAGGACCTTGGCCTGCGTGGAGGTGAGCCCGTGGCCGGCCGCCGCGGCGGCGAAGTCGCGCCACTGGGCGGTGCCGATGGCCGCGAGGAGTTCCAGCAGTTCCAGCTTGGTGGGACGGTGCGGTGCGGTGGTGCTCATGGCCCGGGAGCCTAGCCGAGAATCGTTGACATTATCAACCTTTTACTTGACCACCTTAAGCATCTCTGGCTACCTTCGTCGAAGTACTTGATGACATAAAACATCTGCGTTCTGAAACATTGAGAAGGTCCCCCCTCCATGAGCTCCGCCGCATCCGCCCCCGCCGAAGCGAGGAAGGGCAACGAGACGGTCATCGTCTTCGCCCTGAGCCTCGCCGCCATGGTCGTGTCGATGATGCAGACCCTGCCCGTACCGATCCTGGGCCTGATCCGCAACGACCTCGGCACCTCCACCGCCAACGTGAGCTGGGTGACCACCGCCACCCTGCTCTCGGCCGCCGTCTTCACCCCGCTGCTCGGCCGCTTCGGCGACCAGCACGGCAAGAAGCCCACCCTGGTGGCCGTCCTCGGCGTGATGGTGGCGGGTTCCGTGGTGGCCGCGCTGGCGACCTCCCTGCCCCTGCTGATCCTGGGCCGGGTGCTCCAGGGCTCCGCGACCGCGATCTTCCCGCTGGCGCTGTCCGTGCTGCGCGAGGAGGTCCGGCCGCAGAAGCTGCCGGGCGCCATGGCACTGGTCAGCGGCACGCTCGCGTTCGGCAGCGGCCTGGCGCTGGTCGCCACCGGTCTGCTGACCTCCGGTGAGGGCGCCGACTACCGCAACGCCTTCTGGATGGCGACCGGCTTCGCCGTCGTGGCCCTGCTGGCCGTGGTGTTCCTGGTCCCCGCCACCCGGCACAAGACCGGCGGACGCACCGACTTCCTCGGCGCGCTGACCCTCGGCATCGCCCTGCTGCTGCTCCTGCTGCCCATCTCCCAGGGCCACGAGTGGGGCTGGTCCTCCGCCCGCACCCTGGGCAGCTTCGCCGGCGCCGCCGTGATGACGGCCGTCTGGGTCCTGGTCGAACGCAAGGTCGCCGAGCCGCTCGTCGACATGAAGATGTTCGTCCACCGCCCGGTGCTGATGGCCAACCTCGCCGGGATCCTCGTCGGCTTCGGCATGTTCGCGAACTTCCTGGGCGTCTCCTACCTCGTCCAGATGCCCGAGAAGCTCACCGGATACGGCTTCGACGCGTCCATCCTGCGCGCCTCCGTCCAGTTCCTGCTGCCCGGCGCGATCGTCTCGCTGCTCGCCTCCCCCGTCGGCGGCCAGCTGGTGCGCCACCGCGGACCCCGCCTCGCGCTCGCCCTGGCCGCCGCGCTCGGTGCCGCCGGCTTCGGCTGGCTGGCCCTCGACCACGGCCACACCTTCTCGGTGATCGGCGCGGGCCTCGTCGTCGGCGCGGCCGTCAGCTTCGGCTACGCCGCCATGCCCGCGGTGATCATGTCGAGCGTCCCGCACCACCAGAGCGGCATCGCCAACGGGATCAACTCCATCTCCCGCTCCACGGGCAGCGCGATCGGCAGCGCCATCGTCACCACCATCCTGGCGTCGAAGACCGTCGAGCACCTCCCCAAGGGCGTCCCGCCGCTGCCGGCCGAGTCCGGATTCACCCTCACCTTCTGGATCGGCGCCGCCGCCTTCGCCCTCGTCGCGCTGATCAGCTGGCTCGGACTGCGTTCCGGCCACGGCGAGCGCGTGGTCCGGTCGGCCGCCGCGAACCCCGCGCCGTCGAAGACCGCGGAGCCCGCCGACTCCCACTGACCTCCCGTCAAACCGCTCCCCCGCCGCCCCCGGTCCCTGCCGACCGGGGGCGGCGGCGCGTCCGGGACGCTCACCCGGAGCCCTCCCCTCCGCGTTGTCAGTGGGGCTCGCTAGTCTCCCCGCATACCGCAGCTCGGCAGGCGCCCGCGCCTTGTTCCGGGCTGCGCAAGACCGTTTTCGGACAGGCGGAGGGGCGCGCGCTGATGGGTTGGCTGGCGTTGGACGAGGGGTACGAGATCTCCCTCGTGGAGGGGAAGGTCGCGGTACGGCGGCCCGAGGGACGGCAGTTGAAGGCACTGCCGAAGGCGTTGCGCGACCACCCCGAGGTGGACCGGCTGCGCCGGCTCGCCGAGTGGCTGGAGCGGCACGAGGCGGCCTGCGTGGCCCAGGTGGACACCTGGATGGTGTCCTCGCTGCCCGTGCCGACCGGACTCCTCGCCAGGGTCTGGCCCGACGAGGCCTGGCAGGCCGCGCTGCGCGACCTCGCCGTCGTCCCCGACAGCGACCCCGACGAGGTGGGCTTCCTGCGCGACGCCACCCCCGGCGGCGAGCTGAAGGTGGTCAACCTCGACGGCGAGACCGTACGACTCTCCCCGCGCACGGTGACCCTGCCGCACCCGGTGCTGCTGCCCGACCTGGACGACGTACGGGAGTTCGCGGCCGAGCTGGACATCACCCAGCGGGTCGAGCAGATCCACCGGCCCACCTGGGAGAAGCCCGCGGACCTGGAGCCGGCCGCGACCGAGGTGCGCGACTACGCGGGCGGGGTGTTCCCCACCCGGTTCGGCCTCGCGGCCCGCGCCACGAACCTCGGCTACCGGGTCTCCGGCGGCTACGCCACCTGCAAGGTGCGCGACTCGGGCCGGGCCGTGGAGGCGGCCGTGTGGATCGGCGAGCCCTACTGGGACGACGAGACCGCCACCGGGGCGCTGAACTGGCACGACGAGGACGGCCGGGCGGTACGCCTCGGCGAGGTCGGACCGGTGGCGTGGTCCGAGGGCATGCGGATGGCCGCGGCGCTGTACGCCGGGCGCAGGATCGAAGAGGGCGGGGACGAAGCGTGAGCACCACCGACACCACCGGCACCACGGGCACGGCCGGGCAGGCCCTGGGAGAGGCCGCCGGACTGCTGGCGGCGGGTGCCGTCCTGCCCGCCGGCACCACCGGGGCGGGCGCCTCGGCCGTCCCCCTCACCGCGCGGGCGTACCGCCACCCGGCCCTCGGGGACGAGCGCGTCGTGGTCCGCCTCGCCGCGGCCGAGCTCGGCGCCGCGGAGGACCTCGCCGCGGGCTTCCTGGGCCTCGTACCGGACGGCGAGCCGCAGGTCGTCGGCCTCGGCCGGCGCCAGGCGCTCGGCTTCCCGGAGTGGGTGCTGGTGCACCACCCCGAGGACGGACACCACGCGCTGGCCGTGGTACCCGAACTGGACCGGCTGGCCCGGCAGGCCAAGACCAAGCCCAAGGCCGCCCTCGACGCCTGCACCGAGCTGGCCGACCGGCTCGCCGCCGCCGTCCCGCACTTCCTGCCCGTCTTCTACGAGCAGGCCGCGCGCGTCTTCCTCGCCGTCGAGAACACCACCTACGCGGCCCAGCTGTTCGGCCGCGCCCGCACCAGCGAGGCCCGCTACGGCCTGGCCGTCGACGAGGACCGGCTCGACGCCGTGTTCCTGGAGTTCGCCCTGGCCGGCGCCCTGCCGGTGAAGGTGCTCACCGGCTACGGCAAGGAGCTGGCCCAGCGGGTCTCCCCCGCCGAGGCCTTCGAGCGCTTCCGGCGGCTGTGCGTACGCCGCACCGCGGGCGGGCTCGCACCCTCCGCGCAGGCCGCCGTCGAGCTGCGCCGGCTGGCCCGCGCGGCCGGGCTGACCGGCAACGTGCCCGAGCAGGACTACCTCGCCGAGCTGCTGCCCCTGCCCGCCACCCTGCGCGCCGCGGCCGGCTGGTGGAAGGCCCACCGCACGGCCCTGGTCGCCCTCGCCGAGCGCGTGCCCGCGGTACGCGGGACCCTGCTCGGCATCACCCCGTCCGGCGGCGGCGACGCCGGGGAACTGGCCGCCCTGTGGCTGGAGGTGCTGGAGGAGTCGGGCGCCACCGCCGGGCTGGCGGACGCGGACCTGCCGGCCGAGGAGCGCTGCGCCGACGGCACCGCGGGCTGGCTGGAGCGCTTCCACACCGCCCGGCACACCGGCTGGGGCACTCCCCCGCCGCTGCCCGCGCTGCTCCCCCTGATCGACCGCTGCGCCGACGTGCTGCGCGCCGAACTCGCCCTGCCGGGGCGGGAGGAGGGCCTGCGCCTGGGCCTCCAGGACGTGGACCTGCTCGACCTGCTGCTCTCGTTCGGCCTGACCGTGGCCGACCCGGGGCCGAGCGAGGTGCTGGGCCTGGACGGCTGGGCCCGTTCGGCCGGGCGGCGCGACCTGCGGGCGCTGTGCACGGACGAGCGGATGCGTCCCGCCTTCTTCCGCACCCTGGACCGCTTCAACACCCACATGTCGACCGACCGCGGGACGGTGCGGCACCTCGCCGCGGCCCCCGGCAGCGCCCCGCTGGTGGCCGAGTGGGTCCGCCGGGTGGCCGGCGAGTCCACGGCGGCGGCACTGCCGGAGCTCCCCGAGGCGCTGCGCCGGCTCACCTGGCTGCCGTCCGAGGCCCTGGCCCTCGCCCCCGAGGAGGTGACCCGGGCGGCCTCCGTCGACCTGGGCGGGATCCTGGCCCGCACCCTGCGGGGCGGCCTGTTCGAGGAACTGGTCTGGCCGGCCTGGGAGGCCGCCGTCACCGAGCTGTCGCCCGGCCGGGGCCGGACGCCGCTGACCGTCATGGACGCCTGGCCGTACGTCATCGTCGCCAACTCCACGCAGGTCCGCGTCATCGGCGCCGACTCCACCGTGCTCACCCACGACCTGCGGATCCCCCCGGGCGACCGGTACCACCACGGCTTCCACTACACCGACGGCGACCTGCTCGTCTTCTGGGCCTCCTACGACGGCCCGGTCCAGGGCTACTGGCTGAGCGCCCCCGACGACGTCCTCACCCTGGACTCCGCCGCCACCTACTGGTCGGTGCGCTCCGAACACGTCAGCCTCGCGCTGCCCGGCGGCGGCCGCACCACCGGCGGCGCCGCCCCGCTGCACGCGGGCGACAGCAGGCTGCCGGCCGAGCGGGCGGTCATCACCGACGGGACCTCGTACTGGGTGTGGGACCAGGGCGGCCGCCCGGGCGACTGGGGCTGGGCCGAGTACGACCCGGCCACGGGCGTCCTGGGGCGGCGTTCCCTGCCGGGCTTCCTCGCCGACGCCCTGGACGGCCACCCGAGCGGCAGCGTCCTGAACGACCACGTCGGCCAGAACTGGCTGCGGCCGACGCCCGCCGTCGAGGGCTCCGTGCTGGGCGCGCCCGTGGACGGGCTGCTCGGCTGGCGGGTCGTGCACGTCCGGGGCGAGGGCTGGCACGGCTCCGACAACACCGGGCGCTCCGTCACCGTGCGCGAGGGCGGCCCCCTCCCGCGCGCGGCCGTCGCCTTCCCCGGTGACGACCGGCCGCGCGCCGTGTCCCGGGACTGGCGGACCCTGGCCCTCACCGACCCCGAGGGCGCCGTCACCTGCCGGGTCACCTCCGACCACAACGGCGGCCTCTTCTGGACCGGCCACGCCGAACTCCCGCGGCTCGCCTACTGGTACTGCCTGCGGCCCCGCGACCCCGAGGGTTCGAAGGCGCTGCGCGCGATCGACGCTCACGCCGCCGGGGCCCTGCTGGCGGCCGCCGCCCGGGCGGAGAAGCGCACGGACCTGCCGGCGCTGGTCAGCGCGGCCCTGCCCACCGTCAGCGCGCCCGCCCTGCTCGGCGGGGTGGTCGACACCGTCCGCTCGGCACTGACCCAGCGCAAGGCCCTGGCCAAGGTGGCGGAGGCTCTGAAGCCGGCCCCGGAGGCACGGCCGAAGACCCCGGTGGACCGGGGCCCGTCCGATTTCCTGCTCGACCGCCCGCTGCACGGGCTGACGGGCACTCCCTACCACCGCTACTTCGGCGGGGACGCGGACGGGACGTTCCAGTTCCTGCGCCGGCTCGCGGCGGCCGTCGCCGACACCGCCGCCGAGGCGGTCCCGGGGCGGCTGCACGTGGACACGCCGAAGATCGCCCACTCCTCCCTCCCCTGGGCCGGGCTGTTCCTGGACGCCCCCGCGGCGGTCGCCTACCGCGCGGTCACCACCGGCGACACCACGGAGGAGGAGAGGGCGGGGCTGCTGCGGATGCTCGCCGAGGTGGACGCCCTGGGTCTGGCCTCCGCCGCGGCGTCCGCCGCGCGGTGGCGGCGCGTCCGCGTGCGGATCGACACCGCCCACCTGCTCGGTACCGACGGCCGCGAGCGCGGCCGGGGCAGCCGGCACCGGGCCGTCGTCCCGCTCGGCGGCGGAGCCGTACTCGCCCTCAACGAGCAGACCCAGGAGTTCCCGAAGGGCCGCGAGTTCGACGCGCTGCTCCACGACCCGGCCGGTGCCTTCGCCGTGCCCGCCCCCTACACCGCGGCCGGAACGGCCGAGCCGGCCGGCGACCGCGTGCGCGGCGCGGACTGGACCGCCGCCTTCCTGAAGGAGGCCGCCGAACGCGGCCCGGCACCCTGGTTCCCGGAGGCCGCCGAGGAGTTCGGGCGCCTCACCGGGGTCTCCTCCGCCGTGGCCCGGATGGTCCTCGCGGGCCTGCCGCACCTGGACACGTACGACCGCGGCTTCCTGCCCGCCGAGCTGCGCGAGACCCTCGGGCTGAAGGCCTCGGACGCCGTGAACGCCCGCGACGACCTCAAGGAGCTCGGCGTCGGCGTCCGGCGCGCCCTGGTCGCGGCGCTGCTGCCCGCCGACCCGGCGCGGCTGTGGACGGACGGCCCGGACGCGGCCGCCGCCGCGCGGGTGTGGAACGAGCGCGTGGGCCGTCGTACCCCCGTGCCCGAGTGGCTGCTCGCCGAGGCCGCCAAGGAGGTGCGCGGCGGCTGGGCCCCGCACCGGGCACTGCCCGCGCTGCTCGACGCGGCGGCCTCCGAGGTGCTGTCCGCCGATGTCCCGTGGACCGTCAAGGGCGACCACGTGGAGCCCGCCGTCCCGGTGGCGCAGCCCTTCGACGCGGGAGTGCTGACCGGGGCCGCCGCCCTGACGGCCTGGCTCGCGCACCGGCTGCCCGCCGGACATCCGGTACGGGCCTGCCTGCCGCCGGCGCTCAGCGCGCTGCGCCAGCGGCTGGCCTCGCCCGAACTGCTGCTGAGCGTCGGGCACTACGTCCGGCTGCCCGATTTCCGCAAGGCGGCCGGCACCCCCACCGAGAGCGGCGAGGGCTACGAGCGGTACGGCGCGGTGGTGCTGGCCACGCAGGACTCGCAGCCCCGGCCCGCGGTGCGCCCCGCGCTGCTGGACTCGACCGGCTCCGACCCGTACCTGCCACTGCTGCGCGGCACGGAACAGCGGCCCTCCGGGGCCGAGTCGGCGCTGCGCCTGGTCCAGGACCCGGCGTTCGCCGCGCTGCTCGCCGACCCGGGGGCGCCCGTCGCGGGTGCCCTCGACAAGGAGGGGACCTGGTGGCCGCAGGACCCGTCGCGCAGCGTCCCCGAGCTGGTCGCGGAGGTTTCCGGGGCGTACGGGCTGGGCGCCGACGCGGCCGCGCTGTACCTGGCGCTGCTGGCGATGCCCGACCCCACCGACCGCAACACGGCGCGCTGGACGGGCTGGAAGCCGGCCCGGATGAAGGCCGCCCGGGCCGAACTGGCCGCCACCGACCTGGTGGTGGCGGCCGTCCGCTCCCGGGCCGGGCGCTCCCTGTTCCTGCCCGGCGGCTGGACCGAGCCCGGCTCGCCCGTCCTGCCGGTCGAGGCGTGGAAGCTGCCCATGTACGCCCTCGCCGCGGGCGGCCTTCCGACGCTGGGCGTGCTGGTGCCCGCCGAGCCGGCCGCGGACCTGTACCGCCGGGCCTGGGCGCGGGTCCGCGAGGGCGACGTACCGCGCTTCGAGGAGCTGAAGGTGAAGCGGACCGGCGCCCGCAGGCGCTGAACCGGTGGGGGCGCGGTACCGCCGCCGCGCCCCCGCCGGCCCTTCCTGCCGCACTTGCGAGCTCCTGAATTCCTGAATTCCTGGACTCCTCAACTTCTGAACTTCTGAACTTCTGACAACCAGAGGACCCGATACCCGATGACCGTCACCGAACAGTCCGCCCCCGTCCGGCAGGCGATGCCCGCCGAGGAGCGGTACGCCGCCGAACTCGCCTTCCTCGCCGCCCAGGACACGGGCCCCCGCCCTCCTGGCTGGGCGCTCACCCCGCGCGCGGTGGTGACCTTCGTGTGCGGCAGCGCGGGCGAGGAGCTGGCCCTGCCCAGGCGCCGTGCCGGACTCCCGTCGAAGCTGGTGATCGCCCCGAAGTTCGTCGGCGAACGCGCCCTGGTGGAGCGCTGCGTGGTGACCCTGGCCGGGGAGCGCGGACTGCTGCTCACCGGTGAGCCGGGCACCGCCAAGTCGATGCTGTCCGAGCTGCTGTCGGCCGCCGTGTGCGGCACCAGCGAGCTCACCGTCCAGGGCACCGCCGGCACCACCGAGGACGCCTTCCGGTACGGCTGGAACTACGCGCTGCTGCTCGCCCAGGGCCCCACCTCGCAGGCCCTGGTCGACTCCCCCGTGCTCTCCGCGATGCGGACGGGCCGGGTGGCGCGGGTCGAGGAGATCACCCGCTGCCTGCCCGAGGTGCAGGACGCGCTCGTGTCGATCCTGTCCGACCGGCGGGTCAGCGTGCCCGAGCTGACCGCCACCGAGGACGCGGTGGTCCCGGCCGCCCCCGGTTTCACGGTCATCGCCACCGCCAACCTGCGCGACCGGGGCGTCTCGGAGATGTCCGCCGCCCTCAAGCGGCGCTTCAACTTCGAGACCGTCGGCCCGATCGCCGACCCGGACGCCGAGACCGCGCTGATCCGCCGGCAGGCCGTCGCCGCCGTCGAGCGCGCCGGCGCCGCCTTCGGGGTCGACGACTCCGTCCTCGACGCGCTCGTCACCGTCTTCCGGGACCTGCGCTCGGGGCGCAGCGCCGAGGGCTGGGACGTGGAGCGGCCCGGGACGGTCATGTCCACCGCCGAGGCCGTCCAGGTGGCGGCCTCCCTGGGGGTGTCCGCCGCGTACCTGCCGGGCGGCGACGTGCTGGACCTGCTGCCGGGGCACCTGCTGGGCGTGGTGCGCAAGGACGACCCCGCCGACCACGGGCGGCTGCTGGGCTACTGGGACGGCCCGGTCCGCCGCCGCGCCGAGGACGGCTCGGCGACGTGGCGCCGGCTGTGGGACCTGCGCGGGAGCCTGCGTTGACGCTCACCGCCGAACCGCGGGCGGCCGTCGAGGAGCTGGCCGCCTGCCGCGAGCCGTACCTGCTGGGGGTGCGGCACCACAGTCCCGCGCTGGCCGCGGTGGTCCCCGCGCTGCTGGACGCGGCCGACCCCGAGGTCGTCTGCGTGGAGCTGCCGGCCGAGTTCCAGTCGTGGCTGCCCCACCTGGCCGACCCGGAGACCCTCGCGCCGGTCGCCCTGGCGGGCCTGGGGGCCGACGGGCGCCTCGCCTTCTACCCGTTCGCGGACTTCTCCCCCGAGCTGGCGGCGGTCCGCTGGGCGCGCGGGCGGGGCGTGGAGGTCGTCTGCTGCGACCTGCCGCTGTCCGACCGGGGCTGGGCTCCGGAGACCGCGCCGACGGCCGCCGGACCGTCGGGGGGCCCGTCCTACGCCGGGGCGCTCGCCGCGGCGGGGACCGGGCGCGAGGGCGAGGACCTGTGGGACCGGGCCGTCGAGGTCCTGGCCCCGGGCTGCTCTCCCGAGGCCGTACGCCGTGCCGCGCTCGGGGTCGGCTGGGCGCTGCGGGCCGACGCGGGCGCGGTGGCGGCGGTGGACCTGGCGCGGGAGTCGCACATGCGGGGCGTGCTCGCGCGGTTCGCCGGCCGCCGGGTCGCCGCCGTGATCGGTGCCTTCCACGCCCCGGCGCTCACGACGGGCGCGGCGGGCGCGGCGGGCGCGGCGGGCGCGGACGGTGGCGCTGCGGCGGATGCCGGTACGGCTACCGAGGCCGAGGCCGAGGCCGTCGTCACGTCGTTCGTGGCCTACTCCCACGACCTGCTCGACTCGCGCTCCGGCTACCCCGCCGGAATCCGGGACCCGCTCTGGCAGCAGGCCGTGTTCGAGGCGGGCGGGGACCCCGGCCGGCTGCGGGAGGCGGCCGCGGCCGCCCTCACCCGGCTCTGCCGGGAGCTGCGCCGCGCCGGGCACACGGCGGGCACCGGGGAGGCCGCCGAGACGCTGCGGCTGGCCTGCGACCTGGCGGTGCTGCGGGGACTGCCCGCCCCCGGCCGGGGCGAACTGCTGGAGGCCGTCACCACGGTGCTCGGGCAGGGCGAACCCCTGGGCCGGGGGCGGGCGCTGGCCCGTGCCCTGGAGGCCGTCTTCGTCGGCACCGGCCGCGGCCGGACCACCCCGCACGCCCCGCGCTCCGGGCTCGGCCCCTCCGTGGAGGCGGAGCTGGCCGCGCTGCGGCTGCCGTGTCCCGGGGACCCGGAGCCGCGGGAGGTGCGCCTGGACCCCCTGCGCTCCGAGCTCGACGGGCGCCGGGAGGTGCTGCTGCGGCGGCTGGTGGTCTGCGGGGCCTCCTACGGGGAGCCCCTGGGGGTGGCCGGCACCGGCGACGGCACCGCCCTGGGGAGCAGGTGGCGGCTGTCCTGGACCCCGTCCGTCCCGGCCCGCCTCGACCTGGCGGGGGTCCGCGGCGTGAGCGCCGCCCAGGCGGCCGCCGGGACGCTGCGTGACACCGCGCGCCGCCAGGCGGCCGAAGGCGGCCCGACGGCGGCCCAGGTGCTGGCCGGGCTCGACGCCGCCGCGCGCTGCGACCTGCCCGAACTGGTCGGCGTACGACTGGAGGAGATGGCGGCCGTACTGCCGGACACCGCCACCGTGCCGGAACTCCTGGAGGCCGTGGACCTGCTGGAGGGGCTGCGCCGCGGCCACCTGCCCGGCGCGGGGGACGGGGCGCGGGCCGTCGCCGAGGAGCTGACCGGCGAGCTGCTCGACGCTGCGCTGCGGTCCCTGCCCGGCCTCGCCGGCAGCGACGACCCCGCGGACGCGGGCGCGCTGGTGGCCCTCGCCGACCGGGCCGCCGCCCGCCGGCTGGGGCTGCGCATGGACGCCTCCCTCGCCGAACTCGCCTCCGGCGCGGGCCCGTTGATGCGGGGTGCGGCCCTGGCCGTACGGGTGCTGCTCGACCTGGATACGGCGGCCGGGCTCGGCTCCCGCGCCGCCGCCTGGGTGGACGGGGCGGCCACCCCCGAGGCGCGGCGCGCGCTGGCCCGCCGCCTCACGGGGCTCCTCACGGCCGCCGGTCCGCTGCTGGGCGCCTCCCCGGCCGCCCTCGTCCCGCTGCTGGACCGGGTGGACTCGCTGGCCGACGCGGCGTTCCTGGAGCGGCTTCCCGCGCTGCGCGCCGGGTTCGACGTACTGACCCCGGCCGCCCGGGAGCGGCTGCTGGACACCGTCACCGAGCGGCTCGGCGACCGCGTCGACCTGTCGCTCGACGCGCCGCCCGCGCTGCTCGCCCTGTGGGCCGCCGCCGACGCGGCCGGGCTGGCCGCGCTGAAGGAACTGCCGCTGCCCGGGGGGCCGCCGGACGCGGCCACCGTCCCGGTGTCCTCCGACGCGGCGGCGCCCGTGCCCCCCGCCCGGCCGGCGCGGGAGCGGCTGGCGCCCGCCGACCGGTGGCGGCTGCTGCTGGGCCGCCAGCGCGACCGGCTCCCGGCCGGCGCGCGGCCCTACGCCCGCGCGCTGGACGAGCTGTACGGCGCCGGCCGCGGGGAGGGATCCGCGGACGTGGGCCGGGCCGGCTCCGGCGGCGGGGACGAGGCCTCCTTCCCGACGGCCCGGGAGTGGTCGGCGGAACTGGAGTCCCTGTTCGGAGCCGACGTGCGCGAGGAGGTGCTCGCCGACGCGGCCGGGGCGGGCCGCACCGATGTGCTGGCCCAGCTCGACCCGGCGGCGGTACGCCCCTCCGTGGAACTGCTGACCTCGGTGCTCTCGCTGGCCGGCGGCATGTCCGAGGCCCACCTGGCCCGGCTGCGGCCGCTGGTGCGGCGGCTCGTCGACGAGCTGGCCAAGGAGCTGGCCACCCGGCTGCGCCCGGCCCTCTCGGGCGTGGCCACCCCGCGCCCGACCCGCCGGCCGGGCGGCCCGCTCGACCTGGCGCGCACCCTGCGGGCCAACCTGGCGCACACCCGGCGGCTGGACGACGGCCGGGTGGTGGTGGTCCCGGAGCGTCCCGTGTTCAGCACGCGGACGTCGAAGGAGGCGGACTGGCGGCTGATCCTGGTGGTGGACGTCTCCGGCTCGATGGAGGCGTCCGTGGTCTGGTCGGCGCTGACGGCGGCGGTGCTGGGCGGGGTGCCGACCCTGTCCACGCACTTCCTCGCCTTCTCCACCCAGGTCGTGGACCTCAGCGGCCGCGTCGACGACCCCCTCTCGCTGCTGCTGGAGGTCCGGGTCGGCGGCGGTACGCACATCGCCGCGGGCCTCGCGCACGCCCGGAGCCTGATCACGGTGCCGAGCCGCACGCTGGTCGTCGTGGTCAGCGACTTCGAGGAGGGCGCCCCGGTCGGGGGCCTGCTCGGCGAGGTGCGGGCGCTGGCCGCCTCCGGCGCCCATCTGCTGGGCTGTGCCGCGCTCGACGACTCGGGCGCGCCCCGCTACTCGGTGCCGGTCGCGCGGCAACTCGTCGCCGCCGGGATGCCGGTGGCCGCCCTCAGCCCTCTCGCCCTCGCCCGCTGGGTGGGCGACCGACTCCGTGGGGAGCCCCGATGACCAGCCCGCTGTTGCCGCCCGTCACCGCCGAGGTGGTCGCGGACGCGGTGGAGAACCTGAGCGCCCGGCTGCGCAAGAAGCTGGACGCCGCGATCGAGGGCTGCCCGGAGGGTGCCGGCGCGGACGGGGCCGTCACCTTCCGTTTCGGTGAGGACGCGGTGGTCACGCTGCGGCCGGGGCCGTCGGGGGCGGTCACGGAGCCCGGACAGGCCGTCTGCGGCTGCCTGTTGGCGCCGCGCTGCCTGCACCGGGCGGCGGTACTGGGGGCGGCGCCGCTGGCCGAACCCCTCACCGAGCCCCTCGCCACCTCCCCGGCCGGACCGCCGGCCGGGGAGGTGGCCGGTCCGGCTGCCGGAGCGGCGGACCGTTCGGCGGGGGACCCCGGTACCGGGACGCCGCCGAAGGCCGATGTGGCGGACGACGGCGAGTCACCGCCGACGCCGGCCCAGGTGCGGGCCGGGGCCGCGCTGTGGGCCGTCTCGGCCGAGGCCCTGGCCGCCGGGGTCGTCGCGGGGGGTGCGGTGGTGCAGGCGGAACTGCTGCGCGCCGCACACACCGCACGGCTCGCCGGGCTGCCGCGCGCGGAGGCCGCCGCCCTGCGCGTGGTACGGGGACTGCGGGCCGCGCGGGAGCGCCGGGCCGGCCAGCGGCTCACCGACCTGGCCGCCGCCTTCTCGGAACTGCTGCGCACCGCCGCGCTGCTGGCGGCCGGGACGGGCGGCCCCGGACTGACCGGCGGCGGCCGGCGCGCCTACGGCGCCGGGGGCGCCCTGCGCGTCCACGGCCTGTGCCGGGAGCCCGTGCTGACCGCGACCGGCTACGGCGGCGTGGTCACCCACCTCCTCGGCGCCGACGGCGCCCGCTACACGCTCTCGGACGTCCGCCCCGGCGGGCTCGCCCGCGCCCGGGGCGCGGGGGCGGCCTCGGTGGCCCTGGGCGGAGCCGCCCTCGACCACGCGGGGCTGGCGCGCGCGGGCCTGCGCATCACCGGTGCGACGGTCTCCGCCGACGGGCGGCTCGGCGCCGGGCGCGGGGTCCGGGCGGTGCCGGCGCCGGGCGCCGCCTGGGACGAGGAGCCGCTCGCCGGGCTGTTCGCCCGCCCGGCGGCCGAGGCCGTACGGGAACTGCTGGCGCAGGACGCCGAACCGGGCCTGCTGGGCTGCGACGTCCAGGTGGTCGGCGCGGCCGGCGAGCACCTGCTGGTGCGGGAGCCGCGCGCGGACGCGCCGCTGCTGCGGCTGCGCCCGGCGCATCCGCACCCAGAGCTGGCGCACACCGCCAACCTGCGCCGCCTGGCCGGGTATCCGGGGCTGGTGGTGCGCGTCCTGGGCCGCCCCGACCCGGACCGGGCCGCCACCCTGAGCCCGCTGGCGGTGGGGCCGGTGCCCGGGGCGGCGTACACGCTGCGGCTGCCGCCCGAGTGGCGCGACCGGGCCGACCTGGGCTACGACCGGCTGCAGGGCGGCCACTTCCCGGAGGGCGGGGCGCCCGCCGGGCCGGTGGCCGCCGGCGAGCCGGGTCCGGACGCGGTGGCCGACTCGCCGCTGTGGCGGGTGCGCCGGCTGCTGGAGACGGGTGTGGCCGGCGGCCGCCGGGCGGTGGCGGAGTCCGGCCGGGGTCCTGAGCCGCTCGGGGCGTACGGGCCGCTGCGCCGGGCCGGCTTCGGGACGGCGGCCGACCTGGCCGGCGCCCTCGTGGCGGAGGCCGGCCGCCGCCCCCGCGACGCCTTCGGCCGGCTCACCGAAGCCTCGTCCGAGGGCTACGCCTGGGCCTGGCTGGCGGCGTCGGCCCACCTGGAGGCCGCGCACCGCTCCCTGGTCGCCGCCTCCTGGGCCTGACCCCGGCCCGGAGCCGGGTCACCCTCCGCCTCTAGGCCGTCCCTTTCGGATCTTGTCGGGGCCCGCGGCGCCTGGCACCGCACCTGGCCGCGTTGTCGGAGCGCCCGAGTACGTCCAAGTACACGGGCGCCCCTCCGCCTTGCCATGCACGGCACCAGCCACCGCGGGCAAGGCCGACAAGATCCGAAAGAGACGGCCTAGCGGATGCACTCGACGGGGAGGGTGACCCGCACGGTCCCGCCTGCCACGGACTGCGGGAAGTCCGGGTACTGCACGACGATCCAGAAGCGCTGGAGGCGTCCCGTGAAGGCCCCCCGCACCCGCACCGTCCTGGTGCCGCCCGGCGACACCACTCCGGCCGCCGGCTCGATCACCACCCCCCGCGGGACGTTGCCGTCGGTGTACCGCGCCTCGCCCGGGTGGTAGTCGAGCGCGACGGCCTCCCAGCGGGCCGGGGCGTGGTCCGCGGACAGCGTCAGCTCGATGTCCAGGGCGGAGCAGGCGGCGCGGATCACGCCGGTCTTGTAGTCCACCAGCGGACGTGTCCGGTCCACCCGGACGTGCCCGGTGTTCCTGTCCTCGGGGGTCGGCGTGGGCGTCGGCGTCGGCGGAGTCGGCCGGGGCGAGGACTTCCCGGGCGTGGGCGTCGGTTTGACGGTCCTCCCGCCGCCGCCCGTCGGCTTCGCGTCGGCCGACGGCTTCGGCCGTCCGTCGTCCCCGCCGCCGTCTTCGTCGCAGGAGGATCCGGTCACCGCCAGAACGAGCACCGCCGCCACGGCCACCGCCCGCACACCACGCCGCATCATGTCGCCTCCGACACGTCCGCAAGGTCTGACTCCAGCCATGGCGTAGCGTCCCGCGGACGGCTGATCGACTCAACAAGTGGCGTGAATCGTTGCCCGGTTGTTCCTGATCCGCTCCGACTGTGGGGCCGGTGCGTGGTTGGATGTCCGGATATGGGTAGTCTTCCCGGGTCAGTTCGCGAAGCGTCTCGTCCGGGGTGGGGTCATGAATCGTCACACAGGTGTACGCGGCGGGGTGGTGGCCGTGGCGCTGCTGCTCGGTCTGGGCGGGTGCGGGGGAACGGGGAACTCCGGGGACGGCAAACCGGCGGGGAAGCCGGCCGGCGTCAGTCCCTCCGCACAGGCGTCGGCCCCCGCGCCCTCCGCGCCGGCGCCCCCCTCCGGGGGCGACGCCAAGCCGGCCTCCGGGGACGTGCTGCCGGGAATGGTCAGCGCGGCCGTCGCCCGGACGCAGCTGGCCGCGCTGACCACCGGCAAGCCCGGCACGATGGCCGGGTACAGCCGGGCCAAGTTCACCCACTGGGCCGAGCAGGGCGACAAGTGCGACACCCGCGAGACCGTTCTGAGGCGTGACGGGGCGGACGTCACCCAGGACTCCGAGTGCCGCGCCCTGTCGGGCAGCTGGAAGAGCCTGTACGACGGCGTGGTGGTCAACGAGGCCGCGAAGCTGGACATCGACCACATGGTGCCGCTGGCCGAAGCCTGGCGTTCCGGCGCCTCGGGGTGGGACGCCGCGAAGCGCAAGGCCTTCGCCAACGACCTGACGCGGCCGCAGCTGCTGGCCGTCTCCGCCTCGTCCAACCGCTCCAAGGGCGACCAGAGTCCCGATCTGTGGCAGCCGACGGACAAGTCGAGCTGGTGCCAGTACGGGCGCGCCTGGACCACCGTGAAGTCCCATTACGGTCTGACCGTCACCGATGCCGAAAGGGCCGTGCTCACCACCATGATCGACAGCTGCGCCTCATGACCGCTCCCCGGCAGTGGCAGGACGAGGTCCTCGCGGGTCCCGGCGGCGCCATGACCGACGAGGTCGGCGTCATCACGGGCCCGCTCACGCTGCGCACCACCGGCGGGGCGGACGGCAAGGTCCGCTTCGAGGTCCAGTACACGGACGCCGACGAGTGGTACACGCTCACCGGCAGCCCCGTGGCCCACGGCGACCCCCGCACCCTCCACACGGCCGCGCTGCGCGCGATCCGCGCCGGGGGCGGCGCCTGCGCCCCCGCGGACCCGTTGGGCCGCTCGGGTGACCGGCGATAACCCCAGGCCCGGGAGGCAGTTGGGCAGGTCGTCCCGCCGGGGACAGCACATGCGACAGAAGGATCCTCACGATGCTCAAGAAGTTCATGGCCACCGCCGCCGTCACCGCCTCCATCCTGGGGACGGGTGCCCTCGCGGCCTCCCCGGCGATGGCGATCGGCAATGACAACGGCATCAACACGGTCAACGGCAACAACGCCGACCAGATCTACGGCAACCAGGAGACCGCGGGCAAGATGAGCCCGCAGCTCTCCGCGGTCCAGGGCTCGCTGAACAAGCTCTGCATCGGCCTGCCCGCCAAGGTCAACGTCCAGTCGGTGTTCGCCCTGATCAACATCGGCGTCCAGGACATCCCGATCGCCTCCAACCCGCAGAACCAGCAGTGCACCGAGAACTCCACCCAGGCCAAGGGCGACGAGACCCTTTCGCACCTCGTGGAGAACATCCCGGTCCTGTCCGGCAACCTCTCGGCCGGCAGCTGACCCAGCGGCCCCGGAGCGGCGTGGCGGTCCGGCCGCCACGCCGCTCCGGCACGTTCCGGGCCCCAGGGCAAAGGATTTGGTCTAGACCTTGACAGGTCCAGACCACTGTCGCTTCAGTGGCGGTAGTCGTCACCCCCGCCTTCCCGCGACAATTCCCCCCACCCCAGGAGCAGTTACGTGATACGCACGCTTCGCCGCCGCGCCCTCTCCCTCGCCGCGGCCGCCGCCGCGACGCTCGGCCTGGCCGTCGCCCTGCCCGTCTCCCCCGCCGCCGCGGCCCCCGCCTGCGCCGGGTCCTGGAGCTCCTCCGCCGTCTACACGGGCGGCGCGAGCGCCGCGTACGGCGGCCACAACTGGCAGGCCAAGTGGTGGACCCAGGGCGAGACGCCCGGCACCACCGGCCAGTGGGGCGTCTGGTCGGACCAGGGCGCCTGCGGCGGCGGGGGCCAGGACCCCGACCCGGGCACCGGCAACCCGTCCGGCTTCGTGGTCAGCGAGGCCCAGTTCAACCAGATGTTCCCGGACCGGAACCCCTTCTACACCTACAACGGCCTGGTGGCGGCGCTCTCCGCGTACCCCGGCTTCGCCGGCACCGGCGACGACACCGTCAAGCGGCGCGAGGCCGCCGCCTTCCTCGCGAACGTCTCGCACGAGACGGGCGGGCTGGTCCACATAGTGGAGCAGAACACCGCCAACTACCCGCACTACTGCGACGCCTCCCAGCCCTACGGCTGTCCCGCCGGCCAGGCCGCCTACTACGGCCGCGGCCCCATCCAGCTCAGCTGGAACTTCAACTACAAGGCGGCGGGCGACGCCCTCGGCATCAACCTGCTCGCCAACCCCTACCTGGTGGAGCAGGACCCGGCCGTCGCGATGAAGACGGCGCTCTGGTACTGGAACACCCAGAACGGCCCCGGCACGATGACCGCGCACGCGGCCATGGTCAACGGCGCGGGCTTCGGCGAGACGATCCGCTCCATCAACGGGGCCCTGGAGTGCAACGGCGGGAATCCGGCGCAGGTGCAGAGCCGGGTGAGCAAGTACCAGAGCTTCACCCAGCTGCTGGGCGTCACCCCGGGGAACGACCTGGGCTGCTGACGGCGCGGAGGGAGACCCCGGCTCGCCGGCCGGCCCGCGTCACTGGCCGCGCAGCGCCGTGGCCAGCTGGGCGCGGGAGCGGACGTCGAGCTTCTGGTAGATCCGGGTGAGCCGGGCCTCCACCGTCTTGACGCTCAGGAAGAGCTTCGCCGCCGCCTCCTGGTTGCTGGCTCCCCCCGCGACCAGGAGGGCGAGCCGGGCCTCCGCCTCGGTCAGGGCCGCCACGCCGGGGTGCGGGCCGCAGCTCTCGGGCGTGTTCTCCCGGGCCAGTTCCAGCCAGGGCCCGGCCCCGGCGGCCTCGAACAGCCCGGCGGCGGCCCGCAGGGCGGCGCGGGCGGGGGCGCGGCGGCGGCGCCGGCGTTCCACGCGGGCCAGCGCCAGCAGGGTACGGCCGTGTTCGAGGGGCAGTCCGAAGGCGGCGAACCGCTCGGCGGTGGCCTCCAGCAGGGCGACGGCCGGGTCCGGCTCGCCCCGCGCGGACAGCCACAGCCCGCGGGCCCGGTCCAGGGCCGCGAGCACGGTGGTCCGGCCGAGGGAGCGGGCGACCGGGGTGACCCGGTCCAGCAGCTCGGCGGCCTCGACGGGCGCGTCGGCGGCGACCAGCGCCTCGGCGAGCTCCCCGTGCCAGCGCAGGACGGAGGGGTCCACCACCTGCTGGGCCTCCTCCAGGGCGGCTACCCGGCTCAGGGTGGCGACCGCCTTCGCGGCCTCGCCGGTGGCGAGTTCCACGGTGCCGAGCGCGTACAGCCCCCGGGAGAGGAAGACCTGGTCGCCCTCCTCCTCCGAGGCCCGGATGCCCCGGCGGGCGTACGCGGCGGCGCGGGCGAAGCTGCCGGCGGCGGCCTCGGCGGTGGCGGCCACGTACCAGGCCGGACCGGGTGAGAGGCCCGCCTCGATGGTGAGCTCCAGGGCGCGCCGGGCGTGGGCGGTACCGCGGACGCAGCGGCCGCGGCGCAGTTCGGCCTCGGTCATGCTGCGCAGCACCTCGAAGACGTCCTCGGCCGAGCCGGTGCGCTGGACGGCGGGCAGCAGGACGAGGAGCTGGCGGCGGGCGTCGGGGAGCCGGTCGTCGAAGAGGGCGTGGCGGACGGCGAGGAACTGGGGGGCGTTGCGCATGCCGAGGGGGACGTCGGGGGCGGGCAGGGCGAGGGCCTCGGCCAGGATGTCCTCGGCGTCGGGGTCGCCGAGGATGCGGCCCATCCGGGCCCGGACGGTCAGGGCCATGGCTTCGGCGACCTGGTCTCCCCCGGCCTTCGCGAGCGCTCCGGCCTCGGCGGCGGCGTCGCGGGCGCGGACGGGGTCGCCGTCGCCGATGTTGTGCTTCCAGGCGATCCGCAGCTGGACGGCGGCCTGCAGGGAGGGGTCCCCGGCGGCGTCGGCGACGGCGTGGGCGATGGTCTCGTCGAGGTCGGCCAGGGCCTGCCCGGCGGCGTCGATCACCGCGAGCCGGGCCCGTACCCGCTGGGCGGGCGAGGCGTCGCGGGCGAGGACGGCACGGGTGGCGCGGCGGGCGAGGTCGGCGCGGCCGGCCCAGCCGGCGTCCTCGGCGGCGCCGACGAGGCGGGCGAGCTCCTCCTGCGGGAGGGCGGCGGGGGTCCGTTCGGCGGCGAGCAGCCCGAGCTCGGCGGCCAGGGCCCGCTGGCCCCGGCGGCGGCAGGCGTCGGCGGCCCGGGTGATCTCGGCGGCGAGGTCCGCGTCCGGGGTGTCGACGGCGAGCGCGCGGTGGCGTACGGCCTGGACGGGGTCGTCCACGGCGGCGGCGAGCGCGGCGTGCCCGGCGGCCCGCTCGGGCCAGCCGGCGTCGGCGGCCAGGGCGGCCGGCAGGGCGCCGGCGGTGAAGGCGACGGTGCCGTCCTCGGCGACGGTGACCAGTGCGGCCCGTTCGGCCTGCGCGAGTTCCGCCTCGGCGTAGGGGCGTCCGGCCCGGCGCAGCAGGGCGGTGGTGGGGCGGGCGGCGAGGGCGGCGAGCAGCAGGGTCGGGCGGGTCCGGCCGGGGGCGGCGGCGAGGAGCCGGCGGGCGACCTCGCGGGCCTGGCCGGTGACGGGCAGGGTGTCGGCGTGGTGGGCGCCGCCGCCCTGGCCGGCGGCGGCTTCGGCGAGGGAGTGGCCCAGCGCGAGGGCGAGGCGCGGGTTGCCGCCGCTGGCCTGGTGGATGCGGCCGGCCAGGCGGGCGGGCAGGCCGTGGCGGAGCAGCAGCTCGGCGACCTCGTCGGCGCCGAGCGCGGGGACGTGGACGACGGGGGTGCCGGGGCCGCAGAGGGATTCGGCGACGGGTGCCGCCTGGACGCACTCGGCGGCGAGGACCCGGACGCGCGGCGGGGTCAGGCGCAGGACGAAGCGGAGCAGGTCGGTGCTCTCGGGGTCGAGCCACTGGGCGTTGTCGAGGACGAGCAGGACGGGGCCGGTGGCGGCGAGGCCGCGGAGCACTTCGACGACGGCCAGGCGCAGGGCGACGTGGTCGCGGCCGGCGCGGGGGGCGTCGGCCTCGCGGCGGAGCAGGGCGATGGCCGTGCGCTGGGGTCCGGCGAGGCGGTCGAGGGCGGTGCGGGGGACGGAGGCGAGGAGGGCCGCGGCCGCGGCCTCGGGTATCTCCCGGTCGGCGGCTTCGGGGGCGAGGCGCAGGACGGTTTCGCGCCGCCGGGCGGCGGCGGCCGCGACGGCCCGCGCCACCTCGGTCTTTCCCGACCCGGCGACTCCCGTGAGGACGGCGCGGCCGTGCGTGGTGAGCGCCCGGTCGACCGCCTCGATGAGTGCACCGTGTCCGACGTTGGTGTCAGCGTTCCCCGTCGCCGCCACGCACAGCCACCAGCCTTTCGCGCCCCTGCTCCTGTGCCCTTCCTGTGAGACGCGACAATACGAGGTCAGCCCCCCGACGGACCCGGATTGTGACGCAGAATTCAGTCAGGTGACAGGAAAGCGCCGCCGGCCTGCCGGTACGGGAGGTACCGGCAGGCCAGCGCACTGGATTGGTCCGTACTATCGGCCCGTCAGGACGGAGTTGGGGGGCTCCGCCGGGACCGGTGCGAACCGGGTCAGAAGCCGAGGCTCCAGGAGTCGATCTTGCCGGTGTCGCCGCCCGCGTTGTCGTTCACACGGAGCTTCCAGGTGCCGTTCGCGACCTCGGAGGAGGCGTTGACGGTGTAGGTCTGGTTGATGTTGTCCGCGCTGCCGCCGGCCCGGTTGTGCAGGGTGTAGACGGTGCCGTCGGGGGCGACCAGGTCGACCTTCAGGTCACCGATGTAGGTGTGCGTGATGTTCACGCCCACCTGGAGGGCGGCCGGGGCGTTGCCGGTCACGCCGGTGACGGTGATGGGGCTCTCGACCGTGGCGTTGTCGCCGATGGCGAAGTCCGCGGTGTTCTCGAAGGCCGGGGTGGGCTGGGTCGAGGTCACGGCGTTGACGGTCGCGGCCGCGTCGGCGAGGCCGGAGCCGCAGCCGCCGGTGCAGGTGCCGGCCAGCGGGCGGGCGTTGGCCTTGATGGCCGACTCGATCTGCGCCGGGGTGAGCGAGGGCTTGGCGCCGACGAGGAGGGCGGCGAGGCCCGCGACGTGCGGGGCGGCCATGCTGGTGCCCTGGTACGGCTTGTAGATCTCGGCGCCGGGGGTGGTGGTGCCACCGTTCAGCGTGGAGAGGATGCCGTTCTCGGGGGTGGTGACGGTGCCGGGCGTGTCGGTGGCGCGGCGGGTCTCACCGCCCGGGGCGGCGACGTCGATGATCGCGCCGTAGTTCGAGTAGAAGGAGCGGTCGCCGGTGCGGTTGCTGGCGGCCACGTTGATCACGTTGTTGCAGCTGGCGGGCGAGAAGCCGGACGCGTCGGCGTTGCTGTTGCCGGCGGCGACCACGACGGTGGTGCCGCGGGCGACGGCCGCGTTGATGGCGTTCTGGTAGGTGGCGGTGCAGGCGCCGGAGCCGCCGAGGCTCATGTTGATGACCTTGGCGGGGGTGGCGTTCGCCGGGACGCCCGAGACGGTGCCGCCGGAGGCCCAGGTGATGGCGTCGACGATGTCCGAGGTGGCGCCGCCGCACTTGCCGAGCACGCGGACGGGCTGGATCTTGGCGTTGTACGCGATGCCCGCGACGCCCTTGGCGTTGTTGGTCGCGGCGGCGATGGTGCCGGCGACGTGGGTGCCGTGCCAGGAGGAGTCGCTGGCCTTGGAGCCGGTGCCGCACTCGCCGGCCGCGGACCAGTCGCCCTGGTCGGCCGGGTTGTTGTCGCGGCCGTTGCCGTCACGGGCGGCGGTGGAGCTGCTGATGAAGTCGTAGCCGGCGACGACGTTGGGGGCGACGTCGGAGTGGGCCACGTAGCCGGTGTCGATGACGGCGACGGTGACGCCGGAGCCGGTGGTCTTGTCCCAGGCGGCGGGCACGTTCATGCCGGCGGTGGGCTCGAAGAGGTCCCACTGCTTGGCGTACTCGGTGTCGTCCGGGGTGGCCATGGCGTAGGCGCGGGAGTCCGGCTCGACGTAGGCGACGTCCGGGTCGGCGCGGAACTGGTCCATCACCTTCGCGGCGTCGGCCGGGGCGGTCGCACCGCCGAGGTTGACGAGCGCGGCTCCGGTGCCGAGACGGCGGTCGAACTTGGCCTTCTTGCCGGCCTTCTGGGCCTTGGCGGCGGCGTCGTTGGCGGCCGCGTCGTTGGAGCTGGCCTCGGACGCCGAGGACTTGTAGCCGACGATCAGGTTCTCGACCGGAGCGGCGGCGGGGGCGGCGGGGGCCGCGGCGGCCGGCAGGGTGGAGGCGGCCGGGTCGTTCGCGGGGGTCACGGCCACCGCGGAGGTGGCGGCGCCGGCGAGCAGGGTGACGGACATGGCCACGACGGATATGAGCCGACGTCTGGGTGCGTGCACGTTGTTCCCCTTTACGGGCCGCTTCCGGGCAGACGGGAGCGGCCGGTCGGTGCAGTGTGGGAGGTGGAACCGGCGGAAGCGGGGCCTGGACGGGCTGGTCGAACCCGCCCCGGCACCGCCGCGCGCCACGTCGCCCGGCCGCAACGGCGGGGCAGGGCGACGGCGTACCCGGCGGTCAGCGCGTCCGCGGTCGTTTCACACCATGTGGGGTTGGTGCGGGGCCGCCCGGGGCGCGGAAGATCGCCGGTGGGCAGACAGTAGGCAACGCGGGAGTGAACCCGATACGGGGAAAACCCTTGTCCGGACCCTGTGGGCCCCTCCCCCGCCCGGGGGTTACCGGGGGTCGGCGGAGGCCGGCGGGGTCCGCGGGGTCAGCGGGGTCCGCGGGGTCAGCGGGGTCAGCGCGGGTTGAGCCTGCGGAAGTACGTCCAGCTGGACTCGTTGGGCTCGGCCCACTTCTCGGGGGCGCCGGCGAACTCCGGGTGGTGTGCGGCGATGTACGCGCGGGTGCGCTCGGGTACCTCGGCGTAGGAGGCGAGCTTCACGCCGCGGCAGTGGAAGGTGAGGCCGCCAGGGCGCTGCCCCTGCTCCATCCAGGGCAGCCAGGGGGACATCCGGGTCCACGACATGGTGGCGGGGACGCTCGGGGCGTCACCGGCCAGGGCGGCGGCGGAGGTGAAGAACTGGAAGAGCTCCAGGGCCCGGTAGGTGTCGTCGGCGGAGTTCAGCGGGTAGTCGGCGACCGGCAGCGGGGAGGGGTAGGCGAGCGGGATCTCCAGGCTGAAGCAGACCTGGTCGCCCAGTTCGGTGCGCGGGACGGGGAAGGGCCGCCACCGCTGGTTGGCCGGATCGTTCCAGACGTGGACCACGGGCTTCCCCTGCCAGGTCTCCAGGATGTCCCGACTGGCGGGGTCGAGGTAGAAGGCGGCCTCGCGGGAGAGCATCCGGTAGCCGCCGCCCTCCTCGTCGGCCTCCAGCCGGGCGGCGTTGAGGCCCTCGAAGCCGAACAGGCGGCGGTAGGGCTCGCCGGGGGCCCAGGAGTGGATGTCGCCGGTCCACCAGAAGACCGTGTCCCCGCCGTCGAGGGAGGCGCGGGTGCGGGCGAAGGCGTGCAGGAGCTCTTCCGGTGTCATACGAGAACTCTCGGGGGCGGGCCCGCGGCCGGACAAGCACCTGACGGGCCAACCTGCGCCGGGATCCGGGCCGGAACGCCGGGAGCGGGACACCGCCCGGACCGGACTCCGGACCGGACTCCGGGGCCGACTCCGGACCGGACTCCGGGCGGACGCAGGGACCGCGCTCCGGGGCCGGGCCCCGCTGAGCAGGGAACCGCGGGACACCTCCGAAATCGCGGCAGCGCCCTGGTGCGGACGCCCGGTTGACTCTCCGGCGCGGCAGCGGCGACCGTGACCGTCATGGGGAACGGAAACCGCCTGCTGGTGCTGCTGGTCTGCCTGGTGCTGGGCGCCGGGCTGGCCGCCGCCGTGCTGGGCGCCTCCCGGGCGGCCGGCCCGCGCCTCGCCTCAGCCGCCGGGGACCGCGTGGACCCCGCCGGCGTCCCGCCCGGACCGGCCCCGCCGCCGCCCGGACCGGACGCCTCCACGGGCACCGTGACGGTGGACTGCGGGCGCAACGAACAGGGGCACTGGAACGAGGACAACCTGGTGGTCTCGCCGGGACTGCGGGCCGGCGCCCACCACACCCACGCGTACGTGGGCAATCTGTCCACGGACGCCCTGTCCACCGACGCCTCGCTGTCCGCCGCCGCCACGAGCTGCGCGGGCGGCGACCGTTCCACGTACTACTGGCCGGTCCTGCGGCGCACCGACCGGCCGGGCGGCCGCGCCCACGAGGGTGCCGCCGGGCACGGCAACACGGGGGAGATCCTGCCCGAGGCCTCGGTGCGGGTGGAGTTCCGGGGCAGCCCGGTGGGCAAGGTGGTGGCGATGCCCCGCTTCCTGCGCGCGATGACGGGCGACGCCGTGGCGTACACGGCCGCGACGGACGCCGCCGTCCGGGCCCGCTGGGGCTGTTCGGGCTCCCCCGGCCGGTCCACGACGAGCTACCCGCGCTGCCCGGCCGGCGAGCTGGTGACCCGTACGCTCGTCTTCCCCTCCTGCTGGAACGGGCTGGACACGGCCGCCGCCGACCACCGCTCCCACCTCGCGTTCCCCTCCGCCCAGGGGGTGTGCCCCCAGGGCATGTTCGCGGTGCCCGAGCTGCGGCTCTCGCTGGCCTACGCGGTGGGGCCGGGGGTGCCGATCGCCCTCGACTCCTTCCCGGAGCAGCGGCACAGCCCGAGGACGGACCACGCGATGTTCGTGGACGTGATGACCGACGGGCAGATGGGCGAACTGGTCGCCTGCCTCAACGAGGGCCGCACCTGCCGGAAGTGAGTGACGCGGGTCACATGAACCGGCCGGGCCCCGCGAGCGTGTTCCGACCGCACGACGCGACACGAGGCGGACGGAGAACCTGTATGCCCGGACCACTGCGGCCCCGCAACCGGCGGGGCTCGACCGACGAGGCGCTGATCAGGGCGGTGTACGAGGAGCACGGCAACGCCCTCCTCGCCTACGCCACCCGGCTGACCGGGGACCGGGCCGCTGCCGAGGACGTCGTCCAGGAGACCCTGATCCGGGCGTGGCGGCATTCCGAGGTGCTGGTCAACGGGAAGGGCTCGGTGCGCGGCTGGCTGCTCACCGTGACCCGCAACATCATCACGGACCGGTACCGGGCCAAGGCCGCCCGGCCGCCGGAGGTCTCCGGCTCCGCGGCCGCTCCTCCCGTCGAGGGGGACCACGCGGACTCGGTGGTGGACACCATGACGGTGCTCGGCGCCCTGGACCGGCTGTCGCCGGAACACCGGGACGTGCTGACGGAGTTGTACTACCGCCAGCACAGCGTCGCCGAGGCGGCCGACCGGCTGGGCATCCCGGCGGGCACGGTCAAGTCGCGCTCGCACTACGCGCTGAAGGCCCTGCGCGAGGTGTTCGGGGACGGCGTCGGTGACGGCGCCAGGAGGAGAGGAACCGGCCGGCCGCCCCAGCAGCCCGGCGGACTGCGGGAGGTGGTGGCGTGAACCGGCAGCGGCACGAGGAGGAAGTGGAACTGCTCGGCCCGTACGTGCTCGGCGTCCTGGACGAGGAGGAGGTACGGCGCGTCGAGGAGCACCTCGGCGACTGCGTGCGGTGCCGGGAGGAGGTGGCCGCGTTGGTCGAGATGGAGAGGGCGCTCGGGGAGGTGCCGGAGGAGGCGTTCCTGGACGGGCCCCCGCAGGGCGGGGACCTGATGCTCCAGCGGACCCTGCGGCAGGTGCGCGGGGAACGGGCGGCGGCCGCGCGGTGGCGGGCCGGTGTGGTGGGTCTGGCGGCGGCGGCCTCGCTGGCGGCCGTGTTCTGGGCCGGGGCCCGCGTGGGCGCGGACACCGGGAGCACCGGGGCGCTGCCCCCGCCCCCGGCGCCGACCGCGTCCGCGGTGCCCTCGCCGCCGGTGGCGGGGACCCGGGTGGCCTCCGCGACGGACGCGGGTACGGGCGCGCGGATGACCGTACAGCTGACGCCGGCCGCCAAGTGGGTGCGGCTGCACGCGGCGGTCACCGGGGTGCCGGCGGGCGAGCGGTGCCGTCTGGTGGTGGTCTCCCGGGACGGTACGCGGTCCACGGCCGGCGGCTGGGTGGTGGGCACGGCGGAGCACGGCGAGGGCAAGGGCGCGGCCCTGGACGGCTCCGCGGCCGTGGACCCCTCGGACGTCAAGGAGGTCCTGGTGGTGAACGAGGCGGGCCGGACGTACGTGTCCGTCCCGGTGTAGCCGCCGGGTGCGGTACGGGGTCCCGCGCGGGTCCCCGTACCGGCCGCTCAGGGGTTGTGGAAGCGGACCTCGGGGGTGTCGGCGCGGGGGCCGTCCAGGACCGGCCCGGGCTGCCCCTTGAGGTGCCGGTCGAAGAAGGCTGCCGCGTAGGTCCGGGTCAGCTCGATGGTGCGGGAGCCGGACAGCGGCGCCTCGGGGTGGGGTAGGCCGAGCTGGTCGCGGATGGCGGGGAAGTCGGTGGGGCCGAAGTGGTCGGTGCCGTCGACGGTGATCCAGCGCTTCCAGCCGTCGAGGTGCGGCCACGCCCGCGACCAGTCGCCGTTCAACGGGCTCCCGGGCACGCTGGCGGCCGAGCCGAACAGCATGAAGGGGCGGCCGCCGGTCCCGGCGGCCGGAAGGGGATCGGGCAGGCCCCCGTCCATGTCGAAGCCCGCACGGATCCGCTGGTCGGCGGCCATGGCCGTCAGGGCGGCGGTGCCGCCCATGGAGTGGCCCCCCATGGCGATGCGGCGCTGGTCGATGAGCCCGGCGTGGCGCCAGGCCGGGTGGCGGCCGGTGAGGCGGTCCAGGAGGAAGGAGACGTCCTCGGCCCGGACCTTCGCGACGGCCGCGTGGCCCCCCGGGCCCTGGGACTGGTCGCAGGCCAGGCAGGTCAGGATCCGGCCGCCGGGGAAGGCGGTGGCTGCGCTCTCGTACGCGTGGTCCACGGCGGCCACCACATAGCCCCGGGAGGCCAGGTCCTCGGCGAGCGAGCTGATGGTGGCGCGGGGCACGGTGAAGCCGGGCGACAGCACGATCAGCGGGTAGCGGCCCTGGACGGGCCGGGCGCCGACCCGGGCGTGGGACCGGGTGGCGGCGAAGACGGCGGGGTCGATCAGCTGGTCGAGGTGCTTGTCGGCGAGGATCAGCCGGGCCTCCTCGGTGCTCAGGTACGGCGCCGGGGCGCGGCCGGTACCGCGCTGCGCCGGAAAGCGCAGGGTGACCATCAGCTCGCGGGGGCCGGTGTGCGCCCAGGGGTCGGTCCTGGTGCGGTCGGTCAGGTGGATGTCCTCCTGGCCGACCGCGAACCGGCCGGTGGGCGCGGGAAGTTCGGGGGCCGCGGTCGTGCGGGTCCCGGCGGCTGCCCCGGTGGCGGCGGAGGCGGTGGATGCCGCCGCCGGCGGGACGGCGAGCAGGAGGGTGCTCAGGGCCGCGGCGGCCGCGGCGGCCGCGGTACGGCGTCGGATCTTCATGTGATCAACGCTAGGCGTGCGGCCCCGGCCCCTCGTCCGCTCGCGGGCTGATCCGGCGTCAGCCTCTGGTCGCAGTGCGCCCTGCCTGAAATCGTACGGCCGCATGAGGCAGGGGGGGTTGAGGCCGGCCGGGCCCGGGAACGCGTTCCGTTCCCGGGCGGCGGGCCGAACGGCCGGGTGCCCTACGCGCCCAGCCGCACCGGGAGGTCGTGCAGGTCGTTCTGGGTGAGGACCGGCTTGTTGCGCAGCTCCTCGCGCGCGACGGCCAGGGTGAGGCCGGGGAAGCGGGTGTACAGGGCCGGGAGGGCCACCAGGGCCTCCAGGCGGGAGAGCGCCGCGCCGGGGCAGACGTGGGGGCCGTGGCCGAAGGCGATGTGCCGGTTGGGGGTGCGGGTGATGTCGAACTCCCCCGCGTCCTCGCCGTGCTGGGCCTCGTCGCGGCCGAGCGCGCCGAAGGAGACGATCAGGCCCTCGCCGGCGGGCAGGATCCGGTCACCGACCTCGATGTCCTCGGTGGCGAAGCGGATCAGCACGTGCGAGGTAGGGGTGGACCAGCGCAGGGTCTCCTCGATGACGTTCTCCCAGGGGACCTCCCCCTTCAGGACGAGGGCCCGCTGCTCGGGGTGGGTCTCCAGGGCGACGACGGCGTTGACGATCAGGCTGATGGTGGTCTCGTGTCCGGCGGCGACCATCAGCTGGAGGGTGTTGGTGATCTCCTCGGTGCTGAGGTGGTCGCCGTCCTCGGAGGCGGCGATCAGCGCGCTGGTGAGGTCGTCGCCCGGGTTGGCGCGCTTGGACTCGACGATCCGGGAGAAGAGCGCGCCGAGGTCCGCCATCATCTGGGGGACCTCCTCGGGGAGGGTCTGGGTGGAGAAGAACTTCTCGAAGAGGGCCTTCAGGCGCGGGTGTTCGGCGGGGTCGACGCCCATCAGCTCGCTGATGACGTTCATCGGCAGCGGGTAGGCGAAGTGCGCCTTGAGGTCGACGGTCTCGCCGGCGGGGAGGGCGGCCAGCTCGTCGAGCGAACGGGCGGTCAGGGCCTCGATGCCGGCGCGCAGCTTCTCCACCCGGCGGGCGGTCAGGGCCTGGGCGACGAGGGTGCGCAGCCGGCGGTGCTCGTCGCCGTCGACGGTCAGCATGGAGCGGCCGGGGTTGGCGAGGCCTATGAGCGGCCAGTCCAGGGGGATCTCGCCGCGCTGCCAGGCGCCCCAGACACCGATGTCCTTGACGACCCGGGGGTCGGTGAGGAGCTTGCGGGCCTCGGCGTGGTGCGTGACGGCGTACACGGCGACGCCGCCGGGGAGGACGACGCGGGCCAGCGGGCCGGCGGCGCGCAGTGCGGCGCTCTCGGCGTCGAGGTCGGTGACGAAGGGGTCGAGGGTGAGGGGGGCGGGGCCGGCGTGGTCGATCGGGCAGGTCACGGGGTGGCTCCAAGCGCGGGGGTCGGGGTGTAGGTCACGGGGAGGGCGGTGAGGCCGCGCAGCCAGGGCGAGGGCCGCCGGGTGAGCCCCTCGGCGGGCCCGGCGAGGTCGACGTCGGGGAGCCGGTCGAGGAGGACCTCGATGCCGGTCCGGGCGATGGCCTCGGCGACCTCCTGGGCGGGGAAGGGGCAGCGGTGTTCCCCGTGACCGAAGGAGAAGAAGGCGTTGTTGCCGCCGGTGAGGGCGCCCGCGTCGGTGCGTACGTGCGGGTCCCCGTTGGCGGCGGCCAGGCCCAGCAGGACCAGGTCGCCGCTGCCGATGCGCCGGCCGCCGAGGTTGGTGTCCCGGGTGGTCCAGCGGCCGGCGACGTTCTGGGTCGGGGTGTCCTCCCAGAGCACTTCGTTCATGGCCTCTCCGACGCTGTGCCGGCCGCCCGCCAGGGAGGCGGCGAAGCGGTCGTCGGTGAGCATCAGGCGCAGCGAGTTGCCGATCCAGTCCGCGGTGGGCTGGTGGCCGGCGGCCATCATCACCATCAGGTCCTGGGCGATCTCGTCGACGGTGAAGCCGGCGGTGTTGGCCAGCATCCGGGAGGCGACGTCGGGGCCGGGCTCGGCGGCCTTGGCGGCGAGGAGCGCGTACATGGACTCGGCGAGGTGGCGCTGGCCGTCGAGGGCGCCCTCCCGGCCGTTGATCATGTCGTTCATGGCGGTGACGAGGCCGGGTCCCTGCTCGTCGGGGAACCCGTAGATGCGGGCGAGGACGCGCAGGGGCAGGAGCATGGCGTACTCGCCGACGATGTCGCAGCCGCCCTTGCCGCAGAGCCCGTCGATCAGCTCGTCGGCGAAGCGCTCGGCGTGGCCCTTGAGTTCGAAGGGGTCGACGGACTCCAGCGCGTCGGAGATGACGGCGGCGCGCTCGCGGTGGCGTTCGCCGACGGTGTAGAGGATGGACGGCTGCTTGCGGCCGATCATCGGGAGCAGCGGCCAGTCGGCCGGGATGCGGTCCCACTGGTTCCACAGGTCGGAGTCGCGGGAGAAGAGCTGGGGGTCGCTGGTGACCTGGTGCAGCTCGCGGTAGCCGAGGACCAGCCAGGCGGGCACGTCCCCGTCGAGGACGACCGGGGCGACGGGGCCGTGGTCGCGGCGCATCTCCCGGTAGAGCTCGACGGGATCGCTCTGGAAGCGGGGGCCGCCGAGGTAGACGGGCTGCGGCTCGGGGGTGGTCACGGGGCGGGCTCCGGGATGGGGTGCGGGACGGCTTCCGGCCGGTCGGGCCGGTGGAGGTGCGGGAGGTGCTGGAGGTGCTCGACGAGCGAGATGAGGACCTGCTTGCTGGACTCGCGGGAGCGGGCGTCGCAGAACAGCAGGGGCACCTCGGAGGGGAGGTCGAGGGCGGTGCGGACCTGTTCGGCGGTGTGGGCGGGCCCGCCGAAGTCGTTGCAGGCGACGACGAAGGGCGTGCCGTGGTGTTCGAGGCGGTCGATGGCGTACCAGGAGTCCGCGAGGCGGCGGGTGTCGACGAGGACGACCGCGCCGAGGGTGCCGGAGAAGAGCCGGTCCCACAGGAACCAGAACCGCTCCTGGCCGGGGGCGCCGAACAGGTAGAGCACGTTGTGGGCGTCGAGGGTGATCCGGCCGAAGTCGAAGGCGACGGTGGTGGCGGTCTTGGCACCGATGCCGTCGGTGTCGTCGACGGCCTCGCCCGCCTTGGTCATCGTCTCCTCGGTGTTCAGCGGGCGGATCTCGCTGACCGAGCGGACCATGGTGGTCTTGCCGACGCCGAAGCCGCCCACGATCACGATCTTGAGGCCGTTGTCGGCGGTGCTGCTGAGGTTCTGCCGGGGCTCGCCCGGGTCAGAGGTTGCGGAGTCCAACGAGCACCTGCTCCAGGATGTCGGGGTCGGGAAGGCGGTACGTCGTGACGCGCGGGTGCCGGGCGCTGATGCGCCCGGCTGCGAGGAGGTCGGCCAGGAGGATCCGTACGATCGAGACGGGCAGGCCCAGTTCGGCCGCGACCTCCACGACGGCGGCCGGGTAGCGGCACATCCGCAGGATCGCCGCGTGCTCGGACTGGATGCCGGGGACCGGGTCGCACTCGGCGACGATCAGGGTCACCAGGTCGAAGGCGTCGCTCCCGGAGCTGCTGCGGCCGCCGGTGAGGGTGTACAGCCGGTCCGGGGAGTCGTCCCGGCCCGGCCTGACGCGGCTCATCCCCGGGGCCTGGCGATCAGATGCTCGCTCAGCTGCTCCACCAGCTCGGACATGTTGTGGCCGACGAGGCCCGCGTCGGCGTCCTCGGCGGCGACGAGCGCGAGGTGCGCGCCCTCCCCGGCCTCGACGATGAAGAGGATCCCGCCGTAGAACTCGGCCATGGCGGAGCGGACCCCGCCGGTGCCGTCGCCGAATTCGATGGACGCCCCGTGGGACAGGCTCTGGATGCCGGCGGAGATCGCGGCGAGCTGGTCGGCCTGGTCGACGGACAGCTCGGGGGTGCGGCACAGCTTGAGGCCGTCGCGGGAGAGCACGAGGGCGTGCCGGGCGCCGGGGGTGCGCTCCAGGAGTCCGTCCAGGAGCCAGCTGAGCGTCTCGTCGGTGGTGGGGCCGGTCATGGGGTGTCGTTGCCTTCCGGGTGCGGGGGGTTCGTGGGCTGCTGCGGAGCCGGGGCCGTGTTGCCACGCACGGCTTGGCGGAAGCTGCCGAAGCGGGCGGCGGACCGGGAGGCCCCGCCGGGGGCGGCCGGGGTGGGGGCCGCCGCGCTCGCGGCGTCGGGCGCGGGCCCGAACTGGGACTGGGCGGCTGCCAGGGTCCGGCCGCGCCGCCGCTGGGGCAGTCCGCTCTCGCCGAGCACCGGGTTGCGGCCGGTGGTCTCGGACGCCCCGGAGTCTACGGGGGTGTCGTGGACGGGCTCGGCCCCGGTCCGCCGCGCCGGTACGGCCGCCACGGCGGGGGCCGGGGCCGACTGGGGGGCCGTCAGGAGGGCCGGGGCGGGCACCGGTTCGGCCGGGGCGTGGCTGATCAGCTCTTCCGGGATCATCATCAGCGCGCCGGTGCCGCCGCGCGCGGAGGGGCGGAAGGAGACGGTCAGGGCGTGCTTGCGGGCGAGGCGGCCGACGACGGCGAGGCCGAGGCGGGTGCCGGAGAGTCCGGCGAGGTCCAGGGACTCGGCGGTCACGGCCTGTTCGGCGCGGCGCAGCTGGACCTCGCTCATGACGAGGCCGCTGTCCTCGACGGTGATGATGACCCCGGCCGGCACCTCCTCCACGTAGACGTGGACCTCGGCGGTGGGCGGCGAGAAGTTGGCGGCGTTGTCGAGGAGTTCGGCGAGGGCGTGCATGACGCCCTCGGCGGCGTGCCCGGCGACGGCGGCCTCGCTGGTGGAGTGCAGCCTGACCCGCTGGTAGCCGCCGATGCGGCCCATGGCGCCGCGCAGGATGGACTCCATGACGATGGGCTTGGCCCAGCGGCGGCCGGAGCGGGCTCCGGTGAGGACGGCGATGGAGTCGGCGAGGCGGCCGGCCTGGGCGGTGCGGTGGTCGAGGTGGAGCAGGTCGCCGAGGACCTCCTCGTCGGCGTGCCTGTGCTCCATCTCCCGCAGGTCGGCCAGCATTCCGGTGGCGAGGGCCTGCATCCGGCCGGCCGCGTTGGCGGCGGCGGCCATGGCGGCGGCCCGGCCCGACTGGGCGCGGCGCAGTTCCTCGCCGAGCCGCTCGCGGGTGGCCTGCTGGGCGGCGGCGAGCCGGTCCAGCTCGGCGGCGTGGGCGGTGGTGAGGTGGAGCAGTTCGGCCGCGTGGGCCGTCGTCAGGCGCTCCACCTCGGCGGCGTGGTCCGTGGTGAGCCGGGTGTGGGCGGCGGTGCGGGCCGCCGCGTCGCGGGCGCCGTCGGCCGACAGCCGGCCGATGTAGGCGTCACGGGCGGAGAGTTCGCCGGTCAGGTGCGCGAGGCGGCCGCGCAGTTCCCGGGCCGTGCGCGCCCACCAGGTGACGGCGCAGGCCGCGACCGCGAGCAGCAGCGAGCCGGAGAAGGAGAACCAGGCGAGGGGGGTTCGGACGGCCGACGGGGCCGCGGCCACCGCCGCCGTGGACAGAGCACCCGCGGCCGCTGCGGTGACCAGCAGGGCGAGTGCGGAGGGGCGGAGGGGGGAGGGCGACGCCGTCATCAATCAAGGCCTCAAACCGGGCGTAAATGGAAGAGAAGGTTCCCGTGGCAACGGGGCACAACTATAAGAGGATTGGTGATCGTTTAGGAACGGCCTTGATAAACATTACGTTGAGTAGTGCCCACTTAGGATCCTTCTGGAGCGGTTTCGGGGCGATGCCATGGCATCCTGTGACGTCACAACTCGCCGGACGGAATCGGCGGACGTCCGGGAAAACGGGGAAGGTCCATGAGGCTCTGCTTCCTGGTGGAGGAGCACTACCGCCACGACGGCATGCCCAATGAAGTCGTCCGGCAACTGACCGCCTGGGGCCACCGGGTGGACGTGATCCGCCCGGGCGGCTCCCTGCTGCGCATGGACGGCCTGGTCCGGGCCGGCGCGCACGACGCCTGGGTGCTCAAGACGGTGTCCGGCGGCCCCGGGCTCACCCTGCTGGAAGCCGCGGCCGCCGCGGGCACGACCACCGTCAACGACGCCCGCTCCATCCGCGGGGTACGGGACAAGGCGCTGGCCGCCGCCCTCGGCAGCGCCCGGGGGCTGCCGCTGCCGCCCACCTACGCCCTCGCCCGGCCCGAACTCCTGGCGGGCGTACCGGACGGCGCGTACCCGCTCGTGGTCAAGCCCGCCGACGGCAGCTCCGGGCGGGGCGTGCACCTGGTGCCCTCGCCCGACCGGCTCGCCGCGCTGCTCCCCGAACTCGCCGGCGAGGGCATGCTCATCGCACAGCCCTACGTACCGAACTCCGGTACCGACCTCAAGGTGTACTGCGTCGGCGGGGAGCTGTACGCCACCGAGCGCCGCTCCCCCCTGCACCCGGACGCCCCCGTCCGGGAACGCCGGGTGCGGCTGCCGGCCGAGGTGGCGCGGATCGCCGCCCGGGTGGGCGAGGTGTACGGGCTGGACCTCTACGGGGTCGATGTGCTGCTGGGTCCCGACGGGCCCGTCGTGGTCGACGTGAACGACTTCCCGAGTTTCCGCCAGGTGCCGGACGCGGCCGCGCGGGTCGCGCGCGCCGTACTGGACCTGGCCCGCTCGGGCGGCGAACGCCCGGCCGCCGCACCCCTCCCGCCCGTGCGCCCGTACCCCCGGCCGGTGGCCGTTCCCGCGCAGGCGGCGGCCGGGGCGGGGGACGGGGCGTGAGGGTCGGCCTGATCACCCCCGACGCCGGACACCCGCTGCTGGCGGCCACCGCCGCGCTGCTCGCGCCCGAGCACGAGGTACGGGTGCTGGACCCGGGGGCCGGGGCCGCCGCGGCGGCCGGGGCGCGGGCCGACGTGTACCTGCTGAAGGCGCGGACCCCCTCGGCCCTGGCGCTCGCCCGGGAGCTGGAACGGCGCGGGGCGCCCGTACTGAACTCGGCGGCGGCCACCGAACGCTGCCAGGACCGCACCGGCATGGCCGGGCTGGCGCTGCGGGCCGGACTGCCCTTCGCGGCCACCCGCACCTACGCCTCGCTCGCCGCGCTGGGGGCGCAGGTGCGGCCCGGCCGGCCGGTGGTGGTCAAGAGCCGGCTCAGCCGCAAGCACGACCTGGTCGCCCGCGTGGACGGCCCCGGGGAGCTGCGCGCACTGGCCGCCGCGGGCTGGGAGCGGGAGCCGGTGGTGGTGCAGCCGTTCGCCCCCAACGACGGCTGGGACCACAAGCTGTGGGTGATCGGCGACCGGGTCTTCGCGGGCCTGCGGCGTTCCGAACTGGCCGCCGGGGAGAAGGAGCCGGCCCGCCCGCCCGGGCCGCTGCCCGACGGCTGGACCGAACTGGCCCTGCGGGTGGGCGCCGTCTTCGCCCTGGACGTGTACGGCGTGGACGTCATCGCCACGGACGGCGGCGGACCGCTCATCGTCGACGTCAACGCCTTCCCCGGCATCCGCGGCCAGTCCGGTGCCCCGGAAGCCCTCGCGGCCCTGGCCCTGCTCCGCGCCGGGTAGCCGGCGGGACGGCCGGGCCGGGCCGGCCGGAGGACGGCCGGTCCGGGGGGCGGTGTGCGTAGACTCGCATCGGCGCGACCCATGACGACGAGGATTCCATGCACCCCGCCGACGAAGACCCGCAGCGGCTGGACCCGGCCAGCCTCCACAACGCGAGGACGACGATCGTCCAGCTCCTCGGCCGGGCGGGGGTTCCCTCCGGCTCCGCCGAGGAGCTGATCGGGCTCGTCGAGGCCGGCGTACTCGCCACCGCCCACCGGGAGATCGAGGCGTCCACGACGACCGCCCCCGGCGGGAAGGGCGAGCTCTACGCGTCGGGCTGGCTCGACGGCGCCCGCGCCCTCACCGGTGAACTCGGTGACATCGCCGAACGGGCCCTGGGCCGGGCCGTCGGCGCCGGGCCGGCGGAGGACTCCCCCGGAGCCTGGCCGCCCGTCCGCAGGATGGAGGTGGAACGGGCGAAGGTGGCAGTGACACCCCTCTACCTGTCCTTCAGCACCGTTTCCGACCTCGACCCGGAGGTCACCGAGCAGGTGCTCACCGCCGTCCTCGGGACGATGAGCCCCCGGCAGCGGGCCGCCTACGCCGGCCGGCTCACCCGGTTCGCCGACTCCCACCGTCCCCACCTGGCCCGGCTGTACGCGGAGTACGGCCCGGGCAGCACCATCACCCTCCACGGCCGCTACTCCCTGCTGCACTCCCCCACCAGCATCGCCGTACTGGAACGGCTCGCCGCGTCACCGTCGGCGCTGCGCGAGGAGTGGGACGCCGCCGAACTGCCGCCCTCGTGGCTCGACGGGCTGACGGCGACCTGGGAGGACCGGGCCGCCTGAGCGGTGGATCCGGAATTCTGGTCTAACGGAGGAACTCGGCGACGGCGTCGCCGAAGGCGGCCGGATCGTCGAGCCACGGGAAGTGGCCGGCTCCCGGCTGGACGGTGACTTCCGCGTTCGGGAACAGGGCGGCGTACGCGGCCATCGCGCGCGGCGGGGCCGCCAGGTCGGCCTCGCCCGCGAGCAGCAGCACCGGGGCGGCGAGCCCGGCGAGGGCCTCGCGGGTGGCCTCCGGGTCGAAGGCGCCCTCGGCTCCGTACGCGGCGGCCGCCTCCTGGTTCTTCTGGCCCGCCTCGGCGGCCCGGTGGGCGCGGGCCGCGTCGTCCCAGCGGCCGTACCAGAACGGGGCGACGGCCCCCATGGTGCCGGCCGTGGCCCGGCCCGCGACGAGTTCCTCCAGGGCCGCGTACGCCGGGGCGAACCAGGGCTCCGCGGCGCGCAGCCGGGCGGCCTCCAGCCGGTCCTCCCCGGTGACGGGGATGCCGACGGCGAAGACGCTGGGCGTGACCAGCAGCAGCCGGCCGACGCGTCCGGGGTGGCGGGCGGCGTACAGGGCGGCCAGGTTCGCGCCGGCGGAGTGCGCGAGCAGGTCGACCGTGTCGAGCCCGAGGTGCTCGCGCAGGGCCTCGACGTCGTCGACGAGCCGGTCGCAGCGGTAGGCGGCGGGGTCCTCGCAGGACGCCGAGCCGCCGGTGCCGCGCAGGTCGAGCCGGACCGGGCGGCGGTGCGGGAAGAGGCCGTCGAGGCCGGCCAGGTAGGCGGAGTCCTGCATGGGGCCGCCGGGGAGGCAGACCAGCGGGGCCCCGTCGCCGCCACGGACGTGGCAGGCGAGGCGGGTTCCGTCGAATGCGGAGAAGGTGATCACGGTCGGGACCCTGTCAGCCGCGTTCCGGCAGGTCAAGCGGTATTCCCCGGCCGTGCGAGCGGGCCGGCCGGCGCCGGCGCGTCGCCAGCAGGACGGCCCCGGCCGCCACGGCCGCCGAGACGCCGCCCACCGTCAGCAGCCAGACCGGGACCCCGCCCGCCGTGAGGAGTTCGTCGTGGTAGACGGCCCGCCGGAAGGGGGTGTCCCGGGCGGTGGCGCGCAGTTCGTGGTCCCCGTCGATGCGGGATGGGTCCGGGAACCGCTGGTCGATGGCGGTCAGGAACACCGGCTTGCCTCCCGTGAGCTCGCCGAGTGCGCCCTCCGGGGCGATCTTCCCGGCGAAGGTCACCTCGGGTGTCGCGCCGCCGATCGCGGACGCGGGCTCCATCCGGTGGTCGCCGAGGACGTACAGGCCGAGGGACTGCGGGGTCCGGGCCAGCCGGGACAGCCGCATCGGGTAGACGAAGCGGGTGCTGTCGAAGCGGATGCGCAGCGGGTCGAGTTCGCCGCGCAGGCTCCGGTCCTGCTCCCGGGGAACCAGGCGGACGGCGACGTACTCCCACTTCTGCTCCACGTACGGCTTCAGCTCGGGGGCGAGCCGGTCGGGCATCTTGAAGCCGTTGGCCTCCAGCCAGGTGCGCAGCGCCTCCGGGTCGGTGGCCGTCAGCCGGGCCACGTCGAAGTCGCCGAGCCGCTCGCGGCCGACCACGCCGACCGGTGCGCCCGCGCCGGGGGCGGCGCCGGCCTCGCGGTCCCCCGGCCCGGAGGAGAAGGGCCAGTCCCTGTCCCGCGGCCAGAAGTACGTACGGGTCCTGCGTTCGGGCCGGGTGAGTTCGGTCAGCTGGGGGAAGAGGGCGGGATCGCCGAGTTCCACGGTGGCCCGGCCGGGGACCGGCATGATCCAGGCGGCGCGGCGGGCGTCGCCGCCCACGGTGAAGCGCATGACGATCTCTTCGGACCGGCCGTCCCAGCGCACCACGGAGCTCTCCCGGTCGACCCCGATCCGGTAGGCCTCCTCGGGGATCATCGCCCCGCAGCCGCACGCGTACGCGGGGCTGATCAGGGACCCCAACTGGGTCGCGAGGAGGGCGAACAGCAGGCCCAGGATTCTTCTCTTCATCCACACGGGCTCTCAGACGTGGCCGGATCTCGACCGGTTCCCCCCGCACTCCCATACTTGGGCCCCATGAGAGGGAAGGAACCGCCGCGCACCAGCCCGCTGGTGCCCGGCGCCGTGCTGGAGACCATCGCGCGGTACGACTGGGAGTCCGTCGTCTGCGGCTGCGGCCGCTCGGCCGGGCATCTGGAGGGCACCCTGTGGGACGCGGCCGAGGGGCACCCGGCGGCGTACCACGCGCTGGAGGGGCACGTCTTCGCCCGGTCGCGGCTGTGGCCCCCGGCCCCGGCGGCCTGCGCGGTGCTGATGGCGATCTGGTCGGCCGGGCCGCCCCGGCTGGCGACCCGCGAGGCCCTGCTGTGGACGCTGCTGGCGCTGCTGAACTCGGAGGACGACGGCACCCCGTACGAGGCGGGGCTCTACGGCCAGTGCGCCGCCCACGTCCGGGCCGGCCTGCCGCTGCTGCGCGGCGGCCTGGCCGGCCCGCCCGGTTCGGTGTCGGCGGCCTACGCCGAGGGGATCGTGGACCTCATCGCGCTGTGCGCGTGAGGCCGCCCAGCAGGGCCGGGGTGACCTCCTCCAGGGAGGCCGCGAAGGTCCGGGCCGACGAGGACGGCACCCCGAGCAGCGAGGGCACGCCCAGAACCGGGCAGCCGGCGGCCTCGGCCGAGGCGGCGCCGTCCGGGGAGTCCTCCACCGCCACGCACTCCCCCGGCGCGAGTCCCAGGCGCTCCGCGGCCGCCCGGTAGGGGTCGGGGTGCGGCTTGGTCCGGTCCGTGTCGTCGGCCGAGAGGGTGAAGGCGAAGGGCACCTGGGCCGGCGCACCCGTCACGACCTGGTCGACGACCACCCTGGGGGAGGCGCTGACCAGGGCGAAGGGCACGCCCTCGGCCTCCAGGGCGGCCAGCAGCCGCCGGGCGCCGGGGCGGACGGGGGCCCCTGCGGCGACCCGGCGGAAGAACCCCTCGGTGGGTTCCGCGGCCACGGCGCCGGCGGCTCCCGCGCCGGCGCCGGCGGTCCGTACGAGGTGCGCGGCGGTGTCCGCGACGGCCCGGCCGACGACCTCGGGGGCGTCCGCCGGTCCGAGCGCGTGGCCGAGCCGGGCGGCGGTCTCCTCGGTGGTCCGCCACCACAGCACCTCGGTGTCGACGAGGGTGCCGTCCATGTCGAAGAGGACGGCGGCCGGCGCCCTCACGCGGTGGCCGCCTCGACGAGCACGGGTCTACGCCGACTGGGTCGAGGCCGCCGTCGAGGCCCTCCCGGCCGACTGCCGCTCGGTGATGGACAGCCTGGCGGCGAACACCTCATCGACGCCCTCCCGGCGGGCAGCGAGGACGCCCGCCTGCTGGAGATCCGGCGCGGCAGCCCCCTGCTGCGTCAGCGACATGTCTCGGCCACCCGCACGGGGCGCCCGATCGAGTGGTCGGACGACCGGTACCGAGCCGGGAGCGTCACCTTCAGTGTGAGCAACTCGGCGGTAGCAACCCCCTTGGAACGCCACCCGGGCGGGGAACGGTGGGGCGGACGGTGCACCCCGTCCTCGAGGGCCTGGCCGCCGACGCCGCCGCGCATCGCTCGCTCCCGGGGCCGGTGATGCGGGACCTGCCCGAAGTCCACGTGCCCGCCGGTCCGGAAACCCTGACAGCGGTCGGCCGCGCGTAGGAAGATGCCCCTGGGGCGGCGGCCATGGTCAACGGCCGGGCGCCGAAGGGGGGATGGCATGGCGGAGTACCTCGTCCGGGAGGGGCGCTGGGCGCTGTGGCTGGTCTGCGGCTGCTATCTGGTGGTGGTGTACATCACCAGCCGGGGACTGATCGCCGCTCCCCGCTACCGCCTGCTCCAGGCACGCATCCACGACTGCCGCGCCCGGATCGACGTGTGCGCGGCCGGGGCGGCCCAGGGGTCGGCCGCGCTCAAGGCGGTCGGCGACCGGCTGGACCGGCTGGAGAGGAACGGGCAGGTGGTCTGGCGGCTGCTGCCCCGGCGCTGGGTGGTCGCCATCCCGCTGTCCAAACTCGCCTCCGCCTGGCGGGTGCTGCACGAGGCCGAGAGCCAGCTGCTGCGGCTGGAGGGGCCGGAGGAGATCGCCCTGCGCGTCACCGCCCTGCGGCTGCGGCTCGCCTCGGAGCACGACCCGGCGCACCGCTCCCTCGCGGCGGAACTCGCCGCGGCCTCCGGTGACCCCGCCGCCGGGCGGGCCCTGCTGATCGCCGTCACCGAGCAGCTGTCCCGGCAGGAGGACGACGCGTTCGAGCGGGAGTACGAGCTCCAGCGGATCGCCCTGTGGCTGGCCCTGACCGGCCTCGGCGCGGTACTGCTGCTCGGCCTGGCCCTCGACCACCGCCTGTCGCTGCTGCTCGGGGGCCTGGGCGGGTTCCTGTCACCGCTGATCGGCGTGATGCGCGCGCAGCGGCCCGCCTCCTGGGGGGTCCTCGTGCTGGCGCCGGTCGGCGGCGCGCTGGCCGCGCCGGGCGGGCTGCTGCTGGTGCGGATGCTCGCCGACCCCGAGCTGAACCTGCTGGGCCAGGTCTTCCTGGACAACTCCTGGGGCGCGCCCGCCCGGCCGATCGCGCTGGCGATCGCCCTCCTGTTCGGCTTCTCGGGCACGCTGTTCTCCCGCCTCGCCCTCGCGGCGACGGGCCAGCTGATGCCGGTGGCGGGCCGCGCGGCCCCGCGCGCCGGCGTCCCGGCCCAGGCCCCGGCCCCGGCTCCGGCCGGGGTGACCGGCGGTGGCGCGGCGCCGGGCACCACGGGCCCGGCCTGATCCGTGGGGCACGGCCTACAGGCGGCGCAGGCGGCGTTGGGCCGAGGCCGCCGCGAGGCGCGCCGCGCGGGCCGCGCGGTCGGCCTCGCGGTGGCGGGCCTCCGCCTCGGACACCGCCGCGTACGCCGCGTCCCGCGCGGCCCGCGCCTGTTCGGCCTCCCCCAGCAGGCGCTCGACGGCGGCGTCGGCGTCGGCCGCGCGGGCCACTGCGTGCTGCCGGGCCTCCTCCGCCATGCGCAGTTCCTCCTCTCGGGCGGAGACGGCCCACGCCGCGTCCTCGGCGGCGGCCCGGGCCGCGGCGAGCCGGGCCGCGCGGGCGGGGTCGACGACGGGCTCGGGCCCGGGCGCCACCGGCTCCGGTTCGGGTTCCGGTTCGGGTTCGGGTTCGGGCCGCGCCGGGGGGCCGGGGGGCGACGGCGCCGCGTCCGGGTCGACCGCCGGGAACTCCGACACCGGCGCGGGGGCCCGTACGAGCCGGCCCGAGGCCCACTCCCGGGCCGCGTCGGGGTCGGCCAGGACGGCGTGCAGGATCCTCTCCAGCTCCCGGACCACCGCCTCGGAGACCGGGGTCCCCGCCTCCTCGGCCAGCCGCGCGGCCTCCCGCGCGAGCGCCCCGATCACCACGTGCTGCTGGTGCGAGAGGTCGCGCAGCCGATCCCCGTCCAGGGAGCGGTGCGCCGCCCGCAGGGTCTGCCCGAGCTGGAGGAACTGCTCGGTCTCGTCGGGTTTCGCCCGTACCAGCGTGTTGGACGCCCAGGCCGCGAGCGTCGGCCGCCGCAGCGCCGCGATCCGCTTGGCCGCCGCCGGGTCCCCGGCCTCCTTCACCCGGGCCGCCGCCGCGTCCCGCGCCGCCGTGAACCCGGCCGGGTGGGGCAGGTACAGCGCGTCGACGATCTCGTCCAGATCCAGTTCCGCATCGGCATCCACGCGCCCCACTGTCCGTCATGGCCACCCGCCCGGGGCGGCCGCGCCCCACGGCCACGCGGGTGAATGGCGGCGGGCCGCCGGTTCCCGTCCCGGGCGCGGCCCGTTGGAGGGGCGTGAACGGCCCGCCGCTCCCCCGCATCCGCTCCACGGTCCGCGACGGGGTCCTCTCCGTCAGCCTGGCCGGGGAGTTCGACCACTACAGCTGCGCCCCGCTGCGCGTCCTCCTCGACGGGGCCGCCGCTCTCGGCGTCCGCCGCCTCGTCCTCCACGCGGCGGAGGTCGAGTTCTGCGATTCGGCCCTGCTCGACGTCCTGGAGCGGTGGTGCCGTGGCGGCCGCGGCTGGGAGCTGGCCGCCGCCTCGCGGTCGGTGCGCCTGCTGCTGGAGCTCTGGGACCGGGTACGGGCCCCGCTGCCGCCGGTCAGCGCTCGGCCGCGGCCGGCTCGACGACCCGGCCGTCGCGCAACTCGACCACCCGGTCGGCGAGTTCCATCAGCTGTGGATCGTGGGTGGCGACCAGGGCCGTGACGCCCTCGCTGCGGACGACCGCGCGCAGCAGCCGCATGATGGAGCGGCCCGTCTCGGAGTCCAGCTGGCCGGTGGGCTCGTCGGCGATGATCAGGGCGGGTTCGTTGGCGAGCGCGCGGGCCAGGGCGACGCGCTGCTGCTGACCGCCGGAGAGCTCCCCGGGGCGCTGTTCGGCGTGTTCGGCGAGGCCGACCAGGGCCAGCAGGGTGCGGACGCGTTCCTCGCGCTGCCGGGCCGGGACCTTACGCATGCGCATGGGGACGCCGACGTTCTCGGCGGCGGTGAGCACGGGGATCAGTCCGAACGACTGGAACACGAAGCCGATCCGGTCGCGGCGCAGCGCGAGCAGGCCGTTCTCGTCGAGGGTGGAGAGGTCGGTGCCGTCGAGTTCGACGGTGCCGCCGCTCGGGGTGTCGAGGCCGCCGACCAGGTTGAGCAGGGTGGTCTTGCCGGAGCCCGACCGGCCTTTGAGCGCGGTGAGTTCGCCGCGCCGCGCCTCGAACGAGACCCCGCGCAGGGCGTGTACGGCGTTCGCCCCGGTGCCGAAGCTCCTGCGCAGGTCGCGTACCGCCATCATGGGCGGCACGGCGTCCGCGGTGTCTGCACCCTCCGCCGCGGGCTCTCGGTCCGGTTGCTGCGTCATGGTGGGCTCCCCCTCGGCCGGTGCTGTTCGCTACCTTCGCGTCCGAATTTGCTCATCCGTCACATCAATCACGCAAGTCCCTTCCTCTCCAAGACCGGATCTGACAACATCGTCCGCTATCCGGTGCCCCAGGTCCGGTTCGGGGGAAGGAACAGGCACATGATCGGCTTCGTCGTGCGCCGGCTGCGCGGGCGACTGCCGCTCGCCGCCGCCGTGTTGCTGACCGCTCTCATCACCACGACCACGCTGACCGCGCTGCTGGCCTTCACCCGGGGCGTCGGGGACGCCGGCCTGCGACAGGCGCTGACCGGCACCGCCGGCCGGTCGAACACCGCCGTCGTCCTCACGGGCGAGCACGCGGTGACCGCCCGGGCCGGCGACGACGCGGCCGTACGGAGCTTCGCGGAGGGCCTGTTCGGGAGCCTGCCCGTCGGCGTCGAGAACGTGGCGCGCAGCCGCTCGTACGGGCTGCCGGGCCCCCGCACCCCCGGCCGGGAACCGGACCTCACCCTGCTCGCCGCCCTCGACCCCGGCCGCGTACGGCTCCTCGCGGGCCAGTGGCCCGAGGCCGTCGGGGAGCGCCCCGGGCGGGTCCCGGTGGCCGTGCCCGAGGCCGCGCTGAACCGGCTCGGGGTGAGCCCGCAGGCGCTGCCGGCCGAGGTACGGCTGGAGGACCGCTACGGCGGGGCGCCGCTGAGCGTGCTCGTCACCGGCGTCTACCGGGCGTCCGAGCCGGACTCCCCGTACTGGCGGCTCGATCCGCTCGGCGGCCGCGAGGTACGGGTCGGCTCCTTCACCAGCTACGGGCCGCTGCTCGTCCACGACTCCGCCTTCACCGGCGGCGCCCTGGTCCAGAACAGCCGCGCCACGCTGCTGACCCCCGACTTCCGCGCCGCCCGCGCCGCCGACATCGACAGGCTCCGCCGCCTGGCACCGGAGACCGACGCCAAGGGCCCCGCCGGGCTCACGGTCACCACCGCGCTCAAGGACTACACCGCGGTCCTGGAGACGGGACGGCTGGTGGCCCGCTCCACCCTGCTGGTCGGGGCGCTCCAGCTGGCCGTCCTGGCCGGGGCCGCCCTGCTGCTGGTCGCCCACCTGCTGACCGAGCGCCAGGAGCCCGAACGGGTCCTGCTCACCTCGCGCGGCGCCTCCCGCCGCCGGCTCGGGCTGCTGTCGGCGGCCGAGGCACTGGTGCTGGCCCTGCCCTCCGCTGTCCTGGCCCCGCTGCTCACCCCACCGCTGCTGCGCCTCGCGAACCACTACGGGCCGCTGGCCAAGGCCCCCGTCGAGACCGGCGGGGCCTGGCTGCTGTGGCCCACGGCGGCGGGCTGCGCGCTCGGATGCGTCCTGCTGACCTCCCTGCCCTCCGTGCTGCGCGGGGCCGCGGCGGCCGCGCTGCGCAAGGCCGGCCGCCGTGCGGCCGTGGTGTCGAGGGCGGCGCGCTCCGGCCTGGACCTCGCGGTGGTGGCGCTGGCCGTCCTCGCGTACCGCCAGCTCGACCGCTACAGCGGGGGCGCCACCGGGCCGGGCGGCCGACTCGGCGTCGACCCGGTCCTGGTGGCCGCGCCCACCCTGGCCCTGTGCGCGGGCACCCTCCTCGTGCTGCGGCTGCTGCCGTTCGCCGCACGGCTCGGGGGCCGGATCGCCGCCCGGGGCCGCGGGCTCGGCCCGGCGCTCGTGGGCTGGCAGCTCGCCCGGCGCCCGGGCCGGGCCACCGGACCGGTCCTGCTGCTGGTGCTCTCGGTGTCCAGCGGGGTGCTCGCCCTCGGCCAGCACACCGCCTGGTCCGCCTCGCAGCGCGACCAGGCGGAGTTCGCCACCGCCGGGGGCCTGCGCGTCACGGGCAGCGAGCTGGCCGCCCCCGGGCGGGCCGGCCGGTACGCGTCCCTGCCGGGCGGGGCCCGGGCGCTCCCCGTGGTCCGCTCCGAACACGGGCTGCCGGACGGGTCCACCGGGGAGCTGCTGGCGCTGGACGCCCCCGCCGTCGCGCGGCGGGTGCCGCTGCGGGCCGACCTGCGGGACGGTCGGCCGATGGGGGAACTGTTCACCCCGCTGGCGGTCGACGCCCCGGGCGGCGCCGGGATCGCGCTGCCGGGCCGGCCGCAGCGGATCGACCTCGGCGTGTCGGTACGGGCATCCGGCGCGAGCGGCGGCGCCCGGCTGGGCGTACTGCTGCGCGACCGGTTCGGGCTGACCTACCGGGCGCCGATGCAGCCGCTGCCGGAGAACGGCGAGGGCACCCTCTCCGTGGACGTCGCGGCGCTGGCCGGGGCCCCGCTCGGAGCGGCCGCCGAACCCCTGTCCATCGCGGGGCTCGCCCTGTCGTACGGGTCCGATGCCGGCTGGTCCGCCCGGCCGGACGCCGCGTCGGCGGTCGACGCGGAGGTGGCGCTGAGCCGGGTCTCGGTCACGGCGGAGCCGGGCGGCCCGGCCGTCCCCGTCCAGGCCGCCGCGCCCGCCTGGAACCTGGTGGCCCCGCTCCTGGAGGGGGACGCCCGGGCCGCCCGGCTGCTGCCGGCCGACGGGGCGCTGCTGCGGCTGCGGTACGCGGGGGCCCCGCTGCGCGGCTACGACCTGAGCCTCAGCGCCGGCGGGCCGGCCGCCGCCGAGCTGCCGGGCATCGCCACCCGCGCCTATCTGACCGCGGTCGGGGCCGAGGTCGGCGACCGGATCCCGGTGCTGCTCGGCTCGGCCACCCTCCCGGTGCGGATCACCGCCGCCGTCGGGGCGCTGCCCGCGTCCGGCGACCGGGCCGTGGCCGTCGACGTGGCCACCGCCGGGCGGCTGCTCGCGGCCACCGACGGCCGGGCCCTGCCCCCCGCCGAGGAGTGGTGGCTGCCCGCGGCGTCCGCCTCGGACCCCGCGCCCGCGCGGGCCGCCGCCGAACTGCGCGCCGGCGCCGGCTCCCACCGGCTGCTGCTGCGCGAGGAGGTGGCCGCCGGGCTGCTGGACGACCCGCTGAGCGCCGGCCCCCGCATCGCGCTGGCCGCCCTGGCCCTGTCCTGCGCCGTGCTGGCCGCCATCGGCTTCGCAGCCTCCTGGGCGGCGGCCGCGCGCCGGCGGGCCCGGGAGTCCGCGATCCTGCTGGCCCTCGGAGCCCCCCGGCGGGGCCCGGCCCGGGCGGCGGCCGCCGAGGGCCTGGTCCTCGTCGTGCTCGGGACCGGGGTGGGACTGGCGGTGGGCGCGGCCATCGTGCACCTGACGGTGCCGCTGATGGTGCTCACCCCCGCCGCGCAGCGCCCGGTGCCGGGGGTCCTGGTGGACCTGCCGGGCCTGCGGACGCTGCTGCTGGCGGCCGCCATCGCGGCGCTGCCTCTGCTGTCCGCGGTGCTCGGCGGCCGCGGCGACCGCACGTCCCGGGGCGCCGCCGCCCGTCTGCGCCACGTGGAGGAGATATGACCGGCCCGACCACCGCTCCCCGTACCCCCGCGCCCAGGGGCGGCGGGGCCGGCTGGGTGCGGACGCGGCTGCGCGCCGCGCCGCTGGCAGCGCTCCTGTCGGCCGTGCTGGTCTTCGTCTCCGTCCTGCTGGCCACCGCGCTGCCGCGCTCCCTCGACCGGGGCGCCGACCGGGCCCTGCGCTCCTATCTGGCCGAGCAGGGCCCGGGCGAGACCAGCCTCGCCGCCACCGCCCGGACCCCGGAGCACGGGGACCCCGCGGCCGCCCTGGAATCCACGCTGGCCGCCCTGCGCTCCGCCGTCGGACCTGGATACCGCCTGGCCGGCTCCGGCCCCGTGTACGGGGTGCGCGCGAAGGACTCGCGCCCCCTGACGGGCCCCGGGCTCGCCCGGCCGTCGGACATCGCGCCCAACCTGGACCTGCTGCACCTGCCCCAGATCGCCTCCCACAGCCGGCTGGTCGAGGGGCGCTGGCCGTCCGGCGGCGGCGAGGGAACCGTCCCGGTCGCCCTGGCCAAGAGCACGGCCGACAGCATCGGCGCCAAGGTGGGCTCGGTCCTGGAGGGCTCCTCGGCCATCGCCCCGCCGATGAGCGTCGAGGTCGTCGGCCTGTTCGCCCCGGCCGACGCCGCCGACGCCTACTGGAGCGACACCGGCGACACCTGCCTCGTGCAGGCCTGCCTCAAGTGGGACACGAAGCAGGAGAAGTCCTGGTGGGACGCGTCCGCCCTGGTCGGCCCCGAGGGGATCGGCCGGCTGGCGGGCTGGGGAACCCGCGCGACGGACTTCTGGAGGCTGCCGGTGGACATCGGCTCCCTGCGGGCCGACCGGCTGCCCGAGGTCGCCGGGCAGATCTCCTCGTACGTGGCCGGTCCCACGGCCAACCGGCTGATCACCGAGTCCGGCCACCCGGACATCCTGATCACCTCCGAACTGCCGAAGCTGTTCGCCGCCGCCGAAGCCCGCCGGCAGGCCGCCGCACCCCTGGCCGCGATCGGGCCGGCCGCGGTGGCGGGCGTCGCCCTGGTGGTGTTCTGCCTGGCCGCCGGGCTCACCGGCGACCGGCGGGAGGCCGAACTGGCCCTGCTGCTGGCCAGGGGCGGGTCCCGAGCCGGCCTCCTGCGCCGGCTGCTGGGCGAGGCGGCCGTCACCGTGCTGCCCGCCGCCGTGCTCGCCGCGGCCCTCGGCGTCCTGCTGCTGCCGACCCCGCGGACGGCACCCGGCCTGCTCGCGGCGGGGGCCGTCGCCCTGGCGGCCCTGCTGGCCTTCCCGGTACGGGCGTTCGTGCTGCTGTCGGCGCGACGCGCGGCCGCGCCCCGGCGCAGGCTGGTGGCGGAGCTGCTGGTCCTCGCCGCCACCGCGGCCGCCGTGGCCGAGGTCCGCCGGCGCGGGGTCGCCCCGGCCGGGGCGGGGCTGGACCCGCTGCTCGTCGCGGCCCCGCTGCTGCTCGCGCTGTGCGGAGGGCTGCTGCTGGCCCGGATCCTGCCGCCGCTGGCGCGGCTGGCGGCCCGGGCGGCGGGGCGCGGGCGCGGCCTGACCGGCTTCCTCGGGCTGGCGCGCGCGGCCCGGGGGAACTCCGGGGGCGCGCGTCCCTCCGTACTGCCCCTCGTCGCTCTGCTGCTGGCGGTGACCACGGGCGGGTTCGGGTCGGCCGTGCTGGCTTCCGTGGACGGGGCCCGGCTGCAGGCGGCGCGGGGCGATGTCGGGGGCGACGCCCATGTGTCGGCCCCGCCCAGGGACGTGCTGACACCGGAGTTCCTGCGGGCGGCGGACGCGCTGCCCGGAGTACGGAGCTCCCTCGGGGTGTGGACCGACCGGGACGCCTTGCTGATGTCGGAGGACCTGACCGGCACCCGGGTCAGGGCGGTGGTCGCCGATCCGGCGGCCTACGCCGCGCTGTCCGAGGCCGCCGGCCGGGGTCGGTTCGACCCCGCCCGGCTCGCCGGGGGCGGCGGTGCGGACGCTCCCGTTCCGGTGCTGATCAGCAAGAACCTCACCGGGAAGGACTCCGGGGGCGAGCTCCGGGTCCGCGTCGCGGGCGGTATGGAACTGCGGACGCGGCCGGTCGGCCTGGTCGAGGGCACCCCGGCGGAGCCGTCCGTGGAGGCGGCGGTGATGGTGCTGCCGGCCTGGGCGGTCCTCCCCCGCGTACCGGAGGCGGCGCACCCCAACCACTGGTTCGCCCTGGGCCCGGTCGACGAGGAGCGGCTGCGCGGGCTGGTCCGCGCCCACACGCCGGCCCCCGTCGCCGAGCGGACCTTCGTGCACACCAGCGCGGCGGTCTCCGCGAAACTCGCCGGCGACCCGCTCCAGCACGCGGCGGGGCAGCTGTTCTGGACCTCCCTGGCCGCGGCGGCCGGCTTCGCGCTGCTGTCCGTGCTGCTGACCCTGGTACGGGCCGCCCCGGAGCGGGCCGCGCTGCTGGCCAGGCTGCGGACCATGGGCCTGCGCCCCCGGCAGGGCGTGGTGCTCGTACTGACGGAGTCGCTGCCGCAGGTACTGGCGGCTCCGGTGGGCGGTGCCCTGACGGCGGTCGCCGCGATCGCCCTGCTGGGCCCGTCGGTCGACCTGTCGACGCTGGTCGGCGCCACCGTGCCGGCCGGGCTGGGGCTGGGGCTGCGGCCGGTGCTCGTACAGGCGCTGGGCCTGGCGGGGCTGGTGGCCGCGGCCGTGCTCGCGGAGGCGGCGGTGAACGGCCGGCGTCAGATCACCACCGAGTTGAGAGCGGGAGACCGACGTTGAACACCGAAGCGCCCACGTACGAGGAACTGCGGCGCCAGGCCCTGGCGGCCGCCGCACCGCGCCGGCACGCCGAGGGCACGGCGATCGCCTGCGACCGCCTGGTACGCATCTTCACCAGCGACGGCGTCGAGGTGCAGGCCCTGCAGGGGCTGGAGCTGACGGTGGCCCAGGGCGACCTGGTGGCGCTGGTCGGGGCCTCCGGCAGCGGCAAGTCCACCCTGCTGAACATCCTCGCGGGGCTCGACGTGCCCACCGCCGGCACCGCCACCGTCGGCGGCTACGACCTGCTGGAGATGTCCGCGCGGGACCGGCTGCGCTACCGGCGCGAGACGGTGGGGTTCGTCTGGCAGCAGACCGCGCGCAATCTGCTGCCGTTCCTGACGGCAGCTCAGAACATAGCGTTGCCCATGCAGTTGAAGGGCAGCGGGCGCGGCGCCCGGGCCCGGCAGTCGGCCCGGGTCGCGGAGCTGCTGGAGGCGCTGGAGATCGGCGACCTCGGCGGGCGCCGCCCGGCCGAGCTGTCCGGCGGCCAGCAGCAGCGGGTGGCCATCGCCGTGGCCATGGCCAACGAACCGGCGGTGCTGCTCGCCGACGAGCCGACCGGCGAGCTGGACTCCGAGACCGGTGCGGCCGTCTTCGAGGCCTTCCGCACCGTGAACCGGGAGCTGGGCGCGACCGTGGTCATCGTGACCCACGACCCTATGGTGGCGGGCGAGGTCCGCCGTACGGTGGCGATCCGCGACGGCCGCACCAGCAGCGAGGTGCTGCGCCGCACGGTGACCGACGAGCACGGCACGGAGTCGGTCAGCGAGCGCGAGTACGTGATGCTGGACCGCACCGGCCGGGTGCAGCTGCCGCAGAAGTTCCTGGAGGCACTGGGCATGGAGCACCGCGTCGCGGTCGACCTGGCCGCCGACCGCATCGAGGTCCGGCGCGACGACGCCGACGACCCGGCAGACCCGGCCTAGACCCCGCCGCGTTCACCGTCCCGACCGGCGCCGGGGGTTCGGGCGTCACTTCCGCGGCCCGGGTGTCGTTAGGGGCTAGGGGCTGAACCGGGGGGCGAAGGGATGACGTAATGCGGCAGTTTCCTCTGCAGATGCACCACATGGAGCCGGGGCGCCTGGTCGAGTGGCGGTTGCGGGCCGCCACCGGACCACAGGGACCGGACCGGGGTGACGAGGAGGGCAAGAAGGCGTCCTTCAACCAGGACAAGCACTTCACCGTCGCCGAGGAGAGCCGCGCGGACGACGACCCCATGGCGTCCTGGGTGGCCGTCACCTTCGAGATCGAGGGAGCCCTGGACGAACCGGCCCTGGCCGGGGCCCTGCTGGCCTTCGTACGCCGGCACGAGGTGCTGCGCTGCGAGTTCCGGCGGCTGGCCGGGGAGCTGTCCTGCGAGCCCCTGGCGCCCGAGGTGCTCTCCCTGGAGGCCCGCCACGTCGGCGAGTTCGACGACGTGGAGCGGCAGCGCGAGTTCCTCTCGGAGCGGTTCACCCGCAGCATCGACACCCTGGCGTGGCCGCTGTTCACGATGGGCGCGGTACTGCGCCCGGAGTCCGCGACGGTGTACCTCGCCTTCGACCACATCGTCTGCGACGGCATGTCGATGCCGGTCGTCGTCCACGACGTGCTGACCTGCTACGAGGCGCTGCGGCGCGGTGAGGAGCCCGTGCTGCCGCCCGCGCCCAGCTACCTGGACTTCGCCGACGCCCAGCGCCGCCGCTACCTGTCGATCGGGGCGGACGACGAGCGCCTCGGCTACTGGAAGTCGTTCACGGCCCGGGGCGGGGAGTTCTTCCCCCGTTTCCCGCTGGACCTGGGCGTGGAGCCGGACCGGATGTACCCGATCGTCAACGAGGCGTCGACGCTGCTGGACGCCGCCGAGACCGAGGTCTTCGAGAAGGTGTGCGGGCAGGCGGGCGGGAAGCCGTTCATGGGGCTGCTCGGATCGGTGGGCGTGTGTCTGCGCGAGGCGGGCGGGCCCGGGGTGTACCGGGGGTTCATGCCCGTCAGCGAACGCGGGCGCGAGGACTGGAACGACTCGGTGGGCTGGTTCGTCAACACCCTGCCGATCGAGTTCGACGCCTCGCCGGGCAAGGACTTCGGCCAGGTCATGGGCGAGGTGCGGGCGGGGTTCAGCGAGATGATGCGCCACCTCGACGTGCCGTTCGTGCGGGCCTGGCAGCTGCTGGCGCCCGAGGAGTTCGCCGGCCGTTCCTGGCCGTACCCGGTGAACTTCTTCTCGTACATCGACATGCGCCGCTGCCGGGGCGCCGACCGGCACGACGAGTGGCGGCCCGCCACGCACGTGTGGTCGGCGCGGGCCAACGGGACCTGCTCGTGGTTCCAGCGGGACTCGGACGGGCTGCACATGAACTCGCTGTACGTGGACACCCCGGCCGCGCGCCGCACGATGGGCGACTTCCAGGAGGCGCTGAGGCTCACCGTGCAGAGCGTCGCGCGCACCGGCGGCTTCCGCAGGCCCGTCGCGCTCACGGCGCCGCGCCGCTCCGAGCAGCGGGCGGCGCGCGTCAGGGGCTGAGCTCCTGGAGGGCGGCGGCTCGGGCCAGCAGCAGGTCCCGTTCGCGGGCGTTGCGGGTGAGGGCGGCCGCCCTCTCGAACTCGGCGCGGGCCTCGGGACCGCGCCCGAGCCGCTCCAGCAGGTCCCCGCGTACGCTCGGCAGCAGGTGGTAGGAGCGCAGGGCGGGCTCCCGGGCGAGGGAGTCGACGAGCGGCAGGGCCGCTCCGGGGCCTTCGGCCATGGAGACGGCGACCGCCCGGTTCAGCTCGACCACCGGGGACGGGAGCTGCTCGGCGAGCCTCCCGTAGAGGGTGGCGATGGCCTGCCAGTCGGTGTCCTCGTAGCGCACGGCGGCCGCGTGGCAGCCGGCGATGGCGGCCTGGAGGGCGTAGGGGCCGCTGCCCGCCCGGTGCAGGGATTCGACTCCGCGCCGGATGAGCAGCCGGTTCCACCTGGCCCGGTTCTGGTCGGCGAGCAGTACGGGCTCGCCGTCGGGGCCGGTGCGGGTGGCCGTGCGGGAGGCCTGGAACTCCAGCAGCGCGGCGAGTCCGTGGACCTCGGGCTCGTCCGGCATCAGCGCGGCCAGTACGCGGGCCAGGCGCAGGCCGTCCTCGCAGAGGGCGGGGCGCAGCAGGTCTTCGCCGGCGGTGGCCGAGTAGCCCTCGTTGAAGACGAGGTAGATGACCTCCAGCACGGAGGCCAGGCGCTGTTCGCGGTCGGCTCCGCAGGGGACCTCGAAGGGCACCCGGGCCTTGGCGAGGGTCCGCTTGGCCCGGACGACGCGCTGGGCGACGGTGGGTTCGGAGGTGAGGAAGGCGCGGGCGATCTCCTGGGTGGTGAGGCCGGCCACCAGGCGCAGGGTGAGCGCGATGCGCGCGTCGGTGCCCAGCACCGGGTGGCAGGCGGTGAAGACCAGGCGCAGCAGGTCGTCGTCGATGTCGTCCGGTTCCGGCGGTTCGGGCGGCGGCGGTACGTCCTCCAGGGTGCGGCCGACCTCGGCGAGCTTGCGCGCGTAGGTCTCCTTGCGGCGGACGAGGTCGACGGCCCGGTGCTTCGCGGTGGCCATGAGCCAGGCACCGGGCCGGTCGGGCACCCCGTCCCGCGGCCACTGTTCCAGGGCGGCGACCAGGGCGTCCTGTGCGATCTCCTCGGCGATCCCGACGTCCCGCACGATGCGGGTGACACCGGCGATGACCCGCGCGGACTCGATCCTGAACACCGCTTCGACCGCCCGGGCCGCGCTCACTGCCGTCACGGCCACCCATCAGAGCAGCCGCGACGGTGCGGGGCAAACGCGGCACCCGGCGCGGGCCGCGGCCGGGTCACATCTCCTGTACTTCGCGGACCTCGGCGCCGACGGTCCATTCCGCCGGGTGGGTCTCCAGGAACCGCCTGGTCCATTCGAGGGCCTCGGCCTTGTCCTTGCACTGGAGGAAGGCGTAGCCGCCGACGACTTCCTTGGTCTCGGTGAAGGGGCCGTCGGTGAAGCTGGTCCTCCCGCCCGACCAGGTGACGCGGGTGCCTTCGGAGGTGGGGAGCAGGCCGGCGGTGTCGAGCATCACCCCGGCCTTGGTGATCTCCTCCATCAGGGCGCCCATGCGCTCCTCGAAGCCGGCCGGGAAGGGGGTTTCGGGGGTCAGCTTCTGCTCGTCGATGCGGATCAGCGTCAGGAAGCGCGGCATGGTGACTCCTCGGTCGTGGGGGCGGGGGCCTCTCCCCCGCCTCTCACCTCTGCGTCGAACGGGAGGCGCCCGGATCGACAGCTCCCCGGAAAATTCTTCGGAGGTTCCGCGGAACCGGCCACCGGGCGCCTCCCCGCCGCATCCGGCCGGGCCCCGGCGGCCGAAGAAAGGGGCGGAGCCCCCGGTCACACGTCGGCGGTCCGGGGGCTCACCACCGCCCGGGGCGGCTACCGGCTGTCGCCCGCCCAGTCCCAGCGGCCGGGGTCCGAGGACCGGCGGCGGTAGTGGGCGCGGCCGCCCGCCCCGTAGCGGCCTATCTCGGTCGGCAGGCGCGCTTCTTCGGCCAGCCGGTCGGCGCCCCAGCCGGTGACGTCGAGGAGGAGCCCGTCGAGGGGGCCGCCCACGAGCTCGCCGTAGGCGTGGCCGGTGCGCGGGCCCGGGTCGGGGTCTTCGTGGTCGGCTCCGTAGACACGGCGGCGCGGCATGCTGTCGTCCATGCGTCCAGCTTCACAGCCGCCACTGACAACGGGCCCTCGTGATCCACGGGGGATCCGCGGGGGGCCACGGGCACCCCATAGGCTGGCGGTCACGTCGTACGCGAACCGAGGAGCACCACCCATGGCCAGTCGGGTACACCGGCCGCTGGAGGACCAGGAATTCGACTTCATCACCGGGATGGCGCCGGGGCCGGTCCTGGCCTATTTCACCGGCACCTGGCCCAAGGCCGTCGAGGCCTGCCGGGAGATGGACTCCCTCGTCGCGGAGCTGGCCGGGGGCCCGGAGTACGGCGCGCGGTTCACCGCCGTGCGCGCCGACATCACCCGCTGTCCCGGACAGGTGCGGCGCTACGGGGTGGCGGGTGCCCCGACGGTGGTGCTGCTGCGGTCCGGCGAGGCCGTGGCGACGCACGCGGGCCCGATGGGGCGGGCGGAGCTGCGCGCCTTCCTGGACGCGCACCTGTAGCTCCGCCGGCTCCGCGCGGCCCGGCGGGTGAACCCGGGCAGGCTGGCCGAAAGTGGCATAGGTGGGATAGGTGCCTCAGGCATGTAATGGAGTCCGGCGAGACGGAACCATCGCTTGCGAGGTGTTGCTTTCCATGTCCGATGCCGTTGCCTTCCCGCAGGACCGAACCTGCCCCTACCACCCGCCGGCCGCCTACCAGCCACTGCGGGAGAGCCGGCCGCTCTCCCGCGTCACCCTCTTCGACGGCCGCTCCGTATGGGTGGTCACCGGCCACGCCGAGGCGCGCGCCCTGCTCTCCGACGGCCGGCTGTCGACCGACCGCACCAACGAGGCCTTCCCCGCCCCCACCGCCCGGTTCAAGGGGCTGCAGAACCGGCGGACGGCCCTGCTCGGGGTGGACGACCCCGAGCACAACACGCAGCGGCGGATGCTGATCCCGAGCTTCTCGGTCAAGCGGACGGCCGCCCTGCGCCCCCGGATCCAGGAGACCGTGGACCGGCTGATCGACGCGATGACGGCCCGGGGACCGGGGGCCGAGCTGGTGGGCGACTTCGCGCTGCCGGTGCCGTCCATGGTGATCTGCGCCCTCCTCGGGGTCCCGTACGAGGACCACGACTTCTTCGAGGAGCAGTCGCGGCGGCTGCTGCGCGGTCCCTCGACCGCCGACGTGGAGGAGGCCCGGGACCGGCTGGACGCCTATCTGGAGGCCCTGATCCGGCGCAAGCGCACCGATCCGGGTGACGGGCTGCTGGACGAGCTGGTCTCGACCCGGCTGGCGGCGGGCGAGACCGACGTCGAGGAACTCGTGTCGCTGGCCGGGATCCTGCTGATCGCGGGGCACGAGACCACGGCGAACATGATCTCGCTGGGCACCTTCACCCTGCTGCGGCACCCGGAGCAGCTGGCCGAGCTGCGGTCCGACCCCACCCTGATGCCGGAGGCGGTGGAGGAGCTGATGCGGTACCTGTCCATCGCGGACGGGATGCTGCGGGTGGCCACGCGGGAGATCGAGGTCGGCGGGGTGACCATCCGGCCGGACGACGGGGTGGTCTTCTCCACCTCGGTCATCAACCGCGACGAAGCGGTCTTCGCCGACCCCGACGCGCTCGACTGGCACCGGCCGACCCGCCACCACCTGGCCTTCGGTTTCGGCATCCACCAGTGCCTGGGCCAGAACCTGGCGCGCGCCGAGATGGAGATCGCCCTCGGGACCCTGTTCGAGCGGCTGCCGGGACTGCGCCTGGCGGCCGATCCGGACCGGATCCCCTTCAAGCCCGGCGACACCATCCAGGGCATGCTCGAACTGCCCGTGACGTGGTGAGCGGCGTGCGGATCTCCGTGGACCAGGACGTGTGCATCGGCGCCGGCCAGTGCGTGCTGACCGCGCCGCAGGTCTTCACCCAGGACGACGACGGTTTCAGCGAGGTGCTCGCGGGCCGCGAGGACGGCCACGGGAGCCCGCTGGTCCGGGAGGCCGCGCGCGCCTGCCCGGTTTCGGCCATCACCGTGCGGGAGGCCGGGGAAGCGCCGGAGGGCCCGGCGGACTGACCGGGGCCCGTCGTGCGGGAGCCCCCGCCGGGTGACCGGCGGGGGCTCCCGGCGACGGGAACCGCGGGGCGGCCGGCGCTATTCGGGGACCACGTTCTCCGCCTGGGGCCCCTTGGGGCCCTGGGTGACGTCGTACGCGACCCGGGCGTTCTCCTCCAGGGACTTGAAGCCGCTGCCCTGGATGGCGGAGAAGTGCACGAACACGTCGGGGCCGCCGTCGTCCTGCTGGATGAAGCCGAACCCCTTCTCCGAGTTGAACCACTTCACGGTGCCAGTTGCCATCGGTACTGATCCTTCTCAACGTTCCGCTGGGGCCGCATACGCGGCCGTCTCGATACTGCCCACCCGTCCCGCACGCCACACTCCGGACGCGGCCAACCGGGGCGGTTCAGGCGCCGCCGTCCCCGACGGGCAGCGGGTCGGCGGACGGGCCGCCGAGGGCCGGGCGGCCCGCGGAGGCCGCCGCCGCGCGGCGCGGGCCGCCCGCCCGGCAGCCCAGGCAGTCGGCGTGTCCCGTCCGGGCGCCGTCGTCCCGGACGCGCCAGTCCCAGTCCTCGCGCGGGCGGGGGCCGCTGGGCTTGCCCCAGCCGGCGAGGTGGAGCAGCCAGGTGACCAGTCCCGCCGCCACGACCAGGCCGAGGCCCAGCCAGACGCCCGGGGTCCAGGCGGCGCACAGGGCGGCGCCCGCTCCGGCGCAGCCCAGCAGGGCCAGGGTGGTTCCGGTCCAGCCGGCCACGGTGTGGCCGAGGTCGACGTCGCCGTGGGCACTCATGATTCCCCCTCGATGGGCAGGCGGCAGTACGCTCGGAGCAGGATCATTTATCTCACGAGCTAAGTAACTTAGATACTAAGGAGAGTGTCGGTGCACGGCAAGCCCCGCCCCGCGGCCACGGCCGGGGAGGCGATCGCACGCATGGACCAGTACGTGGCCCTCGGCCTCGTCGGCCAGCAGGAGGTGGCCCAGCTCCTCGGGATCAACGTCACCGACCTGACCTGCCTCGCCCACATCCTGGCCGCCTGCGACAAGCCCCTCTCGGCCGGCGACCTCGCCGGGCTGGTGAACCTCACCACCGGCGCCGTCACCGGCGTGCTCAACCGGCTGGAGAAGGCCGGGTACGCCCGCCGGCAGCCCGACCCCGCCGACCGCCGCCGGGTACGGGTGGTGGCCGACCCCGAGGCCGCCGCCCGGGTCATCGCCACCTACCAGCCCTTCTACGACCGGCTCGCCGCCGTGTTCGCCGAGTACACCCCCGACGAGACCGCCGTGATCGCCGACTGGTTCGGCCGGGCGGCGGTCGAGATGCGGGCCCACCTCGCCCGGGTGCGCTCCGGGGAGCTCGACCCCAGGCCCGGCCGGTGACCGGCTGGTAAAATGGCCGGGAAACTTGAGGCGCGGGGCGGCGGCGCCCGGTGCGGACGCGTACGACGAGCCGGGGACCGTACCGAGGGGTACGGACCCCGGCTCGTCGCCGTTCCCACCGCCGCGGCCCCCGCCCGCCTCACTCTCCTCACGGAAGGTTCTGCATGAAGAACCCGTCAGCTCACGGGCGTTTCGGCATCAAGGCCGGGGCGAAGGCAGGCTCCAAGCCGGGAGCCAAGGGTGCCAAGGGAGCCGGCAAGGCCCCCCGGACCCTCGGCCCCCAGGGCGAGTTCGCCATGCCGCGGACCACCACCCCGGCGCTGCCCCCGGTGGCCTCGTTCGACGAACTCGGGCTGCCCGCTGAGCTGGTGAGGACCATGGCCGAGCAGGAGGTGCGGGAACCCTTCCCGATCCAGGCGGCCACCCTGCCCAACTCCCTCGCGGGACGCGACATCCTCGGCCGCGGCCGTACCGGCTCCGGCAAGACCCTCGCCTTCGGACTGGCCCTGCTGGCCCGCACGGCCGGGCGCAAGGCCGACCCCAAGCGGCCGCTCGCCCTGGTCCTCGTACCGACGCGCGAGCTGGCCCAGCAGGTGACCGAGGCGCTGACCCCGTACGCGCAGGCCCTGGAGCTGCGCATGGCCACCGTCGTCGGCGGGCTCTCCATCGGCCGCCAGACCAGCGCGCTGCGCACCGGCGCGGAGGTCGTGGTCGCCACCCCCGGCCGCCTCAGCGACCTGGTGGGACGCCGTGACGTGCACCTGGAGCGGGTGCGGATCACGGTGCTGGACGAGGCCGACCAGATGTGCGACATGGGCTTCATGCCGCAGGTCACGGAGATCCTGGACCAGGTGCACCACGACGGGCAGCGGATGCTGTTCTCGGCCACTCTGGACCGCAACGTCGACCAGCTCGTGCGCCGGTACCTGAAGGACCCCGTCTCGCACTCCGTGGACCCGCAGTCGGCGTCGGTCGGCACGATGGACCACCACGTGCTGCACATCCACGCGGCGGACAAGGTCTCGGCGGCGACCGAGATCGCGGCCCGCGAGGGCCGGGTCATCATGTTCCTGGACACCAAGCACGGCGTGGACCAGTTCGTGAAGCACCTGCGGGCCATGGGCGTACGGGCGGAGGGGCTGCACAGCGGCAAGTCCCAGCCGCAGCGCACCAAGACCCTCGGCCAGTTCAAGGACGGCCTGATCACGGTCCTGGTCGCGACGAACGTGGCCGCCCGGGGCATCCACATCGACGACCTCGACCTCGTGGTCAACGTGGACCCGCCGGCGGACAGCAAGGACTACCTGCACCGCGGCGGCCGCACCGCACGGGCGGGCGAGTCCGGCAAGGTGGTCACCCTGGTGACCCCCAACCAGCGGCGCGACATGGTGCGCCTGATGGCCGACGCCAAGATCCGGCCCACCATCACGCAGGTGCGCTCCGGCGAGGCCTCGCTGAGCCGGATCACCGGCGCGAAGAGGCCCTCCGGGGTCCCGCTGTCCGGGGCCCTGCCGACCGACGCCAAGGGCCGCCCGAGCGGCACGGAGCTCGGCTTCCGGGGCCTGGGCACCCGCCCGGGCCGGGGCAAGGAGTCCCGCAAGACGATCGAGGCGCGCCAGGCCGCCGAGGCCCGCCGCGCCGCCCGGGTGCGCAAGGGCCTCTGAGACCCGGGTCCCGGGCCGTCCGGCGGACCCGTGACCCGCTGTCCGGCGGGGTTCCCGCCGGACACCGGCTCACGGGGCGGGTCAGGCCCGGGTCAGGCCCGGGCGCGCCGCCGCCGGGCCACTATCGCGCGGGTGACCACCGGCGGGAGCAGGTCCTTGGCGAGCCTGCGCCAGCGCACCCCCGGCCGGGGCGCGGGCTTCGGGGCGGGCGGGGCCGGGGCGGGCTCGGGGGCCGGCGGGTGCAGCAGCTGCGGGGCGGGCGGCGCCGAGACTCCCTCGTCACCGATGCGCACCAGCGGCTTGCCGTCGATGATGTCCTCGCCGTGCCACAGGTCGGTGCGGCCCTCCAGCCAGGTGCGCAGCGCCTCCTGCCAGGGCGCCGGGTCGCCCCAGGTCGCGTACAGCTTCGAGGCGGACACGGCGATCGGGTGCAGCTCGCCGGTGGCCACGGCGGCCCAGACGGCTGCGGCGACGCCGGGGCAGTGGGCGGATCGGTAGTCGTCGAACACCACCACGGCGTCCGGGGTGGCGACGATCCGCGAGGAGGCTATGTCCTGGACGACGTGCTCGTGGAGGTGGGAGGCGTCGACGTGGACGAAGCGGCAGCTCCCGGGGCGCACCTTTTCGGCCACGACGGAGGTCGGGGCCTGGATGACGGTGGGGAGCGTCTCGTGGAAGGCGAGGTAGTTCGTCTCGAACCCGCGGCGGGTGAGGCTGGGGTACGAGCCCTGCACCTCCTCGCCGTTGGAGTCGTCGGGGGCCGGCGAGTCGAAGAGGTCGCAGACCGTGAACTCCTCTCCCCCGCGGAGGTATCCGGCGAGGAAGATCGCGCTCTTGCCCATGAAGGCGCCCAGTTCCAGGATGTCGCCCGCCACCGGCGCGGCCTCGTTCTGGCGGGTCAGGAACCAGTCGAAGAGGACCTGGTCATACGCCGAGAACCAGCCCTCCACCTCGCTGAACGCCTTGGGTGCGGGCGGTGCGGGCGGTTCGGGCGACCCGGCGTCGGGGTTGCTGACGGGGGCCTGCGAAACGTGCGACACAGAGAGTCATCCTCCAGCGGAACGGCATCGGTCCAACTCTGATACCCGGCAGGGTACGCAGACCCTAAACCCCCGAACAGGGTTATGGCGAGAACCCGTTGCCTTGATCGTTCCGGCTCAGGAGGTGGCGCGCCGGTCCAGTATCCGGGCCGCGGCGTTGCGAACGCGCCGGGTCCGCCCGGAGACCGCCAGCAGGGCCAGCGCCTCGTCCGGGGCCGGGGGCCGGGCCGCGGTGCGCTGGCACCAGTCGGAGGCGGCGGCCAGTTCCGCGCGCGACCACTCCCCGCCCGCCTCGACGGCCTTCAGCAGGGTCCACTCGCGCAGCCGCCGGGCCGGGAACGCGTGGCCGTCGAGTACGCGGTGCAGGGCGCGGGCCCAGTCGTGGAACGCGGCGCCCGGCAGCAGCCGTACGGCCCGGCGGTCCAGGTGGGTCACCACCGCGCTCTGCGCCATCACCGGGTCGGGGTCGCGCAGCACCTCGGCCAGCACCGCGGCCTCGCCCGCCACGCCGGCCGCCCCGGCGGCGGCGAGCCGGTCGAGGTGGCGGGCGTACCGCCACCGGTCGGTGGCGGCGGCCTGCTCCGGCGGCCGGACCGTGGCCGTCGGGCCGGCCGACGGCGCTCGGCGTATCTGGTGTCCTGGGCTACCCATGGCACATATTCCACACGACCGTCCCGCGCGGGCCCGGGGCGGGGGGTGGGGTCAGTGGGCCGGGCCGGTGACGGCCTGCTCGAAGTGGAAGGACTTGATGAAGCAGTCGCGGGGCTGGCCGATGGCGAAGAAGACGCAGTCCACCAGGGACTGGGCGGTGAGCGGGTCCCGCGCGGTGCGCGGGGCGTTCTCCCAGGCCGGCGACAGCGGATCGTGGTTGTCGAAGTCCGGGGGGTAGAGGGAGATCACGCGGACGCCCTGGCCGCGCAGCCGGCGGGAGAGGCTTTCGGTGAACCCGGCCTGGGCGCTCTTGGCCGCGTAGAAGGCGTCGTGCGCGTCGGAGCGCTGGTGCCCGGCCTCGCCGCAGCTGGAGACCATGGTCACGATGTCCGGCTTCCCGGACTTCAGGAGCAGCGGGAGGAAGGCCTTGGTCACCAGCACCGTGCCGGTGGCTCCGGAGGCGAGGGTGTCGACGACGGCCTCGTCGGAGGCGGAGAGCAGGTCCGTCCCGTGCTGGTAGCGGGAGCCGTTGTTGACCAGGACGTCGATGTGGCCCGCGCGGGCGGCCACGGCCCCGGCGAAGTCGCGTACGGAGGCGGGGTCCGTGAGGTCGCAGGCGTAGGCGTGGATCCGGGCGGCGTCGTGCCCCTGGGCGATGATCTCCTCGCGGACCCGCCGGGCGCCCTCCTCGGTACGGGCGGAGAGGTGGACCTCGGCGCCCCGTGCGGCGAAGGTGAGGGCGAGCGTCCGCCCGAAGTCGCGCCCCGCCGCGGTGATGACGACGCGGTGGTGTTCAAGTGTCATGCCTGTCACGCCTCCTGATGTGTGTGGTCCATACACGCGAACCCGCCTGCCGATCAAGAAATTCCGGCCGGGGAACACCGGCCGGGGAGGGCTGCCCGGGGAACCCGGGCCGGCGTGGCGGGGCGTCCCCCGCCGCCCTATCCTGAAAAAGGATCTCCGCGCCCGCCGGCCGTCCTCCCGTTCCCGGGAGATCCGGCCGCGGCGTCCGAACGCCGATGCCGCGGCCCACCGCCCCCGCGGGTGACCGTCCGCGATCTCCGTCGTGAGGGGGACCGGTCCCCATGGATCTCCACACCATCACCGAAGTCGTCCGCCGCCCCTCGGGCCACCCGGGCGCGGTCTGGCGCGAGGGCGACGCCTGGCTCGCCGGCGGGACGTGGCTGTACTCGGCGGAGCAGCCGCACCTGCGGCGCCTGATCGACCTGACGGCGCTGCCCTGGGAGCCCCTCGTCCCCGGTGACGCCGGGCTGGAGATCGGCGCGACCTGCACCGTCCGCGACCTGTACGCGTTCCGGCCGCCGCCCGAGTGGACCGCGGCCGGACTGATCCCGACGGCCTGCGAGGCGTTCCTGTCCTCCTTCAAGGTCTGGAACGCCGCCACGGTCGGCGGCAACATCTGCATGTCCCTCCCGGCCGGCCCGATGATCACGCTCACGGTCGCCCTGGAGGCCCGGTACGAGCTGTGGGCCGCCGACGGGTCGGTGCGCACCGTCGACGCCCTCGACTTCGTGACCGGGAACAACCGCAACGTGCTCGCCCCCGGGGAGCTGCTGCGCCGGATCGACGTCCCGGCGCACGCCCTCGGCAAGCGCGCCGCGCACCGCCGCTTCACCCTGACCCGGCTGGGCCGCTCGACGGTGTTCCTGATCGGTACGCACGCCCCCGGGACGGACAACCTGCTGCTCACCGTGACCGCCGGCACCACCCGGCCCGTGCGGTTCGCCTTCGACCACATGCCCGACGCCCTGACCCTGCGGCAGAGCATCGACGCCATCCCCGGCGACGTCTGGTTCGCCGACCCCAACGGGACCCCCGACCACCGGAGGCACCTGACACGGCACTTCGCCGAAGAGATCCGGCGCGAACTCGTCACCGGGGGCCCGGCATGACCTACCTCGTCAACGGCAGGGACTTCGAGCAGGAGCCCGCTCCCGGCCAGTGCCTGCGCACCTTCCTCCGCTCCCTCGGCCACTTCGGCGTCAAGAAGGGCTGCGACGCCGGCGACTGCGGCGCCTGCACGGTCTGGCTGGACGGCGTCCCCGTGCACAGCTGCATCACCCCCGCCTTCCGCGCGGAAGGCCGTGCGGTGACCACCATCGAGGGGCTCGGTTCACCGGGCGACCTGCACCCGGTCCAGCGGCGGTTCCGCGACGCCCCGGGCTTCCAGTGCGGCTTCTGCACCGCCGGGATGATCATGACCTCGGCCACCTTCACCGAGGCCCAGAAGGCGGACCTGCCCAGGGCCCTGAAGGGCAACCTGTGCCGCTGCACCGGCTACCGCGCCATCGAGGACGCGGTGAAGGGCGTCGCGCACGTGGAGACGGCCGCGCCGGGCAGGGCGGTCGGGAAGAGCGTCGGCGCCCCGGCGGCCGAGGACGTGGTGACCGGCCGCGCCGAGTTCACGATGGACACCCGTATGGAGGGCATGCTGCACCTCAAGGTGCTGCACTCGCCGCACGCCCACGCCCGGATCGTCTCCGTCGACAAGAGCGCCGCGCTCGCGGTCCCCGGCGTGCTCCGCGTCTACTCCTGGGAGGACGTCCCCCGCAGGCGCTTCACCACGGCGATCCACACCGACCACCTCGTCGATCCGGACGACACGTACATCCTCGACGACACCGTCCGCTTCGTCGGCCAGCGCGTCGTGGCGGTCCTGGCCGAGACGCCCGGCGCGGCGGAGGAGGGCTGCCGGAAGACGGCCGTGGAGTACGAGGTGCTGCCGGCGGTGTTCGACCCCGAGGAGGCCATGGCCGACGGCGCGCCGCAACTGCACGGCTCCGAGGACCCGTTCGTCCGTGACAGCGTCCACAACCTGCTGCTGGAGATCCATTCGCACATCGGCGACGTCGAGGCCGGGTTCGCGGCGGCCGACGTCGTCCACGAGGGCACGTACTCCTCCCCGCGGGTGCAGCACGCCCACCTGGAGACCCACGGCTCGATCGCCTGGATGGAGGACGGCCGTCTGAACGTGCGCACCAGCTCCCAGTCCCCGTCGATCGCGAAGGTCAAACTGGAGTACCTGTTCGCGCTCCGCCCCGACCAGGTGCGGGTGTTCTGCAAGCGGGTGGGCGGCGGGTTCGGCGGCAAGCAGGAGGTCGTCTCGGAGGACCTGGCCGCGCTGGCCGCGATCGACACCGGGCGTCCCGTCTGTTACGAGTTCACGCGCGAGGAGGAGTTCACCACCGCCTCGCCCCGGCACCCGATGAAGCTGACGGTCAGGCTCGGCGCGAAGGCCGACGGCACGCTGACCGCCTTCCAGGTGCGCAACATGTCCAACACCGGCGCGTACGGCAACCACGGCGGCGAGACCCTGTACGCCGGCGGCGCCGCCGTCATGATGTACCGCTGCCCGAACAAGAAGTACGACGCCTACTCCGTCTACACCAACACCGTTCCCAGCGGGGCGCTGCGCGGCTACGGGATGACCCAGCCGGCCTTCGCCGTGGAGTCGGCGATGGACGAGCTGGCACTGGCCCTGCACATGGACCCGCTGGAGCTGCGGCGCCGCAACATCGTGCGGCCCGGCGACCCGCTCGTCGCGATGCACGACGGCCCCGACGACGTGATGTTCAACGAGGACGGGCTCGGCAAGTGCATCGACCTGGTGGCGGGCGCCCTGGCCCGGACGGCCGACCAGCCGGCACCCGGCCCCGGGTGGCTCGTCGGGACCGGCGTGGCGAGCTCGCTGCACGAGACGGCGCCCCCGACCGAGCACATCTCCGAGGCCTGGGTCACCCTCGGCGACGACCTCGTCTACGAACTGGCCGTCGGAACGGTCGAGTTCGGCGAGGGAACCTCCACCGCACACGTCCAGATCGCGGCCGGCCAGCTGGGCACGACACCGTCGCGGATCCGCCTGGTGCAGTCCGACACCGACCGCACGGGGTTCGACACCGGCGCCTTCGCCAGTGCCGGGCTGTTCGTCGCGGGCAACGCGGTGCTGCGGGCGGCCAACGCGGTGCGCGACCGGATCGTGGAGTTCGCCGCCGCGCACACGGGCGTGCACGTGGTGATGTGCACGGTGGACGACGACCACGTCGTCTGCGGCGACGACCGCGTCCCGCTGGCCGAGCTCGTCGCCCTGGCCCGGGCCCGCGGCATCCGGTTCACGGCGGCCCGCAAGGCGTACGGCTCACCGCGCAGCGTGACCTCCAATACGCAGGGGTTCCGCATCGCCGTGCACCCGGTGACCGGCGAGATCCGGATCCTCTACAGCGTGCAGGCGGCCGACGCCGGCGTGCTGATCAACCCCGAGCAGGTCCGGGGCCAGGTCGACGGCGGCGTCACGCAGGGGATCGGGTTCGCGCTGACCGAGAACTTCATCGTCGACGCGGGCGGCGCCGTGGCCAACCCGAACCTGCGCAACTACCGCATACCCACCTACGCCGACGCCCCGCGCACCGAGGTCCTCTTCGTGAGCTCGGCGGACTCGGTCGGGGCCATGCACTCGAAGGGGATGGCGGAGTGCTGCATCAACCCGGTGGCCCCGGCCCTGGCGAACGCGCTCCGCGACGCGACCGGGGTCCGCTTCCGCGAACTTCCCCTGACCCCGGAGCGGATCTACAGCCGGCTGGGTGAGAGCAGTCCGGCGTCGACGGGTCCGGGACGATGAGCACCGGGGCGCGGGCGGACGCCTCGGCCACGGTGATCATCGGCCGGAAGGTGCTGCCCGGGAAGGAGCGGGAGTACGAGGAGTGGCAGAACGGGGTCAACTCGGCGGCTGCGGACTACCCCGGGTACCTCGGCGCCGAGATCTCCCCGCCGACGCCGCTCCAGCCCGACTGGGTGATCGTCTACCGGTTCGACTCGATCGCCCACCTCCAGGCGTGGATGAACGGGGCCACGCGGCAGCGGCTCCTCGACGCCGGTGAGGAGTACTTCGACGGCCCCGCGACCCAGCAGGTCATCAGCGGCGGCTCGCAGCCGACGGACCCGCTGGTGACCGTCGTGGTCACCCACCGCGTCCACCCGGGCCAGGTCGACGAATTCCTCGCCTGGCAGCGCCGCATGAGCCACGAGGAGAGCAAGTTCGAGGGCTACCGGGGCAGCGAGGTCTTCCGCCCGGTCGAGGGCCTCCAGGAGGACTGGACCACCCTGTACCGCTACGACAACGCCGAGCACCTCGACGCCTGGCTGACCTCGGCCGAGCGGCAGGAGGTGCTCGCCGAGGGCCGGAAGTTCAGCGAGTTCAAGCTGCACACCATCGACAACTCCTTCGGCAGCTGGTTCGCGTTCGCGGAGAACGGCAGGGAGGCACCGCCGCCCTCGGAGACCAAGACCTCCGTCGCGGTCTGGGTCGGCCTCTACCCGACCGTGGTGCTGCTGACGCTCGCCCTGTCGCCGCTGAAGATGCCGCTGTGGCTCGGACTGCTGGTGGGCAACCTGCTGTCGAGCTTCATCATGAGCTTCCTCACGATGCCGCATTACGTGAACCCGCTGCTCAGGCGGTGGCTGCGGCCGTCGGCGAACGAGCCCCCGGCGCGGACCAACCTCATCGGACTCGGGATCGTCGCGGTGGTGATGGCGTTCTGGGTGCTCGTGTTCTACCTCGTGACGACCCGGATCTGGTCACTCCCCTGAGCCGGGCCTGCCCGGCTCGGGCTCGGGCAGCGGTGCGCCGGTCTCCAGGAGGGTCTTGATGCTGGAGACGATCATCGGCCAGGCGGCGGAGCACATGCCGATGAGGGTGCCGCCCGGGGTGAACCCCTCGTGGCGGACGGTGAGCCGGGCGAGGGTGTCCCCGACCGGCTCGATCTCGTACGTCACCCTCGTACGCGGTTCGGCCGCCAGCTCCGCCCGCAGTTCCTCGCCGATCCCGACGGCGGCCGCCCACTGGGTGCTGAAGGTGTGCCAGGTGTAGGAGAGCCGGCGGTCCGGGACGCATTCGAGCACCACCTGTTCGGGGTCGCTGGTGCGGGTCCCGCGCTCGACCCAGTCCATCGTGGAGCCCACCGCCCAGTCCGTCTCGAAGGTCAGGTCCCAGTAGCGGCGGGTGTACGCCGGGGCGGTGAGGGCCTGCCAGACGCGGGCGGGGTCTGCCTGGATGTACACGGTGTAGTCGATCACGCTGTCGGTCATGGCCCCATGCTGCGGGACCGGCCGCCGCGCGCCCGGCATTGGCGGGCCGGGCGTCGGCGGGCCGGGGCCCTCACCAGCGCAGCCCCTGCTCGGGGAGTTCCGCGGGCGGGGTGCGCAGCGCGGCGGGCAGGCCGAGCTGGGCGCGGGCCGCGTGCACGGCGGCGAGCTCGTCCCGCCCGGCCGGGCCCCAGTCGCTGAGCTCCCGTACCTGCTCGGGGGTGGCCAGCAGCCGGGCGTACGCCGGGTCCGCGGCCGGGGACACCGAGGCGAGCCGAGCCGCCGTACGGGCCAGGGCGCCCCGGTCGGCGTACCGGTAGCCGAGCGGCAGCGCCCCGACGGCGGGTTCCGCCCGGGGGGCGGGCAGGTGCGCGGCGCCGGTGGCACGGGCCACGAGCAGCAGCACACGGCCGTCGGGGGCGAAGAGCCAGCCGTGGTGGTCCCTCACGGGCAGGTGGGCGGGGACGGGGCCCGGGTGCCAGGTGCCGTGCTGGGGGGTACGACGGCTGCGCAGGACCCCGAGGCGGTCCAGGGCGGTGGGGATGGTGGGGCGGCCGTCCTCCAGCAGGGCGGGGCCGGAGCCGTTGATCCGGGCGCGGAGGGCGGACAGGGCGCGGCGGGCGTCGCCCGGGTCCATCAGGGCGGGCAGGTCGGCGGGCTCGGCGAAGTCGATGCCGGTGATCTCCTGGGCGGGCAGGCGGACGGACCGGATGCGCTCGGGGGTCCAGGTGCCGCCGTCGTAGACGTGCAGGATCTCGCCGGGGAAGCGCATCTCGGGCGGGATCCCGGGCGCGTCGGCGGGGATCCAGTCCACGGCGAGCCCGCGCGGGTAGTGGCCGTCGACGCCGAGCTCCTCGCGCATCTCGCGGGCCGCGGCCGCCGCGGGCGACTCCCCGGCGTCCACCGCGCCGCCGGGGAGCAGCCGGTCGGGGCGGTAGTCGACGGTCTGGACGAGGACCCGCCCGTCGGCGTCGGTGACGAGGACGGTCGCTCCGGTCCAGAGGGCGGCGCGCGAGGCCCCGTACTCCGCCGGGGTCATCCAGGTGCCCGCCCGTCCGGGGTCGTCGGTCAGCTGCGGCATCGGTACTCCGTTCACCGTGGGTGGACCAGACGCCTGTGCAACAGCGGGCCGGGCCGCCGGGTTACGGCGGTTCCCCCGCCTCCCGCCGGTTCCCCTTTGCCCGCGCCATACCTGCTTATTGCCGCGTTATGTCGATCTTGCTACGGTCCGTCCTGCGGACCGGTGGTGTGAAAGCGGCTGGTCCGACCACGTACGCTCACCCGTCCGTGTGAGCGGGCGCGACCATCGGCGCCCGGTTGCGGCAGGGTGGGCGGATGCCGTCGCGCCGGACCCTGCCGCTGTCCCTGTCCCTGCTGCTCGCCGTGCTGGCGGCGGCCACCGGATGCGTGACCGTCCGGGCGCCGGACGGGGCGCCCGGGCCCGCGCCGGCCCGGACCGCGTGGGCGCCCCGGCAGCCGGTCGTGGAGGGCCGGCCGCTGGGGCCGGCCCCCGATCCGGTGGAGGTGCCCGCGCCGCCCGTCGAGGCGGCCGCCCCCGCCGCGCCGGCCGATGCGCCGCCGCCCGCCGCCCCGCGCCGGCCCGCGCCGCGCTCCGACGACCGCCCGCCCCGCCGCGCCTCCCCCGACCGGCCCGCCCGGCCGGCGCACCGCGCCCCCGCCCCCGCCCCGAAGCCCCGCAAACGGCAGCCCGCGCGCCCGGCGCCCCGCCCCGCGCCGCAGCGCCCGTACGACATGAGCCGGCTGTGCGAGGCCGCCCACGGGGTGGTGGACCCGGCCATCGTCGCCATGTGCCGGTAGGCCCAGCGGGCCGAATATGGGTGGATGCGTCGCCTCCGGATACCTAGAGTGACCTGATCCCCGTCACCCCGAGCCGGAGTCGATCATGCGTACGCACTACCCCCGCACGGCGCACCTGCCGTGGTCCCCCGGTGCCACGGCGGACGACGTGCGCGTCGGGGGCACGTCGGCGCTGGCCGGACGCGAGGTGGTCGTCACCGAGAAGCTCGACGGGGAGAACACCACCCTGTACGCCGACGGGCTGCACGCCCGCTCCCTCGACTCCGCCCACCACCCCTCCCGCGCCTGGGTCAAGGGGCTCCAGGGCCGGATCGGCGCCGCGATACCCGACGGATGGCGGGTGTGCGGGGAGAACGTGTACGCCCGCCACTCGCTCGCCTACGAGGAACTCGACAGCTGGTTCTACGGGTTCTCGGTATGGGACGGCGACCACTGCCTCGACTGGGACCGCACGCTGCGCTTCCTCGGCCGGCTCGGCGTACCCGCGCCGCGCGTCCTGTGGCGCGGGGTCTACGACGAGCGGGCGCTGCGCAGGCTGCGGGTCGACACCACCCGCCAGGAGGGCTACGTCGTCCGGACGACGGCGGGCTTCGACCGCGCGGACTTCGGGCGGTACGTGGCCAAATGGGTGCGGGGCGGGCACGTGCGGACCGACACGCACTGGATGTACGCGCCCGTCGTGCCCAACGGGCTGGGCACGGCCGCTCCGCTGTGGGCGGTCCGCTCCGGCTCCGAGCCGGACCCTGCCGGGCTGCTCGCCGCCCTCGGGATGCCGGAGCCGGCCGACGCGGTGGCGGAGCGGGCCGTAGCCGAGGTCACCGCCCGGCTCGACGGGGCGGGCCGCACCGGGGAGGCCCGGCTGGCCGGCGTACTGGCCGCCGCGCTCCACCGGGAGCCCCGGGCCGCCCTCGGGGCGCGGCTCGCGGCGGGACCGCTCGGGATGCGTACGGCGCGCCGGGTGGCCGACCTGGCCGGGCTGTACCCGGCGCTGCGGCGGCCGTTCCCGGAGGAGGAGCGGCGGGCCGGGCTGGTGCGGATGGCGGCGGCCGCCGACCTCGGGGTGCTGCACGCGCTGGCCGCGGGGCTCCCGGCGACGGCCGGGGAGCTGGAGTGCGCCGAGTGGTCGGCGCTGTGCGCCGAGGAGGCCGGCCTGCTCGGCCCGGACCCGCTCGGCGGGCTGCGGACCGGACTGCGCGAGGCCCTCGACGGGCTGGACGCGGACGCCGCCGACCGCTGCTGGGCCGAGGCCCGCGAGGCGTTCGGGCGGGGCTCGCTCTCCACGGCCGAGGAGGCGGTGGCCGCCACCTGGCGCTGGCGGGACGGGTCGGCGTACCCGCGCCTGGTGCAGCTGTGCGGGCCCTCGGGCAGCGGGAAGAGCACCTTCGCCCGGACCCTGCCCGGGGTGGACGCGTACATCGCCCTGGACGACCTGCGCGAGGCCCGCGGGGCGCGCGCCGACCAGCGGGCCAATCCGGAAGTGCTGCGCGAGGGCCTGGAGCGGCTGGACCGGGCGCTGGCCGCCGGGGGCACGGTGGTGTGGGACGCCACCTCCCTCACCGAGCAGCAGCGCGGCCTGGCCGGTACGGTCGCGCGCCGCCGTGACGCACTGGTCACCCAGGTGGTGGCGCTGGTCGGGGAGGCGGAGCTGGCGCGGCGCAACGCCGTGCGCCCGCACCCCGTGCCGGAGGCCGTACTGGCCGCGCAGCTGCGCCGGTTCAGCCCGCCGTACCCCGGCCGGGCGCACCGCACCCGGTACGTCGGGTCGGCCGGCACGATCGAGGACACGACGGGCTCCCTCCGGGACGCCGACGAGGGGGACGACGTCTGATGCGCACCAGTGAGCAGCTCTACCACCAGGTCCGCTGGGACCCCCGGTTCGACCCCGCGCGGTTCACCCTCGGCCTGCTGCAACGCAGGGCCGCGCCCAAGCGGGTACCGCTGCCCTCCTTCGTGCCCGGGGGCGACATCCCCTGGCACCGGGTGCTGTTCGTGGAGGCGGACGGGGAACTGGTCTGGGACCGGGCCACCGGGGTCGACCGGATCGACTCGACGCCCGCCGGACGGGTGCGGGAGCAACGGCTGCTCAGCGCCCCGTTCTTCACCGCCCGCACCCCGCACGCCTGGGACCCGGCGGCGGGCGGCTGGCGGCCCGTGCAGGCCGGGCCGGCCGCGCGCCCTCCGGCGAGCCTGCGGCTGCTGACCTGGAACACCCTGTGGGACCGGTACGACGCCCCGCGCATCGCCACCGCCCGGCGCAGGCCGATGCTGCTGGCGGACCTGGCGGCGGCCGACGCCGACGTGATCGCCCTCCAGGAGGTCGAACCGGCGCTGCTGGAACTGCTGCTGGCCGAGCCGTGGGTGCGGGCCGGGTACACCCTGGGCACCGATCCGCGGGGTACGGACGTCGCGGACAACGGGCTGCTGGTGCTGAGCCGGCTGCCGGTACGGGAGGCGGGGCTGCACGGCCTGCGCCCGCACAAGGCGGTCACCGCCGTCACCGTGGACACCGCGGGCGGCCCGCTGGTCGTCGCCGCCACGCACCTGACCAGCGACCACACCGAGGACGGGGCCGGCCGGCGGGAGCTGGAACTCGCGCGCCTCGCCGAGGGGCTGGGCGGGATCGACGCCGGGGTCGCGCTGCTCGGCGACTTCAACGACGGCCGGTCCGGGGACGTGGGCCCGGCCGCCGCGCTGGGGCTGCGGGACGCGTGGACCGAGGTGCACGGGCCGGGGGACGACACCCCGACCTTCGACCCAGGGGTCAATCCGCTGGCGGCGGTGGGCTCTCTGACGGGGCGTGCGGCCCGGCTGGACCGCATCCTGCTGCGCCCGTCGGACGGCGCCCGGGTGCGGTCCGCGGGGCTGCGGGGTGACGTTCCGGGGCCGGACGGGCTGTTCGTCTCCGACCACTTCGGGGTGGAGGCCACCGTGGAGTACGCGGCTCCGGACGCGGCTGCGGAGCCGGGGGCCGCGCGGTGCGGCGTACCGGCGACGGCCCGGACGGCCGTGGCGTGGCTGGCTCCGCACGACCCGGTGGTCGGGGAGCTGCGCCGGGCGCACGACCCGGAGGCCGACCGCTGGCCGGCGCACGTGAACCTGCTCTTCGGCTTCGTGCCGGAGTCCTCCTTCGGGGAGGCGCTGCCACTGCTGGCGGAGGTCGCGGCGGGCACCGGGCCGTTCACCGCCCGCCTGGAAGGGGTGCACTCCTTCGGGCACCGGGACGACGCCACGCTCTGGCTGGACCCGGCGGCGGGCCCGGCCGGTGACGCGCCGTGGCAGGAGCTGCGCCGCGCCCTGGCCGACCGGTTCCCGGGCTGCCGGGGGCGCGCGGAGGGCTGGACCCCGCACCTGACGCTGGGCCGCAGTGCTGATCCGCGGCGGGCGGAGCGGGAGTTCGCCGAGCGCCTCGGGCGGGACGGGCGTACGGCCCGGGTCGGGGAGCTGGCGGTGCTGTCGCGGCGCGGGGACGGGCCGGTGCGGGTGCGGGCGGTGGTGGAGCTGGGCACCGGCGCGGTGCGGCTGCCCCGGCCGCAGGCCCCGGCCGTGCGCGACGAGGCACCGGGTGCCGCGGAGGAGCTGGCGGCGCGGATCGCGGCGGCGCTGCCCGGGGGCCTGGTGCGGCCGGCGGGTTCGCGCCGCATGGGCTGCGCGCTGCCGGGGGCCGATCTGGACCTGGTGGCCGTGCTGCCCGGGCCGGCGGACGCCGCCGGGGTGCGGGCGCGGGTGGCGGCCGCGCTGCCGGGGGCGCGGCGGCTGCGGGAGGTGACGGGTGCCCGGGTGCCGGGCCTGCGGCTGCACGCGTCCGGGCTGGACGTGGACCTGGTGCTGGTCGGCGCCGGGGCGCTGGACCCGGAGCGGGCCGTGGCCCGGCGGGCGGAGCTGGGCGAGGCGGCGGCGGTGGCGCTGAGCGCGCTCGACGACGCCGACGCGGTACGGGAGTCCGTGGGCGCGGCGCACGCCGCCTTCGCCGGGCTGGCGCGGGAGGTGAAGGCCTGGGCGCGGGCGCGCGGGCTGGACTCGGCGCCGTTCGGGGGGCTGCCGGGGCTGGCCTGGGCGGTCCTGGCGGCGCGGACCGTCCGGGAGGCCGGTGACCTCTCCCCCGCCGCGCTGAGGCGGGAGTTCTTCGGGACCTGGGCCGCCTGGGACTGGAGCGAGCCGGTGTCCCTGCTTCCGTCGCAGGGGGTGGGCCGCTCCCCGTCTCCGTCGCCGGATCCGGTGACGGTCCTGACGCCGTGCGCGCCGGTGCGCAGCTGCACCGCGCAGGTGGGGCCCGGGATGCGGGACCTGCTGGTCCGGGAGCTGTACCGGGCGTGGGAGGTGCTGGAGGCGGATCCGGAGGACCTCGGCCGGCTGACGGCGCCGGCGCCGCTGCACCGGCGGCACGCGGCGTGGGCCGTGGTGACCGTACGGGCCGGTGCGGCCGGGGAGTTCGAGGAGCGGCTGGGCCGGACGCGGGGCCGGATGCGCGCCCTGCTCGCCGGGCTCCCGGACGCCCATGCCTGGCCCCGCCCGTTCGAGCGGACCGGCGCCCTGGCCCGCTACGCGGTGGGCCTGGGCCCGACCCCGCCGGACGCCGCCGCCCTGTCGGCCCTGGCCGCGCCGTGGGCGGCGGCCCTGCCGGGGGTGGAGGTCGGGTGGGCGGCGTCGGGCGAGGTGCCGGACCTGCCCTGAGGGGCGGCCGCCCGGCCGGTCTCACACCTCGATGACGATCTTGCCCGCCGTGTGGCCCTCCTGGTTGAGGGCGAAGGCGGCCCCGAGTTCGGCGAGCGGGAAGGTCTCGGCGACCGTGACCTCCAGACGGCCCTCGTCGGCGAGGCGGCCCAGGGCGGCGAGGTCCGCGGAGTCGGGGCGGACCCAGATCCACTGGCCGCCCGCCCCCAGGACCGTGTGGTCGGCGATGGACGCGTGGCGTCCGCCCTCGGCGAGGACGGCGCGGGTGACGTCGAGGACGCCCCCGACGAAGTCGGCGACGACGGTGACGCCCTCGGGGGCGAGGGCGCGGACGCGTTCCGTCAGGCCGTCCCCGTAGGCGACGGGTTCGCAGCCGAGGCCGCGCAGCCGGTCGTGGTTGCGCGGGGAGGCGGTGCCGATGACCCGGGCGCCGAGGGCGGCGGCGATCTGGACGCCGAGGGAGCCGACGCCGCCCGCCGCCCCGTGGACGAGGACCGTGTCGCCGCCGCCCGCGCCGAGGCGGGTCAGCAGCTGGTACGCGGTGAGGCCGGCCAGCGGCAGGCCCGCCGCCTGCCGCCAGTCGAGCGAGACGGGCTTGGCCGCGAGGCAGCGTACGGGGACGCTGACGAACTCGGCGAAGGTGCCGCCGTGCACCCAGTCCTTGCGCGCGTACCCCATGACCTCGTCGCCCACCGCGAACTCGGGGGCGTCGATGCCGACGCGCTCGACGGTGCCGGACACGTCCCAGCCCGGGACGACGGGGAACACGGCGTCCATGAGGCCGTCGAGCCCGCCCGACATGATCTTCCAGTCGACCGGGTTGACCGCCGCGCAGCGGACCCGGACGAGGACCTCGCCGGGGGCGACCTTGGGCACGGGCAGCCGGGTCTCGGCGAGCACCTCCGTCCCGCCGTACGTCCCGTACGCCATGGCCCGCATGGTGCCTTCGGTGTCCTGCGACATGGATGCGGCCTCTCCGTCTACCCGAACCGGTGGAAATCACCCCTTCCCCATCCCACCACGGAACGCCGCCCGTACCGCCGAGCGCAACGCCGCCCGGTCACTCGTACTCGGTGCCGCCCTTGCGCGTCAGGTAGGCCGGGCTGACCGCCTTCGCGATGGCCCGCCCGCCGGTCACGGGGCTGTACCGCTCGGCGGCCGACCGGATGACGACCCCCTCGCGCAGGTGCAGGTTCCGCCCGGAGACCGTCTCCCGGCCGGTCGCCAGCTCCAGTACCGCGTCCAGGGCGTACGGTCCCTCGAAGAGCCGGGGTACGAGCGGGAGTTCGCCGTCCCGGAACACCTCCTCCGGGTCCAGCCAGCGCACCTGGCCGTCGATCTCGGCGGACACGTCGAAGACGGCGTATCCGGGCGGCGCGTCGGCCGTCGCGGCCGGGACCCCGTACGCCAGGTCCTGCACCCCGGCCCCGTACACCTCGCCGAAGACGCCGATCCGGCTCGCGCCCAGCCGTTCGGCCAGCCGGGCCGCGACCTCCGCCACGCGGTGGCCGCGCACCGCGCGCCAGTAGACGTTGCGCTCGTCCTCCCTGAGGGCCAGCCCCTTGGCGCCGACCCCCTTGGAGGAGACCAGGACCCGCCCCTCCCCTGCCACGTAGGTCAGCAGGCAGGCCGTGCCGTGGAGTTTCTCCGTCAGGACGACGCGCTCCCCCTCCTCGAAGATCCCCGGGTAGCGCTGGAGGTTCTCGATGTCCACCCACGGCAGCAGGTCGGGCGCGGCCTCGGCCTCTCCGGCCATCGTCGTGGGGACGGGCGGCGACCACTTCACGATGCCCAGCGCCTCCGCGAAGTCGGTGCCCTCCTCGGCCGCGAGGGCCAGGTCCACGCCGGCCAGGGCGCGGGGCCGGCAGACCAGGCCCTGCGAGAGCTCCCCGCGCAGCCGGACCGCCTTGACCCGGTCCTTGGAGCCGCCGGCCAGCCGGCCCGTCAGTCCCAGCTCCTCGATCAAGGCCGCCGGAAGGACGGCCTGTTCGGGTATGTAGAGGGCCAGGTCGCCGGTGCGGTAGGCGCCCTTGGCGACGACGGCGCGGTAGAGGCCCACCTGGGCCAGCTCCAGCGCGTCGGCATCGGGGTGGTCGTGGACGGTCAGCTCTTCGACGGTGACACGCAGGGTGGACATCGGCGCCTCCTGGGACGGGGGGACGGGCTCGGACTTCCCGGCCACTCTCGGCTCCGCCATTTCCGCTGGTCCAGCGGATTTCTGGGTGTTAGCCTGCGCCGCCCGGACGGCATCCGCCGTTCCCCGCAAGGAGGTTCACATGCCGCGTCGCCCCGTCACCGTCGTCACCGGAGGCAGCCGCGGCATCGGCGCCGCGACCTGTGTGCGCCTCGCCGCCGAGGGACACGACCTGGTGCTCGGCTACGCGCGCGACGGGGCGGCGGCCGAGGCCACCGCGGAGCGCGTGCGGGCGGCGGGCGGGCGGTGCGTGACCGTACGCGGGGACACCTCGCGGGAGGACGCGGTGGAGCGGCTCTTCGACACCGCGGGGGCGGAACTGGGCCCGGTCACCGGGCTGGTGAACAACGCCGGGGTGACCGGCCCGCTGGGCCGGCTCGCCGATGCCCGGACCGAGGACCTGCGGCGGGTGGTGGAGGTGAACCTGCTCGGGTACCTGCTCTGCTGCCGGCGGGCGGCCCGGGACATGGCGGCGGCCGGCGGCGGGGCCATCGTGAACGTCTCCTCGGCGGCCGCGACGCTGGGCAGCCCCGGGGACTACGTCCACTACGCGGCCACGAAGGCGGCCGTGGACGCGCTCACCCTGGGCCTGTCCAAGGAGCTGGGCCCGGACCGCATCCGCGTCAACGGGGTCGCGCCGGGGATCATCGAGACCGACATGCACGCGACGATGGGCGACCCGGACCGCCCGGCCAGGGCGGCGGCCGGGATCCCGCTGGGGCGCCCCGGGCAGCCGGAGGAGGTCGCCGGGGCCATCGCCTGGCTGCTGTCCGGGGACTCCTCGTACACGACGGGAGCGGTGCTGCGGGTCTCCGGCGGGCGGTGACCCGGACCGGCCCCGGCCCCCCGTCCGGGGCGGGCGCGGCCTCAGCCGAAGGCCGCCTGGGTGGCGGGGCCGTAGACGCCACTGGGGTCGCCCTTGATGTCCCGGTCCCGCTGGAGCTGCGCGACGCCGCGCTTGGTCTGCCCGTCGTAGACCCCGGTCACCCGGACGTACGTGAACCCCTGCCCGTACAGCCGCTCCTGGAGGGCGCTGACCTCGGGCCCCTTGTCTCCCGGACGCAGCGTCCCGGAGGAGCCCGACTGCTTGGCGGGCTTGCCGGGGGTCGGGGAGCCGGTCCCCGGCACCGCCGATGACGGGGGCGCGGAGGGAGACCGGCTGGCGGAGGCCGAGGGCTTCCCGGTGGCCGTCTGGCTGCGCACCTCCGCGTCCCCGGCGCCCGGGCTGCGGGCGGGCAGCGCGGGCAGGGCCAGGTCGGGGCGGGCCGATCCCGGGGGCGGGGACTCCGGTTCGGACCCGCTCAGCAGGAAGACCAGCGTGCCCGCCCCGGCCAGCGCCAGCAGCGCGAGGGCGGCCGGCGCGAGCCGGCTCCCCCGACGCTCGGGCGCGTGCCCGGGATGCGGGGCCACGGGGTGGGCCGGCGGCGCGGGCGGGACGCGCGGCAGCGGCTGCGTCGTCTCCTCCAGCGACTCCGGCAGCGTCGGCCAGTCGGGGTACGCCTGACCGTGGGGGTCGTCGGACACGGCGACGTAGGGACGTACGAAGTGGTGGTCGTCGGGCTCGGGCCCGTTCTCATCGGGGTGTGGGGACACGGTTGTCTCCGGGCGCGGACAGGGGGCCGGTGCGGCGGTGCGGAACCGGCCCCCGTCCAGCCGGTCAGGCCCTGCGCCGCCGGGCGGCGGGGGCCGCGCCCGCCCCCGGGGCCGGCACGGTCAACGGGGCGCGGGCGGATATCGGCATGTAGGACTTCTCCGAAGTGCGGCTCGTTCGATGGCTCTTGAGCGGACTCTTTCCGTCCGCGACCGCTTCGTCAAGCCGGGTGTCCGTTCCGCCCCATCCATCCGTTCTGCTCCGGCGCCGGATCGGCGAGGGGGGCGGAGGCGGCCGGCCGGTGGTCCGGGACCCCGCCGACGGGGTCCCCGTCCCGGTTCCGGCCCCGGTCCCGGCCCCGGTCCCGGCGGGAGGTGACCGCCACCGTGAGGGCCGCCGCCAGCATCAGCGCCGCGCCGGTGAGCGGGGCCGCCGGCACGGAGACGCCGTCCACCACGAGCCCGCCCGCGAGGGCGCCCGCCGCGATGGCGAAGTTGAACATGGCCACCATCAGGGAGGAGGCCGCCTCGGCGGCCCGCGGCGCGGCCTGGAGCATCCAGCGCTGCAGGCTGACGGAGACCCCGCCGTGGACCAGGCCCCAGACCAGCAGCAGCACGGTCCCGGCGACGGCTCCCGGCACGACGGCGATCAGCGCCAGTACGGCGGTGAGGGTGGCGCTGACGGTGAGCAGCGTACGGCGGGCGTCGCGCGGCCCGGCCAGGAAGTTGCCCGCGACCCCGGCGAGGCCGTAGCCCAGGAGCAGGGTGCTGACCAGGCCGGATTCGACGCCGGAGACGTCCCTCAGGACGGGCCGCACGAAGGTGTACGCGGCGAACTGGCCGGCCACCACCAGGAAGGTGACGATGACCCCGGCCCGGACCCCGCGGTTGCGGCGCAGCAGGGCCGGCAGTTCGCGGAGGGTGACGGGCCCGGACGGGGGCAGCGCGGGGAGCAGCAGGAGCAGGGCGGCGGCGGTGAGGGCGCCGAGGACGCCGACGGCGCCGAAGGCGGTGCGCCAGCCGCCGAGTTCGCCGAGGAGGGTCCCGGCGGGGACGCCGAGCACGGAGGCGGTCGGGACCCCGCCGAAGATCAGGGCCGTGGCCCGGCCGGCGTGGTGCGCGGGGACCAGCCGGACGGCGAGCCCGCCCGCGATGGCCCAGAATCCGCCGACGCTGATGCCGACGAGCAGGCGGGCGGCCAGGACCACCGTGAAGTCCGGGGCGAACGCGGCGGCGAGGTTGGCGGCGGCCATCAGGGCGATCAGCACGCACAGCACGTGCCGCCGGTCCGTCCGGGCGGCACCGACGGTGACGAGGGGTGCGCAGAAGCCCGCGACGAGCCCGGGGACGGTGACCATCAGCCCGGCGGTGCCGTCGGAGACCCCGAGGTCGGCGCCGACGGGGGTGAGCAGGCCGATGGGCAGCAGTTCGGAGGTGATCAGGCAGAAGATCCCGAGGGAGACGGCCGCCACGGCCGCCCATCCCTTGAGGGGGCTCCGCGCCGGGGGAGCCTGCTCGGGAGCCGGGGTGGGATCAGGCGCCGGGGTGGGATCGGGAGCCGGGATGGGATCAGGCGCCGGGGTGGGATCGGGAGCCGGGATGGGATCAGGCGCCGGGGTGGGATCGGGAGCCGGGGTGGGATCGGGAACGCTGGACGCGGCTGGTTCGGTCATGCTCGGCACTCCGTACGGCAGGCGGGCGGAAGGTGAACGCGGCACGGCGGCACCAGACCCCGGGGGTCGCGCCTCCCCCGTCGCCCGCACTGCCGTGCCGTGCCGATCGCGTTCCCGCCCATTCTGCGACCGCCGGGGCGGTTCCCGGCCGCCTCCCGAAGGATCGATTCGGCAACGACCGGTCCGGTCTCCCCCGTCACCCGGACGCGTGAGCCGCCGGATCCGCGCGGCCCCGGACTGCGGCATGGTGGTCGGATGCAGTTACGCCGGGCCGCCCTGCCCCTCTCCCTCCTCGCGCTCCTCGCGAGCGCCGGCTGCGTGTCCGTGGGCCCGGAGTCCGGCCGCCCGGGCCCGGCGCGGGGCTCCGTACCGCCCGCGGACGCTCCGGAGGCGCCGGACGCCCCCGACGTCACCGGCGCGCCCCACGCCCACGGTCCGCCGCCGGAGCCGTCCCTGCCGCTGGGCGAGCTCCCGGAGCCCGAGGCGGCGGCCCCGCCGCCGCCTCGGGTGCCGCCGCCCGTCCACCGGGCCCGCCCGCCCGCGCAGCGCCCCGCGAAGCCCGCCGCACCCCGGCACGCCCGGCCCCCCGAACCGCCCGCGGTGCGCGTGCCGCGTCCGCCGCGCGGCGAGGAGCTGTGCGAGGCGGCGGAGGGCGCGGTCCCGCCGTCGATCGTGGACCTGTGCGTACGCCAGTACGGCCGCTGACCGGACCGGATCCCCCGGCCGGGCAGACTTGACCCTCACACCGTGTCAGGCCGTGCACTTGGAGGCGTCATGTTCACCATCGGAGACTTCGCCAAGCACGGCCGGGTTTCGGTCCGCATGCTGCGCCACTACGACGCGCTCGGACTGCTGCGCCCCGCCCGTGTCGACCCCCTGACCGGCTACCGCTCGTACGAGGCGGTCCAACTGGCCCGCCTCAACCGCGTCATCGCGCTCAAGGAGCTCGGCTTCAGCCTGGAACAGGTGGGAGCGGTGCTCGACGAGAAGGTCGGCACGGAGGAGCTGCGCGGGATGCTGCGGCTGCGCCGGGCGGAACTGGAGACCGCCGCTGCCGAGGCGGCGGCCCGGCTGGTCCAGGTCGAGACGAGGCTCCGGACCATCGAGAGCGAGGGAACCATGTCCGCGGACGAGATCGTCGTGAAGAGCCTGCCGCCGGTACGGCTGGCCGAACTGAGCGGGGTGGCCGCGAGCTACGCCCCGCAGGACATCGGGCCGGTCATCGGTCCTCTGTACGAGGACCTGTGCCGCCGCGTCGAGACCGCCGGGGTGGTTCCGGCCGGTCCGGGTCTGGCCTACTACGAGGAGGCTCCGGGCGGCGAGCCCGGATCGGTCCTGGTGCACGCCGGGCTCCCGGTGGCGCCGGCGGTCCGCGCCGAGGACCTCGGGGCCGGGGTGCGGATCGTCGAGCTGCCCGGGGTCGAGCGGGCGGCGACCGTGGTGCACCGGGGGGCGATGGACGGAGTGCTGCCGACGGCGCAGGCCCTGGCCCGGTGGATCGACGCGCACGGCCACCGCTCGGCCGGCTACGCCCGTGAGCTGGCGCTGGCCTGCCCGGAGGACCCGGAGGGGTGGGTCACCGAGCTCCAGGAGCCGCTGGTCTCCTGAGGGTCAGGCGGCGGTCGCGGACGGCCGCGCAGCGCCGGGCGGTGCCCCGTCGGACCGTCCGCAGCCGGCGCACCGCGCCGTGCCCGCGCCGGCTCCACTCGGCGCGGGGCAGCCCGGCACGCTGGCCGCCGCCGGTGATCAGGGCGTTGACGGGGGCGTGCGGGTCGGCGGCGACGCCCTTGGCGATCAGCACGCCGACCACGAGCGGGACCAGCGCGACCGCGAGCGCGGAGCCGGCGGCGGTCACGTGCCCGAGGCGCGGGCGGGGGGTTTCGGGTGCCGGGGTGTTCATGCGTTCATTCCAGCAGCGGCGCCGCGGCGGTGGATCGGGGCGGATACTCAGTCCGCCCGGCACGGGGTACTCAGACGGTGGAGGACGGCGGTGGAGACGCGACCCCAGGGCTTCGAGCCCGCGACCGGCGACGGCCCCGAGGCGTCCGGCGCGGACCGGGCCGCCGAGGTGCGCACGGCGTACGAGGGGCTGTTGCAGATCCGCCGGCTGCTCGCGGGCGGGGCGGGGGCGCCGGCCCCCTGGGAGCTGCGGCTGGTGCCGCGCGCGGTGGCCCTCGTACTGGAGGCGGCGGGTTTCCCGCCGTCGGCGGTGGACGCCGGGGGCCGGCGCACCCGGACCGGCTACCGGGTGACGGGCGGCGCGGACCGGGTGGAGGTCACCTGGGCCGGTCCGCCCGGCGGGGGCGCGGCCGGTGAGGAGCAGGACCGGCTGAAGGCCTGCGCGGCGGAGCTGGAGCGGCACGGCTGGGAGTGCCTGCTGTACCGCGGCCCGAGGGGGCGGCGATTCCTGGAGGTGGAGGCCCCCGGTGGGCGGGGCCCCGGGGGCCGTCGGTGACCTTGCCGCCATGAGCCGCCACATCAGTACCGCGATCCCGGCCTTCGGGGTTCTCGCCCGCTCGGTGCTCCTCGTCGGAGCCGTGCACGACTACCGGGCCGGCGCGTCGGCGCTGTGGGTAGCGGCCGGTGCGCCGCTCGTCCCGGGCCCGGTCTTCGCTCTCGCACGGCACGTCCGGCGCGGCCGCGCAAGGGCCTCCGCCTGACCGGCGGAGGCCCTTGCGGGTGTCGTCAGCTGCCCTCGGCGGGGTCCCGGTGCCGCAGCAGGCGCAGGGCGTTGGCGACGACGACCAGGGTGGAGCCCTCGTGGACCAGGACGGCCGGGCCGATGCCCAGGCCGAGCGCGGTGGCCGGGACGAGGACGGCGACGATGCCCAGGCTCAGCCACAGGTTCTGCCGGATGATCCGGCTCGCACGGCGGCTGAGGCCGGTGACGAAGGGGAGGCGGCGCAGGTCGTCGGACATCAGGGCGATGTCGGCCGTTTCCAGGGCGACCGCCGAGCCGGCCGCGCCCATGGCCACTCCCACCGTGGCCCCGGCCATGGCGGGGGCGTCGTTGACCCCGTCGCCGATCATGGCCGTACGGGCGGTGCGGCGCAGCCGGGCCACCTCGGTGACCTTGTCCTGCGGCATCAGGCCGCCGAGGGCCTCGTCCATGCCGACCTCGCGCGCCACGGCGTCGGCCACGCGCTGGTCGTCGCCGGAGAGCATCACGGTGCGGGTCACCCCGAGCGCGCGCAGGGCGGCGACGGTCGCGGCGGCCTCCGGGCGGGGGGCGTCCATCAGGCCGAGGGTGCCGAGCCAGCGGTCGCCCCGGCGGACCAGCATCGTGGTGCGGCCGGTCCGGGCGAGCTCCTCCGTGCGCTCGCGCAGGGCGGGGGGTACGGGCGGCCCGGCGAGGGTGTCGGCGTAGGAGAGGCTGCCGATGTGGACGGCCTCGCCGTCGAGTTCGGCGCTGACCCCGCGGCCGATGACGGCGCGGAGGTTGACGGCTTCCGGGGTCGCGGCGGCCGGGTCGGCCCGGGTGCCCGCCAGCAGGGCCGGCGCGTCCCGTACGACGGCCTGGGCGAGGGGGTGGTCGCTGAGGCGCTGGGCGGCGAGGGCCGTGCGCAGCAGTTCCTCGCGGCCGGCTCCGTCGGCGGCCTCGACCTCGGTGAGGCGGGGGCGGCCCTCGGTGAGGGTGCCGGTCTTGTCGAAGGCGAGGGTGCTCAGGCGGCCGAACTCCTCCAGCGGCGCCCCGCCCTTGACGAGCACTCCCCCGCGGGCGGCACGGCCCACGGCGCTGAGGACGGCGGCAGGGGTGGCGATCGCGAGGGCGCACGGGCTGGCGGCGACGAGGACGGCCATGGCGCGGTAGAAGGTGTCGGTGAAGGGCTCGCCGGAGAGGGCGCCGAATGCCAGCAGGGCGGCGACGAGGACGAGGACCCCGGGGACGAAGACCTTCTGGAAGCGGTCGGTGAACCGCTGGGTGGGCGAGGTGCGCTCCTCGGCGTCCTGGACCATCCGGACCACGCGGGCGAGGGTGTTGTCGGCGGCGAGGCGGGTGACGACGACGTCGAGGGAGCCGGAGCCGTTGACGGTGCCGGCGTAGACGCGGCTGCCGGGGTCGGTGCCGGCGGGGTCGGCGAGGGCGGCGGCCCGGTCGGCCACCGGGGTCTTGTCGGCGGGGACGCTCTCGCCGGTGATCGGTGACTGGTCGACGCTACTGCCGCCGGCGGCGACGAACCCGTCGGCCGGGACCCGGGTGTGCGGGCGTACCAGGACGGTGTCCCCGACGGCCAGCTCCCCGACGGGCACCTCGACGGGCTCCGCGGCGCCGTCGCGCCGGACGAGGGCGGTGCGGGGGGCGAGGGCGCCGAGGGCCTCGACGGAACGCCGGGCGCGGCCCATGGCGTACTCCTCCAGGGCGTGGCCGAGGCTGAAGAGGACCAGGAGGACGGCGCCCTCCTCCCAGCGGCCGATCGCGGCGGCCCCGGCCGCGGCGACGAGCATCAGGAAGTCGACCTGGAAGCGGCCCTCGCGCAGGGTGGCGACCGCCTCGCGGAGGGTGAAGGACCCGCCGAAGACGTAGGCCGTCACGAAGAGCCCCTGGGCGGCGGGGCCGCCGTTGCCGGTCAGCTGGAGGATCAGCCCGGTGAGGTAGACGGTGAGGGCGAGCAGGGCGCTGACCAGCTCCGCGCGCTCTCCGGCCTTCTTCGCCACGTCACGCATGACGTCACGCATCATGTCGTTCATGGCATCAATATATCAGCACATCAAAATATATAGACGTGTGTACGTCCTGATCTCCCGATCTAAGGTGGCCCCATGGAACCAGCCGTGGAACCCACGCTCACCGAGCCCGACGCGGCCGCGGTCGCGGAGGTCATGCAGGGCCTCGCCTCACCCGCCCGCATCCGCATCCTGGCCCGGCTGCTGTACGCGCCCTGCTCGGTCGGAGAGCTGGCCGAGGCCCTCGGCCTCGGCCAGCCCACCGTCTCCAACCACCTGCGCCTGCTGCGCCACCTCGACCTGGTGGCCGGGCGGCGCGACGGGCGCAGCGTGGTCTACGAGCTGCACGACGAGCACGTCACCGCCCTGCTCCGGCAGGTGCTGGAGCACGTGCACCACGGGCGTGCCGGCCGCGGGGCGGGGCCGTCGCCTACCCTTCCCGCATGATCGTTTCAACTGAGCCCGTCCGCCTGGTGATATTCGACTGCGACGGCGTACTCGTCGACAGCGAGCCCATCGCGGCCCGCGTACAAGTGGCCCTCGGCGCCGAGCTGGGCTGGCCGCTGACCGAGGCCGAAGTCGTCGAACGGTTCATGGGCCGCTCCAGCGCGTACGTGCGGGAGCAGGTCGCCGACCGGCTGGGGGCCGCGACCGCCCGGGAGTGGGACGAGCGCTTCGCGGTCCTGCACGCCGAGGCGGTGGACGCGGGGCTCTCGCCCGTCGAGGGGCTGCCCGAGGCCCTGGACCGGATCTCCCTGGCGACCTGCGTCGCGTCCAGCGGTTCCCACGAGAAGATGCGGCACACGCTCGGCCGTACGGGCCTGTACGAGCGGTTCGCGGGCCGCATCCACAGCGCCACCGAGGTCCCGCGGGGCAAGCCCGCCCCGGACGTGTTCCTGTACGCGGCCCGGCGGATGGGCGTCGAACCGGCGGCGTGCGTGGTCGTCGAGGACAGCCTCCCCGGCGTCCGGGCGGCGCGCGCGGCGGGCATGCGCTCGCTGGGCTACGCGGGCGGGCTCACCCCGGCGGCCTCGCTCGCGGGCCCGGGCACGGTGGTCTTCACCGACATGCGTGAACTCCCCGCCCTGCTGGAGGACATGGCCTGATCCGCGGGACGGCCCTCAGGGCAGCGGGCGGCACAGCAGGGCCGCCGGCGAGGGCCGTGAACCGACCCGGGCGGTGAAGGCGATGCCCGCCGCGTACTCGGTGGACGCGCACTGGCCCTTGTAGTGGCCCCGGGCGAAGTCGCCGCCGCCGGCTCCCGCCGGGCGGTCGTCGCCCCGGTCGAACCAGAGGGTGCGTCCGGCGCCCGCCGGGAGGGGCGTCCGGGCCGGGGCGCACAGGCCGGCGGAGACCCGCTCGCCGCGCAGGCTGTACCCGATCAGGAACTGTCCCGCCGGGCACTGGAGTTTCGTGTAGCCGGTGGCCCAGTCGCCGCCCGGCGGGACGTACGCCTCGTCGCGGACCACCGTGTGGCCGCCGGCCGGGGCCCGCAGGTCAGAGGTGGTGCACAGGCCGCGCCCGCCGGTGTGGCCGAGGCCGGCCAGCCGGGCGCCGTCCGGGCAGACGGCCTTGCGGGCGCCGCTGTCCCAGTCCCCGGCGGCGCGGGTGCGCAGGGAGGCGTTGTGGTCCCGGTGGTCGGTGCTGAGCTGGTACCAGGCCGGGGCGGCGGGGACGGGCCCGGTACGGCCGGGGGCGCCGGTCAGGGCGGTCAAGGGGGCGGTGCGCCAGTCGGCGGGGTCGAGGACTCCGGTGCGGCGGCCCGTGGAGTCGTAGCGGAGCAGGGCCCAGCTGTCGCCGCCCGGGACGCCCTGGGCGGTGGTGCTCCAGCCGACGAGCGGCCAGTACGCGAAGTCGGCGTCGGAGCCGGCCAGGTAGGAGGTGAGGTTCTGGAACCAGGCGCGCGGGGCGGTGCCGGTCTCGTCCGCCCCGGTGCCGAACTCGCTGATCCAGACGGGGGCGGTGAAGTGGGTGCCGGTCTCGGCGGAGACGAAGAAGGCCTGGTCGTAGAGGGTCTGTTCGAGCTGGGCCCGGGTCATGTCCTGGTAGCGGGGGTCGTGGGTCTCGCCGAGTCCGGTCGCGCCGCTGTGGCGGGGGCCGGTGTACCCGTAGAAGTGGGCCGAGTACACGAGCTTGCCGGAGACGACCAGGGTGTGCGAGAGGGTGCGCACGGGGGTGAGGGTGGGGCGCTCGTGGGGGAACCCGTCGAGGGGGATGCCGGTCCAGTTGATGCCCTCGACGACGATGAGCAGGTCCGGGTTGGCCTCGGTGAGGATCCGGTCGGCCGCCTCCTGCGAGGCGGCCTGCCAGTCGTGGCCGTCACCGAGGCCCCAGTTGGGGTCGTCCCAGGTGTCGCGGCGGACCTCGTTGTAGAGGTCGGCTCCGACCACGCGCGGGTTGTCGCGGTAGCGGCGGGCGACGGCCACCCAGTCGTCGGCCCACTGGGCGGTGGAACGGCCGCTGTTCCAGCGCTCGTTGCCGTCGAGGCCGCAGCACCAGCGGGTGGTCCCGGTGTGGTTGTTGAGGATGACGGCGAAGCCCGCGTCGGTCAGGGCGGCGACGACGGCGTCGAAGACCTGGAGCGGGGTGCGGCCGCGCAGGGCCGGGTTGGCGGCGACGGCCGCGTCGGGGACGGGGGTGCCGGTGCGGAGCATCTCGTTGGAGAAGGGCAGCCGGACACTGTTGAGCCCGAGGGCGCGGAAGTCGGCGAGCAGCGCGGGTATCGGGACCCGGTCGAGGCCGAGGGGGATGCCGTGGGAGTCCTGGCCGCTGTGGTGGGTGGCGGGGTCCGCGGGGTCGCCGGAGCCGTTCCAGGAGCCCTGGGCGCCGTCCCAGTTGCCGGAGCGCAGCCGGAAGCGCTCGCCCCGGGCGTCGACGACGTAGCGGCCCCGGGTGGAGAGCGGGGGCGTCCAGGCGGTGCCGGCCGCCGGGGCGGCCGGCGTGGCCGGGGCGGCCGGGGGCGACACGGGGGCCGCGGCGGCCGGGGGCGGCGCGGGGGCCGCGGCGGCCGGCAGTGCTCCGGCCGCCAGGAACAGCACGCTCAGCAGCACCCGTACGAGGCTCTTCATCTCTCTCCCGCCCGCTCCGGCCGCCCGCTCCGGGCGGCTGCGGCCGACAAGTTACCGGCCGGTCGCACAGGGCGGAAGGCGTGGGACCGCCCCGGCCCGGACCCTCGGACGCGGAGGCGTCAATTCCGGCAAACGTGGGCCATCCCTTCACACCCGGCCGCCTGGCCAAAACCGCCCCGCGCGGGGACCCGCGCCTCTACCGTGCCCTGAGGGGCAGGCCGGCAACGGAGGGTGGGGCTGATGGACGACGACGAGGACATGCGGCTGGCGAGGATCACGCCGGAGATCTCCCGCCGCACCCTGGCGATGCTGCGCGGTCTCGCCGGGCTGGAGCCGCCGGAACAGGTGCCCGAGGACGCCATGACGGTCGCCGACGCGATCCTCGACGACCACGGCACGGACGGACTGCGGGTGCTGGTGATGACGCTGGCCGCCTGGGCGACGGCGCAGATCGAGAACGTCGCGGAGCTGAGCGGGCGCAGCCACGAGGCGGTGCTCGACGCGATGGAGCTGGCCTGCCTGGAGGCCAATGCCGAGGAGTAGGCCCCGGCAGCCACCGGAGGGGTTTCTTCCGCCGGGGTGCGGGCGACACTCCGGGGCAACCCGGCCCGTCGTCCGCCACCCTCGGTGGGCGGCGGACGACCGACCGTTCCCGTACCGCGGCATGCCCTGATCCGGGCCCGCGTCGGCGACACTGGGGAGACCAGAGGCTTGTGGGGGGTCGTGATCGGAGGCCGTCGTGAGCACACCTTCCCCCATCCGGATCGCCGCCGTCCTGTCGGCCGAGCACCGCGGCCGGCTGATGTCGCACGCCAGTGAGGTCAACTTCCCCGAGGGCGCGCAGCTCTTCGACGAGGGCAGGCCGGCCCAGACCTTCTGGATCGTGCGCTCCGGCACCGTGACCCTGGAGATCCCGCTGCCCGGCCGCCGCACCCCCGCGCCCGTCGAGAGCCTCGGCCCCGGGGAGCTCGTGGGCTGGTCGTGGCTGTTCCCGCCGTACGTGTGGCAGCTGAGCGCCGAGGCCATGACCCCGGTGCGCGCCTACGAGTTCGACGGGGCGACCGTCCGGATGCTGATGGACGCCGATCCCGCCTTCGGCTCCGCGATCGGGCACTGGGTCGGGCGGGTCCTCGCCGTCCGGCTCCACCAGACCCGCACCCGGCTCCTCGACCTCTACTCCCCACGTTCGGGGGCGAGCCGCTGAGGGGCGCGCCAAACCTTTCGGGGAGGCGTGTTCGGCCGTTTCCCGGAATCCCTCCTTCACAGGTCACGGCGGCGGCGGGCGGACGGAGACCGCTGCGGACTGCACTCATGCGCTCACGATCGGTGACGAGAAATGGCGGTACGAACGGGCGTTCACGCTCCGGATCGGCAAGACTCCCGTCCGTTATCCGAAACGCCGACCCGAGGAGTGTTCGAAATGCGGTCCATCACCAGGAGTCTGGGACTGGCTTCCGGAGCAATGGCCCTCACCGCCGTCACCGCGCTGGCCGGGACCGGGGCCGCGGACGCTGCGCCGGCCGGAACGCAGAGCCTGTACTCGCCGTCCGCGCTCGTGGTCAGCGTGACGGCCGGGGAGGACACCGTCAACGGGACGGTACTGCGCGCGGCGACGCTCGTGTGCGCGCCGCGGCCGGGCGGCACGCACCCCGACCCGGCGGCGGCCTGCGCCGAACTGCGGGCCACCGGGGCCTCACTGGACGCCCTCGCCGCTCCCCGCCCGGACACCGCGTGCACCCGGGAGTGGAACCCGGTGACCGTCACCGCCGAGGGCGTGTGGCAGGGCCGGCGGCTGAGCTACACGTACACCTTCGGCAACCCCTGCGGGCTGCGCAGCACCACCGGGGTGCTCTTCGGCATCTGAGGGCTCCGGCCCCGGGCCCGGCCGGGCGGCGCCGTGCGACCGCCGTCCGGCCATGACCCGTGTCCTCCGGATCGGGCCGGGCCCCTCAGCCCAGTTCGAGACTGGTGACCCCGTACAGCCCGGCCAGCTCGACGTCCGGCGCGGGGCCCGTGTACATGCGGGCCGTCTCGAACGACGGGGCCAGCCCCAGGCCGGCGGCCACCGCCGCCGCCGCCGGATTCGCGTCGGGCACGTCCACGGCCACCTCCCCGCGGGGGGCGTGCCCGGCGAGCCGCCGGACGAGGGCGGCGGCCACCTCCGGGGCGGCGGCGTAGAGCGGGCCGATCCGGGAGGCTCCGCTGCACGGGCGGACCACGCCGAGGCCCTCGATCCGGCCGTCCCGGACGGCCGCGAGCGCGGTCCTGCCCGGCAGCGAGGTCCAGGCGGCGAGGAAGGCGTCCCGCTGCTCCGGGAAGAAGCGGCGGTCGTAGGAGGCGAGCCGGGCGAAGGGCAGCGAGGCCGCGTCCACGATCTCCACGCCGCCGTCCGCGTCGGCCGCGCCCGCCCCGGCGGCCCGGGGCACGCCCTCGTAGCGCATGTTGGTCCAGGCGGAACGGAAGCCGGACTTGCGGTAGTTGTCCTGCTGGTCGACCACCCCGTCGAGTCCGACGAGCCGCCCCCGGAGCCGGTCCGTCCCGGCCTGCCACAGCCGGATGCCGTAGCCCTGGCCGCGTACGTCGGGCCGGGCGATGTAGAAGCCGATGAAACCGAACCCGGCGCCGTAGCGCACGGCGGAGATGCAGGCCACCGGCTCACCGTCCCGGCGCCCGACCAGGAAGCCGTCCGGGTCGGCGACCGCGAAGGCGAAGCGGTCGCTGTCCCCCGGGTTCCAGCCCTCCAGGTCCGCCCAGGTGCGCAGCAGTTCCATGTCGGCGGCGCTCGCGCCGGTGATCTCGAATCCCGTCATGGGCGGTGTTGTACCAGAACGCCGGGGACGTGCGCAGGAGCGCTAACCGGCCGTCAGCAGCTCGGCGAGGGCCGCCGGGTCGACCGCCCGGTGCAGGTCGCTGACCTGGCCGTCACCCACCTCGACGACCCGCCAGACCCCGTCCTCGCGCAGCGCCAGGTCGGTGGTGACGAAGCGGCAGCCGAGCGCCCCGACGGCGGACCGGACCGGTTCGAGGGCGGTGCCGGGCAGTACGGCGGCGGGCCCGGGGTGGTCCGGGTGGGGGGTCACCAGCCGGGGTTCCCCGTCGCGCCACCAGACGCGGACCTCAGGACCGGTGAAGCGCTCGAAGGCGCGCAGGACGATCCCGCCCGCGAGGAACTCGTCCTGGAGTTCGACGAACCGGCTCACCACGCGGTGCACGGCGGGGCGGTCGGCGAGGTCGGGGAGGTGGCAGGCCTCGTGCCACTCGTGCTTGCGGGACTTCACGTAGTCCTTGACGATGCCCGCCCCGGCCGGGAGGGCGGCGGCGACGGCCGCGAGCCGTTCCCCGTCCGGGGTCTCGCCCGGCGCGGCGGGCAGCCAGCGGCTGGCGGGGGTGAGCGCGGCGAACGTCTCGTACCAGCCGGGGAGTTCATGGGCCCGCCGGTAGGCCTCGGGGGTGACGGCCAGCCGGGCGCCGCGTCCCCGCAGGGCCGCGTCGAGGTCGGCGTACCGCTCGGCGGGGACCATCCAGCCCCGGTACCAGACGGCTCCGGCACCGGCGGGGACCCGGGCCACGGCCCGCCCGGCGTCCCCGGCGAGCAGGGCGTCGTGGCCGACGAGCGCCACGGACCCGCCGGCTGCGCGCAACTGCCGGGCCTCGGCCGCGAAGTGGGCGTCGGCCCGGCGTTCGTGCAGCGGGTCGTGGCAGTAGAGGACGGTGGTGGTCGTGTTCACTCCCCCACGATAGTGATCAGCCCGCGCAGATCACGTCGTCGAGCGCGATCGGCCGGGAGTCGAGGCGGACGTACGCGGTGAAGGTGTCGGTGACGCCGGAGTCCCAGGTGGTGGTGACCGTGGCCCAGCCGACGCCCGCCGCCTGTGCCACGGTGGCCGGGCCGACGGCGATGTCCCGCGGGACGCCCTGGGCGCAGAGCACGACGTCGGCGTCCGGGCTGTGGGCCTGTTTCTCCTTCAGCTGCGGCGAGATCCGCTGGCTGCGGTCCCGCGCGGAGGGGCCGTGCTCCCCGTAGAAGGCGGTGAGGAATCCGGTGATCTCCTCGGCGGTGTGGTGGTGGTGACCGTGGTGGTGGAGGGACCATCGCGGCACCGGGTCGGCGAGGGCGGCTGCCGGGGCCGCCGACGCGACGAGGGGGAACAGTGCGGCGGACAGTACGAGCAGCAGGGCGCCCGGGCGGTACGGGATGTGCGTCATGTCCGGTTTGTAGCCGCCCGCCACCGCCGGCGGTCAGGGGCGCGGCGCGAGCTCACTCCGGTGGACGTGGAGATTCACCGCAGAAACGCCCCTCCCCCTGCGCCGACCGGCCCCGCGCGGCCGGGGACCGGGGGCGGGACCGGGGGCGGGGCGGGCCGGGACGTTAATCCGTTCGCCGCGCCCCGGCGGTTCTGCGTAGGGTCGGCGCATGGGGAAGCCGCTCGTCGCAGTGTTCAGTGGGGCCGGGATGTCGACCGATTCCGGGATTCCGGACTACCGGGGCCCGCAGGGGCTGTGGCGGCGTGACCCCGAGGCCGAGAAGCTCGTGACGTACGAGTACTACATGGCCGACCCGGAGATCCGCCGCCGGTCCTGGCTGATGCGCTCCGAGCTCTGGTCCCTCTCTCCCCGGCCGAACGCGGCGCACCTGGCGGTGGCCGAGCTGGAGCGGTCCGGCACCCCGGTACGGGTGATCACGCAGAACGTGGACGGCCTGCACCAGCTCGCCGGAATGCCGGCTCGGAAGGTGTTCGAGCTGCACGGGACGTCGCGGGAGGTGCTCTGCACCCGCTGCCACGCCCGGTCGGGCATGGACGAGGCACTGGCCCGGGTGGCCGCCGGGGAGCCGGATCCCGCCTGCCTGGCCTGCGGCGGGATCCTGAAGACGGCGACGGTGATGTTCGGCGAGCGCCTGGACCCCGAGGTGCTCGCGCGGGCCGTGGCCGTGGCCAAGGGGTGCCAGGTCTTCATCGCGGCCGGGTCGACCCTCCAGGTCCAGCCGGCCGCCTCGCTCGCCGGGATGGCGGCGGAGGCGGGAGCGCGGCTGATCATCGTCAACGCGGAGGAGACCCCGTACGACCCGCTGGCGGACGAACTGGTCCGCGAGCCGATCGGCACCGCCCTCCCGGCCCTGCTGGCCCGGTTCGCCTAGGCCCTGTCCGGGCGGTCTTCGCGGGCCCCACGCCTCCCCCAGCTAACGCTGGGAGGGGCCCCCAGGCACCGCACCTCGCCTCGTTGTCGGTCCGCGCAAGTACGTCCAGCGCCTGGGGCTCCTCCCAGCGGTAGCTGGGGGAAGCGTGTGCTGATCCACGAAGATCGCCCGGACAGGGCCTAGGTGTCGAGCTGGGCGGCGAGGCCGTCCAGGAGGAGGCCGAGGCCGAGCTCGAAGCCGCGGTCGTCGAGCGCGGCCAGGCCGGAGCCCGTCGCGGCCGCGCCGGTGAGCGCGTCGGCCAGGGCCGGGTAGTCGGGGCGGTAGTCGGCCGGGGCCCGGCCGAATCCCGCCGTGAAGGTCTCCAGCGCCGAGCCGAGGACCAGGTAGTCGACGGCGGCGGCGGCCTCGGCCGCCCGGGCCGGGGCGCAGCCGGCCCGGACGAGCGCGGCGAGCAGCGCGTCGTAGCCGCGCAGCGCCTTGTCGGCCGCGACCTGGCGCCGGGCCGCCGGGGCGATCGCGTTCGGGTGGCGGAGGTAGACCTGCCGGTAGCCCCGGGCGTACGCGGCGATCCCCTCGCGCCACCGCGGATCGTCGAGCGGGCTCAGGTCGATCTCTTCGTTGATCAGCTCCGAGACCGCGTCGAGTACGTCGTCCTTGGAGGCGACGTGGTGGTAGAGCGAGGCGCCGCGCACGCCGAGGCGGTCGGCGAGGGTGCGCATCTTCAGGGCCTGGGGGCCTTCCTCGTCGAGGAGGCCCAGGGCCGCGCGCGCGATGATCCCGCGGTTGAGCAGCGGCTGGTTGGGTCGGCCCACGGTGTTCCCCCCTCGTTCTCCGCCGCCAGGTTACCGGGAGGGAGGGGTTCCCAAGAGGTCCGGGCCGGGTTAAGGTCCCCGCATTCCCGATACCTAACAAGGTTAGATTTACGTTCCGGAGCACTCCGGGCCCGCCCGGGTGCGGGCGCCGGCGCTCCCCCGCCTCCAGAGGTGCGCATGCCAGACCTTTCCCCCCTCGCCCCCGGCCCGGACCTGCCGGGGGACTCCGACGCCGCCCGCCTGAGCGACCTGGGCTACGAGCAGGAGCTGAACCGCAGCCTCGGCGTCCTCGGGAACATCGCCATGGGCTTCGCCGTGGTCTCGCCCGTGGTCGCCCTCTACGCCGTCTCGATGGTCGGCACGATGATCGCCGGGCCCGCCTGGGTGTGGGCGCTGCCGATCGTCCTGCTCGGGCAGTGCCTGGTGGTCAACGTCTACTCGGAGCTGGCATCGCAGTGGCCGCTGGCCGGCGGCCCCTACCAGTGGGGCCGGCGGCTGCTGGGTCCGTCGTTCGGCTGGATGAGCGGCTGGGTCTGGCAGTTCGCGGTGATGTTCGGCAACACCACCGTGGCGTACCTGGCGGCCCCCTGGGTCTTCGCCCTCGTCGGGGCGGTCCCCTCACCGGGCGCCCTGGTCGCGGTCGCCGCCGGGATCCTGGTGGCCTGCATGCTGGTCAACGCGTACGGCATCCGGATCCTGAGCTGGTTCGTCTCGCTCGGCATCGCCGCCGAGGCCGTCGCCTCCGTGCTCGTCGGCTTCACCCTGCTGCTGTTCTTCCGCGAGCACGGCTTCTCGATGTTCACGGAGACGCTCGGCGCCGAGGAGCTGTCCGGCGGGTCGACCGCGATGGCCTTCCTGGCCGTCCTCGCCGTCGCCGGCTGGGGCTTCATCGGGTTCGACGCCTGCGTCTCGACCGCCGAGGAGACCAAGGACGCCGGGCGCCAGGTGCCGCGCGCCATGTGGTGGGCCCTGCTCAGCGTCGGCCTGGTCGTCATCCTCAACGCGATGGCGGTCGCCCTGGCCCACCCCGACCCGCGGGCCGTCGTCGCCGGCGAGGACCTCGACCCGGTGACCACCGCCGTGGTCACGGCCTTCGGCTCCTGGTCCGACAAGCCCTTCGTCGCGGTGGTCCTGGTCGGCTTCCTCGCCTGCGCCATGGCCTCCCAGGGCGGCGCCGCCCGCGGGGTGTACTCGCTGGCCCGGGACGGGGTGTTCCCCTTCTCCCGGCAGGTCCGCCGGGTCAACCGGCGCCAGGCCCCCATCGGCGGCCTGATCGCCTCCACCCTGGTCTCCTGCACCGGCCTGCTGCTCGGCCTGAACGCCACCGCCATCGGCAGCCTCATCGCCTTCGGGACCGCGGCCACCTTCCTGCCCTTCTTCCTGGTGAGCCTGGCCGCGCTGATCGCCCGGCTGCGCGGTACGTGGGTACCGTCCGGGCACGTCCGGCTCGGCCGCAAGGGCACCTTCCTCAACGTCCTGGCCGTGCTCTGGACCGCCTTCGAGGTGGCCAACGTCTGCTGGCCGCGCGCGGTCCTGGCCCCGCCGGGAGCCCCCTGGTACCAGATCTGGGCCGGCCTGCTGGGCACCGGAGCGGTGATCACCGCCGGTCTCCTCTACCTCGCCGTCAAGAAGCCGCAGGACACGCTGCGGGCGGCGCGAGCCCACGAGGACCGGGCCGCGGCGGCGCCCGCCGGCGCACCCGCCACCGGAACCCCCTGACCCGGGCGGGTGTCCGGCGGGCCACCGCCGGACACCCGCCGGGCCCTCCCCCTCCCCCCTCCCCCTCCCCCCTCCCCCTCCCCACCACCACCAGCAGAAGGAGAAATGTCATGCCCCTGCCACGCATGAGCCGGCGCGGTTTCGGCGCCGCCGCCCTCGCCGCCGCCGCGTACCCCCTCTTGGGCGGCCCGGTCCCCGCGTTCGCCGAGGACGCGCAGCAGGCCCTGGGCGGCGAGCGGCACCACGCCCCCGCCGAATGGGAGCCGCACTCCGCCTGCGTCATGGCCTGGCCGTGGGACAGGAACGTCGGGTGGGGCGGACTGCTCGGCGAGGTCCAGGGCGAGATAGCGGGCATCGCCCAGGCCATCGCCCGCTTCGAACCGGTCGTGATGGTCGCCGAACCGGGCCAGGCGGCGCAGGCCCGGGCCCGGTGCGGCAGCTCGGTCACCGTCACCGAGTACCCCGTCAACGACTGCTGGGCCCGCGACACCGGCCCCGTCTTCACCGTGAACGACGCGCGGACCCGCTCGGCCGGCCTGGACTTCGGCTTCAACGGCTGGGGCGGGAAGTACCCGTACGACAAGGACGACTTCCTGCCCGTCGGTGTCTGCGGGTACCTGGACGTCCCCCGGCAGCCCGTGGACATGGTCCTGGAGGGCGGATCCGTCATCACCGACGGCCAGGGCACCCTCATCACCACCGAGGAGTGCCTCCTCCACCCCAACCGCAACCCGGGCATGACCCGCGCGCAGATCGAGGCCGCGCTGCTGGCCTCGTACGGCGCGCGCAAGGTGATCTGGCTGCCGTACGGCCTGGCCGGCGACGACATCACCAACGGGCACGTCGACCTCGTCGCCGCCTACCTCGGCCCGGCCAGGCTGCTGCTGCACACCCAGCCCGACCCCGCCGACCCCAACCACGACCGGATGGCCGCCAACAAGGCGGTGCTGGACGCCGCCACCGACGCCTGCGGGCGGCCCTTCCAGACGGTGGAGATGCACCACCAGCCGCAGTTCCGGCACAACGGGCTGATGGTGCGGACGTTCAGCTACACCAACTTCTACGAGACCAGCGGCAACGTCGTCGTGCCGACCGCGGGCGAACCGGCCGACGCCCTGGCGCTCGCCCAGTTCGCCGCGCTCTTCCCGGGCCGCCAGGTGGTCGGCGCCCCGGCCCGCAACCTCGCCTGGGGCGGCGGGGGCGTCCACTGCGTGACGCAGCACGTCCCGCGCGTGCGCTGATCCGCCTCCGGCTCTAACCCGCGTCCGCCGCCCGCCGCATCTCGGCCACGTCCAGCTTCTTCATGCGGAGCATGGCGGCCGTGGCACGGGCGGCGCGGCCCGGGTCCTCGTCGCTGATCAGGTCGATGGCGCCGGGCGGGATGACCTGCCAGGAGAGGCCGAACCTGTCCTTGACCCAGCCGCAGGCGGACTCCTGGCCGCCGTCGCCGGTCATCGTGTCGTAGTAGTAGTCCGCCTCCTGCTCGTCGGAGCAGTGGATCTGGAAGGAGACGGCCTCGGTGAAGTGGAACTCGGGGCCGCCGTTCAGCGCCACGAACTTCTGGCCGTTGATCTCGAACTCCACGACCAGCACCGACCCGGCCGGGCCCGGGCCCGCCTCGGTGTAGCGGCCGGTCCGCAGGATCCGGCCGTCCTTGAAGACGGACAGGTAGTAGTCGGCGGCGGCTTCCGCCTCGCCGTCGAACCACAGGCACGTGGTGAAACCCTTGGTGGTCATGACTGCCTCCGGGCGGTTGGGTGCGGGGGGGGCTGGAGCGCCGTCCCTCACATACAGACCGGTCCCGCGCCCGAAACTCATCGGGGGGCGCGGGACCGGTCCGTACGTTCACCCGTGAGGGCTACATCCCGAGCATGCGGTCGACGACCCGCTCGGCCGCCCGGCCGTTGTCGAGGTCGCAGAACTCCGCGCGGAACGCGGCCCGCGCGTCGGCGTACTCGGCGCCCAGGGCGTCCGCGTCGCGCACGGCCGCGATCAGGCTCGCCGAATCCGCCAGCAGCGGGCCGGGGGCCTTCTCCTCCAGGTCGAAGGTGAAGCCGCGCAGGGTGTCGCGGTAGTGCTCCAGGTCGTACGTGAACAGCAGGATCGGCCGGTCGGTCAGCGCGAAGTCGAAGAGCGCGGAGGAGTAGTCCGAGATCAGGACGTCGGCGACGAGCAGCAGATCGGTGGTGTCGGGCCAGCGCGAGACGTCGACGACGAAGCCGTCGCGCACGCCGTCGCGGAGCTGCTCGTTCACCCGGTAGTGGCCCCGGACCAGCAGGACGTGGTCCTCGCCCAGCTCGCGGCGGGCCGCGTCCAGGTCGATGCGCAGGTCGAGCTTGTAACCGCCGGAGAACCCTTCGCGGTTCTCGCGCCAGGTGGGCAGGTAGAGGACGACCTTCTTGCCCTCCGGCAGGCCGAGCCGCCGCCGGACCTCCGCGATCCGCTCGGCGTCCGGACGCACGAGGGCGTCCGTGCGCGGGCTGCCGACCTCGATGACCTCGCCCTTGTAGCCGAGGGCGCGCTGGAGGACGGGCGTGGCGTACGAACCCGGGGAGGCGAGCAGCGTCCACTGGGCGCTGTCGTGCTCCAGGCCCTCCAGGACCTCGGGGCTGGTGTAGTAGTCGTGCGTGTAGTCGTAGCCGATCTGCTTGATCGGCGTCCCGTGCCAGGTCTGTACGACGGTCTGGCCCGGGCGGCGCAGGAAGTGCGACGGCACGCTGTCGTTGACGACGTAGTACCGGGCGCGGGCCAGGACCTCCCAGGCCTCCAGGCTGTCGTACTGGACGGCGCGGGCGGTCGGCGGGACCTCGGCCCGGCCGTCGCGGACCAGCCACACGTGGTCCAGCTTCTCGCCCCGGCGCACGAGTTCCTCGTGGATGGCGCGGGGGGAGTCGCCGGCGGCGTGGCCCTGGAAGGTGTCGTAGACGACCATGTCCTTGACCGGCAGCCGGCGCTGGGCCGGGTAGGTCTCGTCGCGGGCGATGCGCTGCGCGTAGCGGGAGCGGTCGTGCGGGCTCAGCAGCGGGTCGCTGACCAGGACCATCCGGTCGCGCAGGCGTGACTCGACGCGCATCCGGCGGCCCAGGACCGTGACGGGGTACGGGCCGGAGTTCACGGCGGGCGCGATCAGCTGGACGGGCGCGCCGCGGTCGACGCCGAGGAGGCCCGCGGTGGTGCCGCCCTCGGCGACGGGGCGCAGGGTGGGCCACCAGCGGCCCGCCGGGATGGTGGTGCGGCCGGCGTACGGCTCGGGCAGCACGGGCTCGAAGGAGGCTTCGAAGCGGTCGCCGTCACGGGTGACGGGGTAGCAGAACTCCGTGCCGTGCTGGTCGTGGAAGACCAGTTCGTACGCCTCGTCGGCGTGGGCCTCCGGGGCGTGGAAGACGCCGCCCAGGGTCAGGGTGCCGTCGCGCGCGGTGACGGTGTCGACCAGCGGCGGGGAGGGCTGGACCGAGAGGACGAGGTGTCCGGTGGTCCCGCGCTTGGCGAAGACGGCGCGCTCCCCCGCGGTGCCGGGCAGCGGTGCGACGAGGCCGTTGAAGCCGCCGCGCTCGTCGTGGGCCAGGGGGTGGCGGGTGCCGTCGGCGCGGACCACCGAGAGCTCCCACGGCTCGGGGGTCCAGACGCCGGGCTTCGACTCGGCGGCCGGGACGGCGGCCAGCTCGGCGAGCGGGACGACCGCCGTGAAGGCGCTCCGGCCGCCGGCCGCGGCGGCTCCGGTGGTCAGCGGGACGCTGACGACGGTGCCGGTGCGGGTGTGCTGGGCGTGCAGGGTGGCGCCGGTGCCGACCTCGGCGGCGAGCTCGCCGGCGAGTTCCAGGGTGCCGTCACCGCGGCGGACGTCCAGGACCCGGGCCCGGACCACCTCGACGTGGACGGTGAGGGAGCCCGCGACGGTCGGCATGATGCGGACGTCGGGCGTGACCCAGTGGGCCGGCGGGGCCATGCCGCTGTCGTGCTCGCCGCCCTTGAGGCGGGCGCGGTGCAGTCCTCCGGCCCCGGTGACGGCGATGGAGGTGGTCCATATCCCGTCCTGCCACTTGCCGCCCGACTGGAAGACCGTGGGGTCGACGACGGCGGTGAAGCCGGCCCAGTCGGCGTGCCGCAGGGCGAGGTGCGGGGTGTTCACCGTGGCCATCGGGGAGGCGACGGTGCGGGCGCTGACGACGGTGCGGCGGCGCTTGCCCTGCTCGCGGAAGACCAGCATCTTGCGCGAGCCGAGGCGGCTCTCGGCGCCCATGTGCCCGGGCAGGGCGTAGCCGCGCAGGTAGAGCTTGCCATCGCTCCAGACCGCCTGCTCCAGGCGGCTGACGACGCGGCGCTCGCGCGTGCCGAGGGTCAGCAGCTTGGGCGGTACCGGCGCCTTGAGGAAGGGGTAGTCGGCCTGCGGGCGGGCCAGTCCCTTGACCGGGACGCTGTAGCTGAAGTCGCTCTGGTGGCGCGTGAGGGCGATGAACTCCTCGACGCGGCCCTCCCGGGCCAGGTAGGCCTTGAGCCGGTCGGCGACCGTCAGCTCGGACCACGGCTCGGTGCCGATCTCCCGGATGAGGCCGCCGACCTCCTTGACGAAGGCGGCGCGGAAGTCGGGGCCGCCCTCGCCGACGTACTTGTAGATGAGGGGCAGTTCCTCGCTGAGCACGTTGTGGTCGTAGTCGCGCAGGTAGCGGGCGTACTTCTCGCCGGACTTGGCGAGCAGGGCCTCGCGGACCAGGCGGACCGAGGTGACGCGGTCGATGACGGAGACCGGGTCGGTGGAGCGCTGGGTGATGGAGCGCTCGCCGGTCTCGCGGACCCGCCAGTGGTAGACGACGTCGCTGATGACGTCGACGCTCTCGGCGAAGTAGTGCGCGGGGACGCTGACGGGGGCGTCCTCGTAGAGGATGCCCTCCGGGTACTGGAAGCCGTGCTCCTCCCAGAAGCTGCGGCGGTAGACCTTGTTCCACGCGGTGCGGTCGGTGACCAGCGCCGGGAACTTCGAGATGTGGGTCTTGGGCCGGTCGTTCGCGAATGCGACCCGGTGGCCCCACGACTGCTGCATGCCGACGGACCGGAAGCGGGTGACGTTGCCGGCGGCGAAGTCCGAGCCGGTCTCGTCGAGGGAGTCGATCATCCGCTGGTAGGCGTACGTCGGCATCGTGTCGTCGCTGTCGACGAACGCGATGTACTCGCTGCCCGGCGTCGCGTGACGGAAGCCGACGTTCCGTGCGGCGCCGAGGCCGGCGTTCTCCTGGAGGACCACCCGGAAGCGCTTGTCACGCTCAGCGAAGGCCTTGGCGATCACCGCACTGGTGTCGGTGGACCCGTCATCGACGATCACGACCTCGAAGTCGGCGAACGTCTGAGCTGCTATGGATTCCAGGCACTCGTCGAGATAGAGCTCGACGTTGTAGACGGGTACGACGATGCTCAGGCGCGGGGGCATGGGTGACGGGTTCTCCAGCGTTTTTGGCTTTATCGGCGGGTTTGAAGATCAGCTGATTACAGCATCTTACTCTGTAACAGGATGATAAAGTCCGCCCATCTCGGACATATCCCCAGGTCCGCCGGGGCGGACGGCAAAGAATTCCGCCGCCCGCCACCGTGCCGTCACGGCCCCGGGGCCGCTGTCAGATGTCCAGGTCGGCTTCGATCTTCTTCAGCTGGAGCCGGGCCATCGCGAGGTTCGCCCGGCTGCGGTCGAGCGCGAGGTAGAGGAAGAACCCCTCGCCGCTGCGCCCCTTCAGCAGCCTGATCAGGTGGTACTGGTTGCCGAGTGTGATCAGGATGTCCTCGATCTCGTCCTTCAGGCCGAGCATCTCCATCGTCCGGACCTTGGCCCGGACCACGTCCGTGTTGCCCGCCGCGGCCACCGCCAGGTCCAGGTCCTTGCTCCCGCCGACGGTACCGAGGGGCATGCCGCTGCCGTAGTCGACGAGGGCCGCGCCGAGGGTACCCTCGATGCCGGCGGCTTCCTTGAGAGCGGTCTCCACATTGATCATGGGATTCTTCCTCTTTCCGCAGTGGCCCGTACCGTACGGGCCGGATGATTTGCTGTGGCGTACTGCCTGTTTACTGTCGAAGAAGGTCAGGAACGGTCCGCATCACGGCCCGGGGGCGCTGCGCCGGCGGCCGGCGCCTCGGCGCCGCGGCGGCCGAGGCTGTGGTCTATGAGCTCGGTGATGTGCAGGGTGGAGCGCCGGGCCTCCAGGTGGAGGCGGCCGACGTTGACGCGCGGTTCGGCGATCAGGGTGAGGACGGCCGCGTCCCCCGCGGCGTAGGTGGCGACGTATCCGTGCTCGCCGCGTACGAGCAGCTCGCGGAAGCCGCCCTGCCCGGTGCAGTCGCTGAGCCGCTGGGCCACGCCGAGGGCGGCCGCGGTCAGGGCCGCGAGGGACTCGGCCTCGCCGGCCGCGCTCTCCTGGGCGAGCACCAGGCCGTCGGCGCTGGCGGCGAGGACCCCGGTGAGCTGGGGGACGCGGGCTCGCAGCCGCCGGAGCTCGGCGAGTATGTCGGCTTCGGCCTCGGCGGGCACCATGGGCGGGCTCATGTCGGCCTTCCTCTCCTCGGGCTGCCTGCGCTCGGAGCGGTCGGCTCGCAGAACCGGTCGGAGCGGGAGCCTCACAGGCTTGCCTCCAGTGCGTCGCGTAACCGGCGGAGCAGTGCCACGTCCGGGGGTTGGGCCTGGGTCATCCAGTCGGGCAGGGGTGCGGGCGGCGGCGCGGGAACCGGCGCGGCCGGGTGCGGGGTCTCGACGAGGCCGGCCGCTGCGAGTCTTCGCACCTCCAGCAGGGTGTGGAAGGCCGGCCGGCCCAGCACCCACGCGAGGTCGGCCGGCGTCCGTACGCCGTCCGCCTGTTCGAGCAGGATCCGCTGGCGGGCGGTGACGGTCTGGCCGGGCGCGGCCGGGCGCGGCACCACCGGGCATATGTCGAGCAGCGGGTAGGGCCACACCGAGTCCAGCAGTTCGCGGCGGCGGCAGGTCTCCCGTTCCACCGCGGCCGCCGGGACGGAGCGGACGGAGCCGATCCAGTGGGTGGCGCCGCGGCGGAACCGCGAGGGGCCGCTGCCGGGGGAGAGCGCGAAGAACGCCGCGTCGAAGATGGCCGCGAGGTGGCAGATCTCCAGTTCGCCGCCGGCCAGCCGGCCGTTGTCCACGAGGAAGCGGCCGACCTGGCGGCGGGCGCCGGCCTCGTTCACGGCCTCGGTCCAGCGCTCGGGGGCGAGGCCCCCGCCGGTGGTGAGCAGGACGTCGAGGCCCGGGGTGGAGGGGCTCTCGGCGTGCACGACGCGGCCGTCCTCCAGGAAGAGGGTGCCCCGGTCGCGCAGCAGGGCGCCGGTGGCGCGCTCGGCGGCGAGCCGGGTGAGCAGCGGGGAGACCGCGGTGGCGGCGGTGGCGGCGGTCATCTCAGGACCAGTCCTTCGGCGAGGGCGCGGAGTCGGTGCCGGGCGAGGGCGAGGTTGCCGTCGGTGCGGTCGAGCCACAGGTGCAGGAAGATGCTGCTGTCGAAGCTGGTCTCGACGAAGCGGAGCACGTGGTAGCCGGTGCGCGTGGTGACGATCAGGTCCTCCACGGGCGGGCCGGGGGCGCCCGCGTCGTCCGGTCCGGGTGCGAAGGACTCGTACTCGGCTGCTGCCCGGGCCAGTTCCGCGGTCTCGGCGGCCGTGGTCTCGTGGTCGCCGACGGGCGAGTCCCCGGCGGTGCCCAGGGCCAGTCCGCTGCTCCAGTCGACGAGCGCGGCGCCCCGCGCACCGGGCAGGGCCATGGCTTCGAGCAGGCATTCGTCGATCCCGGGCACGCGGGCTCCCCTCCCGGCCGGACGTGCTGGTCGCACGGTCGTACGGCGTGACAGGAGGGAACTTACTCAAGTTCCACACTGTGGACGGGGGTTCTGGCATTTTCCGCTGGAACATGCGCGGTAGCGCACGACACCTTGGCCGGAACCCGTTCGTTTTTGATCAAGACTGTAAATCCGGCACCCGCCGCACCCCGCCGAACACCCGTCCTAGCGCCTGTTCGACCCCGTTTTCGGACGCTTCCCCGCCGCCACGGTAGTCAGCCGGCGGGCCGCTGCGGGAGCAGACGCTCCACCATCACCCCGAGGAGGTCGTCCACGGGGTGGGCTTCGAGCAGGGCGGGGATGGTGAGGTCGTCCACGATCAGGCCCTGCATCGCGAAGTAGACCAGTGCCACGCCCGCCCGGTCCCCGGGCAGGCCCGCGTCCAGGTGCCAGCCGATGTTCTCCTCCAGCTCGGCGGCGAGGAAGGCGGACAGCTCCGCCTGGAGCTCCGGCCTGCGGGTGGCCTCCAGGCGCAGCTCCAGCACGGCGGTGTGGACGCTGCGCTCGCGGCGGATCCGCCCGAGGAGGCGGCCGAGCAGCACCTTGGTGTCGAGGGGGCCGGCCAGTTCCCCGGGTTCGGGGGTGAGGCGTTCGCGGGTGCGGTGCAGTATCTGCACCAGCAGCTGGCCCCGGTTGGCGAAGTAGTTGGAGGCGGTGCCGGTCGGCACCCCGGCCTCCGCGTCCACGGCGCGCAGGGTCAGGCCGCGGGAGCCCTCGCGGGCCAGGACCTCGATGGCGGCGTCGAGGAGTGCGGCTCGGCGCTGCGGATTCTGGCGCATGGGCGTTCCCGGGGGTCGCGGAGGCATGGGCGTGTGCCCGTGAGCACTGCATCCACAGTACTCCGCATGGACCGGCGGACCGGACCGCAGGGCTCCGAAGCCTCCCCACGGCGCCGTCTCCCGTGCCACCCTGCCCGTCATGGACCGGATCATCGAGGAGATACGCGAGGACCTGAGCCGCCGGATCGCCGTCGCGGCGGACCGGCTCACCGACCGGACGCTGACCGAGGATCCCGCCTACGCCGCCCTGACCGGGCGGGCCGAGCTGCGCGAGCGGATCCACCACACCCTCCACCAGGCCGTCGAGGGCCTGGTCCGCAGCTCCCGGGGGCTGCCCGTCGAGCTGGCCGGCGCCCGGGCCACCGGCGCCCTGCGCGCCGGGCAGGGGCTGCCGCTCGACTCGCTGCGGCGGACCTACCGGTACGGCGGGCGGCTGCTGTGGCAGAGCCTGACCGAGGCGGTGGCCGCGCACGACCGGGCGGCGCTGCCGCGGCTGCTGCCGGGGGCGGGCGCGCTGTGGGACGTACTGGACCAGATGACGGAGGCCGCCTCGGAGGCGTACCGGCTGGCCGAGGCGGAGCGGGGCGGGCGCGAACGCGAACGCCGGACCGCCCTGCTGGACGCGCTGTTCGACGGCTCGGGCCCGGTGGCGGAGGCGGCGGCGCAGCTGGGGCTGCCGGAGCGGGGGCGCTTCGCGGTGGTCGCGCTCGGGCCGGCCGGCGCGGGCGGCCCGTCCCGGCCGGACGGCGGACCGGGTTCGGGGCCCGGCTCCCTCCGGCTGCTCTGGCGGGTCCGGGCCGACGGGGAGACGGGCCTCGCCGATCTGGGCCACCAGCCGCTGGAGTCCGTGCGGGCGCTGCTGGCCCCGCTCGCCGTGCGCGCCGGGATCAGCCCGGTGGTGGGGACCCCGGCCGAGCTGGCCGGGGCGCGCCGGCTGGCGGTCCTCGCCCTGCGCACCACCCCGCCGTCCGCCGTGCCCGGTGCCGCCCTGCTGGACGAGCGGCTCCCGGCGGCGCTGGTGGCGGCCGATCCCGAGCTCGCCGCCCGGCTGCGGCGGGTGGTGCTGGGGCCGGTGCTGGAGCTGCCCGCGGAGGACGCCCGGCTGCTGCTGACCACACTGGGCACGTGGCTGGCCTGCCAGGGCTCGACCACGCACGCCGCCCAGCGGCTGTACTGCCACCGCAACACCGTCTCGAACCGGCTGCGCCGCCTGGAGCGGCTCACCGGCCGCGCGCTCTCGGACCCGGCGCACGTGGTGGAACTGGCCCTGGCCCACGCGGCGGCCCAGGCCCCCTCCCCCGCCGGGGTCACCGCGCCCGCGGCTCCCCCTGCCGGGCCGACTCCAGCAGGTACGGCACGTCGATCACCGCGGTCCCCGGGGTGAACAGCAGCCGATGGTGATCGGGCCGGCCGCCGCGCGATCTTCCCGAACCCGGCGGCCGCCCGACGGAAGGAGACGGCCGTGTACGCAGCTGCCGACCTGGCCTACGACTACCCGGTGCCGGGCGGGTCCGCCGCGCGCGGCGGCCGTCACATCCTGGCGGCCGCCGCGCGGATGGCCTCGCGGATGCGGAAGTAGGTGCCGCAGCGGCAGATGTTGGCGATGGCGTCGATGTCCTCGTCCGTCGGCCGGCTGGTGCGCTTCAGCAGCGCCACGGCGGCCATGATCTGCCCGGGCTGGCAGAAGCCGCACTGGGCGACGTCCTGTTCGAGCCAGGCCTCCTGGACCGGGTGCAGCCGGTCCCCGTCGGCCAGCCCCTCGATGGTGGTGACCCGCTTGCCCGCGCAGGCGGACACGGGCACCACGCACGGGCGGACGTCGACGCCGTCGAGGTGGCTGGTGCAGGCCTTGCAGACGTCCACCCCGCAGCCGTACTTGGGGCCGGTGACGCCCAGCATGTCGCGGAGCACCCACAGCAGGGGCAGGTCGTCCGGGGCGTCGACGGTGACGCTCCGGCCGTTGACTACGAAGGTGTGCAGAGGCACGGCGGCGTACTCCAGCGGTCAGCGCGGGTAGGGGGTGAAGTCGACGTCGAAGTCGAGGGGGAAGCTGCGGGGCTTGGAACCGGTGGCCCGCGCCCAGGCGTTGGCGATGGCGCCCACGGCGGCGGGCACCCCGAGCTCGCCCGCGCCGCCCGGCTCCGTGCCGGTGGCCGGGAGCACGAAGACCCGTACGTCACGCGGGGTGTCCCGCTGCTGCGCCCAGTGGAACTGGCCGTAACTGCCCTCCAGCGGAAGCCCCTTGTCCAGGTGCAGCCCGGCCCGCAGGGTGGTGGAGATCGCGTCGGTGAGACCGCCGATCATCTGGGCCTCCAGTCCGCGCGGGTTGACGGGCAGGCCGACGTCGACGGCGATGACCGCCTTGGTGACGCGGACCCGCTCCGGGTCGCGGGTGTCGATCTCCACCAGGCAGGCGGTGCGGGACTTGTACTCCTCGTGGAAGGCGATGCCCTGCGCGCAGCCGGCCGGCATGGCGCGCCCCCACTGCCCTTCCTCGGCGGCCTTGTCGAGGACGGCGCGCTGGGCGTCGGTCTTGAGGAAGGTGCGCCGGAAGCGGTACGGGTCCTTGCCGGTGGCCGCGGCGAGTTCGTCCACCATGATCTCCTCGGCGCCCCGGGTGTTGGCCGAGTACACCGAGCGCCAGGACCCGGTGGGGATGCCGGTCGGCACCTCGGTCAGGGCCTGGGTGGTCAGCCCGAAGTGGTACGGGGACTTCACCGTGGTGAGGAACAGGGTCTGGGCGAGGGTGGCGTTGCCGATGCCGGAGGGCAGGCTCGCGGCGGTGGCGGTGATGATCTCGCCGAGGCCGTGCCGGAAGTCGGTCTCGGCGGCGGCCACCCGGTGCTCGAAGCTGAGGACCTCGCCGAGCAGGTGGGTGGCCCGGATCCGGTGGTGGGTGGCGGGACGCATCCGGCCGTGCCGGGTGTCGTCCACGCGGGTCCACATGAGCTTCACCGGGCGGCGGCAGGCCTGGGAGATCCGGGCGGCCTCCAGGGCCGCGTCGAAGAACAGCCGCCGGCCGAAGGAGCCGCCGGCCTGGACCACGTGCACCTTCACCTTGTCCAGTGGGAGTCCGAGCTCGGCGGCGATGGTCTGCCGCGCGACGATGGGGGACTTGAGCCCGGACCAGATCTCGGCACCGCCGTCGCGGACGTCGGCGACGGCGGAGTTGGTCTCCATCGGGGCGTGGCTGACGAAGGCGAAGTCGAACTCGGCGTCCACGTACGGGGTGAGCAGCGGCGGCACCAGCAGCGGCGGGGTGGCGGCGCGCAGCTTCGTACGGATCTGCGCGTCCGAGAGCTGGTCGGCCGGGCCCGGGCCCCAGTCGACGGTGAGGGCGGCCTTGGCCGTGAGGGCCTGCCCGAACGTTTCCGCGACGACGGCGACGCCGGTCTTGACGGTCACCACGTCCAGGACGCCCGGCATGGCCCGGACCGCCGCGAGGTTGGTGACGGCGCGGACGGTGCCGCCGAGGGAGGGCGGGCGGCGCACCACGCAGGGCTTGGCGCCTGGTACGTCGAGGTCGAGGGTGTACTTCTGGGCGCCGGTGACCATGGCGCGGGCGTCGATCCGCCGGGTCGGGGTGCCGATGAGGGCGTGCTCCGCGGCCGGTTTCGGGGAGGCGCCCAGCACGGGCAGGCCGGGCGCGGCGGCGGCCGCGGAGAGGTCGCCGTAGCCCGCGGTGCGGCCGTCGGGGGCCCGTACGGCGCCGTTCGCGGTGGTCAGCGTGGCGGCCGGGAGGCCCCAGCGCGCGGCGGCCGCGGCGACCAGGCGGGCCCGCGCGGCGGCGGCGCACTGGCGGACCGGCCCGTACAGCGAGCGGATCGAGTTGGAGGAGCCGGTGAGCTGGTTGAACAGCAGCTCGGGGCGGGCGTCGTCCAGTTCCACCCGGACCGTGTCCAGCGGCGCGTCCAGCTCCTCCGCCACCAGCATGGCCACGGCGGTGGTGAGGCCCTGGCCGACCTCCTCGCGCGGCAGCCGGAAGCGGATGGTGCCGTCCGTCTCCACGGCGAGCGCCAGCAGTGCCGAGGTGGGGGCGCCGGCCAGGATGAACAGGTCGCCCAGGTCCACGATGTCGGCGATGGCCGGCAGGGTCGGTATGACGGCGTGCGCGGCCTGGGGGGCGAGCAGGTCGGCCCCGGCCCGGGTGACCAGGGCCAGTGTGGGCGCGGCGACCAGGTGGGTCAGGAAGGAGCGGCGGCTGCGCCCCGTCGGCGCGCTGCTCTGTTCGGTCATCCGGTCAAGTCCCCCACGCTCCCGATGGTCCGCGGAAACGGACCCTCCCCCGGCTCATTACCGACACGTAGGGTAGCGATCACCGGGAGAGGTGGGAAGGGCGGTGCGGAACGGGGTCCTTCGTTCGAGTGGTGCCCCTGACGGGCCGGCGACCGCGGTGGCGGACGGGATCCGGGGTGCGGACGGCTCGTACACCTCGGCCGTACGATCGACCGCGGCCCACCGGAGGGCCCTTTTCCGGCCGCGGGCGCACGATGGAAGCAGACCCGTACACGTCGCGACACGTGAGGAGGTGTCCGCGGTGGCCAAGTACATGGATGTGCACCACGGCATGAAGGGCATCACGGCGGACGAGCTGATGGCCGCCCACCGGGCGGATCTGGCGATCCAGTCGGACGAGAAGGTGCAGTTCGAGCGCGCTTGGGCGGACCCCGCCTCCGGCGAGGTCTACTGCCTGTCCGAGGCCCCCTCGGCGGATGCCGTCCGCCGGATCCACGAGCGCGCGGGACACCCCGCCGACGAGATCCACCCGGTGCCGCTGACGGTGTGACGGAGCGGTGGACTCCGGCCGGACACGGCGTGAACACGGCCCGGAGCGGGCAGGAACGGCGCAGGAACGACAACTACGGCTGACCGGAAATGTTCGTACGGACGGGAGGTAACCGGGAGGCCTTCGGCATATGCCCCGAGCAAGACCGTTACGGATGTTGCCAAACGCCTTACAGGCACTCTGCGGCTGTGCCACAGTCGTAGTCGGTCCACAGCCGTCACCGGTCGTCCTCCGGGACCTGGCCGAGCCGCGTCTGTATCGCCGCGCCTGCATCGGAGTCATCATGCCGTCCCACCTGTACGCGGACCGTCCCGCGCAGCCGCCCGAGCCGGGATCGGTGGACGCACTGATCTCGCAGACCCGCCGGCTGCGCGGTGAGGTGGACGCGGTGCGCCGCGACACCGTCGTGGACGACGACGACGCCCAGGGCCGCTGGCAGCGCGCGCTGTGCGACCTCGCCGTGCACCACCTCGACGACCTGGGCCAGCACTTGGGCCAGCTCAAGGAGGGGCTGCCGCCCGCTCCCGAGCCGCCCGCCGAACTCCCCCCGGCGGCCCCCGAGGCCGCCCATGAGGACCGGCAGACCCGCGTCGGCAGCGCCGAGTGGAACCTGCTGACGGACGAGGTCACCTGGTCCGAGGAGCTCTTCCAGATCTTCGGGCGGCCGCCCGAGGCGGGCGCGCTGCCGCTCGACGAACTGGGTTCCACCCTGTTCTCGGAGGACCAGCCCCTGATGACCGCGATGGTCACGGACTGCCTGGTCGACGGCAAGCCGATAGACGGCGAGTTCCGCATCGTCCGCGCCGACGGGCGGGTCCGGACGCTGCACATGAGGGGCGAGCCGGTGCTCGACTCCGACGGCTGCACGGCCTCCATGTGGGCCGTGCTGCGGGACGTGAGTGAACTGCGCCGGAGCCAGCGGGCAGTGCGCGAGTCACGGGACTCGCTCCAGCGCCAGCGGGAGATCGCGCAGACCGAACACCGGCTGGCGGTCGAGCTGCAGGAAGCCGTGCTCCCCCCGTGGCGCGGCTCCCTGCGGTTCCCGCACGAGAACGCGGGCACGATGGACGTGGCCGCGCACTACCTGCCCTCCGCGACCAGCGCGCTGATCGGCGGCGACTGGTACGACGCCCTCGAACTGCCCGACGGACGCTCCCTGCTGACGGTCGGCGACCTGACCGGGCACGGCGTGAGCGCCACCTCCGGGATGGCGATGATGCTCGGCGCCCTGCGCGGGATGGCCATGGCCGGGATCGAGCCCGGCCCGCTGATGGGCTGGCTCAACCAGTTGCTGGAGACCTCCGTGCAGCCGGCCCTCGGCTCGGCCGTCTGCTGCCGTTACGACCCCGCGCGCCGGGTGCTCTCCTGGGCCCAGGCCGGACACCCCGCGCCCCTGCTCTTCCGGCGCGGCCAGGGCCGGGCCCTGCAACCCCCGGAGGGGGTGCTGCTCGGGGCCACCTCGGGGGCCGTGTACGGGCAGGCCGAGGAACGGCTCGAGCTGGGCGACGTACTCGTGCTGCACACGGACGGACTGACCCCGCGGAGCATCGAGTTCAGCCGGGCGGACGGGACCGAGCGGCTGCTGGCGCTCGCGCCGCGGTTCTCGGAGGCCCGGTCGGCGCGGGACTGCGTACGCATGGTCACGGAGGAGTTCGGCGAGAGCGAGCGCGAGGACGACGCCTGCGTCCTGGTCGCCCGGATCGGCGGCTGACGACGGTAGGGAAGTCAGGGAATGCCAGGGGCCGCGCCGGTGAGGCGCGGCCCCTCCTTCGCTGTCGATTCCGGCCCCCCGCCTGCCCGTCCGGCCCGCGGCCACACCTTGCCCCCTAGACCTCCGCTCCGCGTGCGACGGGGGCGGGGCTGTTGGGGAGGGCCAGCTTGATCTCCTCGCGCAGGTCCTCGATGCCCGCGTACCCGGCGTACTGGCCGGTCAGCCGGTACATCTCGCGGAGGCGGTCCCAAGTCCGGTGCGAGGAGGTCTCGTTCATCGAGACCAGGGCGAGCCGGGCGTAGCGGTCCGCCTGCTCCGGGTCGTCGGCGATGAAGCAGGCTGACGCCATGGAGATGTAGTCGAAGATCTGCGAGCGCTGGTAGCCGTCGCCGCGCAGCCGCAGCGCCTCCCGCGCGTGCCGTGCCGCGATGGGCGCCGCCGTGGCGTCGTGGTCGGCGAGGGTGCGGTACGCGAGGGCCTGCATGCCGTGCAGGTCGGCCTCGTCGAAGTGCTGCATCCAGGAGGGCGGCGGTACGTCGCCCTTGTCGGACACGAAGAGGTCCTCGGCCTCGCCCAGGGTGCGGCGCATGGCCTGGCCCTTGCCCATGGCGGCCTGGGCCCAGGCCTCGATGGTGTGCAGCATGGCGCGGGTGCGCGGCAGGGTCTGCTCGCCGGAGCCGGACTGCGCCAGTTTCATCAGGTCCAGGGCCTCGTTCGGCTTGCCCAGGTGGACCATCTGGCGGGCGGCGCGGGACAGGGCCTCGCCGGCGCGGGGCCGGTCGCCGCCCTCGCGGGCCGCGTGCGCGGCGATGACGAAGTACTTCTGCGCGGTCGGTTCGAGGCCCACGTCGTGCGACATCCAGCCCGCCAGCACCGCCAGGTTGGCCGCCACCCCCCACAGCCTGCGCTGGAGGTGGTCCGGGTGGTGGTAGGCGAGCATGCCGCCGACCTCGTTCAACTGGCCCACGACGGCCTTGCGCTGGAGCCCGCCGCCTCTGGAGGCGTCCCAGGCCCGGAAGACCTCGACGGACCGCTCCAGCGCCTCGATCTCCTGGGAGCCGATGGGCGCGGCCTCGTAACGGTCGTAGCCCGCCGGATCGGCCTGGTAGGGGTCTCCGAATGTCTTCGCGTTCTCGGCGCCGGCGGGCTCGGTGTGCAGCCAGTCGTACATGGCGTTGCTGAGGGCTGAGCCGGCGGTGAGCGCGGCTCCCGCGCCCATCAGGCCGCGACGGTTGAGCATGAGGTCCATTCCCGTGAATTCGGTGAGGACCGCGGCTGTGCGTTCGGGCGCCCAGGGCACTCCGTCGGGGTTCTCCTGAACCCCGTCCGGCTGCCGTTTGGTGGTGCGCCGCTGCCGTACGAACCCGAGGTCCTCGATGGTCACGACACGACCGAGCCGCTCGGTGAACAGTGCTGCCAGTACCGTGGGCACCGGTTCGCGCGGGGTCTCCCCCATGTCGATCCAGCGCCGCACCCGCGAGGTGTCGGTGGCCAGCTGGTGGTGGCCCATCGCGGCCGCCTGCCGGTTCACCATCCTCGCGAGTTCGCCCTTCGACCAGCCGGCCAGGCCGAACAGGTCGTTCAGACGGGTGTTTGGACCTTTGCTCACGTCAAGCCCCCAGGTTCTCGGCTGAGTTGACAGTAGCTGCCCGTCAGATGCCCAGCGACTATTCGCCAGGGTTCGCCACCCGCCGCCCCGTGGTTCGCCACCTGCGGGCGGGTGTCAGGTAGGAATGCGCCTCCCCGACCCGGTTCACCGGCGGAACTCCCCAGGGTGAAGTACGGGATCCGGCGGGGCGGCGTACGCACTCGTCGGCGCACGAAGGGAACCGTAAACGCCATGTACGCAGCAACGTCCTCCGTGTCCGCCCCGGTCCGCCAGCACCGCACCCTCCAGGCGGGGGGCGGCTCCTACCTCGAACCCGGCCGCCAGCCGGTACCGGCGCAGGGCGCCGTACGGGCGCGGCGGATGCCGGGCGGCGGACCGCAGCCGCTCAGCGGAAGGATCGACCTCTCCGGTCCGCAGGGCGCGCAGCTGCGCACCGCGCTCGCGTCGGTGCAGCGCATCTGTCCGGAGTTCGCACCGGTCCAGGTCCTGCGGCGCAGCGGCCGTTCGGTCCTCCTGGTGGGGACGACCGGACGGATGACCGCGGTGGCGAAGGTTTTACTGGACCACTCGCCCGAGTGGCGCGAGCGGTACCGGCACGAAATAGGGACGTACCGGACCTTCGTCCGGCACCGCCCGCCGGTCCGCGTACCCCGGCTGATCGCCGCGGACCCGGAGAACTGCGTACTGGTGGTGGAGCGGATGGCGGGCCGGGTCGCCGCGCTCCAGCGGCACCCGGTGGAGGCGCCGCCGCGGGCCGACGTACGGGCCGCGCTGGGAGCGGTGTGCCGGGTGAACCAGTGGCGGCCGCCGGCCGACCTGTTCGGGCATCCGGTGGACTACGTACGGCGGATCTCGCGTGACCACGAGCTGGGGCTGCTGACCGACCGGGACTTCGGCGACCTGCAGAAGCTGCTGCACGGGCTGCGGCCGGCGGGCATCCAGTGGCAGTTCAACCACGGGGACGCGCTGCTGTCGAACCTGCTGCTGTCCCCGGCCGGCCCGGTCCTCCTCGACTGGGAGCACGCCGGCTGGTACCTGCCCGGCTACGACCTGGCCACGCTGTGGACGGTCCTGGGCGACGCCCCGGCGGCGCGCGGCCAGATCAGCCGGCTGGCGCAGTCGGCCGGCCCGGCGGCACGGGACGCCTTCCTGGTCAACCTGATGCTGGTGCTGACGCGGGAGATCCGGATGTGCGAGACGGCCGTGCAGCGCTCCATGCTGGCGTCGGCTCCGGCCCAGCCGCTGCCCGCGGGCGCACTTTCCTCCGGGGAGGAGCAGCGCCTTCTGCTGCGCCGACTGCACGACGACGCGGGAATGGCCCGTAGAGCGGTCCGGGCGGCGGTCGGCACGCGCTGACCGCCCACCCGTCCGGCCCGTACGGATCCCGTGCGCCGCACACCCAGTGTGCGGGGCACGGGATTCGGCCTGTCCGGGGTCGGTGCGGTTGTGGGCGCGCGTGACTTGACTTCACATGATCCCGCGAACAGTTTCTCTGACTCGGCATCAGAAGTGCCGGAGCCGCCGTCCCGTCCTCCCACCCCGCTGGAGCCCGTCCATGACCGAGGCCATGCCCGTGACCGAGCCCGTGACCGAGACTCCCGGCCGACCGCGTCCCGCCACCCCCTCCCGCCGGGCGGTCCTCGCCGGTACGGGGGCCGGGATGCTCGCCGCCGCCGTGCTGCCGGGTGCGGCCGCCCGGGCCGCCGAGAGCACGCTGGGCGAGTACGACGTCGTCGTGGTCGGCTCGGGGGCGGCGGGGATGACGGCCGCCCTGACCGCCACCAAGCGGGGGCTGAGCGTGCTGGTGGTGGAGAAGGCGCCGACGTTCGGCGGTTCCGCGGCGCGCTCCGGCGCGGGGATCTGGCTGCCGAACAACTCGGTGATCCTGGGCGCGGGGGTACCGGACACCCCGGAGAAGGCGGCGGCGTACCTGTCGGCGGTGGTGGGGCCGGAGGTGCCGGCCGACCGGCAGCGGGCGTTCCTGGACAACGGCCCCCGGATGCTGGACTTCGTGATGGCGAACAGCCCGCTGCGGTTCCGCTTCATGGACGGCTACAGCGACTACTACCCGAACCTGCCCGGCGGGCTGCCGAACGGCCGCTCCGTCGAGCCCGACCAGATCGACGGCAACGTACTGGGCGCCGAACTGGCGCACCTGAACCCGGCGTACATGGCGGTGCCTGCCGGGATGGTGGTGTTCAGCCAGGACTACAAGTGGCTCAACCTCGCGGCGGTCACCGCGAAGGGGCTCGCGGTGTCGACGGAGTGCCTGGCGCGCGGTACGAAGGCGGCCCTGCTCGGGCAGAAGCCGCTGACGATGGGCCAGGCGCTGGCCGCCGGGCTGCGGGCCGGGCTGATGCGGGCGGGGGCGCCGGTGTGGCTGAACAGCCCGCTGGTCGACCTGGTCCAGGAGGGCGGCGCGGTCACCGGGGTGGTGGTGGAGAAGGAGGGCGTACGGGGCGTCGTACGGGCCCGCAGGGGTGTGGTGATCGGCTCCGGCGGCTTCGAGCACAACGCGCAGATGCGGGCCCAGTACCAGCAGCAGCCGATCGGCACGGAGTGGTCGGTCGGCGCGAAGGAGAACACCGGGGACGGGATCCGGGCCGGGCAACGGGCGGGCGCGGCACTGGCGTTGATGGAGGACGCCTGGTGGGGGCCGTCGATCCCGCTGCCCGGGGAGCCGTACTTCTGCCTGGCGGAGCGGACCCTGCCGGGCGGTCTGATCGTCAACCGGGCGGGGACCCGGTTCGTGAACGAGGCCGCTCCGTACAGCGACGTGGTGCACGTGATGTACGAGAAGGACCGGGGCGCGACGGGCTCGCACATCCCGGCGTGGCTGATCGTGGACCAGAACTACCGCAACCGGTACCTGTTCAAGGACATCCTGCCGACGCTGCCCTTCCCGGACGCGTGGTTCGAGTCGGGGGCGGCGAGGAAGGCGTGGACCTGGGACGCGCTCGCCGGGCAGATCGGGGTGCCGGCGGCCGCGCTGCGGGCGACGCTGAACCGCTTCAACGCACAGGCGTGGAGCGGGAACGACGCGGACTTCCACCGGGGGGACACGGCGTACGACCACTACTACACGGATCCGAACGTGGTGCCGAACTCGTGCCTGGCCCCGGTCTGGGCGCCGCCGTTCTACGCGTTCAGGATCGTCCCGGGCGACCTGGGCACCAAGGGCGGCATCGTCACGGACGCCCGGGCGCGGGCGCTGCGGGCGGACGGATCGGTGATCCGGGGCCTGTGGGCGGCGGGCAACGCGAGCGCCGCGGTGATGGGCCACAGCTACGCGGGGGCCGGATCGACGATCGGGCCCGCGATGACGTTCGGCTATGTCGCCGCGAACGACATCGCGGACTCGGCCTGACGGCTCCGGGGCGGTCAGCCCTGCTGGAAGAGCTCGGCGGGGAGCGGCTTCAGCAGCGCGTAGAGGTCGTCGGTGATCGGGCGGTCCCAGCTGGCGATCGTCACGAGGACGTTGTCGCTGCGGTCGAACTGCACGCAGGAGATCCGGCCCTCGGAGAGCTTGACCTTGCGGACGATGAGGAGGTTGTCGCCCTGCATGACGGGGCAGTCCTCGGTCCCGGTGACCTCGACGTCCTCGTCGTTCTCCAGGGCGTCGAGGAGCTGGGCCACCTCGAAGGGGACCTGGCCCTCGGCGAGCTCGCGCGCCGGGGATCCCTCGGGGAGGTTCCCGATGATCATCGCGGGGCCGCGGCCGCCGAACAGGTCGTAGCGGAGGAAGACGCCCTGGCAGCTGCCGTCGGGCGCGGGCAGCAGCCCGGCCCCGAGGTTGCCCGGCCAGTCCCCCGGGTCCATGGCCAGGACGTCGAAGTCCGGGCCCGCGGGTGTGGCGGCGCGGTGGCGGCGGAGGAAGGACATGCCGCCATGGTACGTGGCCGCGCGGGTTTTCCGGCGCCGGGGGCTCCCTCCCGGCGCACCGGGGCGCGGCGGCGGCGGGAGGGGGCGCCGGAGGGGTCCCGGGAGGGGCCGGGCGCCGGTGTGGGCGGGCGCCCGGAGGCCGGGCCGGGGGCCGGTCCGGGCTGTCGGACCTGCGGGTATGGGGCGGGTGGCCCACGTACTCCTTACCTGTGGGGCGGGCAGGTGCGATGAGCTGCGGGCATGCGTCCTTTCCCGCCACAGGCCGTCGCACTGGCTGTATCTTGCTGTGCGTCCCCGTGTCCGGTCATCGATCGTTTTCGATTCGACAACGATCGGTTCGGTGCTGGGGATCTTGTGGCCCGGGGGGACCTACCGTCGTCCCCGGTGCGCAGACGGATCTGCCCTTCGGACGTATGGGAGTACAGACAGATGACTGTCCCCGTTGGCGGTCCGCCGCTTGCCCTCACCACGACGCTCGCCCGGATCCGGGCGCTCGCCGCGGAGAGACGACTGGACGTGGACGAGATCCTCGACGCGGTGTCCCTCTCCGAGCGGACCGGCGTCCCCGTGGAGGTGACGGCGGCGCTGCTGCGCGGCGAGGAGTTCGCCGACCCCACGCCCGAGGAGACCGAGGAGACGGTCCGCCGTCGCGCGGCCTTCCTGTACGCCGTCTCGCGCGACACCCGGGGACAGCCGTACGCGGTCGCGGAGATCGCCGGGGCGATCGGCGCCGATCCCCGGTGGGTCGGTGACCTGGTGTCGGGCGGGAGACCGGCGCACCTGCGGCACTGCGAGGAGTTCGCGGCCTTCTTCGGCCGTGACATCACCTTCCTGACGGACACGCCGGCCCAGGCGGTGAACAGGGCCCTGTGGCCCGCGGTCGAATCCCTCAACTACCGATCGGGCGACTTGATGGCCGACCTCACGAACCAGTACGGGCTGGTCTCCATCTCCACCCGGGGAAGAGCAGCCCTCACCCGCACGCAGGAGACGCTGCTGCTGGGCATGATCACCGGAATTCTCTCCTCCGAGGTGGCCCGGTGAACCTGTCCCGTTCGATGCGCAAGCTGTGCACCGTCCTCACCTCCTCGCTCGACCTGGAGGTGCCGGTCGAGCCGCAGACCCTCTTCCGCGCCCTGTGCGACGCCATGAGCCGCACCCGCGGCGGCCGCCCGATCGTGCTGCGCTTCGAGCGCTTCCCGTCCGGACTGACCACCTCGGGCCTGTGGCTGAACATGGAGGACTACGACATCGTCGTGGTGGAGAAGTACACGACGCCCGACCACCAACTGGTCATCCTCGGGCACGAGCTGTGGCACATGAAGGCCGGCCACTGCACCGGCCACGGGGGCGGGGCGGCGGACGCCGCGCGCGCCCTGCCCGACGCCTCGGACCTGACGTACGCCAGTGTCGCCGCGCGGTCCCACTACGAGGACGCGCAGGAGATCGATGCCGAGAGCTTCGGGCTGATGCTCGGGGACCGGTGCCGGCCGTGGCTTGCCGGCGGCGACGCGGCCGGGGCCGCCCGCCGCAGCGACGTCGCCGGCCGGATAGGCAACGCCCTGGGCTACCGCGGACCGATCGGTTGACGGTGACCTCGGACAAGTACTACATCCCGTACCTCATACCGGCGGCGATCCTCACCCTGGCCTTCGCGATCCGCCTCCCGGTCATGATGAGGTTCTGGCGGATCGACCCCAACGTGCGCTCGGTCGGCGGGCTGCTCCTGCTGGCATCGGCCGTCTTCTACTTCGGCCGGCCGAAGACCCTCGTGCTGCTGAACAGCGCGACGGGCGTCAGCAACTTCGCGGCGCCGCTGGTCTACACGCTGCTCACGATGTTCTGCGCCTCCTGCCTGATCATGATCATCCACTGGCGGGGCGGCGATCCCCGGCGGGTGCGCCGGACCAGCTGGACCATCGGCGTCGTCTACTCGGCCGTGGTGGCCGGACTGTGGATCACCTTCGCGTTCGCCGAAGTACCGGTCGAACGGCTGCGGGACCTGGACACGTACTACGCCAACACCCCCTGGATGCGCGAGCACATCATGCTCTACCTGGGGGCCCACACCACCGCCTGCGCCATCACCGCCGTCGTCACCTGGTCCTGGCTGCGCGAGGTCGCGGGCTGGCTGCGCGCCGGCCTGGTGCTCCTGGTCATCGGGTTCATCCTGAACCTCTGCTACGACACCGTGAAGCTCACGGCGGTGTTCGCCCGCTGGAACGGCCGCGACCTGGACTGGCTCAGCACGTACGTGGCCCCGCCCATCGCCTCCGTGTGCGCCCTGTTCATCGCCGTGGGGTTCATCCTCCCCCACGCGGGCCAGGCCCTCCAGGGGCTCTGCACCGACTACTACCACTACCGGTGCCTGGCCCCGTTCACGCGGGAGCTGGCGGACCTGGAGACCGCGTCGATGCGGCTGCCCCGGCGCTCTCCCATCAGCCGCCGGCTGGTCCACCGCAGGACCCAGATCAGCGACGGGCTGCTGCGGCTCCAGCCGTACATGGACCCCGGGATCCGCGAACGGGCGCTCGCCGAGGCCCGGGCACGGGGCGAGGCGCCGGAGCGGGCGGCGGCGACCGCCGAGGCGGTGGCCGTGGTCGCGGCGGTCGCGGCCCTGCGCGGCGGCGCCGTGGCCGAGGCCGCGGACGCTCCGGAACCGGGCCCGGCGGCGGCGCCGGACCTGGTCGCGGTGGCCAAGGCCCTGCGCCGGTCCACAGCCGTCTCCTCCTTCCGCGCCCGGTCCGGGCCGTCAGACCACCCAGAGAGCGTGAGGTCATGAGCAGTTCACCGCGGTCGCCCGGCCGGCACACCTCGGTCGTCATCGGGGGCAGCCTGGCCGGCATGCTCACGGCCGCCGCGCTCGCCGGCGCGGGCTCCGGCTCCGGCTCCGGCTCCGGTGAGGTCGTCGTCGTCGAGCGGGACGCGCTGCCCGACGGGCCGTTCCCCCGCAAGGGGCTCCCGCAGGCCCACCACGCGCACCTGCTGTGGTCCGGCGGGGCGGCGGCCATCGACGCCCTGCTGCCCGGCACCGTCGGGGCGCTGCGGAAGGACGGCGCCCACCGGATCTCGCTGCCCACGAACATGGTCGGCTTCTCCCCCGAGGGCTGGTTCCGCCGCTGGGCGCGGGAGTCCCACTACGTGCTCATCGCCAGCCGCGACCTGCTCGACTGGCACGTCCGCCGGGCCGTGGCGGCGCTCCCGAACGTCACCGTCGCCGACCGCACCGCGGTACTGGGCCTGACGGGGGACGCCCGGCGCGTCACCGGGGTCCGGGTGCGCGGGGAGGACTCCGTGGAACGGGTCCTGGACGCGGACCTGGTGGTGGACGCCGCCGGCCGGGCCTCGCGCACGCCGCTGTGGCTGGAGGAGTTCGGCGTGCCCGGGGCCGCCGTACGGACGGTCGACCCCGGGCTCGTCTACGCCAGCCGGATCTTCCGGGCCCCGAAGGACCTCGGGAACACCTTCCCGGTCGTCGTGAACGTCCAGGCCGATCCCCGCCAGGCCGGTCCCGGCCGGTCCGCGACCCTGGTCCCGATCGAGGGGGACCGCTGGCTCGTCACCCTGTCGGGGACGCGCGGGGGCGAACCCAGCACGGACCCGGAGGCCTTCGGGGACTTCGCCCGGGCGCTGCGGCACCCGATCGTGAGCGAGCTGATCTCCGGGGCGGAGCCGCTGACGGACGTGGTGCTCACCCGTACGACCGTCAACCGCAGGCACCACTACGAGAAGGCCGCGCTGCCCGCGGGGTTCCTGGTGCTCGGGGACGCGGTCGCCGCCTACAACCCGGTCTACGGGCACGGGATGTCGGTGGCCGCGCAGAGCGCGCTCGCCCTGCGGGCCACCGTCGCCCGGTACGGCCTGTCCGACGAGCGGCTCGCCGCCCGCGCGCAGAAGGCCCTCGCCGGGCCGGTGGCCGCCGCCTGGGCGCTGTCCACGGGGAACGACGTCTTCTACCCCGGTGCGACCGAGAACGGCCCGACGGCGGCCGAGCGGGCCGCCGCCGCCTACGTGCGGCGGCTGATGCGCACGAGCACCGGCAACGGGCGGGTGGCCCGGGCGGTGACCGACGTGATGACCCTGGAGCGGCCCGCCACCCGGCTGTTCACGCCGCCGGTGCTGCTGGCGGCCCTGCTGGGACCGCGCCGGGCGCAGCTGGCCGGGCCGCCGCTCGGGCCGGCCGAGCTGGCGGCGGTCGCGGCGCTGCGGGGGTAGTCGCCGGTGGTCCCGTTCAGGCGGGCGGGACGAGGGCGAACCAGTGCTCCAGCAGTGCGGCGTCACCGGTGACGTGCAGTTCCTCGGCGGGGGGCCGCTGCCAGAGGAAGAGCATCAGGTCGGAGGCGGTCCCCGCCGCCTCGACGTGGACGGGGGCGGTGTCGTCCCGTGCGAGGAGTACGCGGTCGCCGCTGAACTCGACGGTCCAGGTCCCGGGGGCGTCGGTGCGGCGGAAGCGGTAGCGTTCGCCCGTTCCGGGCGGGGCCGGTTTCCAGCCGCGCCGGGCGGGGGCCATCACCTCGAAGGTGTGGGTGACGGCTGCCACCGCGAGGGCGGGCGCGAAGGCGGTCGGGTACGCCGTCGTGACGGCTTCGGCGTCCCAGCGGTGGACGGCCTGTTCGATGGTCTGCATGCGGGTCCAGAAGCCGCTGGTGCGGTCCCCGTCCGCCGACCAGGTCCACACCGGTACGTCCGGTCCCAGTTCGCGCAGGAGCGCCACCAGGTCCCGGGCGGCCGCCGCCGACCAGTCGAAGAGCTCCTCGGGGACGGGCCCGCGGTGCGGGGTCCGGTCCGGCATCGGCCAGGCCGCCCGTACGGCCGGGTCGGCGGGGAGGGCGTAGAGCTCCGGGTCGGTGGGGTCGCAGGGCTCGGCGAGCCGTTCCCGGAGGATGTGGGTGAGGTAGCGCTGGACGCTGCCGAGGTGCCCGACGAGGTCCGCGACCGACCATCCGGGGCAGGAGGGCACGGGGGGTGCCTCGCGCCCGCCGTCGGCTGCCCGGCGGACCGCCTTGTCGAAGGCGGCGGCCTCGTGCCGGAAGACGTGGAGCCAGGTGAGGTGATCCATGGCGTTCACCCTTCCCGCTCGGGCTTCCGGGGACTCAGCTTGCGCGCTGGGCGAACGATGCCAGGGCCTGGGCCGTGCTCGCCTCCAGGGCGCCGGCGCCGCATTCGCGGCTGGTGAGGTGGGCGCGGGCGAGCAGCCCGGGGTCCTGGAGTTCGGTGCCCAGCGCGGCCAGCGTCCGGGCCAGTTCGTAGGCGGCCGGGGAGTCCTCCAGCAGGGCGACGGCCTCGCGCAGCAGGCCGGCGCGGTCCTGCGGGGCGGCCACCTCCGCCGCGACGCGCAGGGCCTGGCCGATGGCGGAGGGCGCGCCGAAGGCGCGGGCGCGGCGTACGGCCTCGGCCGTCAGGGCGCGGGCCCTGGCGGGGTCCTCGGGGGCGACGGCGCGGGCCAGGAGCAGCCGCCAGGGGCACCAGGCCGGGTTCTGGATGCCGCGCGGGGTCAGGCGCCGCTCGACGGCCTCCAGTTCGGCGGCGGCAGCCTTCCGGTCGCCGCCGGCCAGCAGCAGTTCGGCGTACACGGTCTGCGAGTCGGGGAAGACCACGGCGGCGGGGAAGGGCTCCCCGTACTCGTGCTCCCGTGCCAGGCCCCACGCCTCGTCGACCCGGCCCCGGGCGACGAGGGTGGTGAGGAGGATGGCGATGGCGTACCAGTGCACGGGCGTACGGCGGCCCACGCGCTCGGCGAGGCGCAGTCCGGCCCGGGCCAGTTCCTCGGCCTCGACGAGCCGTCCGCGGCGGTAGCGGATGTAGGCGCGGAGGCTGTACGCGAAGGACAGGTGGGCGCCGTGCCAGCCCTGGCGTTCGAACTCGGCGGTGCCCTCCTCGAAGAGCTCCTCGGCGCGCCCGGGCCGGTCGGCGTACATGTGGACCATGGCGGCGAGCACGGGGACCTCGAAGCCGCGGTCCTCGTGGGCCCAGCTGAAGGGCTCGCGCAGGACCCGGTCGGCGTGGTGGAGGACCACGTCGAGGGGTTCGCCGCGCAGGCAGGCGTCCCAGGCGCGCAGTCCGATGACGTACCGCTCGGTGAGGTCGCGGCCGGGGAGGCGGTCGGCGAGCCGGGTCAGGCGGCGCGAGCGGGCCGGGGAGTCGGGTTCGGCGGCGTTGAAGGCGTCCCACATGAACTGCTCGGACTGCAGGCGCAGCCGGGCGCGGGCGTCGTGGGTGAGCGGGATCTCACGGCCGAGGAGCTCGGAGGCGGCGGCGAGGTGGTCGCTGTGGGCGAGGACCTGGGCGAGCCGGATGACGATGCCCTGGCGCAGCGCGGGGTCGTCGAAGGGTTCGGCGAGGGCGGCGCGCAGGTGGTTGACGGTGTTGGCGGGTTCGGTGAGCAGGGAGGCGCAGCCCAGTTCGTAGAGGACGGCGGCGCGTTCGTCGAAGTCCGGGGGTTCCTCCAGGGCGCGGGCGAGCTGGCGGCGGGCGGCTTCGGGGGCGCCGGCCCGGAGGTTCTCGGCGGCGGCCTCGCGCAGGGTGCGCACCACCCAGGGGTCGTTCTCGGGCTGGGTCTCCAGCAGGTGGCGGGCGGCCGCGGAGGAGCCGAGCCCGGCGTCCACCACGGCCGCGGCGGCCTTGCCGTGCAGGGCGACGCGCAGGGCGTCGGGGATGGCCCGGTATATGGCGGTGGCGATGAGCGGGTGCACGAACTCCAGTCCCGCTCCGTCCTCTTCGCCGGGTGCGGCCTCGGCCGGCGGGGCGGAGAGGATGCGGGCGTCGCGGAGCCGGACGGTGGCGTCGGCGGCCTCCTCCGCGCCGAGTACCGCGACGCGGGCGGCGATCCGCCGCGGGATGGCGGTGCCGAGGACGGCGCAGGCCCAGGCGAAGCGGACGGTGGAGGGGCCGAGGCTGTGCAGGCGGGCGACGAGCCCGCTGCCGCGCTGGGCGGCGGCGAGGTCGCGCAGCAGCGGGGCGCTGGCCTCGACGGGGTCGAGTCCCTTGGCGCGGACCTTGGCGGTGAGTTCGACGGCTTCGAAGGGGTTGCCGGTGGTCACGGCCCAGGCCTCGCGGCAGAAGGCCTCCTCGGCGTGGGCGCCGACGGTCTCGCGGACCAGGGTGGAGACGGCGTCCGCGCTGAGCGGGGCGAGGCTCAGGGGGCGTTGTCCGGCACGGCCGGGCAGCGTGCGGAAGGCCTCGGCGTGTGCGGGGAGTTCGTCGGGGCGGTAGGCGGTGACGAGGAGCAGGGGGAGGTGTTCGGCGCGCGGGGCGAAGCCGGCGAGCCAGCCGAGGGACTCCGGGTCGGCCCAGTGGGCGTCGTCCAGGACGAGGACGACGGGGGGCCGCTGGACGGTGAGGTGGGTCAGGACCCAGTCGAGCCCGTCGCGCAGGCCCTGCGGGTCGGGCGGGGCGCCCTGGGCGGGGGCGCACAGGCCGAGGGCGGGTCCGACGATGGCGTACCAGCTGCCGAGCGCGGCCCGGAGTTCGGCCTCGGGGCGGCCGGCCAGCTGGGGCTGGATGAGCTGCCGGGCGACGTGGAAGGGCTGGGTCTGCTCCTGTTCGCCGCCGCGTGCGGCGAGGAGGGTGCAGGAGCGGGCGAGGGCGCGGCGGCGCACTTCGGCGAGGAGGGTGGTCTTGCCGAGTCCGGCCGGGCCGGAGAGGGCGAGGAGGCCGCCGCCGGTATCGGGGCCGGCTCCGGTGAGCCGGTCCAGAGCCTCGTCCACGGCGAGGAGTTCGGCTTCGCGTTCGAAGAGTGTGCGCCGTGTGCGGGTCCGGCGTTCCGTCATGGCTCGTACCCCCCAGGCCGGCTCGGGAGATCAGCGTACGCCCGCGCACGAGCCGATGGATCCCACTATCGGGAAAGAATCCGATCTTCTGTTCCGGGGGGGGGCGGTCCGCTCGCCCGGATCCGGCCGGGCGGGTTTGGGGCGGCCGTCCGTGGACAGCCGCAGGGGGAGGCACCGGACGTGCCTGTCAGCGGTGCGGCCCCGGGGTATCCGCAAAGTCCCTCCTGCCCCGCGAGTCGGACGGAGCCGCTCTGCGGGCACCCCTGGGGCTCCGCGCGGGGCCGCACCCCGACCTGGAGGCGAACGATGAACACGAACCGCGGGCACGACGCCCCGGAGCGGCGCGGCGCGCTGCTCCCGGACGCGGGTGCCATGGTGGACGAGCACGGCCGCGCGCCCGGCGTGGCCTCCCGTACCGGGACGGGTGCGGGCCCGGCGGCCGATCCGGCGCGGGTGGACGCGGCACGGGCCGCCGAGGCGGAAGTGAACGTACTGGTCAGTCACTGCGACCGGGCGGGCGCCGAGGCCGTCCTCGGCGTCCTGGCGGAGGCGTTCCCCGGGATGGCCCCGCCGGTCCCGGAGCCGGCGGCCGCGGCCGCGGCCGCGGCCGCTCCGAGCATCTGGTCGGCGACGGTGGACGTCCGCCGCCGGGCGCCCGGCGCGAGCCCGCGGGCCCGGACGGCCGGTCCCGTGACCGCCGAGCTGGACGGCGCCGCCGATCCGGTGCGCGCGGTCCGCGCCGTACTGGAGGAGGCCTTCGCCGGCGAGCACCTCGGCACGGTGTCCGGGGAGCACGAGCTCCAGGTCGCCCTGCGGCTGACCGCCCGCCCGGCCTGAGCCGGGCGGCGACGGCTCAGCTCGGGCCGAAGCGTCCGCCCCGCGTCCCCAGGACGAACTTGCGCCACTCGCGCGGTGCGAAGACCAGCGAGGGGCCGTCGGGGCGCTCGCCGTTGCGCATCGCGATGAACCCCTCCACGAAGGCGATCTGGACGCCGCCCACCCCCCGGCTGCCGGACTGCCAGTCGGCCCCGCTGAGATCGAGCTCGGGCCTGCCCCAGCCGGCCACGGGCCGCGAAATCGTGCTCTCCGCCACGTGCGTGCTCCTCCCGGTACGGTATGTCGTCGTGCGGGGGCCCAGGGTAGCGAGCTGGGCGGGCGCCGCACAGGCCGCGGGCGTCACCCGCGGCCGGTCCGGCACACCGGCCCCGGTCAGGAGCGCGGCGGCTCCGCGCCCACGAGCCACATCGCGAAGAACTGCGCGCCGCCGCCGTAGGCGTGTCCCAGCGCCCGCCGGGCGCCCGGGACCTGGTGCTCCCCGGCCTGGCCGCGGACCTGGAGGGCCGCCTCCGCGAAGCGGATCATGCCCGAGGCCCCGATCGGGTTGGTGGACAGCACCCCGCCGGAGGGGTTCACGGGGAGGTCGCCGTCCAGTTCGGTCACCCCCGCCTCGGTGAGCTTCCAGCCCTCGCCTTCCTGCGCGAAGCCCAGGTTCTCCAGCCACATCGGCTCGTACCAGGAGAACGGCACGTACATCTCGACCGCGTCGATCTCCCGGCGCGGGTCGGTGATCCCGGCCTGGCGGTAGACGTCGGCCGCGCAGTCCTTCCCGGCCTGCGGCGAGACGAAGTCCTTGCCCGCGAAGAGCGTCGGCTCGCTGCGCATCGCCCCGCCGTGCACCCAGGCGGGCGGTTTCGGCGAACGGGCCGCGCCCGCACGGTCGGTGAGGACCATCGCGCAGGCCCCGTCCGAGGACGGGCAGGTCTCGGAGTACCGGATCGGGTCCCAGAGCATCGGCGAGGCCTGGACCTTCTCCAGGGTGATGCCGTGCTCGTGCAGGTGCGCGTACGGGTTCTTCAGCGCGTTGCGCCGGTCCTTGTACGCGACGAGCGAGCCCACGGAGTCGGGGGCGCCGGTGCGCCGCATGTACGCGCGGACGTGGGGGGCGAAGAAGCCGCCCGCGCCGGCCAGCAGCGGCTGCTGGAAGGGGACGGGCAACGACAGGCCCCACATGGCGTTGGACTCGGACTGCTTCTCGAAGGCCAGGGTCAGGACGGTGCGGTGGACGCGGGCCGCGACCAGGTTGGCGGCGACCAGGGCGGTGGACCCGCCGACGGACCCGGCGGTGTGGACGCGGAGCATCGGTTTGCCGACCGCGCCGAGGGCGTCGGCCAGGTAGAGCTCCGGCATCATGACGCCCTCGAAGAAGTCGGGTGCCTTGCCGATGACGACCGCGTCGACGTCGGCCCAGGTCAGCTCCGCGTCGGCGAGGGCGCGGGCGGCGGCCTCGCGGACCAGGCCGGCGATGGAGACGTCGTGCCGGGCGGCGACGTGCTTGGTCTGGCCGATCCCGACGACGGCCACGGGCTCCTTGCCCGGTGCGCTCATGCTCGGTCCCCTTCCAGGACGGCGACCAGGTTCTGCTGGAGGCAGGGGCCGGAGGTGGCGTGCGCGACGGCCCGGCGGGACTCGCCGCGGTGGATGCGGGCGGCCGCCTCGCCGATCCGGATCAGGCCGGCGGCCATCATCGGGTTCGCGGCGAGCGCCCCGCCCGAGGGATTGACGGACACGGCGTCACCGAGTCCGAGCGCCTTGCGGAGCACGACCTCCTGGGAGGAGAACGGCGCGTGCAGTTCCGCCGTGTCGACGGGGGCGTCGAAGACCCCGGCGTGCTCGGCGGCGGTCCGGGTGGACGGCGAGTCGGTCAGGTCGCGCAGTCCGAGGCCGTGCGCCTCGATGCGGTGGTCGATGCCGGTGATCCAGGCGGGCCGTTCGCACAGCCTGCGCGCGGTGTCGCCCGCGGCCAGGACGACGGCGGCCGCGCCGTCCCCGACGGGCGGGCAGTCGCCCGTACGCAGCGGCCGGACCTGGTAGCCGCCCTGCGGGACGGGGCCGCTGAGCTGGGCGTGCGGGTTGGACCCGGCGGCGGCCCGGCTGCGGGCGCCGATCCCGGCGAGCGCGCGCTCGTCGGTCTCCCCCGCGTCGATCAGCGCCTGCGCCTGGAGGGCGGCCAGGGCCACCGAGTCGGGCCACAGGGGGGCGAGGTAGTACGGGTCGAGCTGCCGGGTGAGGACGTCGCGTACGGACCCGGGCGAGGACTTCCCGTACGCGTAGACGAGCGCGGTGTCGGCCTCGCCGGTCTGGATCTTGACCCAGGCCTCGTAGAGCGCCCAGGCGCCGTCCATCTCGACGTGCGACTCGGAGATCGGCGGCCAGGCACCGACCCCGTCGAGGGTCATGGTGAAGGAGAAGGCCCGGCCGGCGAGGTAGTCGCTGGAGCCGGAGCAGGTGAAGCCGATCTCGCCCGCCTTGAGCCCGGTGGCGGCCAGCACCTGGTGCAGGACGGGCATCACCATCTCGACTTCGCTGAGTTCGTCGGTGCGGCGCAGGTGGTCGCTCTGGGCGAAGGCGACGACGGCCACCTCGCGCGCGTGGCGGGTGTTCCTGGGCATCAGAGGAGCTCCTTGTACGCGTCGTAGTCCGCGTCCGGCTCGCCGGTGGGGCGGTAGTGGTCGGGGTGGCGGCCGCCGTCGGTCCACACCGGCTCTACGCGCAGGCCCATGCGGACCTGGTCGTACGGGATGCCGCCGATCCGGCCGTGGAGGGCGAGGCCGGCGCCGTCGAGGGCGATGTGGGCGTAGACGTAGGGGACCTCGATGTCGAGGTTGCGCGCCTTGATGTTGACGATGCAGAAGGTGGTGACGGTGCCGGCGGGACCGACCTCGACCCGGTCGGTGGTGGCCACCCCGCAGGTGGGGCACGCGCCGCGCGGGGGGACGTAGACCTTGTGGCAGGAGGGGCAGCGCTCGCCGACGGTGCGCCGTTCGGAGAGGGCGTTGATGTAGGCGGTCTGGGCGCGGCCGGGGCTGTAGGTGTAGTCGAGGCGGGCCTCGGCGACGATGCCGGTGACGGGGTCGGCGAACACCCCGTCGTGCGGGCCGGCTCCGCCCTCTTCCCGGCCCTCGTACGGCTCGAAGCAGGCGATGTCGGTGATGGCCCCGGTGCGCTCGGCGGCCCAGCGGACGCGCACCCGCATCCCGGTGGACACGGCCTCCGGGCCGGGGGCGTCGAGGGCGTGCAGGATCGCGGTGTCGGCGCCGTCGAGCCGCACGAGCACCCAGGCGAACGGGGTGCCGAGGGGCTGCTGGGGGCGGGGTTCGCCGTTCCAGGCCCAGGTGGTGACGGTCCCGGTGGGGGCGACCTCGACGAGCTCCCGGATCTCCTCGGCGGTGACGGGGTCGTACTCGGCGGGCGGCACCATGACCCGCCCGTCGGAGGTCTTGACGCCGAGCACGACGCCCTCCCGGAGCCCGGTGAGGAAGGCGCTCTGCACGGGCCCGAGGGACCGGGTGAAGGGGAACTCGACGACGAGGGGCGCACGCAGCACCTCGGGCGGGGACACGGCTGTCATGGTTGGCTCTCCGATTCTCGGGGGGGGGGGGGGGGGATCGACGCGGTACGGAACGGAACCTCTGACGACGGGACGGCCCGGCCGTGGCAACGCCCCCGTCCGGCCCGGGACCACGGGCCGCGTAGGAGCTCTGGGCCACGGGCCGCGTACGGGTTCCAGGCCACAGACTCGGCGCGGCAACCAGGCCGTCACCCCGGCACGAACCGGGACCGCAGGCCCGGCGCAGGGCCCGGCCGCAGGCCCGGGGCAGGACGCGGGTCCGGGGCAGGACGCGGCCGCAGGCCCGGGACAGGGCCTGGACCGCAAGCCCGACGCAGGGCCCGGACTGCAAGCCCGACGCAGGACGCGGGTCCGGGGCAGGACGCGGGTCCGGGGCAGGACGCGGGTCCGGGGCAGGGCCCGGCCGCAGGCCCGGCGCAGGGCCCGGCCGCAGGCCCGGGGCGGCTCGGGGTGGGGGCCCGAGGGGTCCGGTACACGCGCGGCCAGCGCCTAGGCTCGGCGGTAGACCGGCGGCCGTTTCTCCGCGAAGGCCCGCGCGCCCTCCTTCGCGTCGGCGGTGTCGAAGATCGGCCAGCCCCGGGTCAGTTCGGCGGCCAGGCCCTCCGTCTCCGTCAGCTCGGCGGCCTCGTACACCGAGGCCTTCACCGCCTCGACCGCCAGCGGCCCGCACGCGTTGATCAGCTCCGCCGTCTCCAGCGCGGCGTCCAGTGCCGTCCCGTCCGGCACCACCCTCCCCACGAGCCCGATCCGCGCCGCCTCCTCCGCCGAGTACGGACGCCCCGTCAGCAGCATCTCCAGCGCGTGCGTGCGCGGGACCTGCCGGGGCAGGCGGACCGTGGAGCCGCCGATCGGGAACAGGCCGCGCTTGACCTCGAACAGTCCGAACGTGGCCCCGGCGCCCGCGACCCGGATGTCCGTGCCCTGGAGGATCTCGGTGCCGCCCGCCACGCAGTAGCCCTCCACCGCCGCGATCACCGGTTTGCGCGGCCGGTGGTGACGGAGCATCGCCTTCCAGTGCAGGTCGGGGTCGGCCTTCAGCCGGTCCCGGTAGTGGTCGCCCGCCATGCCCCGGCCGGCCAGCGCCTTGAGGTCCATGCCCGCGCAGAAGTCGCCGCCCGCGCCCGTCAGGACCACCGAGCGGACGGTGTCGTCCGCATCCGCCTCCAGCCAGCCGTCGTACAGGCCCACCAGCAGGGGAAGCGAGAGCGCGTTCTTCGCCTCCGGCCTGTTCATGGTGAGCACCAGCGTGGCGCCCCGGCGTTCCACGGTCAGGTGTTCGGTCCCACCCATTGCCGTCCTCCCGTCTCAAGACCTAGAACAGGTTGCAGGAGGGCCGGGTGCAGTTCAATAGTTTTCTGACACCCAGTCAGATTTCTTGGCCTGCGCCCTTCCCACTTGGACCGGGCGGCGCTCTAATGACCGCCGAGCAGCCCAGCCGTGAGCACTTTCGGGTCAGGAGGAACGGTGGAGTACAACCTTGCCGACCTGTTCGAGTCGGTCGTGGACGTGGTCCCGGACCGCGAGGCGCTGGTGTACGTGGACCACCCCGGGACCGGCGCCGAGCGCCGCCTGACGTACGCGGAGCTGGACGCGGCGGCGAACCGCGTGGGACACCACCTGCTGGACAGCGGGCTGCGCCCCGGCGAGCACGTGGGGCTGCACCTCTACAACGGGATCGAGTACCTCCAGACCGTGCTGGCCTGCCTCAAGGCCCGCCTGGTGCCGGTGAACGTCAACTACCGGTACGTGGAGGAGGAGCTGGTCTACCTCTACAACGACGCCGACCTCGCCGCGCTCGTCTTCGAGGGCGAGTTCACGGAGCGGGTGGCGGCCGCGCTGCCGCAGACGACGGGGCTGCGCCACCTGGTCCGGGTCGGCACGGCCCCGGCGGGTGCGCCGGCGCCGGCGGTCGCGCCCGTTGCGTACGAGGACGCCGAGGCGGCCGGGTCCCCGGAGCGCGGCTTCCCCGAGCGCAGCCCCGACGACCTGTTCATCATCTACACCGGCGGCACCACCGGCATGCCCAAGGGGGTCATGTGGCGGGCCGAGGACCTGTTCTTCGCGGGGCTGTTCGGCGGGGAGCCCTCGGGCGAGCCGGTGAAGCGGCCGGAGGAGCTGGCCGAGCGGGTCGCGGCGCGCGGCGCCGGGCTCACCTTCTTCCCCGCTCCCCCGCTGATGCACGGCACCTCGACGCTGACCTCGTTCATCGCCTTCAACTACGGCCAGCGGGTGGTGATCCACCGCAAGTACGCGCCCGAGGAGGTGCTGCGCACCATAGAGAAGGAGAAGGTGTCGAGCGTCTCGCTGGTCGGCGACGCGATGCTGCGGCCGCTGATCGACGCGCTGAACGGCCCGCTCAAGGGGACGGACCTGTCCTCGCTGTTCAGCGTCTCCTCCTCGGGGGCGATCATGTCGGAGACCGTCCGCGCGGAGTTCCAGCGGCTGGTGCCGAACGTGGTGCTGCTGAACAACTTCGGCTCGTCCGAGTCCGGTTCCAACGGCAGGGCCACGGAGGACTCCGGCCCGGAGAAGGGTTTCCGCCTCCAGGTCAACGACCGTACGCAGGTAGTGGACCCGGTGACGCACGAGCCGGTGGCGGTCGGCGTCCCCGGCCGGCTCGCCCAGCGCGGACACGTGCCCCTCGGCTACTACAACGACCCCGTGAAGACGGCGGAGACCTTCTTCCAGAAGGGCGCCGAACGCTGGGTGCTGCTCGGCGACATGGCGACGGTCGACGAGGAGGGCATCGTCACCGTGCTGGGGCGCGGCTCGCAGTGCATCAACACCGGCGGCGAGAAGGTCTACCCGGAGGAGGTCGAGCAGGCTCTGAAGTCGCATCCGGACGTGTACGACGCACTGGTGGCCGGTGTCCCGGACCCGACGTGGGGCAACCACGTGGCCGCCGTGGTGCAGGTGCGGGAGGGTGCGCCGGAGCCGACGCTGGAGGAGATCCAGCGGCACTGCCGGACGCGGCTGGCCGGCTACAAGATCCCGCGCCAGCTGGTGATCACGCCGGCGGTGCAGCGCTCCCCGAGCGGCAAGGCGGACTACCGCTGGGCGAAGGCGGTGGCCACGGAGGCCGACGCGGCGCACTGAGAAACCCGGTTGGTTTCCCGGACCCCGGGCCAGCAGGCTGGAGGCATGCGAGTACACCTGCGCCGCTTCGGCATCCGCGTCAACAGCCCGGAGCCCGCGCTGTCCTACGAAGACCTCGAGTTCCGCCCGCTCATAGACGGCGATGACCCCTTTGGTGACGACGTCGACGTCGTCTTCGGGGATCCGCGCGGGTGGCTGCTGCCCGGCGGCGGCCTGGAGGCGGTCGAGCGGCCTCGGCGGGTCACGATGGCGCACAAGTCGTGCGGCTGTCACGACGCCTACGAGGTGACGATCCGGCGCGAGGACGGAGTCGTGACCTGGGAGTGGCACAGCATGGCGGACGATCTGCCCTCCATGGGCACCGACTGGTTCGACGCCGCGCAGTACGACGCCGAGCTCGTGCGGGCCTCCCGCGACTTCAGCTGGGAGTGGCCCGCCCTGACGGTGGCGCGGCTGCTGGGCGAGGCGCTGGGCGCCGCCGGGGCATGGCAGGAGCGCTGGTCCTGCGAGGCCCCGCGGGTCTGGTCGGACCCGGGCTCGCCGGGCGAGGTCCGGCTCTTCTTCGAGCGCGTCCGGCAGAACGAGGAAGGCCGCTGGGCGACGGTCGGCCGCTACGGCACCGTCCGGGAGGTGACCGCCGAGGAGCCGGCGGTGCTCGCCGACCGGCTGGCCGGGGAGTTCCTGGCCGACGCTCCGTGGCGGGCGGCCGGAGTACGGGCCGACCGCCCGGAGGCTCCGCTGGCGCAGTGGCTCGGCGGGGTGGGTTACAGCACCCGCGGGCCGTGACGCGCCGGAGTCAGGCGCCGGTGGACAGGAAGCGTTCCACGCGGGCCGCGAACCAGTCGGCGTCGTCGAGCCACGGGAAGTGCGCGGCGTCCCGCTGGACGTCTGCGGTCGCGCGCGGCAGCAGCCCGGCGAGTTCGGCGGCGACGGCGACGGTGGGGTAGCCGTCCAGCTCCCCCGCCAGGACCAGCGCCTCGCCGTCGAACCGGCGGAGCGCCGCGCGGGTGGCGGGCGGGTCGAACGCCCCGGGGCCGGCGAAGGCGAGGGCGGCGGCCTGGTTGCGCTCGTGGTCGCTCGCGGCGAGGTGGGCGCGCGCCCGCTCGTCCCAGCGGCCGTAGGCGAGGACCATCGCCTGGCGCCGGTCCTCCGGGGAGGGGTCACCGCCGGCCGCCCACATCCGCTCGTAGGCGGCGATGGCCGTGTCGTAGGGCTCCCGGCCCGCCCGGGACCGGACCGCTTCCAGGCTCTGCTCGGGGGTCGGCCCGAGGTCCACGGCCCAGGCGGTCGGGGTCACGAGGACCAGGCGGCGGACGCGGCCGGGGTGCGCGGCGGCGTGCAGCAGGGCGAGGTTGCCGGCGGCGGAGTGGGCCAGGACGTCCATGCGCTCCAGGCCCAGGTGGCCGCGGAGCGCCTCGACGTCGGCGACCTGGTGGTCGACGCGGTACGTGGACCCGTCGGCCGGTGTCGCCGAGTCGCCGGTGCCGCGCAGGTCGAGGAGGATGAGCCGGCGGCCGGCGGAGAGCCCGCCGAGGTCGCCCAGGTACCGGGAGGCGCGCATCGGGCCGCCGGGGAGGCAGACGAGCGGTTCGCCCTCGCCCTCGACGTGGTAGGCGAGTTCGGTTCCGTCATAGGTGGTGAATACAGGCATGCGCGCCATCAGATCAGACGATCACTCGTTCGAGTCATTGATTTACCCGGCAGGGTCCGGCAATCTACCGAATGAACGTTCGGTTGGCCTTTGGCGGTACGACTCTCGACGACGATGACGATGGCGATGGGGTGACGGCTATGACGGCGCGTGCGGGTCTCGAAGACCTCGGGGACTGCCAGGACGAAGGCGAGCGGCTGAGCCCCGACGAGCTGGCGGCCCTCCAGCTGAAGCGGCTGCGGGCGACCCTGCACCGGGCCTACGACCGCGTGGCCTTCTACCGGCAGGCCTTCGACAAGGCGGGGGTCCATCCCGACGACTGCCGCTCGCTGGCCGACCTGTCCCTCTTCCCGCTCACCACCAAGGCGGACCTCCGGGACCAGTACCCCTTCGGGATGTTCGCCGTACCGCGCGCGGACGTGCGCCGCATCCACGCCTCCAGCGGCACCACGGGCCGCCCCACGGTGGTGGGCTACACGGACGGGGACCTCGCCACCTGGGCCGACGTCGTGGCCCGGTCACTGCGCGCGGCGGGCGCCCGGCCGGGGCACATCGTGCACGTCGCGTACGGGTACGGCCTGTTCACCGGGGGCCTGGGCGCGCACTACGGGGCGGAGCGGCTGGGGTGCACGGTGGTCCCCGCCTCCGGGGGCATGACGGACCGCCAGGTCAGACTGATCCAGGACTTCCGCCCCGAGGTCATCATGGTGACCCCCTCCTACATGCTGGCCCTGCTGGACGAGATGGAGCGCCAGGGCATCGACCCGCGCCGGACCTCGCTGCGCACCGGGGTCTTCGGCGCCGAGCCCTGGACCGAGGAGATGCGCCGGGAGATCGAGGACCGGCTGGACATCGACGCCGTGGACATATACGGCCTGTCCGAGGTGATCGGGCCGGGCGTCGCCCAGGAGTTCGCCTCGCACAAGGACGGCCTGCACATCTGGGAGGACCACTTCTACCCCGAGGTCGTCGATCCGCTGACCGGGGCGGTGCTCCCGGACGGGGAGCCCGGGGAGCTGGTGTTCACCTCCCTCACCAAGGAGGCCATGCCGGTGATCCGCTACCGCACCCGGGACCTGACGCGGCTGCTGCCGGGGACGGCCCGGCCGGCCTTCCGCCGGATGGAGAAGGTGACCGGCCGCAGTGACGACATGATCATCCTGCGCGGGGTGAACCTCTACCCGACCCAGATCGAGGAGATACTCCTGCGCATCGCGGGCCTCGCCCCGCACTTCCAGCTGCGGCTGACCCGGGAGGGCCGTCTCGACGCCCTCACCGTGCGGGTGGAGGCGCGCCGGGAGGCCGGCGCAGACAGGCGGCGGGCCGCGGCGGCGGAGCTGGTGCGGGCGGTCAAGGAGTCCGTGGGGGTGTCCGTCGCCGTCGAGGTGGTGGAACCGGAGAGCCTGGAGCGCTCGGTCGGCAAGATCAAGCGGGTGAGGGACCTCCGGGAGCCGCACTCCTCCTGAGCGGCCGGTCCACGCCAACGGGCGGTCGAAACCCCCCGTTCGGACCCATCTCGGCACCGCTCGCGGGAACGGCCGGGCCCGTCCGGGTAGGGGATCAGGTGTGACCTCGACCCTCCGGCGCCTCCACGTCCGGCTCTCGGGCTCCCCGGCCGGGCTGGCCTGGAGCCGGGGCCGGGAGATCGAGCTGATGCACCGGGCCATGGGCTTCGCCGCCCTGGGCTTCCTCACCCTGGTGCCGCTGCTCGTGGTCGTGGCGGCGGCCGCGCCGGGCAGCGGTTCCAACTTCGGCCGCTGGCTGGGCCAGGCGCTCGGGGTGACGGCCTCCTCGCGGGCCCGGGTCGAGATGCTGTTCGGGGCGGCGGACCTGGCGCTGGAGCGGACCACCGCCTTCGGCCTGGCGGCCCTCGCGGTGTTCGGGCTGACCTTCGGCTCCGCCGTTCAGACCGGCTACGAGAAGGTGTGGGACCTGCCCACGGCCCGCTGGCACACCATGTGGCGGCACGTCGTGTGGCTGGCGCTGCTGGTCTGCTACCTCGGGCTGCTGGTGGGGATCCCGGCCCCGTCCGACAGCGTGGCGGGCAGCGTGGTGGGCACCGTCAGCGACACCGTCGGCACCTGCCTGTTCTTCTGGATCTCCGGGCGGCTCCTGCTGGGCGGCCGGGTCCGCTGGCGGGCACTGCTGCCCGGCGCGGTGGCGACCAGCCTCGGGCTGCTGGGCCTCCGCGCCTTCTCCCAGCTGGTGTTCTCTCCGCTGATCGCCTCGAACGCCGTCACGTACGGGCCCTTCGGGACGCTGCTGGTCGTGCAGTCCTGGCTCGTCGGCGTCGGCTTCGTGGTCTACGGCGGGGCCATGGTCGGCCGCCTCGTCCACGAGCACCTGACCCTGCGCCGGCTGCGCGCCGCCGGGGTCCTGCCGCCCGCGCACCCGCACGGACACGGCCACGGGCACGGACACGGACACGCCGACGGTCCGGGACGGGAGTGACCGGCCGGGAGTGACCGGCCGGAGGGACTCAGCCGGTGCCGAAGCGGTCGCGGAGTTCGCGCTTGAGGATCTTGCCGCTGGCGTTGCGCGGGAGGGCGTCCACGAACAGCACCCGCTTGGGCGCCTTGAAGTGCGCGAGCCGCTCCCGGGCATAGGCCATCAGCTCCGCCTCGGTGACCTCCCCGCGGGGTACGACCACCGCCGTGACGGCCTCGATCCACCGCTCGTCGGGCAGCCCGACGACCGCCGTCTCGGCCACCCCGGGGTGGGTGTAGAGCACGTCCTCCACCTGCCGGGACGCGACGAGCACCCCGCCCGAGTTGATGACGTCCTTCACCCGGTCGACCACGGTGAAGTACCCGTCGGCGTCCCGTACCGCGAGGTCGCCGGAGCGGAACCAGCCGTCCCGGAAGGCCTTCCCGGTGGCCTCGGGGTCGTTCCAGTAGCCCAGGCAGAGCTGCGGGGACCGGTAGACGACCTCCCCCGCCGTGCCGTCGGGGACGTCCGCGCCGTCCTCGTCCACGACCCTGGCCTCCACGTGCCGCACGGGGCGCCCGCACGAGTCCATCCGCCCCTCGTGCTCACCCGGCCCCAGAACGGTGGCCAGCGGGCCGATCTCGCTCTGCCCGAAGCAGTTGTAGAAGCCCAGCCCGGGCAGCCGGGCCCGCAGCCGTTCCAGGACCGGGACCGGCATGACCGAGGCCCCGTAGTAGGCCTTGCGCAGGGCGCCGAGCTCCCGCTGCCCGAACTGCGGGTGGTTCGCCAGCGCGATCCACACCGTGGGCGGCGCGAAGAGGCTGTCGGCCCGGCCGGCCTCCACCAGGTCGAAGACCTCCTCGGCCACCAGCGCGTCCAGGATCGTGTTGTGCGCGCCGACCGCAAGGTAGGGCAGCAGGAAGACGTGCATCTGCGCCGAGTGGTAGAGCGGCAGCGAGTGGACGGGCCGGTCGGCCTCCCCCAGGTCCAGGGCCTCGATCGCGCTCTCGTACTCGTGGGCCAGCGCCCGGTGGGTCATCATCGCGCCCTTGGGCAGGGCCGTGGTGCCCGAGGTGTAGAGGAGCTGCACGACGGCGTCCGGTTCCCCGGCGGACCCGTACGCCAGCGGCTCGGCCAGCTCGGACAGGAAGGACCCCGGCGCGTCGCGCAGCGCCCGTACGGGGTGCCCTCCGGGAACCCGCGCCGTCAGGTCCGGGTCGGCGAGGACCAGGGCGCTCGCGCAGTCGTCGAGGATGTGCGCGAGGTCCTCGCCGGTGAGGTTCTGGTTGACCGGGACGTGGGTGAGGCCGGCCCGGGCGCAGGCGAGGAACGCGATCAGGTAGGCGTCGGAGTTGTGGGCGAAGGCCGCGACGCGGTCCCCCGCGGCCAGCCCGTAGCGCTGCCTCAGTACGGCAGCGCCGGTGGAGACGGCCGCGTCGAGTTCCCCGTACGTCCAGCTCCGCTCCCGGTAGCGGATGGCGACCCGGTCGGGGACGCGCCGCGCGCTGTCCCGTACGAGCCCGTCGACCGTCTGGTGCCGCACTGCCGTCATGAGCGCGATCCTCGCCCCGGCGCGGCTCCAAGGTCAATATCGCTGCGCCGGCCGGGGCCACCCCTACGGGCTGACGGCGAGGAAGAGGTAGGCGGCGAGCAGTACGAGGTGGACGCCGCCCTGGAGCAGGGTGGCGCGGCCCGGGACGATCGTCAGCGCGCTGACGACCACGGTCAGGGCGAGCAGCACCATGTGGAGCGGCGCCAGGCCCAGCAGCAGCGGCCCGGTCAGCCAGACGGAGGCGAGGGCGATGGCCGGGATGGTCAGCCCGATGCTGGCGATGGCGGAGCCGTAGGCCAGGTTGAGGCTGGTCTGGACGCGGTTGCGGCGGGCGGCCCGGACGGCGGCGAGGGTCTCGGGGAGCAGGACGAGCAGGGCGATGATCACGCCGACGACGGCGTGGGGCAGTCCGGCGTCGGAGACGCCCTTCTCGATGGTCGGGGAGACGGCCTTGGCGTTGCCGACGACCGCGACGAGGGCGGCGAAGAGCAGGCCGAGGCTGATGAGGGCCGCGCGGGCGGTGGGCGGTTCGGCGTGGTCGTCGTCGCCGTTGCCGGAGCCCGGGCGGGCGCTCCCGGTGTCCACGGGCAGGAAGTAGTCCCGGTGGCGGACCGTCTGGACGGCGATGAACAGCCCGTAGAGGGCGAGGGAGGCGACCGCGGCGAAGGTCAGCTGGGCGGAGGAGAACTCGGGGCCGGGCTTGCTGGTGGTGAAGGTCGGCAGCACCAGGCTCAGTACGGCGAGGGTCGCTACGGTGGCCAGCGCGGCCCCGGAGCCTTCGGCGTTGAAGACGGCGACCCGGTTGCGCAGGGCGCCGACGAGCAGGGACAGGCCGACGATGCCGTTGCAGGTGATCATCACGGCGGCGAAGACGGTGTCCCTGGCGAGGGAGGCGGTCTTGTCGCCGCCATCGGCCATCAGGGTGACGATCAGGGCCACTTCGATGACGGTGACGGCGACGGCGAGGACCAGCGAGCCGAAGGGTTCGCCGACCCGGTGGGCCACGACCTCGGCGTGGTGCACGGCCGCGAGGACCGCCCCCGCGAGGCAGAGGGCGACCAGGGCGACGGCGAAGCCGGGCAGGTCGCGGCCCCAGCTGAGGACGAGCGCGACGAGCGCCACCGCGGGGACCAGGAGGGTCCAGTCGGTCAGGGGGGATCTGCGCGTTGCCGTACTCATGCCAGCCAAGTTGCCAGAACTGGCGCCGGGGTGCGCCGCGAGGCGCGCATCCGGAGCCCTGGAGTGGGTCTTCTCACGAAATATCGGCGTGTTGCGGACATGGAGCCCGCTCCCGGCCGTCCGGACCGGCCCCCGGGGGCGGCGGGCCGCCGGGGCCGGTCCGGCGCCGTCATACCGCGCGCTCGCGTCCCTCCCAGTAGGGGTCGCGCAGCCGGCGCTTGTAGAGCTTGCCGTTGGGGTCGCGGGGCATGGTCTCGACGAAGTCGACGGACTTGGGCCGCTTGTAGCCGGCGAGCTGCCGTTCGCAGTGGTGCAGGATCTCGGCGGCCAGCGCGTCGCCCGCCTCGAATCCGTCGGCGGGTTCGATGACGGCCTTGACCTCCTCGCCCCAGGATTCGTGGGGGATGCCGAAGGCGGCGGCGTCGGCGACGGCCGGGTGGGTGAGCAGGGCGGACTCGATCTCGGCCGGGTAGATGTTCACCCCGCCCGAGATGATCATGTCGATCTTGCGGTCGCGGAGGAAGAGGTACCCCTCCTCGTCGAGCAGGCCGAGGTCTCCGACGGTGAAGAAGTCCCCGATGCGGTTCCTGCGGGTCTTGCCCTCGTCCTTGTGGTAGCTGAAGCCGCCGGTGTTCATCTTGATGTAGACGGTGCCCAGTTCCCCGGCGGGCAGCCGGTTGCCGTCGTCGTCGAAGACCGCGAGCTCGCTGATCGGCCAGGCCCTGCCGACCGTGCCCGGCTTCTTCAGCCAGTCCTCGGCGGTGGCGAAGGCCCCGCCCCCCTCGCTGGCCGCGTAGTACTCCTCCACGCACCGGCCCCACCAGTCGATCATCGCGCGTTTGACGTGGTCGGGGCAGGGGGCGGCGCCGTGGATCGCGTGCCGCATCGAGGAGACGTCGTAGGCGTCCTTCGTCTCCTGCGGGAGCGCGAGGAGACGGTGGAACTGGGTGGGGACCATGTGCGTGTGGGTGCAGGCGTGGCGGTCGATCAGGCGCAGCATCTCCTCAGGGCCCCACTTGTCCATCAGCACCAGCGGGTGCCCGATGTGCAGGGACGCGCCGGCGAACTGGAGCACGGCCGTGTGGTAGAGCGGCGAGCAGACCAGGTGGACGTTGCCGTCGGCGGGGCGGATCCCGAAGATGCCGAGGAATCCGCCGAGGTAGGTCTCCTCCGGGAGCTTGCCGGGCAGCGGGCGGCGGATGCCGCGGGGACGGCCGGTGGTGCCGGAGGTGTAGTTCATGACCCAGCCGAGGGTGCGGTCGGCCGGCGGCTCGCCGCTCTGCCCGTGGAGGAGTTCGGCGTACGGGCGGAAGCCGGGGACCGCTCCGACGGCGTAGCGGCGGCCGGCGGCGAGTCCGGCCTGTTCGGCGGCGGCGGTGGCGGTGGCGGCGAAGCGCTCGTGGGCGATGAGGACCTTGGCGCCGGAGTCGGAGACGATCCAGGCGACCTCGGGGCCGACGAGGTGGTGGTTGACGGGGACCAGGTAGAAGCCCGCCTGGGAGGCCGCGAGGTAGGCGGTGAAGAACTCGACGCCGTTGGGCAGGACTACGGCGAAGGCGTCCCCCTTCTCCAGTCCGGCGGCGCGCAGGCCGTGGACGAGGCGGTTGACGTCGGCGTGCAGCCGGCCGGCGGACCACTCCTCGCCCTCGGGGGTGACGAGGACGGTGCGCGCCGGGTCGGCGGTCGCCTGCGCCCAGAAACCGTTGGGCAGCGCTTGCGTGTCCGTCATGCTGCTTCTCACTCCTCAGGACCGGCCGGCGATACGGTTGATGCGGTCGATGGCGCGTTCGAAGCCGCTCGTGAGCTCGTCGAACACGGCCTGGACGCTGCGCTCGCTGTTCATCCGGCCGACGATCTGGCCCACGGGGGTGCCGAGCAGCGGCTGGACCTCGTACTTCTGGATCCGGGAGACGGCCTCGGCGACGAGCAGGCCCTGGAGCGGCATGGGGAGGGCGCCGGGCCCCTCCGGGTCGTCCCAGGCGTCGGTCCACTCGGTACGCAGCTGGCGGGCGGGTTTGCCGGTGAGGGCGCGGGAGCGGACGGTGTCCCCGGAGCCGGCCGCGAGGAGCTTCTCGGTGAGGGCGCGGGAGTGCAGGTCCGCCTCGGTGGTGGTGAGCCAGAGGGAGCCGAGCCAGACGCCCTGGGCGCCGAGGGCGAGTCCGGCGGCGATCTGCTCGCCGCTGCCGATGCCTCCGGCGGCGAGCACGGGAAGCGGGGCGACGGCCTCGGCGATCTCGGGGACCAGGACCATGGTGGCGATGTCGCCGGTGTGGCCGCCCGCCTCGTAGCCCTGGGCGACGACGATGTCGATGCCGGCTTCGGCGTGGCGGCGGGCGTGCTTGGCGCTGCCGGCGAGGGCGGCGACGAGGACGTCGTGGTCGTGGGCGCGGGCGATGACGTCGGCGGGCGGGGAACCGAGGGCGTTCGCCAGGAGTTTGACCGGGTAGTCGAAGGCGACGTCGAGCTGGTTGCGGGCGACCTGCTCCATCCAGCCGGTGATCCGCCAGCCGGAGGCCTCGCCCTCGGCGAGTTCGGGTACGTGGTGCTTGGCGAGGGTGTCGCGGACGAAGTCGCGGTGTCCGGCGGGGATCATCGCCTCGATGTCGGCCTCGCTGACGCCGTCGACGGCCTTCTTGGCGGGCATGACGACGTCGAGGCCGTAGGGCTTGCCCCCGGTGTGCTCCTGCATCCAGTCGAGGTCGCGCCTGAGGTCGTCGGGAGCGGTGTAGCGGACGGCGCCGAGCACGCCGAATCCGCCCGCGCGGGTGATGGCCGCGGCGACCGCCGGGAAGGGCGTGAAGCCGAAGATGGCGTGCTCGACTCCCAGTTTCTTGCTCAGCTCCGTCTCCATGGGCGTGAGGATGCCGCAGGGTGGCGGCCGAGGGAAGAGATTTTCTGATGCTGTGTCAGATTCTTCCGGGCGGGCCGGTGCGGAGGGTCCCCGGCGGGCGGGCAGATACCCAGTAGCGTGCGGAGCGCCTGCGGCGGGCCCGGGTTGGACACGAGTGCTCCCCCGCGGGTCGCCTGCGGGTCGCCTGCGGCGGGCGGGCCGGGTTCCGCGCGGGTGCTCCGTGCCGGGTGCCTGCGGGCGGGCCCGGGCTGGCGCGGATGCTCCCGTCCGGGTGCCGTGGGCCGGGGGCGGTGTGGGCGCTCCCCTGCGGGTGCTCGCGGTGTGCGGGTGGCGGTGGACAGTTCGGCGGACAGGAGGGCCGGTCATGGCGGGAGTCACGGGGGCGTACGCGGGAGCGGCGGACGCGGGGGCGGGGCCCAGTCGGCGGGGGCTCGGGGCGCGGTTGCTGGCGTTGGGCGGGGTGCTGGTGCTGCACGCGGCGCTCCCGGGGCCGCCGGCCGGCGCGGCCGAGCGGCGTGCCCTCCAGGGGCTGCGGCTGCGGTACGGATCGGCGCGGCAGGCCGGGCTGCTGGAGCGGCACCTGGAGGGGGTCGCGGAGGAGGCCCGGCGCTTCCTCGGCCCCTCCCCCGAGCACCCGTACTACGCCGGGGCCGTGGTGCTGGCGGGGCGCGGCCGGACCGTCGCCCTGCACCGGGCGATGGGGTACGCGGTGCGGTACGCGGACTACGACGGCCGCACCGACCGGCCGGCGGAGTTCCCGGCGGCCGAGCGGATCGCGATGGCCGAGGACACCGTCTTCGACCTGGCCTCCCTCAGCAAGCTGTTCACCTCCATCCTGGCGGTGCAGCAGATGGAGCGGGGCCGGCTGGAACTGGAGGCTCCGGTGGACCGGTACCTGCCGGAGTTCACCGGGGGCGGCAAGGAGGACGTCACGGTCCGCCAACTGCTCACGCACACCTCGGGGCTGCGCTCGTGGGCGCCGTTCTACCAGGAATCCACCCGCGAGGGACAGCTGCGGCTGCTGTGGTCGGTGCGGCCGCAGGACACCCCCGGGACGGTGTACCGCTACTCGGACCTCAACCTCATCGCGCTGCAGCTGCTCCTGGAACGGATCACCGGCCGCACTTTGGACGTCCTGCTCCGCGACGAGATCACCGCTCCGCTCGGCATGCACCGCACTCGGTACAACCCGCCGCTCTCCTGGCGCCGGGTCACCGCCGCCACCGAGGTGCAGCGGCCGCCCTGGTCGGGCCTGGACCGGGGGCTGGTGTGGGGCGCGGTCCACGACGAGAACGCGTACGCCCTCGGCGGGGTCGCGGGCCACGCGGGGGTGTTCGGCACCGCCTGGGACCTCGCGCTCCTCTCCCGCGCCCTGCTCGACGGCGGGGTCTACGCGGGCAAGCGCATCCTTCGCCCCGCCTCCGTCGAGCTGCTCTTCACCGACTACAACACCGCCTTCCCCGGCGACGACCACGGCCTCGGCTTCGAGCTCTACCAGCACTGGTACATGGGCGCCCTGGCCACCCCGCACTCCGCCGGGCACACCGGCTTCACCGGTACCTCCCTGGTGCTGGACCCCTCCACCGACTCCTTCCTGATCCTGCTCGGCAACTCCGTCCACCCCGTACGGACCTGGCGGGCCGGCAGCGCGCCCCGGGTCGCCACCGGCAACCGCTTCGCACGGGCCGTGCCGGTCCGTACGAAGCACGGCGGCCCGGCCTGGTTCTCCGGCATGGAGACCGGCGGCTCGGGCACCCTCACCCTGCCCCCGCTGACCCCCGCGACGGCGCGCGCCAGGCTGCGCTGTGCGGTGTGGTGGGACACGGTGCCCGGCGCGGGCGCCTTCCACCTGGAGGCCTCGGCGGACGGAACCACCTGGGAGCCCGTCCCGTTCAGCACGGTGCGCAGCACCGGCGGCACCCCCGAGGAGTGGCCCGCGGGCTCGGCGGGCGGCTGGTCGGGGCGCATCTGGCACCGCCTCGAAGCCCCGCTGCCCGCCTGGTCGGCCGGCCGCGAGGTACGGATCCGTTTCCGCCACGCGGCGGCCGGCCGGTACGTGGGGCGCGGGGTGTACGTGGACGTCCTGCGGGTGGCCGAACCGGCCCGGCTCCTCTTCTCGGAGGACCGACCGGCGGACGCGTCCCGCATCGAGGCCGCGGGCTGGACCCGCTCGGCGGACTGACCGGCCCCCGGTTCAGGCGGCCAGGCTTTCCAGCCGCCCCCGCAGCTCCTCCAGGTCGGCGAGGAACCAGGTCTGGCGGCCCCGGTTGCACTCGCGGACGAAGTCCCGCAGGGCCTCACTGCCGTCCGTGTGGCGGGAGATGTCGCCGAGGACGACGAGGCCCACGCGGTAGGTGACGAACTTCTGGACGATGTCCCCGGCGATCCGGGTGCGCAGCCGGAAGAACTCCTCGCCGAAGCGCCCGGCCGGCACGACCACCCACCGGGCGCCCTGCCAGGCGGCGTTGCCCACCAGGTCCAGGACGTCCCGTTCACCCCCGATCGGTTCGCCCTCGGGGTCGCAGATCAGAACGGGCACGTCGTGGATGGTCTGCAGGATGCTCATACCGGTCGACGGTAGGTCCCGGCGGGGTCCGGGTCGACCCGTTTTTTCGGGCGACCCGGCTCCTGGGCTCAGCGGTCGCGGTAGAGGTCGCGGAGCAGGGCGATCTCGGCGCCGTGGTGGAGCACCTCCTGGTTGACCCACCACGCGATCTCGACGAACGGCTCCTCCGCGTCGCCGCCGTGCGGGTAGGTGCAGTACCCCACGGTGTCGAGCGCGGCGTCGTCGACGCTCAGCAGTGCCCCGCGCCAGGCGTCGGCGGCCTTCGCGAAGGCGGCCACGGCTCCGGCGGCGTCGCCGGTGACGGGGTGGTCGTCGCGGGTGAGGCTCCGGGTGCCGGCCGTGTGGTCGGCGCGCAGGGTCAGCATCTCCGTGAGGTGGCTCAGGCGCCAGGCGAGGGTGGTGAAGGGCGGCGGCCAGGGGTGCGGGTACGAGGCGGCGTCGCGGCCCCACTCTCCGGTGCGGGCGCCGGCCAGGAGCGTCGCGCGCGCCCCCGGGCCCCGCGTGCGGAGCCGGACCGACCAGCAGTCCGCCACCGGCTCCCAGAGGTACTCCTCGTCGGTCAGGGGCACCACCCGGGTCTCCGTGCCGTCCCCGCTGTCCGTCACGGGACCCGCCAGCCGGCCGGACAGCCGGGTGGAGGCGAACTCGAACTGCCGTATCAGCGGGACGAGTCGGGCCGGGGCGCTCACTGCCCCTCCCGGATCAGGCAGAACGGGTGGCCCGCCGGGTCGGCGTAGACGCGCCACCCCTCGGCGTCGCGGGTGTCGTCGAGCAGGGCGGCGCCGAGGGCGAGCACCTGCTCCTGGGCGCGGCCGAGGTCGGGGACCGCGAGGTCCAGGTGGGCCTGCTGGGGGTGGGCGGGGTCGGGCCACTTCGGCGGGCGGTGGTCGGTGACCTGCTGGAAGCAGAGGACCGTCCCGGACGGGGTGTGGAGCGTGGCCCAGTGCTCGTCCAGGGTCCAGCGCCGGTCGGGCCGGTTGACCTCGCCGCCGAGCAACTCCCCGTAGAACTGCGCCAGCTCGAGCGGTTCTGGACAGTCGAGTACCACGCACTGCAGTTCGGCGATCATGCCGGGATCCTAGGCGGGAGCGAGCACGGCGTCGAGCATCCGGCGGGCGGCGGCGGCCAGTTCGGCCGGGTCCGGGGCGGGGCGGGAGTGGGCGAGGGCGCCCGCCAGGCGGTCGTAGAGCAGGCCGTCGGTCCAGGCGGCCAGGAGTTCGGCGGACTCCGCGGGCCGGGGTGCGCCTAGGGCGGCGAGGACCGCGGCGGCGCGGGCGCGGGCGGCGAGGCCCGCCTGCCGGAGCGCCGGTTCCAGTTCCGGGTTCCGGGCGGCCTCCAGGCTGAGTTCGAAGCGGGCCAGCTGCCGTTCGCGCCCCCGCGTCAGCCACTCGTGCAGCAGCGCCCCGAGCATCCGCGCGGCGGCGTCCCGGTCCGCCGGGGCCGGCGGCGGGCCGGCGGCCCCGGCGCCGTCGAGGTCGGCGAGGTCCAGCTCGGCCAGCCGCCGGTAGCAGGCGCCGATGAGCGCGGTCCGCGTACGGAAGTAGTACGAGGTGCTGCCCGCCGGGAGCGCGGCGGCGCCGTCGACGGCCCGGTGGGTCAGGCCCCGCAGACCGCCGGCGGCGACGAGGGCGATGGCCGTGTCCGCGATCAGCGTCCGGCGGTCGGCGGCGGGGGGCGGGGTTTCCGGGGTGGACATGGCCCCACTCTACAGCTGTAGAGTGCAGAGCGAGCGGCCTCTACAGCTGTAGAGGCTCCCTGAGACGCAGGAGGCCGTGCCATGCCCGAAACCCAGCGCCACGCCGTCGTCGCCGGTGCCGGGATCGGCGGTCTGACCGCCGCCCTGGCCCTGCACCGCCAGGGGTGGCGGGTCACCGTGTGCGAGCGGGCGGCCGTCCCGACCGCCGTCGGCGCGGGCATCGTCCTCGCGCCCAACGCCCTGCGCGCCTACGACGCCATCGGCTTCGACGCCACCCGCGCGGCGGGCCGCGCCGTCCCGGCCTCGATGGGCGTGCGCCGCCCCGGCGGCACCCGGCTGGCCCGCGCCGACACCGCCGCGCTCGCCGCCCGCTACGGCCGGCCCCCGCTCGCCGTCCACCGCGCGGACCTCACCGCCGCGCTGGCGGCGGCGCTGCCCGAGGGCGCGCTGGTGTACGGGGCCGAGGTCACCGGCGTCGAGGAGGACGGCGGCCGCGCGGTGGCCCGTACCGCCGCCGGGGACCTCGCCGCCGACGCCGTGATCGCCGCCGACGGCATCCACAGCCCGCTGCGCCGCCGCCGCTTCCCGGACCACCCGGGCCTGCACTACAGCGGGGAGACCGCCTGGCGGACCGTGCTCCCGTCGGGCCCCGCGGCCGAAGCGGCCGAAGCGGCCGAGACCTGGGGCCGGTGCGAGCGCTTCGGGACGGTCCCGCTCGCCGACGGGCGGGTCTACCTGTACGCCACCGCCGTCGTCCCCGAGGGGTACCGGCCCGCGGACGTCCGCGCCGAGCTGCTGCGGCGGTTCGGCACCTGGCACGACCCGGTCCCCGCCCTGCTGGACCGGATCGACCCGCAGGCGGTGCTCCAGCACGACCTGTACGACCTGGCCGCGCCGCTCCCCCGGCTGCACGACGGCCGTACCGCGTGGATCGGGGACGCCGCGCACGCCATGACGCCCAACCTCGGCCAGGGCGGCTGCCAGGCCGTCGAGGACGCCGTGGTCCTGGCGCACCTGCTCCGCGGGCCGGACGTACCGGGCGCCCTCGCCGCCTACACCCGGGCCAGGCTCGCCCGTACCGACGCCATCCGGATCCGGGCCCGCCGGATGGGCCGGGTGGCCGCCCTCACCCACCCGCTGGCCGTGGCCGCGCGCGACCTCGCCTTCCGGGCCACCCCCGCGAGCGCGACGCGGCGCGCGCTGGACGACCTCTTCGACGGTTTCAGGCTTCCGGGCGAGCCGGCCGGGAACGCGGGCCGCGGCCCGGGGCGTTGAGGCCGCCGGTCGGGCCCGTCCGCCCCGGCGGGATCAGCGCCGCTCCAGGACCGCCATCGCCGCGTTGTGCCCCGGGATGCCGCTGACCCCGCCGCCGCGGACCGCCCCCGCACCGCACAGCAGGACGTTGCGGTGGGCGGTCTCCACGCCCCAGCGCCCCGCCTCCTGCCCGTCCGCGTAGGGCCAGGACAGGTCGCGGTGGAAGATGTGCCCGCCGGGCAGCCGCAGTTCGCGCTCCAGGTCCGGAGGGGTCTTGGCCTCGATGCAGGGGCGGCCGTCCCCGTCGAAGGCCAGGCAGTCGGTGAGCGGCTCGGCCAGGTGGGCGTCCAGCTGGGCCAGGGTGGCGGTCAGCAGCACCTCGCGGGCCTGCCGGTTGTCCTTCTCGAAGAGCCGGGCCGGGGTGTGCAGCCCGAAGAGGGTGAGCGTCTGGTAGCCCTGCCCGGCGAGTCCGGGCCCGAGGATCGAGGGGTCGGCCAGCGAGTGGCAGTAGATCTCGGAGGGCGGGACGGACGGCAGTTCCCCGGCGGCCGCCTCGCCGTGGGCCCGCCTGAGCTGCTCGTAGCCCTCGGCGATGTGGAAGGTGCCGCCGAAGGCCTCGCGGGGGTCGACGGAGGTGTCGCGCAGCCGGGGCAGCCGGCTCAGCAGCATGTTGACCTTGAACTGGGCCCCCTCGGGGGCCGGGCCGCCGTCGCGGGGGTCCTCGCCGAGGAGTTCGGCCAGGGCCCGCGGGGAGGCGTTGACCAGGACGTCGCGCCCGACGACGGCACCCTCGCCCGTCGCCGTGCGGAAGGTGACCTCGGCAGGGGCGGTGCCGTCGGTGTGGATGCGCAGGGCCTCGTGGCCGGTCGCGATCTCCGCGCCGGCCGCCCGGGCGGCCTCGGCGAGCGCGTCGGTGAGGGCTCCCATGCCGCCGACGGGCACGTCCCAGTCGCCGGTGCCGCCGCCGATGACGTGGTAGAGGAAGCAGCGGTTCTGTACGAGTGAGGGGTCGTCGGCGTCGGCGAAGGTGCCGATGAGGCCGTCGGTGAGGACCACGCCCCGGACCAGGTCGTCGGCGAAGCGCTCCTCCACCGCCCGGCCGAGCGGCTCCTCGAACAGCATCCGCCAGGCCGCCTCGTCGTCGATCCGGGCCCGCAGTTCCGCGCGGGTGGGCAACGGTTCGGTGAGGGTGGGGAAGACCTTGCGGGCGAGCCGGCCGGTGGTCCCGTAGAAGGCCCGCCAGGCCTCGTACTCCCGGTCGGATCCGGTCAGTTCCGCGAAGGACTCCCGGGTGCGGTCCTCGCCGCCGCCGACGAGGAGTCCCCCGGGGCGGCCGCCGCGCTCGAAGGGGGTGTACGAGGAGACCGTGCGCCGGCGTACCTCGAACCGCAGACCCAGGTCGCGGACGATCTTCGCGGGGAGCAGCGACACGAGGTAGGAGTAGCGCGAGAGTCTGGCGTCGACGCCCGCGAAGGGCCGGGTGGAGACGGCGGCCCCGCCGGTGCGGCCGAGACGTTCGAGGACCAGTACCGAGCGGCCGGCGCGGGCCAGGTAGGCGGCGGCGACGAGGCCGTTGTGGCCGCCTCCCACGATCACCGCGTCGTACACGTCCTGCGCGAAGCCCCGGGAGCCTGAGTTGGCGGTCATGGCTCTTGGTAGCACACCTGGCCGAGCCGCTCCAGACAGTGCGCCTCGTCGGCGTGGGCGAGGACCGTGTCGGGGTGCTCGTCGCCGAGGGAGCGTTCGCGGATGCCGGAGAGGTCCCGGTATATGGGAAGCGCCTCGTCCCAGCGGCCGAGCCGGCCCAGGCCGACGGCGAGTTCCCGGCGGCTGACCAGGGTGTCCGGGTGTTCGGCGCCGAGGGCCTTGGCGCGGAGCCGGCCCACCTCGCGGGCCTCGGTGACGGCCTCCTCCCAGCGTTCGAGGCGGCCCAGGTTCACCCCGAGGACGTGCCGGGCGCGCAGGGTCTCCGGGTCGGCGGCGCCGTAGGCCCGGGTGCGGTCGCGGACCAGGGACCGGAACATGTCGAGGGCCTCGGCGGGGCGGCCGGTGCGGCCGAGGGCGATGCCGGTCTCGTAGCGGGCGGCGAGGGCGTCGGGGTGGTCGCGGCCGAGTACGCGCTCGCGTGCGGCGGCGACCTGCCGGAAGCCGCCGAGCGCCTCCTGCCAGCGGCCGAGCCGGCCGAGGGCGTACGCGGCCTCGTAGCGGCTCTGCAGGGTGTCCGTGTGCTCGGCGCCGAGGACGGCGGCGCGGTCGGCCGCCACCTCGGCGGCGGTGGCGTGGGCCTCGGCGTGCCGGCCGAGGGCGCTCAGGGCGCAGGCGAGGCTGTGGCGGCAGCGCAGGGTGTCGGGGTGGAGCGGGCCGGTGGTGCGGACGCGGGCGGCGAGGACGGCGCGGTACATCTCGTACGCCTCTCCGTGGCGGCCGAGCCTTCCCAGTTCGTAGGCCTCCTCCTGGCGGGCGGCGAGGGTCTCGGCGTGATCGGGGCCCAGCACCCGGGCCCGCCCCTGGGCGACGGCCACGTAGACGGCGAGGGCCTCCTCGGGCCGGCCGGCGCGGCTGAGGGCGAACGCGCGGGTGTGCCCGGCGGCGAGCGCGTCGGGCTCCCCGGCGGCCGGGGTGCGCACCGCGAGCCCGTAGGCGGCGGTGAGCCGGGGGTCCTCGGCGGGGGCGGGGCGGGTGATGCGGTGTTCGCCGGACGCAGGGAGGGAGCCGGGGAAGGATCCGGGGACGGAACCAGGCGGGGCCGGGCGGGCCGCCGTCCAGGAGCCGGTGAGCAGGGCCCACTCCCCGCTGGCGGGGCGGGCGTCCACGCCGGCCTTGCGCCCGGCGGTCATCCCCTCGGCCCAGGCGGGCAGCGGGGGCTGGGCGGCGGGCCGCCCGCCGGGGCCGAACCGGGCCTCGACCAGGCGGCGGTGCAGGTGGCGGGCGTCGCCGGGGCGGTCCTCGGGGCGCTTGGCCAGCAGGTCCAGCACGAGCTGCTCGAAGTAGCCGGGCAGCTCGGGCCGGTGGTCGCGCAGCGGTACGGGCGCGGTGTCGCGGTGGCCGACCAGCACGGACCAGGAGTCGCCGAGGTCGAAGGGCGGGGCTCCGGTGGCGATCTCGTAGAGGACGCAGCCGAGGGAGTAGAGGTCGCTGCGGTGGTCGACCTCGCCGCCCGCGATCTGCTCGGGCGACATGTAGTGCGGGGTGCCCATGGCCATGCCGCCGCCGGTCAGCTTGGCGGTGAAGCCGATGTCGTGGGCCAGGCGGGCGATGCCGAAATCGCAGATCTTCACCGTGCCGTCGGTGAGCCGCATGATGTTGGCGGGCTTGAGGTCCCGGTGGACGACGCCCTGGTCGTGGGTGTAGCCGAGGGCGGCGGCCATCTGCTCGGCGATGTCGAGGACCACGTCGACGGGGAGCGGGCGCGCCTCGTTCTCCTCCATGAGCTGGCTGAGGTTGCGGCCCTCCAGGAGTTCCATGACCAGGTAGAGGGGGCCGCCGGAGGCGCTGTCGTCGCCGAAGTCGTGCACGACGGTGACGCCCCGGTGCTGGAGCGAGGCGGCGACCCGTGCCTCGCGCCGGAAGCGCTCTCGCAGGACCTGGGTGAAGTGGGCGTCCTGTTCGGCGCCGACCGGCTTGAGGCACTTCACCGCGACCTGCCGGCCCAGCGACTCGTCGCGGGCGCGCCACACCTCGCCCATGCCGCCGCGCCCGATCAGATCGAGTGACCGGTACCGGCCCTGGATCAGTCTGGACTCCGCCATGTCTTAAAGCCGCCCCCGTCGTCGTGCCGCGCCCTCCCCGGCCGGTCCAGTATGGCCGCTGATTTTCGCAGTGTGTACGCGGAGGGGCGGCTGCCGGGGCCCAGTCGGCGCATCGCTTTCAAGATGTGACCTGGAGGCAGCTGCCAGCGTAGACCTGCGGGAATGGTGCGCAGCACGCGACCCGTGAGACGCAGGCGGCGGGTGACCGCGCGCGGGGGTGGTGCGGGGTGTCCGTACAGCTGGTGCGCCCAGCCCGGCAGGGATCCGTAGGCGAGCCCAACGAGAGGTCTCCACAGCAGGTTTCGGCCAGGGACGAGGTACGGGGGGACCGGCGGGGCGCGCAGGAAGTCCTCGACGGCGCGTGCGTCGGGGCCGGCGGCGAGGCAGGGGCGGACCTCGTCGAAGTACGCGGCGAGGGCCCCGGCGGTGGCGGGCACGGCGGCCGGGTCGAGTCCGACGAGGCGGGCGTTGGTCCGGTTCTCGTCCACGTACCGGTCGGCCTGGGCCGGGGTGAGGGGGACGCCCGATCGGCGCAGTACGTGCAGGAAGCTGTCGATCTGGGCGCAGTGCACCCACAGCAGGAGGGCGGGGTCGTCGACGGGGAAGGGCTCCCCGGTGTCCGGGTCGGTGGCGGACAGTCTCCGGTGGACGGCGCGGACCCGCGCCCCGGCCCGTTCGGCGGCCTCGGCCGTGCCGTAGGTGAGGGTGCCGACGAAGTCGGCGGTGCGCAGCAGGCGGCCCCACGCGTCGCCGGGGCCCCTCTCGTTCTCGAAGGCGGTGGAGTTCTCCATAACACCGCGGACGGCGCGCGGGTGCAGGGCCTGGAGGTAGAGCGCGCGGACCCCGGCGATCCACATGACCGGGTCGCCGTGGCACTGCCAGGTGACGGACCCGGGGCCGTAGAGCCCGGGGTCGGCGTCCTCGTAGCTCATCGGTGCCTCCCGCCGGGTTCCTACCCCGGCGGGACTCAGCTCAGCCGTGAGACGTGGTACTGGCGGATCCGCCAGCCGGCTCCGGCGTGCTGGGCGATGAGCGAGAGGCGGACGGGGAGCGGGGTCCCGGCGGGGTCCTCGGGGGTGGGTGTCCGGAAGGTGACGGTGGCGAACCCGGCGAGGGCCTCGGCGGCGAGGGGGCGTGAGTGCAGTACCTCGACGGCGGCCGTGGTGCCCGGCGGGACGTTCTCGTAGTAGGTCCGTATCTCCGCGCGGCCGTTCAGCAGCCGGGGGGACAGCCCCTGGAAGAGGGCGTCCTCGGCGAAGAGGGCGACGACGTCGTCCACGCGGCGCTCGCCGAACGCGGCGCGCCACTCCTCCAGGATGCCGGTCAGTGCCCCATATCCGTTGGACATACGCCCGTTACCTCCGGTTCCATGGTCAATACCTTGTTAAGACACCATGTTGACAGCCTACGTACCGATACCGGCTACTTTTCCAAGTGCATAATTGGGTCATGCAGGATCATGCAAGGCAGTACCCGGGGGAATGTTGTGAACGTGACGACTCTGCGGCCACGTGGGGCGGCGTATGCGGTGAGGGCCTGACCGTCTACCGCCGGGCCGTGGTGAAGGGGTGTACGCCCAGGGAGGGCGCACCCGCCTGTCTCCTGCGGATGGGGCTGCTCGTCGCCCCGCCGGACGACCCGTCCGTCCTCGTGCCCGTGGCACCCGACGTGGCCAAGGCCGAACTGGTCCGGCCCATCGAGCAGTCGCTGGAGCGCCAGCGGCTGGACGCGCACGCCATCGCCGGCAGCTTCGTGCCCGTGGCCGCGATCTACACCGCAGCCAAGCGCGAACACACCGGCTGGGCCACCGCGATCGACGGGGAGAAGGTCGTCCACTCCACGCTGGCGCACGCGGTCCGCGAGTGCCGGGAGGAACTGATGACGGTGCAGCCGGGCGGCTCGCGCGTCTCCTACGACCTGGACGGGCTCGACCACGTCCGCGGCCCCGCCCGGCACCGCACCCTCTACCCGCACGCGGCCCGGACCCACGCGGCCACGCTGCGCCACATCGAGCGGCTCACCGAGGCCGGCTGCGAGGTCCGCACCCTCGACCACGTCTTCGACCGCCTCATCGTCATCGACCGGGCCGTCGCCTACGTCCCGGGCCCCGGCGAGGCCCGGACCTCGGTGCTGGAGATCAGGCAGCCCTCCATCGTCTCCTTCCTCGTGCAGGTCTTCGAGGAGGCCTGGGAGCGGGGTTCGACCATCGACCCCGGCGCATCGCGCACCGTGGAGCCCGACATCGCCGACGAGATCCAGCGGGCCGTGATGCGCCTGCTGGTCGCCGGCTACACGGACGAGGCCATCGCGCGCCGGCTCGGCACCAGCCGGCGGACCGTCGCCGCCCACGTCAGCCGGATCGCCGCCACCCTGCAGAGCCGCAGCCGGGCCCAGCTCGGCTACCTCATCGCCACCAGCGGGCTGCTGCCCATGGACGAGCCCACCGAGACGGACTGCGGCCCGCTCTCGGCCTGATCACCACCCCTTCGAGCATCCGGACGCCCGGCCGGGAACCTTCCCGGCCGGGCTCGCCGTTCAGCGCGCGGGGCCGCGGTCCCGGCGCGCGCGCAGCGCCCGTACCCCGGCCACCGCCAGGAGTACGAGGACCAGCAGGGTCGACCAGCCGAGCTGGCCGCGCGCCTCCGGGTCGAGGGCCATCAGCACCAGCACGGCCACGATGCCGGCCGCCGCCAGCCACGACAGGTACGGGAAGCCGCGCATCCGCACCACCAGCAGGTGCGGGGACTCCCGCTCCAGCCGGCGGCGCAGCACCAGATGGGCGGCCGCGACGGTCAGCCACATGTACAGCATGGAACCGCCCATGGCCTTGGCCAGGAACGGCAGGATCCGCTCCGGCCAGTGGTGGTCGAGGGCGATCGCGACGAAACCGAAGGCCGCCGACGCGGCGACGGCCGGCCGCGGCGCGCCCCGGGCGGAGGTGCGCAGCAGGGCCGCGGGGGCCTCGCCGCGCGCGGCGAGCGAGTGGGCCATGCGGGAGGCGCCGTACAGGTTGGCGTTCATGGCGGACAGCAGGGCGATGAGGACGACGACCTCGATCAGCCGCCCGGCGCCGGGGATCCCGAGCCGGTCGAGCACGGCGACGTAGGGGCTGCGGCCGGGTGTGGCCGCGTCCCAGGGCAGCAGGGTGACGATCACCGCCATGGAGCCGAGGTAGAAGAGGCTGATCCGCCAGATCGCGCTGCTGACGGCCTTGGTGACGGAGCGGGCGGGGTCACCGGACTCGGCGGCGGCCATGGTGACGACCTCCATGCCGCCGAAGGCGAAGACCACCGTCAGCAGCCCGGCGACGACGCTGTCCCAGCCTTGCGGGAGGAAGCCGCCGCGGCCGGTCAGGTTGTCCATGCCGGGCGCCTCGACCCCGGGCACGGCCCCGCACAGGGCGGCGACGCCGAGGGCGAGGAAGGCGATGATGGCGGCGACCTTGATGCCCGCGAACCAGAACTCGGCCTCCCCGAACGAGGAGACCGAGAGCATGTTGGACTGGGTGAAGACGGCCAGTGCCACGAGGGCGATCGCCCACTGCGGTACGGCCGGCATCCACTGGTGCAGGATCGTCGCGGCGGCGATCAGCTCGATGGCGATCGCGATGACGGTCACCGCCCAGTACAGCCAGCCCGCGGTGAAGCCGGCCCAGCGGCCGAGGGCCCGGTCCGCGTAGACGGAGAACGAGCCGCTGGCGGGCATGGCGGCGGCCATCTCGCCGAGCATCCGCATGACCAGCAGGGCCAGGGCGGCGGCGAGCGCGTACGACAGGATGATGGCCGGGCCCGCGATCCGCAGGCCGGTCCCGGAGCCGACGAACAGCCCGGCCCCGATGACGCCCCCGAGGGCCAGCATGGTCAGGTGGCGGGGGCGCAGGGCGCCCGCGAGTTCCCCGTCGGCGGGTGCGGGCGCCGCGGGCGTTCGTGGTGTCTGGGTGAGTGGAGCGGGCATGGGCGGTTCCCCCCGTGGACAGAGGTGGGCGGGGCCGGCGTCCGTGGCGCCGGCCCCGCGTCACCGTGCGGGTCAAGAAGAGACGCGCTCGAGCGTCGCGGTGTGCAGCTCGCCGGCGCGGCCGCCGTCGGGGGTGGCGTACGTCCAGTAGACGCTGACGGTGCCGTGGCCGAGGTCCATGACGTGGCTGACGGTCATGCCGGAGGCCTCGACCCAGTTGACGAAATAGAGGCCCTCGCCCACGGCGCGGACGGAGAGCCGCTCCTGGCCGCTGCGGCCGGCCATCGGGCCTTCCAGGGCGGTCCAGTCGAGGGTGGTGCCGTCGGCGGAGTAGGAGTTGCGCAGGACGGCGCCGTTGTCGAGCGTGAGGACGTACGTGTGGCCCGCGAAGGCGGGGACGGCGGCGGCTGGGGCGGGGGCGGCCGCGGAGGTGGCGGCCGGGGCGGGAGCCGGGACCGGGGCCGCCGCCTGGGCGGAGGGGGCGGCGGCGAGGGCGATCAGGGCTGCGGCGGCGAGGGCCGGGACGGTGGTGCGCAGGCGCATGGCGGTTCCTTCTCGGTGGTGGTGACGGGGTGTGGGCAGCGGGCGCGCGGGGCGCGTCACTGCGCGTACTGGTAGAAGCGGGTGTGGTCGAGCAGCTCCGAGGGCCGCACCTGCCACGGCGACATCGGCTCGTCGAGGCTGATGACGCGGCCGTGCTGGGGGTCGGAGGCGGGCAGGGGCCGGCGCGGCTCGTAGACCGAGCCGGGGTGCTCGCGCTGCCAGCGGGCCCAGATGAGGTCGATGAAGGTGTGGTGGAGCCAGAAGACCGGGTCGTTGGGCGAGGTCCCGCCGGTCATCTGGCCGCCGACCCACAGGTGGACCCGGTTGTGGTTGTGCCAGCCCTCCTTCTCCCCGACGGTCCAGCCCTCGACCTTGTTGCGGAAGCCCGCGGTGGTGGAGGTGGAGTCCCAGGGGGCGGAGTCGTACACCGGGTCGTCGATCGCCCAGGCCAGTTCGGCGGGCGTGGGGAGGGCGACCGGGTCGGCGGGGCGGCCGAAGTCGCGCATCAGGTACTTCTCCTCGGTGACGCCCACGTTCACCGGCCAGTCGCCCCGGTCGAAGGCGAACGGGCCGGTCATCACCCGGTGGTCGCCGGGGCGGCCGTTGCCGCCGAGGAAGTCGTCGGTCCACGGGCCGGAGAGGGGCGACTGGTCGGTGGTCCAGTCCCAGTAGGGCAGGGTCACCTTCGGGTCGACCTGCTGGAGGGCGCGTTCGAACTCCAGCAGGTACTGGCGGTGCCAGGGGAAGAAGGAGGGGGACATGTGCCCCACCCGCTGCCCGCCCTCGCCGTCGGAGACGAAGTACTGGCCGTGCAGCCGGACGAACTCGTCGTAGACGCCGCGTCGTTTGACCTCCAGGAGGGCCGCGACGAACCTCGCGCGCTCGCCGGCGTCCAGGTCCTTCTGGTTCTTGCGCGTGTACACGTGTGCTTGTTCCTCGTTCCTCGACCTGTCGGACGTCAGTGGTGGTGCAGCCGGGCCGTCGAGAGCTGGGCGGTGCCGATCTCGTCGACGGCCGCCCGTGCCACCTCCAGCGGCGTGGGGAAGGACTGGTAGTGGTTGACCAGGCTCAGGTAGCTGCCGTCGGCGCGGCGCATGACGTGCAGCGGGCGGCCGTCGATGCTGATCTCGATGCCGGGCCCGGAGGCGGGGGCGGCGGCACCCCGGGCGGAGGCGTAGCGCACGGCCACGGGGCCGCCCTGGATGCGCCGTCCCCGGTAGACCTCGTCGAAGCCGCCCGGGAGCGGGCCCTGCCCGGCAGCGGCGCTCGCGGTCCCGGCGGGGGCGTCGGGGCGGGCGGGGTCGGCCAGGACGATCGGGGCGACGGCGGCGCTGGTGCCGACGACGACGGCCGTGGTCATGGCGGCCCGCATGATGTCCCTGCGGGTGATCGTGTTCACGCGTGCTGCTCCTGGGGGGTGGCGGACGGGCCGGTGGCGGACGGGGCGGTGGCGGACTGGGCGGTGATGTCCTGGACGACCGCCCGGACTATGTCGTCGGCCCGTTCGAGGACGGAGGGCATGCCGGAGGTGAAGAAGAGCGTCCCGGCGCCCATGTCGCCGATCGCGTGCATCCGGCGGTGGGCGCGGCCCGCGCCGACGGCCCGGCTGGTGGACGGTTCGATGTGCAGGCCGCCGTAGGGGTGGTACTCGCCGATGCCGTCCTCGACGAGGGAGTCGACGAACGGGCGCGCCTGGGCGGGGACCCGGTGGGAGGGCGCGCTGACGGCGTTGACGACGACGTCGCTCTCGTACTCGCCGCCGTCGGCCCCGATGTGGAACCCGGCGCCGGCCAGGGGCTTGACGTTCCACAGGCCGCGCAGGACGCGCAGCCCGCCGCTCTCGTGCAGTTCCAGCAGTTTGCGGGCGTTGGCCGGGGGCATCGGGCAGCACAGGCTCATGACGGCCCGGTAGTGGTGCTCCCGGATGAAGTCCTGGTCGGCGGTACGCAACAGGGTCCAGGCGTCGGGGCCGCTCTCGGGGACGGCGTGCTGCATGACCCGCATGCCGGTGTCGGCCTCGTCGATGCGGTCGTACTGGCGGCGCAGCCGCTCCAGGGGGGATTCCCCGCCGAGGGAGGTCAGTTCGGCGACCACCGCCGAGGGGTCGGCGCCGTGTTCGGCCAGCTCCCGCTCCAGCAGCTCCAGTACGTCGTCCAGTGCGAGCCTGCCGTCGTGGCGGGCGGCGGCGCGGGCGTGCAGGGCGGCGGGGGTGAAGTGCCTGATCTCGGGGAAGACAGGCCGCTGCCGCACGGCCGGGAGGGCGCCGTTGCGGGAGGCCATGGTGATCCGGCCGCGGTGGCCGTGGGCGGCGAGGGTGACCACGGTGTCCACGGCGGCGAGGCCGGTGCCGAGGACGGTGACGTCCGCGTCGGCGGGGATGGCGGCGACCGTGTCGCGCAGCGGGTAGGGGTCCCCGAAGTATCCCGCGCTGCCGGTGAGTTCGTAGTGGTCGGCGGGGCGGCCGGCGCCGACCGCGCAGATCACGTAGTCGAAGGTGTGCGTACGGCCGTCGCGGGTGGTCAGCACCACCTCCTCCCCCGCCTCGCGGGCGGCGACGACCGCGTCGCGGACGATGTCCACGGACCAGCCGCCGAGGGAGAGCTCGCCGACGGCGTTCTCGGCGGTGCGTTCCAGGTAGCTGCCGAACACCCGGCGCGGCGGGAAGTAGCCGTCGGCGGCGTAGTCGCCCTGGCCGTAGGGGAGTTCGCAGGCGCGCAGCCAGTCGAGGAAGTCGTCGGGGGCGCCGGTGCGGGCGCTCATCTCCGCCGGGATGATGTTGGTGAGGACGGCGTCGGCGTCGTGCTGGTAGGCGCGGCCGCGCCACAGGCCGCCCGAGGGTTCGAAGACGGTGATCGAGCCCGGGCCGCGGCCCTGGGTGCGGGAGAGCCGGTCCAGCAGGCAGACGGCCGCGGCCCCTCCGCCGACCAGGCCGATGCGCGTCGGCGGGCGGTCGTTCGTGTCGGTGGTCATGGTCGGCCTTTCGTGAAGAGGAGTCGGCGGGAGGGGCGGGCGGGCCCGTCAGTGCGCGGCGGCGGGCTGCGGCTCGGCGGCCGCGGCGGGGGTGGCGGCGGGACGGCGGCGGGAGCTCGCGTAGAGCAGGCCGAGGCCGATCAGTGCCCAGACGGCGAGCACCAGGACCGGGCCGGCCGCGCCGGCGCCGTCGAAGGGGCCGGCGGTGCGCAGCAGGGTTGCGGCGGCGCCGGCCGGGAGGAACTGGCCGATGGCGCCGAGCGGCTGGGGCAGCATCTCGGGGGCCGAGGCCAGTCCGGAGAGCGGGTTGCCGACGACGAACATCAGGACGGCGCCGACGGCTATGCCGGGCGGGCCGATCAGTGAGCCGAGCCCGGTGATCACGGAGACCATGGCCAGCTCCAGCAGGGCCACGATCCCGGCGTTGACGAAGTAGTTGCCGGGGGCCACGCCGCTGAGGTGCGTCAGCATGAGGGAGCTGAGGAGTCCGGAGGCGACGGCGAAGCCGATGACGCCGAGGAACTTGGCGCCGGCTGCGCGCACCTTGAGGACGAACAGCAGGGCGGCGATCACGGCGGTGATCAGCAGGGGCAGGAAGCCCATGGCCAGGCCCGCGCCGTGCGGGTCGTCGGCGTCGGCGGGGACCACGTCGGTGACGCGCACCGGGCCGCCGGCGAGTTCCTGCGCCTGCCCGGTCAGCGTCTGGGCGACGGTGGGCGAGGCGGCGGAGGCCAGGCGCAGTTCGAGTCCGCCGGCGGTGGGCAGCAGGGCCCCGTACGCCTTGCGGTCGCGCAGGGCGGCGTCGGCCTCCTCCACGCCGGCGGCGGTCTCGACCGCGTACGCGCCGGGGGCGGCCTCGCGCAGCCGGTCGGCGAGCTGTTCGGCGCTCTGGGGGGCGCCGGGGGCGGCGACGACGAGCACGGGCAGGTCCCGGGGCGCGGCGTGCGACGCCGACCAGGAGAACCAGCCGCCGATCACGAACTGCACGATCGCGACGATGATGAGGATGGTGCGCGCTTCCGCGCGCGGTGAGGCAGTTGAGCTCATGATTGCTTCCTGGGATCCGGTGCGGCCGGGGGCGTGGGGGCGCGGGCGGTCCTACTCGTCGAGCAGGTCCGGCTGTTCGGCCGTGATCTCGTCCCACATGATCTGGAAGCTGTAGCGGCCGAGCTGTTCGTCTCCGAAGCCGTCCCGGGCCAGCAGGGCCTGCTCGTGGGACATCGGGACGGGCCGCCCGGCGGCGAGGGCCAGCAGCTGGACCTGGGCGCAGCTCTCGTAGGTGAAGAACCAGTGGACGGCCTCCTCCAGGGAGCCGCCCACGGTGATCAGGCCGTGGTGGCGCAGCAGCATGGCGCGCTTGGCGCCGAGGCGGTCGGCGATGTCCTGGCCGTGCTCGATCTTGATGGCCGGGCCGTCGTAGTCCCCGTACAGCACCTGGTCCTGGTAGAAGGCGGCGGATTCCTGGTCGTAGGGCTCCAGGAGCCGTTCCAGGGCGCCGAGGGCGCGGGCGTGGACGGTGTGGCCGTGCGCGATGGCGTTGGCCTCGGGACGCTCGTGGATCTTGGAGTGGATGGTGAAGGCGCTCGGGTTGACCTTGCCGGTGCCGTCGACGACGCGGCCGGCGGCGTCGACGCGGATCAGGTCGGCCACGCGTACGCGGTTGAAGGAGACGCCGAACGGATTGACCCAGAAGGTGTCCAGGTCCTCGGGGTCGCGGACCGAGATGTGGCCGGAGATCCCCTCGGCGTAGCCCGCCTTGCCGAACAGCCGCATGGCGGCGGCCAGTCGCTGCTTGCGGTGGCGGCGCTCGTCGGCGGCGGAGGCGAACTCCGGGTCGGCCGGGATCGGCAGGCCTGTGTGGGTGTCGGCGAGGAAGGCTTCGGGTGCGGTGGTGGACACGTCGGGTCTCCTGGAAGGTCGGATTCGGGCCCGCCCGTCCCCTGTCCCCCCACCCGCGCCAGGGCAGCGCGAAGCCCGCTGCGGGTAGTGGGAATTGCACCGAAACCCCTGGTCAGGTGGGGTGTTACGGCTGGGAGGGCGTCAGCTCCTGCACCTGAATCCTGTCCCACGGAGGGGTGGTTTTTCGGCCTCCAGCGGCTCCGCGCGGCTTCATAACCGTGCGTTTCACCTTTGCGCAGCGGGCCGGATTACGGGCATAGCGGTACAGACCACCCCGCGGCGGCCGTGCCGGGCCCGGTGCCGGGGTCAGGCCTGCCCGTCGGGTCCGGTCCAGCCGAAGGTGATGTGCTTGCTGGACTGGCCTTCCCTGCTCCAGTGGCAGCCGAAGGCGTCGGCGCGGTCGGCGGTGGAGCGGCCCCAGGTGGCGGCCTGACCCGGACCGGTCTCGCAGCCGGGCAGATTCGTCGACTGGACCCGTGCGCCCTCCGGGGTCGTGGGACCGGTGAGGGCCGCCGCGGCGGCCTCGACCCGGCCGGGGATCGTGGCCCGCCAGCCGCCGGGGTCCTCGTCGACCTCGATCCGGATGGGGGCGATGTCCATCCCCCGCATCTCCGCGTTCATCCTGGCCACCGTCTCGGCCGGCCAGCTGCCCGCCTGGCCCCCGTAGACCATCTGGAGCGCCTGGCGCTGGGCGTCGTCGGCGCGTTCGTCAAAGTGCTCGCCCCTCCGAAACGGTCACCCCATGAAACCCATGTCCCCCATCGGGTCCGTGTCTCCCATCGGCGCGTCCTGGAGGCCCGGGAGCAGCCAGTCCTGGAAGGGGGCGAGCGCCGCGAGGACGAGGAAGGCGATGCCTACGGCGCGGGCCAGCCAGGGGCCCCGGCGCCACAGCTTCTCCAGGAAGATCACCACGGCCACGGCCGCCATCGCGGCCACGTTCATCACCCCGAGCGGGATCAGCACGATCATCAGGCCCCAGCAGCAGCCGACGCAGTACAGGCCGTGGTGGGCGCCGACCCGCAGGTCCTTCGCCCACCGCCGGTAGCGCGAGTACCGGGCGAGCTGGAACATCGGGTTGCGGCAGTGCCGCAGGCAGACCCGCTTCAGCGGCCCGAACTGCTGGATCCCCGCGAGGAGGAAGGCCCCGGCGCCGATCCAGCGCGCCGTGGCGGGGCTGCCCTCGACCAGGTGCCCGGCCACCGCCAGCACCCCGTAGACCAGCAGCCCGAAGGCGGTCCAGGCCAGCAGGTACCCGCTGACGAACCCGGCGATGCGCAGCACCCGGGCGGGGCCCGCCGAGTGGCGGCCGATCCCGCGGACCCAGGTGATGGCCACGGGGGCCACCGAGGGCAGCATCATCGCCGCCATCATGACCACCCACAGCGCCAGGAAGAGCGGCGGCGCCATGCCCATGGTGCCGGGTTCCATCGCCATCCGCCGGGACTGGCCGACGGTGACCGCCCAGGCGAGTACGGCGATCAGTACCATCAGCGTCCAGCCGGCAGCCAGCTCGCGCCGCGGCAGCAGGACGCCGGGCCGGGCCGGCGCGGGAACGCCGGGGCGGAGGTGCGCCATCATGCGCCTCCCAGGGGCGCGGGTGCCCGAGGACCCCTCCAGCTCAGCACAGAACCGGCGGCCCGGCGATCCCGGATCCCGAATCGCTCACCCTTCCGGTCGGCGCGACCCCCTCAGCTAACATGTTCGAGCTAATACCGACCGGTTGAAATATGAACATCGGCTGAAAATTGATATCTGAGGAACCACGAGCGCTTCCGCGCACGAACAGCGCAATCGCGTCCGGGAACCGGCGCCGGCCACGCGCCCTCCTGTGGGCCGCGGTGGGCCTGACGGGCCTCGGGTTCCTGGTCGCCCTGGAGATCGCCGCGCGCCATTACGGCGTGCCGGGTCCGATCGTCAGCCAGGCGCGAGAGGTCGTCTTCGCCCCCCGGTCGGGGACGGTGCTGTACGCGAGCATGGCGCTGATGATGGTCGTGCTCACCTGGCGGGAGCGGTTCATCGCGCTCGGCGCCGCGATCGGCATCGACCTGGTCTTCTGGCTCGTGCGGTCGGCGGCCGACGCCGAGAACATGGTCGGCAGCGGCGCCCTGTGGGTGACCCTGGGCTGTGCCGTCTTCGCCCTCGTGCGCCGCACCGGAGCGGAACGCGCCCTGCTGCTGAAGGGCGTCGGCCTGGCCCTGCTGCTGGTCGCCGGACGCAAGACCGGCTACACCTGGCTGCTGATCACCTCGAAGACCCGCCCGATGGTGCTCGACCAGTACGTGGCGGCCGCCGACCACGCGCTCGGCAACCCCTCGTGGGTGGCGGGCCGGATCGTGGAGGCCACCGGCCCGGTCGGCCACCACGTCCTCGAGTGGGTCTACATCCAGCTCGCGGTGGGCGCGGTCCTCGTCGCCCTGTACCAGCTGCGCGGCGTGGCGTCCGAGCGCCGCTTCCCGGCCCATCACCTGGTGCGCACGTTCCTGGTCATAGGCCTGCTCGGGCCGGGCATCTACATGATCTTCCCGGTGGTCGGACCGATACTCGCCTACGGCGTCGACGGCGGGCAGTGGGCGGTGGCCAACCTGTGGCCGCACACCGCGCCGCCGCTCGGCATCCCGCAGCCGATGCCCTTCGACGAGTTCACCCCGCGCAACTGCATGCCCAGCCTGCACACGGCCTGGGCCACCGCGATCTTCATCCACTCCCGCAAGGGTCCCTGGGCCCTGCGCTTCCTCGGCGCCTTCTGGCTGGTCGCCACGCTCGGCGCGACGCTCGGCTTCGGCTACCACTACGGGGCGGACATCGTCTCCGGTGTGGTGTTCACCCTCACGATCGAGGCGGCGCTGCGCGCGCTCGCCCGCGGCTGGGACCGGCGGGCGACCCTGCTCGTCGGCCACGGCGCCGCGGTCTTCACCGCGCTCCTGGTGTCCTACCGCTACCTGTCGGTGGAGATGGCCGGACACCCGTGGGTGTTCGGGCCCCTGGTCGTCCTGGCCACGGCTTCGGTCGTCTACGGCTACGTACGAACCACCAGGCTGTGGGACCGGCAGCCGGAGCCGGCCCGGGTGCCGGCCCAGCGGCGCGAACCGGAGCCCGAGCTGGTCTGAGCCGGGGGCTGCCGGCTGCCGTGCGCGGCGTCGCCGAACGGCCGGTCAGGCGGCGGTGAGTCCACCGCCGCCGACGGTGACCTTGACGGAGCCCATGGCGCCTCCGGTCGCGGGCATGCTCAGGGGGCTGGAGCGCGGCCTGTGGCGCGTTGCCAGTCCCGGTAGGCGGCAACGGCTGTGGGAAGCGTGGGGAAGATGCGCTCCGGGCCGACCTTCGCCGTCAGGCCGTAGGCGTCGAGGGGGTGGCGCAGGTCCTGCTTGACGCGGGCGAGGGCGAACACGATCTCCTGTCGGGCGAGTTCGGAGCGCAGGGCCTCGACGGCGTCGAGGGCGGTGATGTCGACCTCGACGTTGGCCTCGGTGTTCAGGACGAACCAGTGCACGGGCTCGTCCTGGGCCGCGACCGAGGCCAGCGCCCGGCGGCGGAAGTCCTCGGCGTTGGCGAAGAACAACGGTGAGTCGTAGCGGTAGACGAGGAGGCCGGGAATGGTGCGGGCGGTCGGGTAGTCGTCGATGCCGTGCATGCCGGCCAGACCGGGCACCATGCCTTCGACCGCATCGTGGGGGCGGGCGACCCTCGTGAGCAGTTCGGCGACGGAGAGCGCCACGGCGAGGAGCACGCCGTACAGGATGCCGAGGGCGAGAACGCCGAGACCGCAGCCGAGGGCGAGCAGGAATTCGCGGCGGCGGAAGGCTGCCAGCCTGCGGAACTCGCCGACCTCGACCAGGCGTACGGCGGCGTAGACCACGATGGCGCCGAGGGCGGCGGAGGGGGTGTGGGCGAGCAGTGGGCCGAGGAAGAGCAGGACAGCGGACACGCAGGCGGCGCCGACCAGCGAGTACGCCTGGGTACGGGCTTCCGAGGAATCCGCGAGGGCGGTTCGGCTGGCACTGCTGCTGACCGGAAAGCCGTGCAGGACTCCGGCGCCGATGTTCGCCGCGCCGAGGGCCAGCAGCTCGCGGTTGGGGTCCAGGGGGTGCGGGTCGTCGTGCCGGGCGAAGGCGCGTGCGGTCAGGACGACGTCGGTGTAGCCGACCAGCAGAACGCCGAGAGCCGGCAGGACCAGGTCGGCGAGGTCGGTCAGCCGGGGCAGGGAGAAACCCGGCAAGCCGGTCGGGACCGCGCCGATGACGGCGATTCCCCGGTCCTCGTCCAGCGCGAAGACCGCCACCACCGCCGTGGCGAGGACGAGGACGAGGAGTGGTCCGGGCAGAGCCCGCCCCAGGAGGGGCAGGGTGAACAGCAGGAGCAGGCAGCCCGCGGCGATGAGGGTCGTGGGCCCGTGCAGGTCGCCGATGTGGCGGAGGAACGAGAGCAGCTGGGGGAAGAACCCCGATCCGCTGCCACTGGTCCTGGTCAGGCGGGGCAGCTGATCCACGATCATGATGAAGGCGACTCCGGCCAGGTAGCCGATGAGCACGGGCCTGGAGAGAAGGTCGGCCAGGAAACCGAGCCGGACGGCCCATGCGACCAGACAGAGCAGGCCGACGACGAGGGCCAGGGCTGCGGCGAGCGCCGCGTAGCGCGTGGGGTCACCAGCTGCGAGCGGCCCCACGGCCACAGCGGTCATGAGGGCGGTTGTCGACTCCGGTCCGACGGACAGCAGGCGCGAGGTGCCGCTCAGGGCGTAGAGGAGCATGGCCGGCAGGACGGCCCACAGGCCGACGACGGGCGGCAGGCCGGCCACACCCGCGTAGGCCATGACCTGCGGCACCAGGTAGGCGGCGACCGTGATCCCGGCCAGGACGTCGCCCCGTAGCCAGCTCGTCCGGTAGCCGCGGAAGGGGGGCGGGATCGCAGTGCGCCGTCCGTGCTTCGGCATGGCACCTCCGGGACTCCACGCGGGCTGTGGTCACATCGTGCAGGGCGGAGGGCTGCAAGGAGGTGAAGCGCGCGAGTGGGCCGACCATTACGTGCCGCTCCTTCGCAGACGGAAGCCGGTGACGATGTCGGGCCTGATACGGATCGCGCCCGATGCGGTGCCCTCGACCCAAGGCTGCAGGAGATGCGCGTAGCGTTCGACCTCGTCGTGGGCGGTGACGGCGGTGGCGTAGCCGGTGGCGACCACGCTCCACCCCAGGCGTTCCCCTTGATCGATGACGTCGGCTTCGTACGCGACGACCACGCCCGCATCCCCCTGTGCCGCGAGCAAGGCTGCCAGCGTCGAACCGTCCTGGACCTGGACGATGATGTCGCCGGCGTCGAGAAGGTGGGTGACCGGACGCACGGCGGGCAGCGCGTGGCGGGTGAACACGATCCGGCCCAGTTCGACGGTGTCCAGCAACTGCAGCGCCTCGTCCGCGCTGAGCTCTTCCATCTGTCGTCCCGGCATGCTGACGGCAGGCGAGCTGGTGGTCGTGAAGGCCGGGTCGCTCTTCATCGTGTGCATCCTTGGTCAAGCGGGCGGGACGCCGGTGCCCTTGCCCGCTGTCGGCTCCTCAAAGGGGCACGGGCCCAGGGGCATGGCATGGCATGGCATGGCGAACCATCCCCAGGCCCCCATGCCATGGCCATTCCAGTACATCGCGCACCTACCGGGTGGACGGGGTCGATGGCCGCGTGCCGGCCGTCTGGTGCCAGGATCTCCGGCTGCACCAATCCTGGGCATGGGCCGGTCGGCCCACAGACGGGGCCACAGGGCCCATCCCCGGGACCGGTGGCAAGGCCAAGACTGAGGACGGACCCGAACAGGAGGCCGTTCATGAGCACCCCTTCACCCACCCGTATCTCCGAGGCGCTGCCCGCCGGCTGCCGCTCGCGTCTGATGGAACCGGCCCAAGAGGTCAACTTCGACGAAGGGACCCGTCTCTTCCGCGAAGGTGGCCACGCCGACCGGTTCTGGATCGTCCGGTCCGGCACCGTGACCCTGGACGTCCGTGTGCCCGGGCGGCGCGCCGCCGTCATCGAGAGCCTCGGCGCCGGCCAACTGGTCGGCTGCTCCTGGCTCTTCAAGCCGTACTCCTGGCGTCTGGGCGCCGAAGCGATGACCCCCGTCCGCGCGTACGAGTTCGACGCGGAGCGCGTACCGACGCTGATGGACGCCGACGCCGCTTTCGGCTCTGCCCTGGGCCGCTGGGTCGGGCAGGTCCTCGCCAACCGGCTGCAGGCCGCCCGCGTCCGCCTTCTCGATCTGTACGCGCCCTACGGCAGCGGCAGCTTCCTCTGATCGTCCGCACAGGAGGAGATCCGCCAGAGCGTGCTCACCGAGCTGACACCCGGCGTGAACGTGGGCTTCGCCGTACAAGACGGCGTCGTCACGCTGCGCGGCCCGCTGCGGGACCGGGCCCTGGTCCCCCTGCTCGCACGGGCGGTCCGCGCGGTCGAGGGTGTCGTGGACGTCCGGATGGAGCCGAACGGCGCCGTCGCTGCCCAGTGCCTTCGCACGGCCACGGGGTGACGGTCGGCTGCTGGGAAAGCTCGCCGTGGAGCGGCGGGTCCAGGCGGCCGTGATCGCCGCCCGGGTGCACGAGCACGACATCGGGACTGCGAAGCAGTAGGAACGCCGGCGACGGTCACGGCGAGGGCGGGACCAGGGGTACCCGCCACTCCAGGCGAGTGCCTCTCTCTCCGTCGCCCCGCGCTGCGACGTCCATCCGGCCGCCCAGCCTTTCGGCACGCTCTGCCAGGTTCCGCAGTCCGCTGCGCCGACCGCGCTCGGGCAGGCCGACGCCGTCGTCCGTCACGGTGAGGGTCAGGTTCCCGTCGGCCGCAACGATCGAGACCTCGACGCGCGTGGCCTCGGCATGGCGGGCGACGTTGGTGAGAGCTTCCCCCACCACGGCGAGGACCTCGTCGGCGACGGCCGCCGGTACGTCGGTGTCGATCAGACCCTCCATTCTGAGGGCCGGCGCGAAGCCGAGGGCCGCAGCCGCCTCGTCCAGGGCCTGGACAGCGCGGGAGCGCAGCTTGGACGCCTGCCCGGGGGCGTCGTGCTCGCGGAGCCCGAAGATGGTCGAGCGGATGATCTTGATGGTGGCGTCGAGGTCGTCCACGGCGCGGGCGAGGCGTTCGGACGCCTGGGGGTGGTCGACGAAACGCTGGGCGCTCTGGAGGGTCATGCCGGTGGCGAAGAGGCGCTGGATGGCCAGGTCGTGCAGGTCGCGGGCGATGCGGTCGTGGTCCTCCAGCAGGCTCATCTGCTCGGTGTCGCGGCGCCGGTCGGCGAGCTCCAACGCGAGGGCGGCCTGGCCCGCGAACCCCGGAAGCGGGGCGACCTCCGTGGTGGCGAACACGGGGCGACCGTGCCGCCGGGCGAGCATCAGGACGCCGCTGAGCTTTTCCTTGGTGCCCACGGTGACGGCCACGGCCGGGCCGAAGCCCGTCCACCGCTCGGGTTGCACGGTGACGCGCTCGTCGGTCGCGACGTCGGGAACCGTGATGAGGCCGTTGCGGGTCAGCGCGGCCTCGGCGAGAGTGCCCTGGGTGCTGGGCAGGACGATCCCGCGGTGCGCCTCGGCCCCCTCCCCGAGCGCGAGGGAGCCGCGCAGTTCACCGGCGGAGCCGAGCAGGTAGAAGACGACCATGTCGGCGCCGGTGATGTCCTTGGCCCGTTCCAGCATGCCCTTGAGGACCTCCTCCTCGGGCGCTCCGGAGAGCAGGGCGCTGGTGATGTCGGAGCTGGCCTCCAGCCAGCGCTCGCGGAGCCGGACCTCCTCGAAGAGCCGGGCGTTCTCGATGGCGATGCCGGCCGCGACGGCGAGGGTGGACAGGACCGATTCGTCCTCGGCGTCGAATTCGGCTCCGCCTCGCTTCTCGGTCAGGTAGAGGTTGCCGAAGACCTCCTCACGGACCCGGATCGGGACACCGAGGAAGGAGTGCATCGGCGGATGGTGGTCCGGGAACCCGTAAGAGGCGGGGTGCTCGGACAGCTCCGACAGCCGCAGCGGTTCGGGATGGCGGATCAGCTCGCCGAGGATGCCGTGGCCGGAGGGCAGGTCTCCGATCTGTGCGCGGAGGTCGTCACTGATACCGACGGGAAGGAACTCGGCCAGCTTCTTGTCGTTCCCGATGACTCCGAGGGCCCCGTATTCGGCGTCCACGAGCACCACGGCGGCCTCGACGATGCCGCGCAGCACCTGCGGCAGGTCGAGTTCCCGGCCCACGGACATGACGGCCTCGAGCAGACCGTTCAGCCGGTCCCGCGTACCCCTGACCTCGTCGATCCGCGCCTGCAGCTCGTCCAGCAGTTCGTCGAGCCGCAGTCGGGGAACACCGCTCCCGGTGGGCTGTTCCCCTGTGCGCATGCCCGCCTCCGGCCGGAAATGATGGCGAGAAGACCACCACTTCCACGGTATCCCCGGCCGGAGAGCCTGGCCTTCCCACTCACTGGGAGGCAGTTGCGCCGTTCGGCCTCTCCTCGTGCCGCGGCGTGCCGGTCTCGTCGTGCAGGTGCCGGACGTGGGCGTCCGGGCCGGGAAAGAAGACGGTGGTACGGCCGGTGTCGGACCAGCGCACGTCGTACGGCGGGGTGCCGTCCTCATGGTGCAGGGCGATGACTTCTCCGTCACGGCCGGGCATTCCGACGCTGAAGCCGCCGACGACGATCTGGTCGCCCACCTCGGCGTGGATCCCGTGCCCGTCGGCAGGTGAATGTGCGTTCATGGTCATGCCTTTCTGTGGAATGCGCCGCGCAGGAGCCGGGCGGTGACGAATGCCGCGAGGGCTGCCGCGGTGGCGAGCCCAGCGTCTCGACCGCCGGCAGGCGTCGGACCAGGGCGCCCCGGGCCGCCGTGCGGCGGGCCCCGAGGGCGAGGGCGGGGGTGACCACGGCGGGCAGGGACTCCGGCACTGCGGCGACGCGTTCGGCCTCGGCCTGCGTCAGCCCCGTCGGGGCCGGGGAGCCGGCAGGCGTGTCGGTCGTGCGGCTGGTCATCGCGGACTCAGCCGGTGGGAACTGTGATCACCGGGCATTGCGCGCGGTGCAGGAGGCCGTGGACGACGGATCCGATCCGCATGCCGGTGTATCCGCCGCGTCCACGGCGGCCCACGACGACGGCCAGGGCGTGCTCGGCGGCCCGGGCCAGTTGCTCGACGGGGTGGCCGGTGAGGACCTCGTGCGTCACATGGACGTCCGGGTACTTCTCCGACAGGCCGGCGGTGGCTTCGGAGAGCAGGGTGCGCTGTGCCTGCAGCGCTACCCCCTCGTCGTCCAGCATGACGAGCGGCGGCTGCCGCACGCAGACGACCCGCAGCGCCGCCCCGCGGAGGTCGGTCTCGTCGAAGGCGAAGGCCAGCGCGGCAGTGGCGGATGCGCTGCCGTCGATACCCGCGACGACATAGGGCGGCTGCTGGCTGATGTGCTCGGCGTCGCCCACGACGACGACCGGGCAATCGGCCTGGGCGGTGACGGGGACCACGAGCGAGCCGGCACTGAAGAACTCGGCGGTGCGGCTCAGGTGCCGGGAGCCGAGGACGATCATGCGGGCGTCCCGCGCCGCACGACCCAGGACGGGGGCCGGGAAGCCGCCGAGCAGATCACCGGTGACGCTCACCTCGGGGTGGCGGTCACGTACCCAGTTGCACGCTTGTTCGAGTCGGTCCGATCCGGCCTGTCTCAGGGCCGTCTGGCCGGGGATGTCATCGACGTGATGGGTGTCGTGCTGGGGCGGTACCGCCAGCACCAGGCGCAGCGGGAGCCGGCGCCGAAGCGCCTCGTCGGCGGCCCACGCCAGGGCAAGGTGCCAGTCCCGGCCCGGGTCGATGCCCACGACGATGTCATGGGCTCCTGCCCGGCGGCTGGTCATGACCGGCTCCCGAAGTCGCTGCCGGTCCGGGGGACGAGGAGGACGGGGCAGTGGGAGTGGTGCAGCAGGCTGTGCGTGGCCTTGGCCAGGTTGGGGGCGAGCCCGAGGGGCCCTGGAACCCGGCGGCCGCCCATGACGAGCAGGTCCGCGTGACGGGACGCCTCGACCAGGACGCCGGCCACGGAGACGCTCTTCTCCGCATCGGCCTGCACGTCCAGGTCGGGGAACTCGCCGCGGACCACGTCCGCGACAGCCCGCAGGGTCTCTGCGTGCCCGCCTGCGATCTCGTCCACGCCGTCGAGCATGCTGACCACCTCGCCGACGGACTGGAGCACGTTCCACACGTGCAGCAGTCGCAAGGAGGCCTTGTGCAGCTCTGCTTCCTTGGCGGCGTACCGGGCGATCAGGAGATCGTGCTCATCGCGGATCGCCGCGAGGACCGTGCCGGTCTCCTCGGACCCGTCGATGCCGCGGACGACGATGACGGGCGTCCTGGCGACGGCCGCGGTGCCCAGGCCGACCGAGCCGAGCATGAGGGAGTTGAAACCGCCCAGGCCCCGGTTGCCCACCACGACCGTGCCGTGGAGCCCGCCGGCGCGGTGCAGGCTGTCGACGGCGCCCGCGCGGCTGAACTCGGTGGTCACGTTCAGCCCGGGGTACTCGGCCGACACGGCCTTCGCCGTGTCGTCCAGGAGCGCCCGGCCATTGGCGCGGACCCGTTCAATGGTCTCCGCCGACAGGTACAAGGCCCTGCCGTCGGTGTCGGCGCCGTAGACGATGTGCAGGGGACGGTCTCGGCGGACGGCTTCCTTGGCCGCCCACAGAGCGGCGACGCGCGCCGGTTCCGAGCCGTCCACGCCGACCGTGACCGAGCTGCTGTCCGGAGTGCGGAATGTATTTTCCACGATTCCTCCCAACCGAGAAGCCGATGAGGGACACCCCCCACGCTGGCAGCGTCGACTCTCTGGGAAGAGGGCCGCCCGGGGCCGCAGACGGGACCAAAGGTCCCCCATCATCATGGCCCCGCGCCCCGGTCCCCTACCGGCCCCCTGGAGGGACCGTTCGGCCCTCGATCCCCAGCGGTCACCGGCGGATGGTTGGAGGCACACCCCTCACCGGACATCAGCCTCGCCCGGCACGGCGGAACAGGAGGGCCTCATGAAGCACCTCAAGGTGGCGGACCTGATGACGACGTCCTCACGGACGTGCTCGGTGTGCCGGCCGGTGACGTCGACGTCCACGTGGTGGACGGCGTCGTCGCTCTGGACGGACAGGTCGAGCGCCGGAGTCAGCTCCCCGCACTTCTCAGCCTCGTCGAACGGCTCGACGGGGTCGTCGCGGTGGCATCTCGTGTCACCGCCCGCACCGACGGCACGGCAACCCACGCGGACCATGCCCGGCACGCACTGCCGTGGTGATGAACGCCGGACCGCACGAAGGGAATGGGAGCCATGAAGAACCACGTGACCGTCGGAGTCGACGGCTCCGACGAGAGCCGGGCAGCAGCACGCTGGGCCGCGCGGGAAGCCGTCCTGCGGCAGGTGCCGCTGCGTCTCGTGCACGCCGTTGACTGGCCCCTGGACCCGGTGTTCCCCGGCCTGGGCCGCCAAGACGTGGACCGCTGGGCGGATCAGGCCCTGACCGAAGCCGCGCAGGAGCTGCACGGGCGCCACCCGCAGCTCGAGATCACCACCCGCTGCCTGACAGCACGGCCGGCCGCCGCCCTCGCGGCCGAGGCCGCCGACGCCGGGCTGCTGGTTCTGGGATCGCGCGGCCTGGGCGGCCTGGCCGGATTCATCGTCGGCTCCGTGGCACTGTCCACTGTGGTCGCGACCGACACCCCGGTCGTCCTCGTTCGCATCGCCGACGACCCGGACGGCCCGGGCACCGGATTCGCGGCCGAGGTCGTCGTGGGTGTCGACATTCACGAAGCGTGCGACCGGGTACTCGCCTTCGCCTTCGAAGAGGCGGCCCGGCGCGACTGCCCGCTGCGGGCCGTCCACGGCTGGAAGATGCCGGCCGCCTACAGCTACGTCCCCTTCTTCGACCCGGACAACGAACGGGACATCGGCAGGAGCGTCGCGCACATGGTGGACGACACGCTGCTGCCCTGGCAGCACAAGTTCCCCGACGTGAACGTCAGCCAGAACGTCTTCATGGGATCGGCGGCCGGACATCTCGTCCGTGCCTCGCAGGGCGCGGGACTCGTCGTCGTGGGGCGCCATGTGCGCCGCTCGCCCCTCGGTGCACACCTGGGCTCGGCTGCCCATGCGGTCCTGCACCACGCAGCAGCCCCCGTGGCCGTCATCGCCCACGACTGAACGAGCGGAAGCCGGTGAACGGCCGTGCGAGGCACGCAGCAAGGGCGGAAAGGGTCCGCCCGCTTCTCGCGGATCCCGATTGTGCGGTGCACGGCGCTCGGCCGCTTCTCCGCATCCTCGCAAGGACCCTTTCCGCACTTCCATGGAATCACCCCTGGGCGGTGCCCACCAGGGCCGGCCGGACCTCCTCGGGCCCCGGACAGCCCTGCCCACGGAAGGGTCGCCCTTCACGCCATCGCGAGTACCGGCACTCCCATCGAGGAGGAAGACCATGAAGCACCTGCGCAACGTCGAGGACGTCATGACGCACGCCGTGATCTCTGTCGACCGACGAACCGCGTTCAAGGACATGGTGGAAGAGCTGCGGATGTGGAACGTCAGCGCGCTCCCCGTCCTGGCCCATGACGGACAGGTGGTCGGCGTCGTCTCCGAAGCCGACCTGCTGCTCAAGCCCCAAGGCACCGACACGGCCCACGACACGACCGCCGAGCAGCTGATGACCCGCCCGGCAGTGACCGTCACGAAGGACGCCACCATCCCCGCCGCGGCGCGTCTGATGGCCCGCGGGCACCTCAAGCGTCTTCCCGTGGTCGACGGCGACGGCCGCCTCGTCGGCGTCGTCAGCCGCGGCGACCTGCTCAAGGTCTTTCTGCGGCCGGACGAGGACATCGGTGCCGAGGTCCGCGAACTGATCATGTACCAGCTGGTCCCGCACGGTCCCGCCGAAGCGCATGTCCACGCGCACGGTCCGGTCGAGGTGCACGTCCACGTCGCCCACGGCATCGCCTACCTCAACGGTTCGCTGCCGGACCCGGCGATGGTAGACGTCGTCGTACGCGCCGCCAGTACCGTACCGGGCGTGGTCGACGTCAAGGCGGATTTCACCGCCCCCATCTCGGCATGAGGGCCGCCGTGCTCTGCAGCATTCCGTGAGGTTATGCGCCGGCCCGAGGGGGGCTATTCGACGGGGATGTCCGCCCGGACGATGGTGATCGGGCACGGTGCGTGGAGCGCCGTCTGATGGCTCACCGAACCGAGCAGGGCTCGGCTGAAGCCGCCGCGACCGCGGCTGCCCACGACCAGCATGTCCGCGCCGTCTGCCGCATCCACCAGGACGTCTACCGGATTGCCGCGTACCAGGCGCTGGTGCACTGAGGAAGCGCCGTCCTCACCGAGAACCGTGCGGACCTCCTCGACCAGACGCCGCTCGGCCTCCTCCTCGTCGAACGTGGTGTCCACCGCTGGAGCCGACCATGATGCGGCACCGGGCAGGTCCCATGCCGCGACCGCCTCCACTCGCCCGCCCACCAGCCCCGCGTACCGGACCGCCCAGCGCAGCGCGGCCTGCGACGAGGGCGATCCGTCGACGCCCACCACGATCCGCGGAGCCTCTTGCTGCCTGTCCATTCCGTTCGTCCTTCCGACGGCTGATACATCCACAGTGTGCGCATTACGAACACAGCGCCACGCGAGCATGCAGCGACTGCCGGTCAGCCCTTGGGCAGCCGGAACCACCGCCCCCGGCCTGCGGAAATGCGTTCGAAAGTCCTCGCCCAGGGCGAGGCGGCGATCAGCCCGGAACCCTTCCTGGCCGCCCGCACCGTCCAGGAGTCGATCGACATCAACAACTCCACCGGGCCGGCGATCATCGTCTCCTCCGCCGGCATGGCCACCGGTGGCCGCGTCCTGCACCACGTCCACCGCATCCTGCCCGACCCCCGCAACGCCGTGGTCATCGTCGGCTTCGCCGCCGCCGGCACCCGCTCCCGCGACCTCGTGGACGGCGCCCGCACGCTCAAGATGTTCGGCGAGTACGTCCCCGTACGAGCCGAGGTCGCCGATGTCCCGCACTTCTCCGCGCACGCCGACGCCGACCAGATCATCGACTGGCTGCGCGCCGCCCCGGCCCCGCACACCACCTACCTCGTCCACGGCGAGGAGACCGCCGCCGAAACCCTGCGGGACCGCATCGACCACGAGCTGAAATGGACGGCCGTCGTACCCAAGTCCGGGGAGGCCGTCCTGGTCCGCTGACCGGGGCCGGACGGTCCCCCCGGTGTGCACCGCGAGGCCCTCCCGGACGTGGTGGCCCACCGAGCAGGGTGGATGCGAAGGGTTGGAGGCACTCCATGAGCACCGTGCACACCTTCCTCGAAGCGATGGCACCGGAAGCCCGCGAGGCCCTGCTCGCCCACTCCCACCAGGTGGCGCCACCGTCTCCCACGAGGTGCGGGCCCTGGAGTTCGACGCAGCGGCCGTACGCCAGCTGTGCAACGCGGACTCGGCCGTCGGTCGCTCCGTCGCCGTCGCCGCGGGCGCGGTCATCGCCGACCGGCTCGACTCCGCCCGCACCCGGCTCCTTGACCTGTTCGCCCCTCACGGCAGCGGCACCCCGCTCGCCTACGCACGCTGAGGACCCCGCCATGACCTCCACCCCGTACACCGTCGCAGACGTCATGACCGTCAAGGTCATCGCCGTCACCCCCTCGACCGGCTTCAAGGACATCGCCACCGCCATGGAGCGGTGGAAGGTGACCGCCCTGCCCGTCATCGAGGGCGAGGGCCGCGTCGTCGGCGTGGTCTCCGAAGCCGATCTCCTGCCCAAGGAAGAGTTCCACGAGCACCGCCCGGGGCTGATCGAACAGATGCGCCGCCTCGGCGACACTGCCAAGGCCGGCTCCAGCCGCGCCGAGAACATGATGACCACCCCGGCCGTCACGATCCGCCCCGACGCCACCCTCCCTCAGGCCGCCCGCCTCATGGCCGACCGGCACATCAAGCGCCTCCCGGTCGTCGACGCCAACGGCACCCTCAAGGGCATCGTCAGCCGCGCCGACCTCCTCAAGGTCTTCCTCCGCACCGACGAGGAACTCGCCACCGAGATCCGCCGCACCGTCGTCGACCGCCTCTTCCCCCTCTCCCACGAAGCGGTCAAGGTCACCGTGGCCCAGGGGATCGCCACTCTGACCGGCCAGGTCCGCGACGGCAACCTGATCCGCCTGGCCGAACGCCTCGCCCACTCCGTCGAGGGCATCGTCGACGTCCACTGCCGACTGGATGCACCGGCCGAGGCGTGAAGTCCGACCGCGGAGCCGTGCCGGGACGGCGCCGCGCAGAGCCCGTACCGACGAGGAGCGCAGCGACGAACAAGCCCTGCGGTCAGCGCCGGATGGCGATGACCTCGGCGTCCGCGTTCATGGCGCGCAGCCTCCGCACCGCTTGCAGCAGCGTGACTTGAGCGTTCGCACGCATGTCCGGTGACAACAACGGCTGTTGTGTGCCAACTGTCGTTGTGTGCGTCACAGGCCCTCAGCGGCGGACCCTCGGCATGCCCAGGCCGATCCAGGAGATGATCTCGCGCTGGATCTCGTTGTTGCCGCCGCCGAAGGTGAAGATCACGGCGCTGCGGTAGCCGCGTTCCAGCTCGCCGTGCAGCACCGCGCCCGCCGAGCCGTCCTTGAGGGAGCCGGCCGCGCCGACCACCTCCATCAGCCAGGCGTACGCGTCCCTGCGCGCCTCCGAGCCGTACACCTTGACGGCGGAGGCGTCCTGCGGGGTGAGGGTGCCCGACTGGACGGCGTTCACCATCTGCCAGTTGAGCAGCTTCATCGCGTCGAGGCGGGCGTGGGTGCGGGCGAGGCGGCCGCGCACCCAGGACAGGTCGATGACGCGGCGCCCGTCGGCGAGCTTCGTCGCGGCGGCCCAGCGCTGCACGTCGTGCAGGGCGCGGATGGCCATGGTGCCGTGGGCCGCGAGGGTGACGCGCTCGTGGTTGAGCTGGTTGGTGATCAGGCGCCAGCCCTTGTTCTCCTGCCCGACGCGGCGGTTCGCGGGGACGCGGACGTCCTCGTAGTAGCTGGCGGTGGTGTCGTGCGAGGCCAGGGTGTTGATCAGGGTGCAGGAGTAGCCGGGGTCGGAGGTCGGCACGAGCAGCATGGTGATGCCCTTGTGCGCGGGGGCGTCCGGGTCGGTGCGGACGGCGAGCCAGACCCAGTCGGCGGTGTCGCCGTTGGTGGTCCAGATCTTCTGGCCGTTGACCACGTAGGTGCCGGTCTCCTCGTCGCCCTCGCGGACCGCCTTGCACTTGAGGGCGGCCAGGTCGGTGCCGGCGTCGGGCTCGCTGTAGCCGATGGCGAAGTCGATCTCCCCGGAGAGGATCCTGGGGAGGAAGTACGCCTTCTGCTCGTCGGTGCCGAACTGCATGATGGTGGGGCCGACCGTGTTGAGCGCCATCAGCGGCAGCGGGACGACGGCCTGCGCGGCCTCGTCGAAGAAGATGAACTGGTCCATGGCCGACATGCCGCGGCCGCCGTACTCCTTCGGCCAGCCCACGCCGAGCCGGCCGTCCGCGCCGAGGCGGCGGATGGTCTCCCGGTAGAAGCGCTTCTGCGCGGCGGGGTCCTCGTAGCGGGCGTAGACGTCCTCGGGCACGAGCTCGGCGAAGTAGGCGCGCAGTTCGGCGCGCAACTGCTGCTGCTCAGGCGTGTATTCGAGGTGCACGGCCCCTCCGGAGGTCTGGCGGCACTGCCGGTCGCTGTGGTGGCGGCGGTCAGAGTAGAACCCGTTACAGGAATTGGGAAGGGCCGGGAGTTCCGTGTGGAACTCCCGGTACTCGCACGCAGCTCACGCGGCGGGGCGGGCGGGGCGGGGCGTTCAGCAGCCGCTCCCCCGCTGTGCGGTGCCCCCTCCGGACGGCGAAGCCTTCACCGTCCGACCCGGCACCGCGGGCGCCGCACCTTCAACGGCGGCGGTGCCGTCCTCCCGCTCAGTGGGATTTCCCCCTCCGGCTCCGCGGGTCAGGGCCGGGCCAGGACCGCGATCATCGCCTCGGCCGTCGCCGCCATCGCCGTGCGGGCGGCGGTGAGGTAGGGGCGGGGGTCGGCCGGGGTGAGGTGGGTGCGGATGGCACCGGTCATGGCCAGGTTGAGGGCGGTGCCGATGTTGACCTTGCGGATCCCGCCGGCCACGGCCGCCGCGAGTTCCCCGTCGGGCAGGCCGGAGGAGCCGTGCAGGACCAGCGGTACGTCCAGGGTCTTGGCGAGCCGGGCCAGCAGGGCGTGGTCGAGGGAGGCGGTCCGGGTGGTCATGGCGTGGCTGCTGCCGATGGCCACGGCCAGGGCGTCGACGCCGGAGTCGGCGACGAACCGCCGCGCCTCGTCCGGGTCGGTACGGGCGCCCGGCGCGTGCGGGTCGAGCGGCGCGGCCCCGTTCTTGCCGCCGACCTCGCCCAGTTCCGCTTCGATCCACAGCCCGTTGGCGTGGGCCCAGTCGGCGGCGGACCGGGTGGACTCCAGGTTCTCGGCGTAAGGCAGGTGCGCGGCGTCGTACATCACGGATCCGAACCCGGCGTCCGCGGCCTGCCGCAGCAGGTCGGGGCTCTTGACGTGGTCGAGGTGGAGCCCGACGGGCACCCGGGCGGCCTCCGCGCAGGCCGCGGCGGCCCGGGCGATGGGCAGCAGGGCTCCTCGGCGGAACTTCACGGCGTTCTCGCTGAGTTGCAGGATCACCGGCAGGCCGGCCCGTTCGGCGCCCTCGACCACGGCTTCGGCGTGTTCCAGGGTGATGATGTTGAAGGCCGCGACGGCGCCGCCGGCGGTGGCCGCCTCGGCGACGAGGGTCCCGGCGGGGGCGAGGCTCATCGGACCGCCCCCTCGCCCGCGGTGAGGATCACCGAGCGGGTGAGGTTGCGGGGCGCGTCCGGGTCCAGCCCCCGGTGCACCGCGACGGCGACGGCGAGGCGCTGCGCCCGGACCAGCTCGGCGAGCGGGTCGAGTTCCCCGTCCACCCATGCGGCGCCGGTCCCGAGGACCTGCTCGGCGATCCCGTCGGGGGTGCCGCCCAGCGACCAGGTGACGGAGCCGGGGCCGGTGACGCTGACGGGGCCGTGCCGGTACTCCATCGCGGGGTAGGCCTCGGCCCACGACAGGGAGGCCTCGCGCATCTTCAGGGCGGCCTCGTGGGCCAGGCCGACGCTCCAGCCCCGCCCGAGGAAGGTGAACTGGCCGCGCATCTCCAGCCCGGCCGGCAGCGGCAGGTCGAGGGCGGTGCGGGCGTCGGCGACCACGGAGGGGGTGTGGTCGCCGATGTGGGCCCGCAGCAGGGTGAGGGCGGTGGTGGCGAAGCGGGTCTGGACGACGGACCGCTCGTCGGCGAAGTCCAGTACGACGAGGTCGTCCGCGAGGGTCGTCACCGGGGTGTCCGGGTCCCCGATGACGGCGGTGGTCGGGATCCCCGCCTCCCGCAGTCCGGCCAGGAGGTCCAGCACCTCGGTGGTGGTCCCGGACCGGGTGAGGGCGACGACCCGGTCGTAGCGGCGGTGGCGGGGGAACTCCGAGGCGGGGAAGGCGTCCGTCTCCCCGTGCCCGGCCTCCTCGCGCAGGACGGCGGCGGCCTGTGCCATGTAGTACGAGGTCCCGCAGCCGATGACGGCGGTACGCTCGCCGGGCCCCGGGAGCACCGCCCGGTGGGCCGGGGCCAGTTCGGCGGCCCGTTCCCAGCTGTCGGGCTGCGTGGCCAACTCGTACGCGACGTGACTCATGCGGGCTCCTTGCGCGTTGGATGCGTACGTCGGCTGCGAACCGACCGGACTTCCCTGCGTGTTCCTGCAAGGTATCGGGCCGTTTCGCGCAACTTCAAGCACCTACGGGGTGATCCGCTGGGCTAATCTCGACGGCGGGGCCCGGCGGCACGCCGGGGGACGACAGGGAGGGGCGCCATGACCCGCAAGGAACGCTGGCAGAGACTGCTGGACCTGCTGGTGGAGCGGGACGGGCTGGAGGTGGAGGCCGCCGCCGGGGCGCTCGGCGTGTCCGCCGCGACCATCCGCCGCGACCTCGACCAGCTCGCCGAGCAGCAGCTGCTGGTCCGCACGCGCGGCGGGGCGGTGCCGCACGGGGTCTCGTACGAGCTCCCCCTGCGCTACCGCACCTCCCGCCGGGCCGCCGAGAAGCGCCGGATCAGTGAGGCCGTCGCGGCCCTGATCGCGCCGGGCGAGGTGATCGGCCTGACGGGCGGCACCACCACGACGGAGGTCGCCCGCGCCCTCGCGGCCCGCCCCGACCTCGCCGCGCCGGCCGGCGGTTCGCCCGCGCTCACGGTGGTCACCAACGCCCTGAACATCGCGGGCGAGTTGGTGATCCGGCCGCAGTTCAAGATCGTCCTCACGGGCGGGGTGGCCCGCCCCCAGTCGTACGAACTGACCGGCCCGCTGGCGCAGCAGACGCTCGGTCAGCTGTCGATGGACACCGCCGTGCTCGGCGTGGACGCCTTCGACCCGGCCGACGGCGCGGCGACCCGCCACGAGGACGAGGCCGCCGTCAACGCCCTGCTCTGCGAGCGGGCCCGCCGCCTGGTCGTCGCGGCGGACTCCACGAAGCTGGGCGTCCGCGCCTTCGCCCGTATCTGCGCCACCTCCGCCGTGGACGTCCTGGTGACGGACACCGCCCTGACGGAAGCCGCCGCCCGGCCCTTCCGGGACGCGGGCGTGGAAGTCGTACGGGTCTGACGGAGCCCCTTCCCGGCTCCCCGCTCAGCCCTGCTTCCCGAACCCCGCCAGCTGCCTGCGCGGGTCGAAGGTGACCCGGATCCGGGCGATCCTCCCGTCCTCCACGTGCATCCAGTTCGCCGTGGGCTCCGGCGGCGCGATGGTGGTGCACATGTCGAACCAGGTGATGACCTCGTCGCCTTCCGCCACCCGCGCCTTCACGTCGATCCGCTCCAGCACCCGGCCCATCCCCCTCAGTCCGGCCAGCGCCTCCTCCACCCCCGACGCCGTCGCCAGCGTCCCGACGAAGTCGACGTCCTCGGCCAGCAGCCCCCGCATGGTCTCGAAGTCGCCCGCCTCCCAGGCGGTGAAGTAGGTCTCGGCAAGCTCTCGCGCGCTCTTCGTCGTCGTCATGCCCCCACCCTCCCTCCCGGCCTCGCCATCCGTCCAACAGATGGATCCGATGCCACCTATCATCACGGGACATGGAGATGCATCAGCTGCGCTACTTCGCCGCCGTCGTGGACGAGGGCACCTTCACCGGCGCCGCCCATCGCCTGCACGTCAGCCAGTCGGGCATCAGCACCCAAGTGGCGAAGCTGGAGCGCGAGTTGGGGCAGCAGCTGCTCGACCGCGGCGGGCGCCGGGTGGGCCTCACGCCGGCCGGCGAGGCCGTCCTCCCCCTCGCGAAGACCGCCCTCGCCACCCTCGACGCCATCCGGCACACCGCCGCGGAGTTCGCCGACGCCGTCCGCGGCCGGGTCCGGCTCGGCATGATCACGGGCTGCTCGATCCCGCCCTTCCTGGACACCGTCGCCGACCTCGGCCGCACCCACCCCGGCATCGAACTCAGCCTGCACGAGGACTACTCCGACGTCCTCCAGGCCCAGGTCCTCGCCGGCTCCCTCGACCTGGCCCTGATCGGCTACGCGGGCGAGGCGGCCCCCGGGCTGGAGGCGGACGTCGTCATCGACGAGCCCATCGCCGCCGTCGTGCCGGCCGGGCACCCGCTCGACCGGGCGGAACTGCGGCTCGCCGGCCTCCGGGGCGAGAAGGTCCTCTGCCTCTCCCGGGGCACCGGCATCCGCGCCGCCTACGAGGACTCCTGCCGCCGGCTCGGCCTGGACCCCCGCGTGGACCTCGACGCCAGCTCCCCCGCCGCCCTGCTCCGCCTCGCCGAGCGCGGCGCGGGCGTCGCCGTCCTCAGCGCCTCCTCCGCCGAGGGCGCCGGCCTGCGCACGGTCCCGCTCACCGACGCGGCCACGCACGCCCGGCTCGGCCTCGTCGCCCACGGCGACCGGCACTCCCCGGCCGTACGGCTCCTGCGCACCGGACTCCTCGCGGCGCTGCGGGCCGGCTAAGCCACGTCTTCCGGATCAGGCCGGGCCGGTGGACGGCAAGAGCGCGCGTGCTCCCTTCCGCGGAAGTCCGCTCACCCCGGCGCGCCTCAGCCGAGCGGCGGCCAGGGACCCGCCAGCAGCCGCTCGGCCTCCGCGACGATCGCCCCCGCCCGCTGCTCCCGCGTGCCGCTCCGTACCGCCTCCCAGCTGTTGTGCGCGTCGACCTCGTCGACGAGCGGCTTGAGCGCCGGCGGCCGGTCCAACGCGCCCCAGCCTTCGTAGGTGATCACGTCACCACCGGCCCCGGGAGCCATGCTCCCGTTCACGATCAGCCGCAGCCACCAGCGCACGAGTTCCCAGCGGGCCGCCTCCCAGGGGATGCCGGTGTCGTCCACGGGAAGACCGTCCGACAGACCCGACTCGCCCAGCACCTGGTCGAAGAGCGTTTCGGCACGGTCGTACTCGGCCCGCGACAAGCCGGCGAGCAGCGGAAGCGACTCCGTCCCGACGTCGAGCACCAGGGCCGTGAGTCCTGCCTCGACCAGTTGGTGCGGGTGGTGCCGTCGGCCGATCAGGCGCTCCAGCGCCAGCATCCGCAGGTACTCGACGGCCTCCTGCGCACTGGTGGCGTAGGGGCTGTGCGGGGTGGGCGCGGTGGGGTCGGTGCCCGAACCGCTTTCGACGAAGTAGGACCAGAAGCCGACGGTCGAGCGGGCCGAGAGGCTTTCGGCCCGGCCGGTGAACTCGTGCCGTACGTAGTCGGCGAGGTCGTTCCCGTACAGGATGACGTCGGTCTGGTGGACGGACAGTACGGGGTGTCCCCACTCCCCCGCCGTGCCCGGCAGGTAGCGGTGGCCGTAGACGGGGACCAGCTGCGGTACGGCGGCCAGCGCGCACCTCGCGACCTGGAGGGCGTCGGACGTCCGCGCGGGCCTCGGGGGCCAGGCAGGGTGCCAGAAGCCGTTGCGCTCGACGTCGAAGAGCACGCCGTCGACCGGCTGGGAGAGCCGATCGGCCAGCTCCTCGGGGTCTCCGTCACGCCAGTCCGGCCAGCCCCGTGACCCGTGCGGCAGGCCGGCGGAGAGGAAGACCCTGTGGTCCACCGAGAAGGTGAAGCCGAACCGCGCCTCGACCGCGTCGAGTTCCCGCTCGCTCAGGCCCGGCCCGATGTCGGCCCGGATCATGTCCTGAAGGTCCCGGGCGACTTCCAGGGTCAGCGGTGGAGGTGACTGCGCGGCCATCCCGGGAGAATACCAACCGGTGCGGGGACCAGCCTGCCGGTGAGGGGCGGTGCGCGACAGCACCCGCCCCCAGGCCGGCCCGGCCGTGATCCGCCGTGATCCGCCGTGATCCGCCGGACAGGGCCTAGCCGAGACGGGCGGCGATGGTGCGGGCGCAGGCCATGGATTCGGTGTGCGTGGTGTCCACCTCCAGGTCGTAGGAGACCCCCTCGTGGACCACGGCCGCCTGGGAGGCGGCCATGCCCGGGGTGCGGTCACCGCGGGCGATCTCCCGGCCCGCGGCGGCCTCGGGGTCGCACCGGACGGCGACCCACAGCACCTTCAGGCCCTCCAGGGCGCGCAGCCAGCGCTTCTGGGACTCGGCACCGCCGAGGAAGACGTCGTCGACGACGATCCTGGCGCCGGCCCGGGCCATCGCCGCGATGCCCTCCATCCAGGCCGCCTCCAGCGCCCGGAACTCCGCCCCGACGCTCACGCCGCCGTCCTCGGCGAACACGATCCCCCCGGCGGACTCCCGCATCCTCGCGGGCAGTGAGTCGACGAAGGAGTCGCAGCCGTACGCCAGCCACGGCTCGGGCAGTTCGGCCTGGAGGCAGCGCACGATCCCGGACTTCCCCGAGCTGGACGCGCCGTTGAGAACGATCATCCGAATGGTCATCGCGCCACCGTAGGACGGCCGCCCGCCCGGTGGGTAGCGGGTTTCGGCCGGGGCGTTCTCAGTGCGCCGGGACCCGCTGGGCCTCGCGGGTCAACGCCGCCAGGACCGGGGCGATCAGCGGGTGGGACTCGGCGCCGCGGCGGGTGGCGGCGAAGACCCGGCGGGTGGCTGCCGGGCCCGCGACCGGGCGTACCCGGACCTCATTGAGGTCCATGCCGCGCAGCGCGGAACGCGGCACCAGCGCCACCCCCGCGCCCGCGCCGACCAGGGCGGTCACCGCCCGGAAGTCGTCGGAGGAGTGCACGAAGCGCGGCTGGAAGCCGGCCAGTTCGCACGCCAGCAGGGTCACGTCGTAGCAGGGGTTGCCCGGGTACTGGCCGACCCAGTCCGCGTCGGAGAGGTCCGCCAGCGCCACGGCGGGCAGGCCGGCGAGCGGGTGCCCGGCGGGCAGCACCGCGTCGAAGGGCTCCGCGTACAGCGGGAGCACCGACAGCCGCCCGTCGTCGGCGCCCGGAGCGCCCCGGTACTCCACCGCGAGGGCCAGGTCGGCCTCCCCGTCGAGCAGCAGCGGCAGGCTCTGGTCGCCCTCCGCGTCCCGGACCCGCAGCCGGATCCCCGGGTGTTCCAGGGCGAGGCGGGCGATGGCGGGGGCCAGTACCTCGGCGATGCCGGTGGCGAAGGCCGCCACCGTGACCTCGCCGGCGGAACCGCCCGCGTAGGCGGCGAGTTCCGCCTCGGCGCGCTCCAGCTGGGCCAGCACCTCGTGGGCGTGGCCCAGCAGGATCTCCCCGGCCGCGGTGAGCCGTACGCCCCGGCCGCTGCGGGTCAGCAGCGCGTGGCCGGTCTCCTGTTCCAGCGCGGCGAGCTGCTGGGAGACGGCGGAGGGGGTGAGGTACAGCGCTGCGGCCGCGGCGGTCACCGTACGGTGGTCCGCCACGGCCCGCAGGACGCGCAGCCGGCGGGGGTCGATCACACCCCCATGATGTCAGCCCTGAGCAGCGGAAAGCGCCGCGCGGGCGTCCACGAAGGCGGCCACCGCGCGCTCCACGTCGGCCGTCGAGTGGGCCGCCGAGAGCTGGACGCGGATACGGGCCGCGCCGAGCGGAACGACCGGGTACGAGAAGCCGATCACGTACACGCCGCGCTCCAGCAGCAGCTCCGCCATCCGGCCGGCCTCGGCGGCGTCGCCGATCATGACGGGGGCGATGGCGTGGTCGCCGGGCAGGATCTCGAAGCCGGCCTCGGTCATCTTCGTGCGGAACAGCTTGGTGTTGTCCGCGAGCCGCTCGCGCAGGTCGCCGGCGGACTCCAGCAGGTCGAGGACCTTCAGGGAGGCGGCGGCGATGACCGGGGCGAGGGAGTTGGAGAAGAGGTACGGGCGCGAGCGCTGGCGCAGCAGCTCGACGATCTCGGTGCGGGCGGCGACGTAGCCGCCGGAGGCGCCGCCGAGGGCCTTGCCGAGGGTGCCGGTGATGATGTCGACGCGGTCCATGACCCCGTGCAGCTCGGGGGTGCCGCGGCCGCCGGGGCCGACGAAGCCGACGGCGTGCGAGTCGTCGACCATGACCATGGCGTCGTAGCGGTCGGCGAGGTCGCAGATCTCCTGGAGGGGGGCGACGTAGCCGTCCATGGAGAAGACGCCGTCGGTGACGATGAGCTTGCGGCGGGCGCCGCCCTCGGTGGCCTCCTTGAGGCGCGCCTCCAGCTCGGCCATGTCGCGGTTGGCGTAGCGGAAGCGGCGGGCCTTGGAGAGGCGGATGCCGTCGATGATCGAGGCGTGGTTGAGGGCGTCGGAGATCACGGCGTCCTCGGCGCCGAGCAGGGTCTCGAAGACACCGCCGTTGGCGTCGAAGCAGGAGGAGTAGAGGATCGTGTCCTCCTGGCCGAGGAAGGCCGACAGGCGGGCCTCCAGCTCCTTGTGCACCTCCTGGGTGCCGCAGATGAAGCGGACCGAGGCCATGCCGTAGCCCCAGCGGTCGAGGGCGTCCTTGGCGGCGGCGACCACGTCGGGGTGGTCGGCCAGCCCGAGGTAGTTGTTGGCGCAGAAGTTCAGCACCTCGCCGGGGGCGCCGCCCGCGGTGACGGCGACGGCGGCGTTCTGCGGGGTGCCGATGACGCGCTCGGGCTTGTGCAGGCCCGCTGCGCGGATCTCGTCGAGGGTGGTGCGGAGGTCTTCGCGTACGGACTCGAACATGGGCTTCGGTTTCTCCTTGTGCGGATCGCCGTCCGGCGGACGGGGAGGAGGGGCCGGGCCCCGCGGAGGGGGGAGGGTGTGCGGGGCCCGGCCCGGAGGGAGATGGTCTTGTGGTTGCGGCGGCGGGCTCCCGCCCGGGACGACGGTAGCGGCTGCCGGTGCCGCGGGCGGGGGTCCTGCGGTACGTGGCCGAGGCGCCATTGCCTCCGGCCCCGGTGCAGGTCCACGGCTCGGCCCCCGGACCCGGAACCCGGACCCCGCTCGGGTCCGGACCCCGCTCGGGTCCGGACCCCGCTCGGATCCGGGTTCCGGGTCCGGGTCCGGTTCCGCGTCCGGGTTCCGGGTCCGGATCCGGGGCTCGGACCCGGGTCGGCGCGCAGGCGAACAGCAGGCGGCCTGCCCGGAACCCAGCCCGGGGTCCGGGCCCGGGGGGCTTGAGTCCGGGGTCCGGACGAGGTCCAGGTGCGGATCCCGGACCCGGGGCACGGACCCGGATCCAGGGCTCGGACCCGGGGCACGGACCCGGATCCAGGGCTCGGACCCGGGGCACGGACCCGGATCCAGGGCTCGGACCCGGGGCACGGACCCGGGGCACGGACTCAGACCCGGGCCTCGGACTCAGGCACAGGGCTTGGACTCAGGCCCAGGCCTCAGGCCTGGATCAGGGTTCGGATCCGGGCCCGGATCCGGGGACCTGGCCCGGCCCCGGCCGGGGCCTGAAACCCGGCCCGGGCTCGGGGCGCCGGGGGTTCCGGGGCCGGTCCCGGCCGGGTAGCCGGGCTACCGGCCCGCCCCGGGGCCGGAGCGGGGCCCACCCGGGTGGGCCGCCGGAGGCCTACGCCGTCCAGTCGAGGATGATCTTGCCGCTGCGGGCGGTCGCGGCCTCGTCGAAGGCGGCCTGGAAGTCGCGGTGCGAGTAGCGGCCGGTGATGACCGGGGACAGGTCGAGCCCGCCCTCCAGCAGCACCGTCATCGCGTACCAGGTCTCGAACATCTCGCGTCCGTAGATCCCCTTGATGGTGATCATCGAGGTGACGACCTTCGCCCAGTCCACCGGGAACTCCTGGGCCGGCAGGCCGAGCATCGCGATCTTGCCGCCGTGCGTCATGTTGTCGATCATGTCGCGCATCGCCTCCGCGCGGCCCGACATCTCCAGGCCGACGTCGAAGCCCTCGCGCAGCCCCAGCCGCGTCTGCGCCTCGGCGATGGAGGACTCGGCGACGTTCACCGCGAGCGTGGCGCCCGCCTTGCGGGCGATCTCCAGCCGCTCGGGGCTGACGTCGGTGATGACCACGCTGCGCGCGCCGGCGTGCTTGGCGACGGCCGCCGCCATGATGCCGATCGGGCCCGCGCCCGTGATCAGCACGTCCTCGCCGACCAGCGGGAAGGACAGCGCGGTGTGCACGGCGTTGCCGAAGGGGTCGAAGATGGCCGCCACGTCCAGGTCCACGGCCGTCCGGTGCACCCACACGTTCTGCGCGGGGAGCACCACGTACTCCGCGAAGGCGCCGTCGCGGCCGACCCCGAGCCCGATCGTGGAGCGGCACAGGTGGCGGCGGCCGGCCAGGCAGTTGCGGCACTTGCCGCACACCAGGTGGCCCTCGCCGCTGACCAGGGCGCCGGTCTCGATGTCGCGGACGTCCGCGCCGACCGCCGCGACCTCGCCGACGAACTCGTGGCCGAGCACGAGCGGGGTCTTGACGGCGCCCTGCGCCCAGCCGTCCCAGGCACGGATGTGCAGGTCGGTGCCGCAGATACCGGTCCGCAGCACCTTGATCAGCACGTCGCCGGGGCCGTACTCGGGCTCGGGGACGTCCATGAGCCACAGCCCGGGCTCGGCCTTGTGCTTGACGAGTGCCTTCATGGCGGTGGCTCCAGGCATGCGAAGGGGGGTGTTGCCGATCCCGCTGGGACGCGGGTGGCGTTGGTGACGGACACCAATCTGCCGATCGTCGCGGTGATCAGTCCATCGAGACTTTCTTAAGCGGGTCGACAGCGCAGCTTCACGCCTATGCTCCTCCCTGGACGGGGATGGGGCCCGGGGGCGGGAGCCGCGCTATGGTCCCTCACCGGGGAAAAGGGGAGGTGAGGGGCGTGCCGAGTCTGCGCAGCAGGGCGCTTTCGGCCGCACTGGTGGCGACGGGGCGGCGAAGACGGTTCGCGACCGCCGAGGCGGTCCGGGCGGCGGTCGCGCAGGCGGCCCGCAGGCCCGCCTCGCATCTGCCGCCGCGCTCGCTGGGCCGGGTCGCGGAACTGTCGCGGACCTTCGTCGGGGCCTGGCCGGTGTACGACGCCTCGCCGCGCGGGCAGGAGCCCGTGGCACGGGTGCTGTACGTGCACGGCGGCGCGTACATCGACGAGCTGGTCCGGCCGCACTGGTCGCTGATCCGGACCCTGGTGACCCGGGCCCGGGCCCGGGTGGTCGTCCCGGCGTACGTGCTCGCCCCGCGCGGTACCGCCGACCGGAACGTCCCCGTGGCCGCGGATCTGCTGAGCGGTCTGATCGAGAGCGGCGGCGCCGGCGGGACGGTGCTGATCGGGGACTCCGCGGGCGCCGGGCTGGCGCTGGCCGCCGCGCAGCGGCTGCGGGAGCGGACCGGGGCGCAGCCGTCGCGGATCGTGCTGATCTCCCCCTGGCTCGACCTGAGCATGAGCCACCCGGGCCAGGCCGCGCTGGAGGCGGCCGATCCGGTGCTGGCCCGGGCCGGGCTGGCCGAGGCGGGACGGCTGTACGCGGGGACCCTCGCGACGGACGACCCCCGGGTGAGCCCGCTGCACGGCTCCTTCGAGGGGCTGGCGCCGCTGACGGTGTTCACCGGGACCCGGGACGTGCTGGCCACCGACAGCCACGAGCTGCGGCGGCGGGCCGGCGCGGCCGGGGCGCGGGTGGAGTGGCACGAGGAGCCGGGGATGCCGCACGCGTACCCGCTGCTGCCGGTCCCGGAGGGGCGGGCGGCCCTGGACAGGATCGTCGAGCTCGTCGGGGAGACCGCCGACCAGGACTGAGACTAGGCGGTGCACGTCATCAGCGAGCTGACCGGCCAGGCGCGGTACGCCGTCCAGTACGCCTCGTCGCGCGCGGCGTCGGCGGGCGGGGTGCGGGAGGGCTGCCAGCCGACGGTGCTGAAGCCGGCGTCGACGGCGGCTTCGGCGAAGTCGGCGTGCGCCCATTCGCGGTACTCGAAGTGCTGCGGGGGCTCGGTCAGGAACTGCGCCTTCAGCAGCGGGGCGTCACCGTCCGGCACCCGGTCGAGGATGCGCATCCCGTACGGGGACCAGTCCACCCGCGGGTACGCCCCCGGGTTGCGCACGAGCGTCAGCAGCCGCCCTCCGGGGCGCAGGTTGGCGCGGATGCCGCGGAACATGGCGTGCAGGGCCGCCCGGTCGGGGGCGTGGCTGAACACGTAGACGGCGGTGGCCAGGTCGAAGGGGCCGAGCTGCGGCATGTCGGCGGCGTCCGCGACCACGTACTCGACGGGGGTGGACGGGGGCGCGGAAGCCCGGGCCCGGCGGACCCGGTCCGGGCAGTTGTCGACGCCGACGGTGCGCCGGGCGCCGCCGCTCGCCAGCAGTGCGGCGGTGCCGCCGTGCCCGCAGGCCACGTCGAGGGTGTCGAGGTCGCGGACCCCGCCGAGGGCGTCGAGTGCGGTGCGGAGGGTGTAGGCGTCGGCGGCCGTGAACGCCGCGCGGGGTGCCGGGTGCGTGTCGTCGTACTGGTGTCGCATGCCGGATGCCTCCCCGGCGGGGGCGCGGACGACGGCGTGCGCGGCGGCCTGTTCCCCCCTTCGGGGGAGGCGTTCGGCGCATCGCCGCTTCCCGGTGCCGTGTCTTCCGGATCAGCCCGGCAGCAGTTCGCGGGCGCAGGCGCGCAGCCAGACGTGCGCCGGGTCCGCGTCGTGGCGGGGGTGCCAGGCGAGCCCGACCGGCAGCGGCGGCAGCTCCAGGGGGACCTCGAAGGTGACGAGGCCGAGCGCTTCGGTCTGCGGGGCGGTCCGGGAGGCGGCCAGGCCGATCAGATCGGTCTGGCGCAGCACCAGGAGGGAGGCCGAGAACGAGGCCATGCTGCCCACCACCCGGCGGGCCAGGCCCCGCTCCGCGAGGGCTTCGTCGACCGGCCCCTCCAGCCGGCCGCGCCGCGACACGGTCAGGTGCTCCCCGGCGGCGAACCGGCGGGCGGTGACCGGCCCGCGCAGCAGCGGGTGCCCACTGCGTACGACGCCGAGCACGCGGTCGTCGAAGAGGTGCTCGGTGCGCACCTCGGGCGAACGGGTGTCGATGACGCCGAACTCCAGGTCCGCGACCCCTTCGCGGAGCATCGGGAGGTCGACGTGGCTCTCGGAGAGGAACCGCAGCCGCACCCCCGGGGCCTCGCGGGCCGTCCGCCGGAAGAGGGCGGCGCCGAACGCGGCGGCGAAGGAGTCGTGGGCCAGGACGGTGAAGGTGCGGGTCAGGGTCGCCAGGTCCACCCGGCCGCCCGTGAGGAACAGGGCGCGGGCGCGTTCCACCACGGCCCGTACCTCCCCCTGGACGGAGAGGGCGTGCGGGGTGGGGACCATCGTGCGCCCGGCACGGACGAGCACGGGGTCGCCGAGGGCCTTGCGGATCCGGCCCAGGGTCCGGCTCATGGCGGGCTCGGAGAGGTGCAGGCGGGCGGCGGCCCGGGAGACGCTCGACTCCTCCAGGAGGACGTCGAGGGCGACGAGCAGGTTGAGGTCCACCCCGGGCAGCCCGGATCCGGATTGCGTCACGCGCATTCATCCCTTGCAGAACTTGCACTGGAAAGCAGGTGGGGCCAACCCTACGGTGGTTCCCGGGGCGATCGGGCCGGACGACCGGCCCTCCCCCGCCCCCTTCCACCACCCTTCACCGACTCCGAGGAGGAGCCGTGCTCCGCCATGCCCGCACACCGTCCCCGGCCCGGACCGAGTCCCCGCGCGGGACGGAAGGGGCCACCGCGCCCGGACCGTCCGGCCCCGGGCTGTCCCGCCCCGCCCTGCTGGTGCTGTGCGCCTGCGTGCTCGTCGCGCAGGGCATGGTCGCCGCCGTGAACCTGCTGATCCCCGAGCTCGCCGCCTCCACCCTGCGCCCGGCCCCGGGCCAGCTGCTGTGGACGGTCGACGCGTACGTGATCGTCTTCGCCGCGCTGCTGATCCCGGCCGGGGCCCTGGGCGACCGGTACGGCCGCAAGGGCGCGCTGCTGGCCGGACTCGGACTGTTCTCCGCGGGCGCGGCGCTCAGCGCCCTCGCCGCCGGACCGGCGGCGCTGATCGCCGGACGCGGGCTGTCCGGGGCCGGGGCGGCGCTGGTCATGCCCGCCACCATGTCCGTGCTGGTCCACTTGACCCCGCCCGAGCGGCGCGGGCAGGCGCTGGCCACCTGGACGCTGTCCGCCGGCCTCGGGGGCCTTGCGGGCAACGTGTTCGGCGGCCTGGCCGGGGAGTTCCTCACCTGGCGGGCCCTGTTCTGGGGGGTCGTCCCGCTGGGCGCGCTGCTCGCCCTCGCCGTGGCCGTCGCGGTGCCGCGCACTCCTTCGCGCGCCGACGCGGCCGTCGATCCGCTCGGGGCCCTGGTCCTGGCCGGGGCGCTGTTCTCGGTGGTCCACGGGATCATCGAGGGGCCCTCGTACGGCTGGTCCTCGGTCCGCGTCCTGGGCTCCTTCGGGGCCGGGGCGGTGCTGCTGGCCGTCTTCACCGGGTACGCGCTGCGCGCCGCCCGCCCGCTGCTGGACCCGCGGGTCTTCGCCTCGCGCGGGCTGCGGGCGGGGACGCTGGGCATCGGCGCCGCCTTCTTCGGGCTGTTCTCCCTCTTCTTCGTCAACGCCCAGTACCTCCAGTACGCCAAGGGCTTCTCGCCGGCCCTGGCGGGGCTGGCGATCGTCCCGCTCACGGTCGGCATGGCGGTGGTGCCCAGGCTGGGCGCGCGGCTCACCGAGCGGACCGGGCCCCGGCTGCCGGTCGGGGCGGGGCTGCTCCTGATCGCGGCCGGGCTGCTGCTGGTGTCCACCGCCGACGCTGGCACCCCGTACGCCGTGTACGGCGGCTACCTGCTGGTGCTGTCAGTCGGGACCGGGCTGTGCGCACCCCCGCTGACCCTGACGGTGGTCGCGCAGCTGCCGCCGCACCAGGCGGGGCTGGGCTCGGGGCTGAACACCGCCGCCCGGGAGATCGGCGCGGCGCTGGGCGTGGCGGTGGTCGGCACGGTGCTGGCCTCCCGCTTCCACGGGAACCCGGCGGATCCCGCGCAGGCGGCCGCCTTCACCGACGCCATGGGGGCGGCACTGCGCACGGTGGCGTTCGTACTGCTCGCCGCCGCGGCGGCGGTGGTCCGGGGGTACCGCGGGAGCGGCCCGGGGCGAACGGGTGCAGCCGCCGGGGCCGAGGGCGCATCCTGACTGTGTGACGGCGAGAGCGGACGGTGTGGGCCCGGCCTCCGTCGCCAGGAACCGGGCGCTCGCGCGGGCGGCGGTGGCTGCCGTGGAGGCCGTCGGCGGTCACGCGGGCGGGGTCTACCTGCGCTCGGGCACGGACGGGCTGCTGCGGATGGCGGTGGTCACGGGCCTGCCGGGGCGGCTGTTCCGGCCGTGGTGGCGGATGCAGGTGAACCGGCCGTACCCGGTCGCCGAGGCGTACCGCACCGGGCAGTCGGTGCACCTGCCGGACGCGGAGGCGGCGATGCGGCGCTTCCCCCAGCTGATGGCCGGGCTGCCCTTCCCCTTCGGGTCGTTCTACGAGCCGGTCGGCACCGGGCCGGAGCGGTTCGGGGTGCTGCTGGTGCTGCGGCCGGCGACGCCGGGGGCGGTGCTCGGGGCCGCTGAGCGGGAGCGGCTGCGGGAGGCCGCCGCCGGGCTGGCCGGGGAGCTGGACGCGCTGCGCGCCGCCGGGGAGGCGGTGCTGTGGGACGGCGACCCGTTGTGCGTGCCCTTGCCCGCGACGGGTGCGGAGGAGGCCCGGGAGGCCGTGGACCGGCTCGGGACGGCGGTGCTGTCCGTGGACCGGCAGGGTGCCGTCGCCTTCGCCAACACCGCCGCCGAGGAGTTGCTCGGGCGTCCCGCGCCCCTGCTGCACGGGCGCGCGCTGTGGGAGGTGCTGCCCTGGCTCGGCCATTCCGCCTACGAGGACCATTTCCGCGGGGTGTTCGTCTCCGGCGAGCCCGTGCGCTTCACGGCCCGGCGGGTGCCCGCCGGTCCGGACACCGGGGCCGGCGCCGGGGCCGGCGCCGGGGCCGGGGCCGGACCGGCCGCCGAGTGGCTGTCGGTGGGCCTGTTCCCGGGCCCCTCGGGGGTGACGGTGACCCTGGAGGCCGCCGAGCCGCCCGCCTACGCGCCGGGGTCGGTGGCCCGGCCCGGCGCCGGACTCGGTTCGCCCGCGGACCGGGCCTCCTCCCTGTACCGGCCGGTGGCCCTGGCCATCGCGCTGACCGAGGCGGTCACCGCGCGCCAGGTGTCGGCGGTGGTCACCGAGGAGCTGCTGCCCGCGTTCGGCGGCCGGCAGCTGGCCATCTACATGCTCGACGAACGGCACCTGTACCTCGCCTGGGAGACGGGTTTCCCCAAGGGGTTCCTGAGCCGCTTCGACGGGGTCTCGCTCCACGAGCGGCTGCCGGGGGTGGAGACCCTGACCTCGGGCCGGCCGCTGTTCTTCGAGTCGATGGAACACCTGGCCGCGGCCTATCCGGGGATCCCGCTGGACGCCGATGTCGGGGCCCGCGCCTTCCTGCCGCTGATCGCCTCCGGCCGCCCGGTCGGCTCCTGCATCCTCGGCTTCGACGAGCGGCGCGGCTTCAGTCCCGAGGAGCGTACGGTCCTCACGGCGCTGGCCGGTCTGATCGCGCAGGCCCTGGAGCGGGCCCGGCGCTACGACAGCGAGGCGGCGCTGGCCCGGGGGCTCCAGGCGGCCCTGCTGCCGCACCGGTTGCCGGTGCGGGAGGAGGTGACCACGGTGGGCCGGTACCTGCCCGGGACGGACGGCATGGAGGTCGGCGGCGACTGGTACGACGTCATCGAGACGGACGGGGGCCGGCTGGCGCTGGTCATCGGGGACGTCCAGGGCCACGGGGTGGCGGCCGCCGCCACCATGGGCCAACTGCGCAGCGCCGTACGGGCCTTCGCGCTCAGCGGGAACACCCCGGACCAGGTGGTGCGGGGCACGAACCAGCTGCTGATCGACCTGGACCCGGGCCAGTTCGCCAGCTGCTGCTACGTCCTGCTGGACCCGGGCTCCGGCCGCGCCCTGGCCGCCCGCGCCGGGCACCCGCAGCCGCTGCTGCGGCACGCCGACGGCCGGGCGGAGGTGCTGGACCTGGCGGGCGGGGTGGTGCTCGGCGTCGACCCCGGGGCCCGGTACCCGGTGACGGAGCTGGCGCTGGCTCCCGCCGAGGTTCTGGCCCTGTACACGGACGGGCTGGTGGAGACCCCGGGGGCGGACATCGACGACGGGGTGGAGCGGCTGCGGACGGCGCTGGCCGCGGCCCGGCCGTCCCCGCTGGCGGAGACGGCCGACCGGCTGGTCGCCGAGGCGGCCCGGACCCCGGACCGCCCGGACGACATCGCCCTGCTGCTGGCCTCCCGCACCGCTAACGGAGCGCCCGGGCGGCCTTCTTGAGGAGGAACGGGTCCTGCGGGTCGGGGACCGGCGCGGGGGCGGGGGTCCGGGCCCCGGCGGCCGACGGGCACAGGGCCTGGTCCTGGAGTGCGCCGAGGGCCGTGTCGACGGGGTGCGGAAGGGGGCGGCCGTCGGCGTCCGGGCGCTGGTACTTCTGGAGGTTGAAGCCGACCGCGTACTGCCGTCGCGATCTCGTGCCTGGAATTCTCGCGGCCCGCCGCCGGGCGCCCATCGGCCCCGGGGACGATCCCGGCGCATGCGGCATAGGCCCCCAGGCCCATCCACACCTCCCGCCCGGCTCCCACCCGGCCGGCTCGGGAGGTCTCCTGGCCCTGGGCAAAGCGGAGGGAAATTCATTGGATCTCGCTGCGGTTCCCGCACACCCCGGCCGGGCAACATTTACGCGGCCTTGACACCGGAATCGGGTAGCCGGAGGGGTGATCCACGATGGATTCCGCAGGTGAACAGCTATTGACCTGCGGATCTCGTGGAGCTTGCATAGCGGCCCGGGAGCCACTCGAACGAAGTGCCCACCACCGCCCCGGAGGCGATACCGCTCCCGTACTCCTTCACCGCACTGCCGATCGGAACCTCGCACCGATGACTGACACGATCAGCGCACCACAGGCCCTCGCCCCGGCCACCGGCCCCATCCCGCAGAAGCTCAAGCGTTCCATCGGCGTCGTCGGCGGGACCCTGCTCACGCTGTCGTGCGTGACGCCCGCCTCGACCCTCTTCGTCGTCGTGCCCGACCTCTTCTCCGGTCTCGGCACCTGGACCGCGCTCACCATCGCCATCGGCTCGCTGCTCTGCGTGGGCGTGGCCTTCTGCTACTCGGAGCTGGGCACGCTCATCCCCAGTGCCGGCGGCGAGTACGCCATGGTCTCCACCCTCGCGGGCCGGCTCGCCGGCTGGCTCGTCTTCGTGCTGTCCCTGCTCGTGGTGATGATCGTGCCGCCCGTGATCGCCATGGGTACGGCCGACTACCTCTCCCCGGTGATCGACGTACCGGCTCCGCTGGCCGGCGCCGGCGTGATGCTGCTCGCCACCCTCGCCGGTCTGCTGGACCTGCGCGCCAACGCCTGGATCACGGGCGTCTTCCTCGTGCTGGAGGTGGTCGCCGCCGCGCTGGTCGCCGTGCTCGGCTTCGCCCACAGCGAGCGGGGCGCCGACGCCCTGGTGCACGGCTCGGTGGCCGCCGAGGGCGGCGGCGTCTCCACGGTGACGGCCATGATGGTGGTCTCCGGGCTGGCGATCGCGCTCTTCGTCACCCAGGGCTTCTCCACCGCGGTCTACCTCTCCGAGGAGCTGGAGCAGCCGCGCCGCAACGTCCCGCGGACCGTGCTCGCGACCCTCGCGATCTCCTCCGCCGTCATCCTGGTCCCGGTCATCGCGATCACCGTGGGCGCCCCGGACCTGGAGGCGCTGACCTCCGGCGACCTCGGCGCGATGGTGACGGCCTGGTCGAACTCGGCCGTCGGCACCTTCGTCAGCCTCTGCGTGGCCCTGGCCATCGTCAACGCCGGCATCGTGATGGTCATCCAGAACTCCCGGGTGCTGTTCGCCTCGGCCCGCGACAAGGCCTGGCCCGAGCCGGTCAACCGCGGCCTGTCGCGGCTGGGCCGCTTCGGCTCCCCCTGGGTGGCCACGCTGCTGGTCGGCCTGCCGGGCGCGGCGATGTGCTTCGTCAACCTCGACACCCTGTACGGGGTGACCGGCGTGTCGGTGACCGGCATGTACCTGCTGGTCGCGGTGGCCGCGCTGTTCAGCCGGCGCGGGGCGCACGGGGAGAAGGCCGCCTGGCGGATGCCGCTGTGGCCGGCCGTGCCGATCGTGCTGATCCTCGTCTTCGCGTACATCCTGACCCAGCAGGAGACCCAGTACCTGCTGTGGACCGGTGGCATCACCGCCGTGGCCACCCTCTACTGGGCGCTGTACCTGCGGCCGCACAAGGACTCGCGCTGGCTGGTCAGCATCCCCGGCACGGAGGACGAGCCGGCGGCCTGACCGTTCCGGCGGGTCGTCCGGGGGGCCGTCGCGGTTCGCGGCGGCCCCCCGCCCGTGTGCGCGGGGTCAGCCGGCCGCTTCGGTACCGGACAGGGCGATGGCGGTGTTGACCAGGCCGACGTGGCTGAACGCCTGCGGGAAGTTGCCGAGCTGGCGCCCGGTGCGGGTGTCGTACTCCTCGGCGAGCAGGCCCACGTCGTTGCGCACCGCCAGCAGCTTCTCGAACAGCTCGCGGGCCTCCTTGGTCCGGCCGGTCATGTGCAGGGCGTCGGCCATCCAGAACGAGCAGGCCAGGAAGGTGCCCTCGTCCCCGGGCAGTCCGTCGACGGAAGGCCCTTCGGTGCTGTAGCGGCGGACCAGGCCGCTGCTCCCCAGCTCCGCCCGGACGGCGTCGACCGTGCCGATCACACGGGGGTCGTCGGGCGGGAGGAAACCGACGCGGGGGATGAGCAGGGTGGCCGCGTCCAGCTCGCGGGAGCCGTAGTACTGGGTGAACGTGCCCCGCTCGGGGTCGTAGCCCTTGTCGCAGACGTCGCGGTGCACCTCGTCCCGCATGGCCCGCCAGCGCTCCACGTCGCCCGGCAGGTGCGGGGCGTTCTCCAGGGTCCGTACGGCCCGGTCGGCGGCGACCCAGGCCATCACCTTGGAGTGGGTGAAGTGGCGGCGCGGGCCGCGCACCTCCCACAGTCCCTCGTCCGGGCGGTGCCAGTTGCGCTCCAGGAAGTCGAGGAGGGCGAGCTGGATCTTCCAGGCGTGCCGTTCCGAGGCCAGCCCGGAGGCCCGCGCGAGGTGCAGGGCGTCGAGGACCTCTCCGTACACGTCCAGCTGGAGCTGGTCCACGGCGGCGTTGCCGACCCGGACCGGGGCGGAGCCGGCGTAGCCGCGCAGCCAGGGCAGTTCGGTCTCGGGGATGCGGCGCTCGCCGGCGATGCCGTACATGATCTGCAGGTCGGCCGGGTCGCCCGCGACGGCACGCAGCAGCCAGGCCCGCCAGGCCCGTGCCTCGTCGAGGAAGCCGGTGGACAGCAGGGCGCCCAGGGTGAGGGTGGCGTCGCGGAGCCAGCAGTAGCGGTAGTCCCAGTTGCGGACGCCGCCGATCTCCTCGGGCAGGGAGGTCGTCGCGGCGGCGGCGATCCCGCCGGTGGGGGCGAAGGTGAGGGCCTTGAGGGTGATCAGCGACCGGGTGACGGCCTCCTTGTAAGGGCCGTCGTAGCGGCACTGGGCGGCCCACTCCCGCCAGTCGGCGAGGCTCTGCTCCAGTGCCTCGTACGGGTTGACGGGCTCGGGGCGCGGCTCGTGCGAGGCGTGCCAGGTCAGCACGAAGGCGACCTTCTCGCCGGGGCCGACGGTGAACTCCGAGCGGGTGCTGCGGTCCTCGCCCCAGGTCCGTACGGGCGGCTCGCTGCGGAACCAGGCCGAGTCGGGTCCGGCGACGGCGACCCGGTCGCCCTCGCTGCGCCGGACCCAGGGGACGACGTGGCCGTAGTCGAAGCGCAGCCGCAGGGTGCTGCGGACGGTGACCCGGCCGGAGACCCCTTCGACGATCCGCATCACGTCGGGCGCTTCGTCGCGCTGAGGCATGAAGTCGACGACCTTGACGGTGCCCTCGTCGGTCTCCCAGTACGACTCCAGGACCGGCGAGCCGTCCAGGTAGGCCCGCCGCGTGCACCGTTCGCCGTTCTCGGCGGCGGCCGGGGCGATGCGCCAGTGGCCGTTCTCCTTGTTGCCGAGGAGGGCGGCGAAGCAGGCGGCGGAGTCGAAGTGCGGCAGGCACAGCCAGTCGATGGACCCGTCACGGCCGACCAGGGCGCAGGTCATCAGGTCGCCGATGAGTGCGTAGTCTTCGATGGGTTGTGTCATTCATCCGCTTTTCCCGCAAACTCCGGGGGTCAATCAGCCCGCCCGGGGCTGGGCGGCGGCGCGGGCGTCCTCCCCACCGTCGGCGAGGTGCGGCCGGCCGCCCCCAAGACACGGCCGGGCACGGCACTAGCTGCGGACGAAGAGCGTCACGGCGGCGAGGACCACGCCGAGGGCGAGGGCCTGGGCGCCGAGGGCGAGGCGGTGGGTGCGCAGGGCGGGGACGGACAGCAGCCGGTCGACGGCGTGGCGGCCGGGGCCGGCCAGGGTGAGGGCGGCGGCGGCCACGGCGAGCAGGAGCTCGTACTCCATGCCCTTCGGGGCGAAGAAGGCGCCGGTGCCGTGGACGGCCAGGGCGTTGATCATCGTGCCGGTGACGGCCGCCCCGGCGAGCGGGGTGAGCAGGCCGAGGGCGAGGCCGAGGCCGCCGAGGGTCTCGGTCAGGCCGGCGAGGGCGGCCATGGCGTCACCCGCCGGGTAGCCGCTGGCGGTGAAGAACTGGCCGGTGCCGCCGATCCCGCCGCCGCCGAACCAGCCGAAGAGCTTCTGGGTGCCGTGGGCGGCCACCGTGAGGCCGAGGACGACGCGCAGCAGGAGCAGTCCGGCGTCGTAGGAGGAGGTGTCGGCGGCGGGGGCGGCCGGGGCGGCGGCGGTCTTGGTCGCGGTGGCGGTGGCGGTGGCGCTGCTCATGGGGGGTCCTTCCGGTCGGGCGGCCCGAGGGGATTGGTTCAAATTCGAACCTGCTTGAGCCCGACCATAGCCATTGATTCAAATTCGAACAACTCGTGTACCCTGGCGCCATGGCTGAACCGAGATGGCTGGACGACCGCGAGATGCGGGCCTGGAGGGGCTTCCTGGCCGCCTCCGCCCTGGTGAACCGGCGGCTCGACCAGCAGCTGAAGGACGATTCCGGACTCTCCCACCCCCAGTACGAGATCCTCGTGCGGCTCGCCGCGGCGCCCGACCGGGAACTGCGCATGACGGAACTCGCCAACGGGCTGATCAACTCCAAGAGCGGCCTGACCTACCAGGTCGGCCAGATGGAGAAGGCCGGCCTGGTCCGCCGCCGCAGCTGCCCCTCGGACGTCCGGGGCGTCTTCGCCGTCCTCACGGACGCGGGCCGCGCTCGCCTGGAGGAAGCCGCCCCCGGCCACGTCACGGCGGTCCGCGAGGCCCTCGTGGACGTCCTCACCCCCGAACAGCTGGACGCCCTCGCCGACGGCCTCGGCGAGGTGAGCCGCCGCCTGCGCGAACAGGGCGCCTGAAGCAAGACCCTCCCCCGCGCCGCGTCCGCGTTCCGCCACCCCGGCGGGACCCTCTGCCATACCGTCGGCAGCAGGTCACAGGACACGACTCCACCGCACCGGGAGGTTTCCGTGAAGATGCTCATCAACTCACCCGACACCGTGGTCTCCGACGCGCTGCGCGGCATGGCGGCCGCGCACCCCGAGCTCGACGTCGACGTGGAGCGGCAGGTCGTCCTGCGGCGGGACGCGCGGGCCGGCGGCCGGGTCGGGCTGGTTTCCGGGGGCGGGTCCGGGCACGAGCCGCTGCACGCCGGGTTCGTGGGGCCCGGGATGCTCTCGGCCGCCTGCGCCGGCGCCGTGTTCACCTCGCCGGTACCCGACCAGATGTTGCACGCGGCCGGTGCCGTGGACGCCGGGCAGGGGGTGCTGTTCGTCGTCAAGAACTACACCGGGGACGTGCTGAACTTCCAGATGGCCGCCGAGCTGGCGGAGGAGGACGGCCTGCGGGTGGAGCGGGTGCTCGTCGACGACGACGTCGCCGTGACCGACAGCCTGTACACGGCGGGGCGGCGCGGCACGGGCGCGACCCTGTTCGTGGAGAAGATCGCCGGAGCCGCCGCCGAGGAGGGGGCGCCGCTGGAGCGGGTCGCCGCCCTCGCCCGGCGGGTCAACGACTCCTCCCGCAGTTTCGGGGTGGCGCTCAGCGCCTGCACCACGCCCGCGAAGGGCAGTCCGACCTTCGACCTCCCCGACGGGGAGCTGGAGTTGGGCGTGGGGATCCACGGCGAACCCGGCCGGGAGCGGCACGCCATGATGACCTCGCGGGAGATCGCCGAGGTGGCGGTGGGAGCCGTACTGGACGACCTGGCGGAGACGGGACCACTGGGCGGTCCGGTGCTGCTGCTGGTCAACGGGATGGGAGCGACCCCGCTGCTGGAGCTGTACGGGTTCCACGCGGAGGTGGCCGCGGTCCTGGCCGCGCGGGGCGTGCCGGTGGCCCGGGCGCTCGTCGGGAACTACGTCACTTCCCTGGACATGGCAGGCTGTTCGGTGACCGTGTGCCGGGCGGACGAGGAGCTGCTGCGGCTGTGGGACGCGCCGGTGCGGACGGCCGCCCTGCGCTGGGGCTGCTGAGCGCGTGGCGGACGTACGGGAAGGCGGAGGAGACGGGATGCGGGACGCGGAGTTCTTCCGGCGCTGGATGGAGGCCGCCGCGGCGGCCGTGGAACGGGAGGCGGACCGGCTGACCGAGCTCGACTCCCCCATCGGGGACGCCGACCACGGGGCCAACCTGCTGCGGGGCTTCACGGCCGTGCGTACGGCGCTGGCCGGGGCCGGCCCGGAGGCCGCGCCCGGGGCACTGCTCCAGCTGGCCGGCCGCACCCTGATCTCCACGGTGGGCGGCGCGTCCGGACCGCTGTACGGGACGCTGCTGCGGCGCACCGGCAAGGAACTCGGGGAGGCCGCCGAGGTCTCCGACGAGGAGCTGCGCGGGGCCCTGGACGCGGGGGTGGAGGCGGTGGCCCGGCTGGGCGGGGCGGTCCCGGGTGACAAGACGATGCTGGACGCGCTGGTCCCCGGGGTCGCGGCGCTGGGTACGTCCTACCGTGCCGCCGGGGACGCGGCGGAGGGCGGGGCGCTGGCGACGGTGCCGATACTGGCCCGCAAGGGCCGCGCCAGCTACCTCGGGGAGCGCAGCGTCGGGCACCAGGACCCGGGAGCCACCTCGGCCGCCCTGCTGCTGGGCGCGCTGGCCGACGCGGCGGAGGCGGCCGCGTGAGCGGCGGGGCGCTGGTCGGGATCGTGCTGGTGTCGCACAGCGCCGGGGTCGCGGAGGCGGTGGCGGAACTGGCGCGGGGCATCGCGGCGGGCGGGGCGGTGGCCCCGGTGGCCCCGGCGGGCGGCACCGCCGACGGCGGGCTCGGCACGAGCGCGGAGCTGATCACGGCGGCCGCGTCGGCGGTGGACCGGGGGGCCGGGGTCGCGCTGCTGGTGGACCTGGGCAGTTCGGTGCTGACCGTGAAGGCCCTCCTGGAGGACGAGGAACTCCCGCCCGGGTCCCGCCTGGTGGACGCCCCGTTCCTGGAGGGCGCGGTGGCGGCGGTGGTGGCCGCCTCGGCGGGAGCCCCCCTGGAGGCGGTGGCGACGGCGGCCGAGGAGGCGTACGCCTACCGCAAGTCCTGACCCCACCGGCCCGGGCGCCCGCTGGCATCCCCGGCCGGCGTCCCGCGCCGGTGGCCCGGGGCCCGGCCCTCCCTCCCGCCGGGGGGCCGGGCGGCCTCTGACCTCGGACGGCGGCTCCGGGGACGGCCGATGCCGGGCACCAGGCCGGGCCCGGATGGGCAGGAGGACCGGAGGGCGTCCGCGCGGCGGACATCCCGTGGGGCCCGCGCCCCGGGGGCATCCGGGACGGGCCCGGCCGGGAATCCCCCGCACCGCCGGAGGCTGGTGCCGTGCCCGGAAAGGTCCACCCGGTCGCGGCGCCCGGCACGGCACCTCGCCGCGTTGCCGGACCGCGCACGTACGTCCAGTACGAGCCGCGGCCCTCCGCCTTGCGATGCACCGCACCGGACACCGCGACCCGGCACACCTTCCCGGCCACAGCACTAGCGGCCGCGGAGGTTCTCCATCTCGCGGCGGTCCCGCTTCGTCGGGCGGCCCGTGCCGCGGTCGCGGATGCCCGTCACCGCCGCCTCCACCGGGGTCGGCGGCGGCGGACTGTTGTCCACGTAGCACTCGGCGGCGACCGGTGGTCCGACGCGCTTCGTCACGGGGCGCCGGACCACGACGATCCGCTCGCGGCCCGCGTGGAAGAGCCGCACCTCGTCGCCCGCGCGCACCTGCTGCGCGGGCTTCGCCCGTTCGCCGTTGACCTTCACGTGGCCCGCCCGGCAGGCCGTCGCCGCCACGGACCGGGTCTTGGTGAGCCGGACCGACCAGATCCAGGCGTCCACCCGCGCGGTCCCCGTCTCCAGCGGGGCCGCCCCCGTCGCCGTGGTCCTCGTACCGGTCAACGGTCCCTCCGTCCCTGAGTCAGCCATGCCCCGACTCTAGCGATCCGGCGGCCCCGAAGCGGAACGGATTTGGCAGATACCACAAGGGCCATGGCATATGCGACAGAGATCAAGCCAAACGAATTGCACATGCAGGTTTGTTCCCCCTACCTTGTCGCACATGCAGTTCTACACCCTCGGCCAGTGCGGGCCACCGCCCGCGTGAAGTCGACCAGCGCGCACGTCGACCGCGCCTGAGCCGGGCCCACCGGCCATCCCCGGACCCGGCCCCGACCCACCCGGTCGTCCCGTCCGCTCGCCCCACCCGCTCCGCCCGTCACCGGCGCGGGTCACCACCGCGCGGTTCCGGCACCCGGCCGGCCGCCGACCCGACCGAGGAGCGCCCGCCCATGTCCGCCACCCCGAACACCCGCCGCATCGCCGCCGCCGCGCTCACCGCCGCCCTGCTCGTACCCCTGTCCGCCTGCGGCAGCAGCGGCGACGAGAAGAAGGCGGACGACGCCGCGCCCGCCTCCGCCGGAGCCAAGGCCGCGAACCTCACCGTGCTCGCCGCGTCCTCCCTCACCGACGTGTTCAACACGGCGAAGGCCGCCTACGAGAAGTCCCACCCCGGCACCAAGGTGACCTTTTCCTTCGCCGGCTCCCAGGAGCTCGCCGCCCAGGTCAAGCAGGGCGCCCCCGCCGACGCGCTGGTCACCGCCGACACCAAGACCATGGACGGCCTGAAGGCCGAGACCGACGACGCCACCGTCATCGCGAAGAACCGCCTGGTCATCGCCACCGGCAAGGGCAACCCCTTCAAGGTCGACGAGCTCAAGGACCTCGCCGACTCCAAGATCAAGGTCGTGCTCGCGGCGCCCGAGGTCCCGGTCGGCCGCTACAGCAAGCAGATCCTCGAAGCCCAGAAGATCGAGGTGAAGCCGGTCTCCCAGGAGCCCAACGTCCGCGCCGTCCTGAGCAAGGTCGAGCTGGGCGAGGCCGACGCCGGCCTCGTCTACAAGACCGACACCGTCAAGTCCGGTGACAAGGTCGTCTCCGTGGACATCCCGGACGAGCAGAACGCCGTCGCCTCCTACCCGGCCGCCACCCTCAAGCAGTCCAAGAACCCCGAGGCCGCCGCCGCGTTCGTCACCTGGCTGAGCAGCCCCGAGGCGCAGAAGATCCTCCAGGACGCCGGTTTCCAGAGGGCCTAGCCGACACGGCTGCGAAGGGGGCTGCCCGGTCCGGGGGGACGGGCAGCCCCTTTCGGCGTGTCCGGTGCCCGCGCCGCGCCCGTACGCTCCGTAGGATCCCTCCCCGGCCCCGACCAGGAACCCCCATCACCCCATGAGCAGACTCCGCACCCGCACCCGGCCCCCCGTGACGCTGGCGCTCCCCGCGCTGCTCGCCGTCGCGTTCCTGCTGCTGCCGCTCATCGGCATCCTCACCCGTACGCAGTGGGGCGAACTCGGCGCCCACCTCACCAGCCCCGGTGTGGTCACGGCCCTGAAGCTCTCGCTGGTGGTGTCCCTGTGGGCGCTCGGGCTCTCGCTGTTCCTGGGCGTGCCGCTCGCCTGGCTGCTGGCCCGGGTCGAGTTCAAGGGCAAGTCCTTCGTCCGCTCACTGGTCCTGCTGCCGATGGTGCTGCCGCCGACCGTCGGCGGTGTCGCGCTGCTGCTCGGCTTCGGACGGCGCGGACTCCTCGGACCCTGGCTGGAGGACACCTTCGGCGTCACACTGCCCTTCCACACCTCCGGGGCGGTCGCCGCGGCGACCTTCGTGGCCATGCCCTTCCTGGTGATCAGTCTGGAGGGGGCGCTCGGCGGGCTGAAGCAGAGCTACGAGGAGACCGCCGCCTCCCTGGGCGCCTCGCCGGTCCGGGTGTTCTTCACGGTCACCATGCCCATGGTCGCCCCCGGCCTGATCGCCGGCGCCGCCCTCACCTGGGCCCGCGCGCTCGGCGAGTTCGGCGCGACCATCACCTTCGCCGGCAACCTGCCGGGCACCACCCAGACCCTGCCCCTCCAGGTCTACCTGCTGCTCCAGGACCAGCCGGAGGCCGCCACCTCGGTGTCGCTGCTGCTGCTCGCCATCGCCATGGGCGTGCTCATCGCCCTGCGCGGCCGCTGGACCGGCACGCCCGTGGCCGCGAAGGCCCCCGCCGCCGGGCCCGGAGCGCCCGCCCCCGCCGTCCCCGAGGAGACCCCCGGCCCCGAGCTCGCCCCGGCCCGGGCCGATGGCGGCCGCTGGCCCCTGCACGCCGAGGTCACCGGCTTCAACGAGCTCACCCTCGACGCGGGACCCGGCACCACCATCGCCGTGGTGGGCGAGAACGGCGCCGGCAAGACCACCCTGCTGCGCGCCCTGCTCGGCCTGACCCCGCGCGCCCGCGCCGAGCTGCGGCTCGGGGACACCGACGTCACCGCACTGCCCCCGCACCGGCGGCAGGTGGCCTGGGTCCCGCAGGACGGGGCGCTGTTCCCGCACCTGAGCGCCCTGGCCAACACCGCGTACGGACTCCGGGCCCGCCGGGTCGGGCGCGCCGAGGCCCGCCGCGAGGCGCAGCTGTGGCTGGACCGGCTCGGGGTGGGCCACCTCGCCCAGCGCCGGCCCGCGCAGCTGTCGGGCGGGCAGGCGCAGCGGGTGGCCCTCGCCCGGGCGCTGGCCGCCCGGCCCCGGCTGCTGCTGCTCGACGAGCCCCTCGCCGCCCTCGACCAGACGACCCGGGCGCACGTACGGCACACCCTGCGCCGGCACCTGGCCGGCTTCGGCGGGGTCTGCCTGATCGTCACGCACGACCCCGTCGAGGCCGTGTCGCTGGCCGACCGGGTCCTCGTACTGGCCGACGGGCGCACCCTCCAGGACGCGCCGCCCGCCGAGGTCGCCCGGCATCCGCGCTCGCCGTGGGTGGCCCGGATGCTGGGCCGCAACGCCTGGCCCGGCACCGCCTCCGCCGACGGGCTCGTGCTCGCGGGAGGCGGCCGGCTGGTGGTGGCGGAGACGCTGGCGCGGGGGACCCAGGCCCTGGCGATCATCGCCCCGGAGGCGGTGTCCCTGCACCGGGACCGCCCGGGTGGCAGCCCCCGCAACGTCTGGCCGGGCACCGTACGGGAGGTCACCTCGGCCGGCAGCCGGCTGCGCGTGCTCGTCGCCTCGGCCCAGGCGCCCGACCTGGTCGCGGAGATCACCCCGGAGGCCGCCGCCGAGCTCGGCGTGGCCGACGGCGCGCCGGTGTGGACGAGCGTGAAGGCCACCGAGGTCACGCTGGTACCGCTGTAGGCGGTGTCCGGCCGGGATGGCCGGTGCCGGCCGGAGGGCCGACGGACCGACGGGCCGACGGGCGGTTTGGACGCGGGACACGGCACTGACATATGTTCAGCGCTGCCCGGACGGACCGGCGTTCGAACCGGCCGGTGTCCCGTCCACCACCGCATTTTCCGCACGTCCCGTGGGGGGTCCTGCACCATGTCCTTCAGCGCGCCCGGATCGCCGCCGCCACCGCCGGGCCCCGGCCCGCAGCCGCCGCACGGGGCGGCCCCGTACCCGGCCGGCCCTCCGCTTCCCGGAACCCCGTACCCCGGCCAGTCCTTCCCGTTCCCCCCGCCGCCCGTGCAGCAGCTGCGCTCCCCTCAGGGCCTGGCGACCGCGCTGACGGTGCTGCTCTGCGCGGCAGCCGTGATCAACCTCTTCTCCGCCGCCGCCAACGCGTTCACGTGGTCGCTGATGCGGGACGTCGCCGCGGACCCCTCCTCGGTCCCGGACGGGACGCTCGACCTGTCCGACCTGCTGACCGGCGTCGCCGCGGCCCTCCAGTGGCTGGCCCTGGTCGTCACGGCCGTGGTCTTCGTCATCTGGTTCCACCGGGTGCGCGTCAACGGCCAGGTCTTCCGCCCCGACGCCTTCACCCTGGCGAGCGGCTGGGCCATCGGCTCCTGGTTCGTGCCCGTCGGCAATCTCTTCCTGCCGTACCGGGTGGCGAAGCAGACCTGGGAGGCGAGCGTCCAGCTCGCGCCGGACGGCTCGTACCGCCGCCTCTCCGCGGCTCCGGTGACGTCCTGGTGGCTCGTGTGGGTCCTGTCGCTGCTCCTCGACCGGGTCCTCGGCGTGCTGTACGTCCGCGCCGAGACCCCCGAGGGCCTGCGCGACGTCTCGGTGCTCGGGGTCGTCACCGACCTGACGGCGGTCGCCGCGGCCGTCCTCGCGGTGCTGTTCGTCCGCCGGCTGTCGGCCCTGCAGAACGTGAAGGCCGTTCAGGGCCCGTACGCGGCCGTCTGACTACGCCCGCGTCCGGGGAGTGGTGGCGGGGACGGGTACGGCGAACTCGCACCACACGCACTTACCGGCACCCCGGGGCTCCACGCCCCAGGCGTCCGCGAGCCGTTCGACCAGCAGCAGGCCGCGGCCGGACACCGCCCAGTCGTCGGCCTCCCGGCGGCGGGGCAGGGCGCTGCTCCCGTCCTCGACCTCGATCCGGATCCGGCCCGCGGCGGTCAGCCGCAGGGCGACCTGCCCGCCGCCCTCGGTGTGGACGAGGGCGTTGGTCATCAGCTCGTCCGCCGCCAGCTCGATCTCGTCGGCCCGGTCCCGGGCGCCCCAGGCGGCCACCGCCGCCCGGATCAGGTGCCGGGCCATCGCCGGGCCGTCGGCGTCGCCCGGTACCAGGCGCTGGCGCAGCGGTCCGCCGTCGCGCGGGGCGGGGGTGCCGCGCCGGCGCAGCAGGAGCAGGGCCATGTCGTCCCCGCCGCCCGCGTCCCCGACGAGGTCGCACAGCACGTCGGCGAGTTCCTCGACGTCGGCCGGGCCGTGCGCGGCCGCCTCCATGAACTCCCGCATCCCGGTGTCGGAGTCGCCGCCGGGCCGTTCGACGAGGCCGTCGGTGCACAGCAGCAGGGTGTCCCCGGGGTGCAGTTCGAGGGTGGTGACGGGGTAGCCGGAGCCGCTGCCCTGCTGCTCGCGCGGGGGCAGGCCGAGGGGGAGCCCGCCCACCACCTGGATCCGGTGGCAGCTGCCGTCCCCGCGCCGCACGACCGGGTCGAGGTGGCCGGCCCGCACGATGTGCAGCATCCCGGTGTTGAGGTCCAGTTCGGCGTAGGTGCAGGTGGCGAAGCGCTCGGTCGCCAGGTCGCGGAGGAAGGCGGAGGCCCGCGCCAGCGCCGTGCCGGGGGTGTGGCCCTCCAGCACGTAGGCGCGGAGCACGATCCGCAGCTGCCCCATGACGGCCGCCGCGTCCGTGTCGTGGCCCTCGACGTCGCCGATCGTCACCCCGACCCGGCCTTCGCCGAGGGGGACCACGTCGTACCAGTCGCCGCCGATCTCCCGACCGACCCGGGCGGCCCGGTAGCGTACGGCGATCAGCGCGCCCGGCACCTCCGGGATCGCCCGGGGCAGCATGGCCCGCTGGAGGCCCTCGGCGAGGTCGTGCTCCTGCTCGAAGAGGATGGCCCGCTGGAGTCCCTGCGCGATCCCGCTGCCGAGCGCCACCAGCAGGTTGCGCTCCTCCGCGTCGAAGTCCCCGTCGCGGGTGTACAGCAGCCCGAGCGCGCCGACGGGCCGGCCCTGCGCGATCAGCGGCAGGTAGACCCCGCTGCGCACGGCCAGCGGCTCGATGTACGGCCACAGCAGCGGGTAGCGCCGCTGGAACTCCTCGCGCGATGCGAGGAAGACCGGCTGCATGGTCCGTACGGCCTCGCTCATCGGGAATTCCGCGTCGATGCGGGTGTACTCGATCTCGGGCACGTACGAGCCGAGCCGGCCCTCCGCGACCAGGTGGATCCGGCCGCCGTCGACGACGCCGAGCATGACGCTGACGGCTCCGAGGTGGCCGAGGGCCTCGGGGTCCTTGAGGACGTCGGTCACGTCGTTCACGGTGCGGGCGTGCGCGAGGATCGCGGTGGTCCGCTCGACGACCCCGGTCATCCGGCGCCGTCCTTCGTCCCGCTCCCCCGCGGCGCCCGGCTCCCCGGGGTCCTGGTCGGCGTCGCGGAGGATGCCGATCACCCGGTACGCGCGGCCGTGCGGGTCCCGCAGGACGCGCCCCTGGAGGTGGGTCCAGCGCGGTGGCCCGTCCTCGCGCAGGGTGCGGAAGTACGCCCCGTAGTGGCTGCGGCCGTCCTTCAGGGCCCGTTCCACCCGGCCGTCCAGCCGGGCCCCGTCGCCGGGCACGACACGGCGGCGCAGTCCGGCGGGGGTCCCGTCGAACTGCTCCGGGCGCAGGCCCAGGACCTCGAGGGCGGTGGCGTCCAGATACAGGCGCCCACTGTCGAGGTCCCAGTCGAAGGTGCCCATCCGGTTGAGCGCGAGGCTCAGGTCGGGCCGCGCGGGCCAGTCGACCTCCGGGGTCCGTCCCCGCTGGTCCATGCAGCCAGGGTCTCACTGTTCCCCCGCACACGGCATGCGAGAGCGTGACGGCCGTCCCGCGCACGGGCTGACGGCTCAGGGGGACGGCGTGGCCGGGGGCGGGCTCGACACGGTCGCCGGGGCGGTCGTCCGGTCGCCGGTCAGGGCGGGCCGGTGCGTGGTGGGCGTGGCCGGGGCCGGAGGCGTGCCCTTGTCCGTCGGGGAACCGGTGTCCGCCGGGGTCCGCGCGCCGGTCGGCGTTTCGGCCGGGGTGGGGGCCGGGGTCGGGGTCGGGTGCGGCGAGGTGGTGGGGGTCGGGGGCGCCGTCCGGGACGGGTGCTGGGGCGGTTCGGTCGGCGTGACGACGAGCGGCGGGGGGAGGACCTCCGGCGGCGATACCACCGGCGAGGACACGACCGGGGGCGATACCACCGGCGGGGAGACGGCGGGCGGGGAGACGGCGGGCGGGCCGACCGGAGGCTTGACGGGCCTGTCGGGCCGGGGAGCGGCGCCGCGGTCGCGTTCCAGCCAGCGGCGGTCGTGGTGGTCGTAGATGACGAACTTGTTCACGACCGTCACCGACGGGGCGACGACCACCACCTCCGCCGGCCGGTACGAGGACCAGGGCCGGCCGAAGCGCTTCGGATCGGCCTTCAGCGCCACCGGCGGGCCCAGCGGGTTCCCGCAGGCGCAGCGCACCCTCGGCACCCCGCGGTCGTCCACCAGCACGGCGGTCCCGGCCTGGAGCACGGCCTGGTAGGGGGTGGCCCGGCCGTCGCGGTAGCCGTGGTTGGTGACCCGGGTGTCGACCCGCAGCTGTACGGGGGTGAGGGCCCGCAGGTGGCCGGCGACGGCCGCCGGCCGGAGCCCGAGGGCCGAGGCGAAGGCGGCGTTCTTGGCGGGCTGCGAGGTCAGGGCGGAGATCTGCTTCTCCACGTCGCAGCTGGCGACGTCCTTCGTGCCGCCGTAGAGCCCGGGCGAGGAACCGCTGACGCTGCGGGTGCCCGTCGCCGCGGCGGGCGTGGCCGTACCCTGCGGCCGCGTGTCGGGCGGCGGGGTGGCCTGCTTCGCCGCGCTGGAATCCGTGAAGGGGTCCCGCCCGGGCTCGGCGGCCGGCTGGAGGAACACCTCGGCCGCGGCCCGCTGCGGGGTGCCGCCCCCGCCGCCGGGCCTGGCCAGTACGACCACCAGGGTGACCACCGCGGCGAGCGCCACGGCGACCGTCGCCAGCCCGGGCACCGACCGCCACCAGGGCCCCCGGGGCGGCTCCCCGACGCCGGGCCCGCCGGGGGGAGGCGGCGGGGGTTCTCCGCCGCCGCCCGAGAGCGGACCGGACGGCGGACCGGTGGGCCGCCCGGACGAAGGCTTGGACTGCTGTGACGGCTGCGATGGCTGTGGCGGCCGTGGCGGCTGTGGCGGCCGCTCGCCGGAGGGTTGGGTGGTCACGGGCTCCTCTTCCCAGGCGGATGCATCCGGGGAAATGGCGCGAATACCAGGAATACCGGGGATTTCCGGCACCCTTGCCGACCATTGTGTGCGCCGTCCAGGTGGTGACCGCAAGCCGGGGATGCCACCGTGGCCACGTGAGCCGTACCCACGCCAGGGCTTGGCGGGACGCCCTCGTCGCCGTCGTGGCGGGCTTCGCGGTGATGACCGCGGTGGCCGCCGCCGGGCTGGCCTGCGCCGGCGCCGGCGACCTGCCCGGCGGGGCGTTCCCACGGGTGGTCGCCGCGGTCGTCGTGATGGCGGCCGGGGGTTCGGTCGAGGTCTCCGGTGACGCCGGGTTCCTGGCCGGAGCCGACGCGAGCCTGTCCGTACTCCCGCTCTCGGTGAGCCTGGCCGGAGCGCTCACCACCGGGTGCCTGTTCCTGCGCCCGCTGCGCCACCGCGCGGTGGCCGGAACCCGCGAACTGCTCGCCCGCGCGGGCCGGCCGACGGTGCTGTGGCTGGCCCTGCTCACCCTGTTCGCGCTCCTGGCCCGCCAGACCTTCGGCCTGTCCACCGGGGAATCCCCGCTGGGGGAGATCGGCGAACTGCTCGACTCCGCCCCGACGGTGGGCTTCCGGGCCGCACTCGGGCCCACCCTGCTGTACGGGCTGCTCTGGTTCCTGGGCCTGTTGCTGATCGCCCTGCTGGTCTCCCGCCGCACCCCGCTCCCGCCCGGCCTGCTCCGCTTCCACACCGCGGTGCGGCCGGCCGCCCACGCGACGGCCGTCCTGCTCCTGGCGTACGTGGTCCTCGGCATCGGCGCCGGCCTGGTGGCGGCCGGCACCCAGGGGCACGCGGCCCGCACCCTCGCGGTGCTGCTGCTCGGACTGCCGAACCTGGCCTGGCTGGCCCTGACCACGGGCTTCGGCGGCGCCTGGCAGGGCGTGGCCGAGGGGCCGTTCGGGCTGCCGGTGCCGCCGCTGCTGGACCAGGCCCTGCGCGGCCCCGTGCCGTCCACGGTCGACGTGGCCTCGCTCGCACAGCGGGACTCCCGGGCGTGGTGGCTGGTCGTGGTGGCCGCCGTCGCGCTGCTCGGCACGGGCGTGCTGGCCGCCGTACGCTCCCCCGCGCGGGTGCGGCCCTGGCAGCACGCGGTGCACCTGGCGGTGGCGCTCGGCCTGGCCACCCTGACGGTATGCCTGCTGGCCGGGGTCCGGGCCCGGTTCGGGCTGTCGCTGCTGGGACTCGGGGACGTCTCCGGGCTCGGCGGCCGGGTCGAGCTCACCCCGTACCTCTGGCGCACGACCGGCCTCGCGCTGCTGTGGGGCGCGGTGGCCGGCTTCCTCGGCGCCCTCCTGGCCCGCCCGCTGCGCCACCCGGGCCGGGTCCCCTAGGGCCTGTCCGACCCTGATCCGCCGGACGGGCCCTAAGAGCCCTGACGCCCCCGGAACACCGGGAGCGCCCACCGCGGCGGCGGAGGCGGCGGGCCCGGCTCCGGTGGGCCCGGCTCCGGTGCGCCGGCGGCCGCCCGGCGCAGCGCGCCGGTGAACTCCAGACAGGTGTCCCACCGTTCCTCGGGCTGCTTCGCGAGGGCCTTGGCCAGCGCCTCGTCCACCGCCGCCGGGAGCTCCGGGCGGCGCTCGCTCGGCGGGGGCGGGGGGTCGTACTGGTGGGCCCAGAGCAGGGCCATGTCGTCCTCGCGCCGGAACGGCGGGCCGCCGGTGAGCATCTCGTGGACCACGCAGCCGAGGCTGTAGACGTCGCAGCGCCCGTCGACCGGTTTCCCGGCGATCTGCTCGGGCGCGACGTAGTCCAGCGTTCCGACGAACTGTCCGACGCTGGTGAACCCGGTGAGCGAGAGGGACTTCTTCGTCAGGCCGAAGTCCGTGAGGTAGACGTGCTCGGGGTGCTCGCTGTCGGTCCCCTCGGCGACGAGGATGTTGCCGGGCTTCACGTCCCGGTGGACCAGGTCGTGGGCGTGGGCGGCGTCGAGCGCCGAGGCGACCTGGCCGGCGATCCGGGCGGCCGTCTCCACGGGCAGCGGGCCCGTGCGGTCGAGCAGGGCCCTCAGGTCCTGCCCGGCGACGTAGCGCATGGCGATGTAGAGGATGCCGTCCGTCTCGCCGGCCTCGAAGACGGGCACGATGTGCGGGTGGTCGATGGCCGCGGCCACCTTCGACTCGTGGGCGAAGCGCTGCCGGAAGGTGTCGTTGCGGGCGAGCTGGGGGGCCAGCAGCTTCAGCGCGACGGTCCGGTCCAGGCGCAGGTCCCGCGCGCGGTAGACGACGGCCATCCCGCCGCGCCCGATCTCGTCCTCGACGAGGTAGCCGGCGAACCGCGTACCGGTCAGCTCGGAGGCGCGCCCGGCGTGTTGTCCGGCGTCCGTCATCGGCTCCCTCCCCCGTCGGGGCGGTCCGCGACGCGGGTGGGCTCGTGGGGTGCCTCCCGTACAGCGGCCACCGCGCCGGTGTCCGTCTCCCCCGGCTGGGGCTCCGGCACCGGCTCCGGCGCGGGCGGGGGCGGGGTTCCCGGTTCCGAGACGACCGCGTAGGTGGCCGGACGGCCGCCGTCGGAGTACATCCACCGTCCCGCCGCCTCCTCGTACAGCCAGACGGACTCGCCGTCGATCACGATCCCGGCGCGCAGGCCGCGTACGGCCTGCCGGAAGCCGTCGTCGGCGGCTCCGGGGACGGTCTCCCGCAGGGCCCGCATGTAGCGGTCGAGGGCGTCGGCCGTCCGGGTGAGGAGCGGTTCGGGGTCCTCGGTCCGTTCGAGGGGCCGGCCGGCGGTCGGCGGGGGCCGGGGCACCGCGACGAGCAGCCGTCCGTCGACCCACGCGGACCAGCCGTTGGCGCACAGGATCTCCCCCCATTCGCCGCGCCGGGACAGCAGCCGGACGGGGAGGAAGGGGTCGAGGGCGGCGGTGGGCCGGGAGACGTCGGGGGCCTCCCAGGCGGGCAGCCCGTCCTGCGGGACCACGTGGGTGGGGCGGAAGCCGGCGGCGGGCTCCGGGGAGTCGGTCATCGCCGGGGCCTACTTCCGCATCACGGCGGGCTCGTGGCGCCGCAGCAGCCGGGCGACGAGCACTCCGAAGAGCACGGAGAGGGCCGCGAGCATGCCGACGTCCAGCAGCCAGACCCCGGCGGAGTGGGCGAAGAGGGGGTCGTCGGCGAGGGTGCCGGGGACGATCCGGCCGAGGTCGATGGTGCCGGCCATGGCGCCGAGCGCCCAGCGGGAGGGCACCAGCCAGGCCAGCTGCCCGATGACGGGTACGCCGTCGAGCTGGAGCAGCGCCCCGCAGAAGACCACCTGCACGATGGCGAGGAGGACCAGCAGGGGCATGGTGACCTCCTCCTTCCTGACCAGCGCGGAGACCAGCAGGCCGAGCATCATGGCGGTGAAGGACAGCAGGGCGACGGCCAGGGTGATCTCGGCGAGCCGCGGCAGGAAGACCCCGGTGGAGCCGGGCGGTCCGAGCCGCACCCCGAACAGGCCGACGAGGGTCAGTACGACGGCCTGGGCCACGGTGATCGCGCCGAGGACCGCCACCTTGGACATCAGGTAGGCGCCCCTGGACAGCCCGACGGCGCGTTCGCGCTGGTAGATGACGCGTTCCTTGACGAGTTCGCGGACCGCGTTGGCGGCTCCCGTCAGTACGCCGCCGACGCACAGGATGAGCAGAGCGTTGATCGCGGTCTCCTGGGTGAGGGCGCTGCCGGCCAGGGCGCGGGCCATGGCGCCCATCACGAACGGCAGCGCCACCATGATGGCGAGGAAGGTGCGGTCGGCGCTGAGGGCGGTGGCGTAGCGGCGGATCAGGGTGGAGAGCTGGGCGCGCCGGCTCTGCGCCTGGGGCGGCGGGTCGGCGAAGCCGGCCGGGCCGGGCGGTGCGGCGTCCGGGGCGCGGGGGCGGCTGCCGGGGCCCGCCACGTACGTGCGGTGCTGGGGCGAGGCCTCGTACTGGCCGGCCCAGTCGCGGTCGCGCTGGTTCTCGAAGGCTTCGAAGGCCTCGGGCCACTGGTCGAAGCCGAAGAAGCCGAGGGTCTCCCCGGGCGGCCCGTACCAGGCGACGCGGCCGCCGGGGGCGAGGACGAGGAGCCGGTCGCAGACGTCGAGGCTGAGGACGCTGTGGGTGACGACGATGACGGTGCGGCCGTCGTCGGCGAGGCTGCGCAGCATGTGCATGACGGAGCGGTCCATGCCGGGGTCGAGGCCGGAGGTGGGTTCGTCGAGGAAGAGCAGGGAGGGCTTGGTCAGCAGTTCCAGGGCGACGGAGACCCGTTTGCGCTGGCCGCCGGAGAGGCTGTGGATGGGCTGGTCGGCGCGCTGCTCCAGGCCGAGTTCGCCGATGACCTCGTCGACCCGGGCGAGGCGTTCGGCCCTGCCGGTGTCCTGGGGGAAGCGCAGTTCGGCGGCGTAGGCGAGGGCGCGGCGGACGGTGAGCTGGGCGTGCAGGATGTCGTCCTGGGGGACGAGCCCGATGCGGGAGCGCAGTTCGGCGTAGTCGCGGTAGAGGTCGCGGCCGTCGTAGAGGACGGTGCCGTGGTCGGCGGGGCGCAGTCCGGTGAGTGCTCCGAGGAGGGTGGACTTCCCGGCGCCGCTGGGGCCGACGACGGCGAGCAGGCATCTGGTGCCGACGGGGAAGGAGACGTGGTCGAGGAGGGTCTTGCGGCCGTGGTCGACGGCGACGGCGAGGTCCTGGACGTCGAGGGAGACCTCGCCGGTGTCGGTGTACTCCTGGAGCTGGTCGCCGACGAGGCAGAAGGCGCTGTGGCCGATGCCGACGATGTCGCCGTCGGCCACGGGGGCCACGTCGACGGGGGCGCCGTTGAGGTAGGTGCCGTTGTGGCTGCCGAGGTCGGCGATCTCGTACGTGCCGTCGGCGAGGGCGCGCAGTTCGGCGTGCCTGCGGGAGACGACGAGGTCGTCGATGACGAGGTCGTTGCCCGGGTCGCGGCCGATGCGGACGGTGGTCCGGGCGGGCAGCGGACGGACGCTGGTGGGGCTGCGGAAGGTTCCGGTCATGGCCGGGTCGGCGACCCGGGAGGGGCGGGAGGCGGCGGCCCTGGGGGGCGTACGGCTGCTGAGGAGGGCGCGGGGGCCGTCCTGGGCGCTGCCGAAGCGCAGTTCGCTGCCGGGGCCGACGGCCCATTCGTGGACGCGGTGGCCGTCGGCCCAGGTGCCGTTGGTGCTGCCCTCGTCCGCCAGGGTCCAGTGGTCGCCTTCGGGGCGCAGGACGGCGTGGTGCCAGGAGACGCGGTCGTCGTCGAGGCAGATCTCGCACAGGGGGTCGCGGCCGACGCGGTAGCTCCGGCCCGGGCTCATCTCGGTGGAGCCCATGGCGGTTTCCAGGACGAGTTCGGGCGCGGTCGCCGCACCGGGCCGCTGGACCATGAACAGATTTTCCCATGAACCGCCGCAACCGGCAGAAGCGGCATCGCCGCAGGTCAGAGGGTTCTTATGGGGAATGACAACGGTCCCCGTTGCAGCCTTTGCCGATCTCGTCGCGGTGCGCTTCACTTCACGCGTCGGAACCGAACAAACGGGGGAAGCCATGAGCCGGCACGACCACGACCACGCGCACGAGCACACCGGGGCGGACCACGCCGGGCACGGGCACGACGGGCACGGCCACGGTCCCGGCGGGCACAGCCACGGCGTGGACCCGGACGCCGACCGCCGCTGGCTGGCGATCGCGCTCGCCCTGATCGGCGGGTTCATGGCCGTCGAGGTGGTCATCGGCGTGATGGCCCACTCGCTGGCCCTGATCTCCGACGCCGCGCACATGCTGACGGACGCCGTCTCGATCGTCCTCGCGCTGATCGCGATGCGGCTGGCGGCACGTCCGGCGCGGGGCGGGTTCACGTACGGCCTCAAGCGGGCGGAGATACTCTCCGCGCAGGCCAACGGGCTGACCCTGCTCCTGCTGGCGGTGTGGCTGGCGTACGAGGCGGTGCGGCGGCTGCTGGACCCGCCGCCGGTCGAGGGCGGGCTGGTGCTGGTGACGGCGCTGGCGGGGATCGTGGTGAACGTCGGCGCGGCCTGGTGCATCTCGCGGGCGAACCGGTCCTCGCTGGCCGTGGAGGGCGCCTACCAGCACATCCTGAACGACCTGTTCGCCTTCATCGGGACGGCGGTGTCCGGTCTGATCGTGCTCACGACCGGTTTCGTGCAGGCCGACGCGATCGCCACGCTCGTGGTGGTGCTGCTGATGGTCAAGGCGGGCTACGGGCTGGTGCGGGAGTCGGGGCGGATCTTCCTGGAGGCCGCGCCGGCGCACGTGGACCCGGACGCGGTCGGCGACCGGCTGGTGGCCCACGTGCCGGTGACCGAGGTGCACGACCTGCACATCTGGACGATCACCTCCGGGCAGGCGGCCCTGTCCGCGCACGTGCTGGTGGAGCCCGCGGGCGACTGCCACGCGGTGCGCCGGGAGCTGGAACTGCTGCTGGCGAAGGAGTACGGGATCACGCACACCACCCTCCAGGTGGACCACGTCCAGGACGCCCTGCTGTCGGTGGGCCGGCCGGGCGAGGACCCTGGGGGCGCGGACCCGCACTGCGCGGACGCCCACGGTCCGGTGCACCGCGAGGGGCCGCACGCGCACTGACGGCCCGCCCCGGGTGGCCGATTGCGGACGGCCGATCACTGAGCGGGGCTCCGGCGGGGCATGTATGGCCCCCGTGACGGATGCGAAGAGGTACAGGCGGAGCGCCGGCCTGCTGTTGTTCCGCCGGACCGCGGAGCACGGGGTGGAGGTGCTGCTCGGCCACATGGGCGGTCCGCTGTGGGCCGGGCGGGACGCCGGGGGCTGGGCGATCCCGAAGGGCGAGTACGGGCCGGACGAGACGCCCCGGGACGCGGCCCGCCGGGAGTTCACGGAGGAGCTGGGGGTGCCCCCGCCGGACGGGGACTACCTGCCGCTGGGGGACGTCCGGCTGAGCAGCGGGAAGCTCGTGACCGTGTGGGCGGTGGAGGCGGACCTGGACCCGGCGCTGACGGTGCCGGGCACCTTCACGATGGAGTGGCCCCCGCACTCGGGGGTGGAGCGCGAGTTCCCCGAGCTGGACCGGGTGTCCTGGTTCACTCCTCCGATCGCACGGAACAAGCTGATTGTCGGTCAAATTCCGTTTCTGGAGCGATTGTTGATGCTATTGGCGGATTGACCTGACCTTTACTTGCCAACAAACCCCACCTGCGTGGACATTGCACATATGACGAACGTCGTGCTGGTGGGAACCCTGGACACCAAGGGTGTCGAGTACGGCTGGCTGCGCGAGAGGCTGCTGCGCGCCGGCGTCGAAGTGGTGCTGGTGGACACGGGGATCATGGGAGAACCCCGGCTGCCCGCCGACGTGCCGCGCGCAGCGGTGGCACGGGCGGCGGGCACGGAACTGTCGGAACTGCGCGCGGCCGCCGACCGTGGCGCGGCCGTGACCACGATGGCCCGGGGCGCCGAGGCGACCCTGTTACGCCTGCACGCCGAGGGCCGGCTGCACGGCGTGCTCGCCATCGGGGGCAGCGGCGGGACCTCCATCGCCACCCGGGCGATGCGGGCGCTGCCCCTGGGCGTGCCGAAGGTGATGGTCTCGTCGATGGCGTCCGGGGACGTGTCCCCGTACGTGGGCTCGGCGGACATCACCATGATGTACAGCGTGGTGGACATCGCCGGGATAAACAGCGTCTCGGCCCCGGTGCTGGCCAATGCCGTGGAGGCCGTCGCCGGGATGGCGAAGGGGTTCGCGCGCGCCGCGCTGGACGGCAGCCGCCCGGCCCGCCTGGGCTCGGGCTCGCGCCCGCTGGTGGCGGCGAGCATGGCGGGGGTGACCACGATCGGCGTGGACGCGGCCCGCGAGCGGCTGGAGGAGCTGGGGTACGAGGTCCTGGTCTTCCACGTCAGCGGCGCGGGCGGCCGCACCCTGGAGACCCTCGCCGGGCAGGGGGTGTTCGCGGGGGTGCTGGACCTGACCCTGAGCGAGCTCGCCGACGACCTGTGCGGGGGCATCCTGACCGCCGGCCCCGACCGGCTCAGCGCGGCCGGGCGGGCCGGGGTTCCGCAGGTGGTGAGCCTGGGGGCGCTGGACATGGTGAAGTTCGGGCCGCTGGAGACCCTGCCCGAACGGGCCCGCTACCGCCGCGTCCGCGTCCACAACCCCTCGATCACGGTGATCCGCACGACCGAGTCGGAGTGCGCGGAGCTCGGGCGGCGGGTCGCCGCGAAGCTGCGCGCGGCGACCGGGCCGACGGCGGTCTGCGTCCCGCTGCGCGGGCTGTCCACGCTCGGGGCGCCGGGCGGCCCGTACCACGACCCGCGTGCGGACCAGGCGCTGTTCTCGGCGCTGCGCGAGGGGCTGCGGGGCAGTGCGGCCCGGCTCCACGACTACGACACCCACATCAACGACCCGGCCTTCGGACGGGCCGCCGCCGACCGGCTGCACACGATGATCGGGGCGGTGTCGGCGGCGGCCTGACCGGCATCCGGGACGCGCGCCGGATTGGGAACCGGCCGTGGCGGAAAAGTGTCCCAGGAGGTGGCCGGTCGGGGGACGACCGGCCGGCCGCCCCGCGGGCGGCCGGTGACGCCACGGACGGGGGCGCATGATGGGCAACGGCTGGACGGTACCCGGTTACACCGAGGTGCGTGAGCTCGGCGCGGGCGGCAGCGGCCGGGTCGTGCTCGCGCTCCACGACGCCACGGGCACGGCCGTCGCGGTGAAGTACCTCAGCGACCGGATGCGCGAGGACCCCGCCTTCGTCCGGGAGTTCCGCGCCGAGGCCCGGCTGCTGGGCGGGCTCGTGTCGCCGTACGTGGTGGGGCTGTACGAATACGTGGAGGCCCCGTCCGGCGCGGCGATCGTGATGGAACTGGTCGACGGGATCTCCCTGCGCGCCGTGCTGCGGGAGTCGGGCCGGGCGGACGCCGAGGCCGCGCTGGTCGTACTGAAGGGCTCCCTGCTCGGGCTGGCCGCGGCCCACCGGGCGGGTGTCGTGCACCGGGACTACAAGCCGGAGAACGTGCTGGTCGCGCCCGACGGCTCCTCCAAGCTGGTGGACTTCGGGATCGCGGCGGGCCGCGGCACCACCCCGGGGGTGGCGGGCACGCCCGCCTACATGGCGCCCGAGCAGTGGCAGGGGCAGCCGGCCTCGCCGACGGCCGACGTGTACGCGGCGACCGCGACCTTCTTCGAGTTCCTGACCGGCCGCAAGCCGTACGACGGGGCGAGCTTCGCCGAGCTCGCCGTCCAGCACATCGAGGCCCCGGTCCCGGAGACCGAGGCCCCCGAGCCGGTGCGCCCGCTCATCCGGCGGGGTCTGGCCAAGCGGCCGGAGCAGCGCCCGGAGAACGCCGAGGCGTTCGTGGCCGAGCTGGAAGCGGTGGCGGTGGCCGCGTACGGGCCCCAGTGGGAGGAGCGCGGACAGCGCAAGCTCGCCGCGCTGGCGGCCCTGCTGCCGCTGCTGTTCCCCTCGGCGGCCGGCGCGGCGGCGGGCACCACGGCGGTGGCCACCACCTCGGTCGGCGGCGGCTCCGGCTGGGCGCCGGGGCGCGGCGGCTGGCTGGCGACGGGCCTGGCGCTGGTGCTGGGAGCGGTGCTGGTGCTCACGACGGACGCGGGCGCCGGTACCCCGCCGGGGGCCTCGGCGCTCAGCGACTTCGCCACGACGAACCCGGCCACGCCGGGACCCGCGTCGCCCGCGCCCGGGCCGACCGCCTCGCACTCGCCGTCCGCGAGCCCTTCCGCGTCGGCGTCGCCGAGCGCCTCGGCGCCCCCGGTGCCCACCCCGACCCCGACCCCTTCGCACTCGGCGAGCCGGAGCCCGTCGCCGAGCCCGACGCCGAAGCCGACGGTCAGCCACTCGCCGACCCCGACGCCCTCCCCCACGCTCCGGGTGACCAAGCTCGGCGTCGACCTCAAGCCCGGGGTCTACCGGGGCGAGGCGACCGTCTCGCTGGCGGCCCAGGGCAGCGGACCCGTCACCGTCGTACTGGAGTGGTTCCTCGGCGGCTCGCCGGGCGCGTACTCCGTGCCCGACGGCACCGACACCGTCGTCGTCCAGGCCGGCTCCCTTGCCCCCGTGGTCCAGGCGCACGACTTCAGCCGCGGCCACGGCTGCTACGGCGGGGTCCGGGTCACCACCAAGCCGGCCGCCGCGAACGGTTCGGCCGCCGCCTCCGCACTGCTGTACCGCTGCCAGGACCAGGAGGTCCCGCGATGAGCGATCCCCGTGTCCCGCAGGACCCCGCCGACGACGAGTACAGCGCCACCGTGCTCGGCAGCCACTGGTTCAGCGGCCCGCCGCCCCCGGCGGACGCCGCGCCCGACCGGGTCGAGGGTTCCGTGCTGCGGTTCGGGCCGGGGGTGACGGCGGCCATGGCCCCGCCGTTCCCCGTGGTGCCGGGGCCGCCGCCCGGGCCGCGGCCGCCCGCGCGGCGCGGCGGGCGCTGGCGCCGCTACACCCTGGCGGCCGTGGTGCTGGCCGCGGTGCTCGGCTACCTGGCCTGGCAGCGGTTCGGGCCGGCGGTCGAGGTGCGGGAGGTGGCGGTGTCCACCGACCCGCGGGGTCCCGAGTGCGGCGCGGCCGCCGATGTGGTGGCCGTCGTACGCACCGACGGGCGCCCCGGGACCCTCACCTACCGCTGGGTCCGCAGCGACGGCACCCGGTCGGAGGAGCTCACGGAACGGGTGCCCGCCGGGCGGAAGGAGGCCACGCTGCACCTGCTGTGGACCTTCCAGGGCACGGGCAGCTACCCGGCGCGGGCCGAGCTCCAGCTGATCTCGCCCGTCGAGCGGACGGCGGCGGCCGAGTTCACCTACCGGTGCCCCCGGTAGCGGGGAGCCCGCTCACGGCACGTCCGCCGTCGACGTCGACGCGGGAGTGCGGCGGGGCGCCGTCCTCCTCGTCGCGGCCCGTGCCCGGCACGCGACACCCGACGGAACGTGGCCGTCCCGGACGGGTGCCGGGTCCGCGCGGGAGGCCCGCGGCCGCTCCGGGGAGCGGCCGCGGGCCGTTTTCGCGTTCCCGCCCCCCGCCGCAACCGGGGGGCGGTGTCCGTGGGGAGCGTCCGGCGGGACGGCGCCGGACGGCTCCCGGTCCGGAGGTCTAGAAGCGCGCGTGGGCGGTGATGTCGGCCTGGAACTCCCCGGTCATCGCGGGGGTGACCGTCGGCCTGCACTGTGCCACGGCCGCCAGGTAGTCCTCCGTGGTGGCGCCGAGCTGCGCGGCCGCCGCACCGCGCGCGCCCACCGCTTCCAGGTCCCGTTCGAAGGACACCTGCGCGGCGGTCCGCGCGGCGTGCTCGATGTCGGCCGGGGTGAACAGCTCGGTCGCCGCCACCAGTGCCGCCACGTCCACGCCGGTCCGCCCGGCCGTGTAGCGCGACCAGATCGCGGCGCGCGCGCCGGCGTCGGGGGTGCCGATGGGGATCAGGTAGTCGAAGCGGCCGGGCCGCAGGAAGGCCGGGTCGAGGGAGCGGATGGAGTTGGTCGCGCAGACCAGCAGCCGCTCGTCGCCCTCCCGGAAGCCGGGGATCAGCTTGAGCAGCTCGTTCGTGACGCCGTGGATGCCGCCCGGCTGCGCCGGCTCGGTGCGTACGGGCGCGATCTCCTCGACCTCGTCGATGAAGACGAGGACCCGCTCCAGCTCGGCGATCCGGGCGAAGGCGACGCGCAGCGCGGCGGCGAGGTTGCCCCCGTCGGCGAGGCGGGAGGGCAGTAGCTCCACGAAGGGCCAGCCCAGCCGGGAGGCGATGGCGCGGGCGAAGGTGGTCTTGCCGGTGCCGGGCGGCCCGAAGAGGGTGATCGCGCGCGGCGGCCGGACGCCGTGCGCGGCGGCCCGCTCCGGTTCGGCGAGCGGGAGGACCACGCGCCGTTCGATGAGCTCCTTCTCCTTCTCCATGCCGGCGACCTTGGCCCACAGGTCGTTGGGCAGGAAGCGGCCGCCGAGGTCGTCGAGGAGGCCTGCCGCCGGCCCGTGCAGGGGCTCGGTCTTCTCGAAGTAGGCGACGGCGGGCTGCCGGGTGTAGCCGGCGTTGAGCAGGCCCTCGCCGAGCAGGTCCTCCTCGGGCAGGACGTAGGCGATCCGGCCGACGCGGGCGGCGATCAGGCGCCGTTCCAGTTCGACGAGGAGGGCGCTGGCCAGGCCCCGGCCGCGCCAGCCGGAGGCGATGGCGATCCGCATCACCCAGGCCCGCTCGCCGGTGACGCAGGCGAGGGCCGCGCCGATCGGGACGCCCTGGTGGACGGCGACGACGCAGGGCTGCCGGTCGGTGAGGGCGCTGATGCACTCGGCGAGCGAGAAGACGGACTCCTGGCCCAGTTCGGCCGTGGTGTCTATGAGATGGACCACCGCCGCGAGATCGCTCTCGCGGTAGTCGTGGATGAGCCAGTTCACTCGGTACCGCCCCTCGTTCGTGCTCCTGCGGCGAGGCTAGGGGCGGGCGGGCCCCGCGCTCACGCACCGCGGTGCACAACAGCCGGTCCGGAAGTCCGCCGTGGCGTCCATAGACCGGTACCTTCCGCCGAAGCCGCCCGCCGGGGACCGGCCCGTCTTCGGGGTTTCCGACACATTCACAGCTGATTCATACGCGACACCGGGCTCCGGGCACAGTTTCGCCGGGAAGGCTCGGACGCATGATCCCTCGCACCCTTCCCCGACCGGCCGGCCGCCCCCGCTCCCGCGCCCGCGCCCGGCGGGCGGCGCGGATCCCGCTCGCGCTGACCTCGGTGGCCGCCCTGCTGAGCCTGGACCTCCCCGAGGCCGAGGCACTGCCCCCGCCGGGCGTGACCGTGCGCGCCGACGCCGACGCGACGGCGGCCCGGGTGGGCGCGCTGTTCGCGGGCGGCACGGACGGCGGGCACTTCTGCACCGCCTCCGTGGTGCGCAGCGCCGGCCGCGACGTGATCGCCACCGCCGCGCACTGCCTGGGCCACCCGGACAGCACGGTCTTCGCCCCGGGCTACCGGGACGGGGAGGCCCCGTACGGGCTGTGGCGGGTCACCGGGGTGTACACGGCCCCGGCCTGGACCCGGGGGGAGGATCCGGACGCGGACATCGCCTTCGCGACGGTCGCCCCGGCGGACGGCGCGCGGACGGGGAACGTGGAGGACGTGGTCGGCGGCTTCCCGGTCGCCGCCGCCGGGCAGGCGGGGGACGTGACGGTGACCGTCGTCGGCTACCCCGGCACCGAGGAGGCCCCGCTGCGCTGTTCGAACGCGACGGGCCTGTTCTCCGCCACGCAGCGCCGGATCGACTGCCCCGGCCTCAGCGGCGGCACCAGCGGCAGCCCCTGGCTGGCGGGCGGCGCGCTGGCCGGGGTGCTGGGCGGCCACGAGGGCGGCGGCACGGTCCCGGACGTCTCCTACAGCGCGGTCATGGGCACCGCGGCCTTGAAGCTGTACCGCGAGGCGGCCGACTAGTCGGTCCCGCCCGGGGCTTCGAACCAGGCCGGCTCCTCCGTCAGGGAGCGCCGGATGCGGTCCAGGGCGAAGGCCTCCAGCGGTGGCAGGGCGTCCGGTGCGAACCAGGCCACCTCCAGCAGCTCCCCGTCGGCGGAGCGGGGCTCTCCGCCGGTGGCCCGGCAGCGGAAGGTGATGTCCTGGAACTGGCAGACGTCGCCGTTCGGGTAGGTGATGGGTTCGAGCATCTGGACGAGGACCACCCGTTCGGGGACGCACCGTACGGCCGTCTCCTCGTACACCTCGCGCACCGCCGTCTCGGCGGGCTGTTCGCCCGGCTCGGCTATCCCGCCGACCAGGGACCACTTCCCGGTGTCGGCACGGCGCCCGAGCAGCAGCCGGCCCCGGTCGTCGACGACGACCGCGGTGACGCCGGGCAGCAGGAGCAGCCGGTGGCCCGCGCCGCTCGCCCTGATCTCACGGATGTACTCGGGTGTGGTCATGCCCCGACCCTACGGGGGCCGGCCGCGGCAGCCGTCGTCATGCGGCCCGGCGGGCGCGAACCCTGCGGGTCAGCACCAGGCCGAGCCCGCCCGCGGCGACGAGGAGCAGCGCGTACTCCGGCAGCGGGCCCAGGCGGGTGGCCGGGGTCTGCCCGGCGCGCAGCGGGATCTCGGCGACGAGGGCGTCGGCGGTGAACATCTCCGTCTGCTGCGTGACCTTCCCGTCGGGCTGGATGACGGCGCTGACCCCGCTGGTGACGGGCACGAGGACGGTGCGGCTGTGCTCGACGGCGCGGATCCGGTCCATGGCCAGCTGCTGGTAGGTCATCTGGGTCCGGCCGAAGGTGGCGTTGTTGCTGGGCACCGCGATGACCTGGGCGCCGGCCCGCACGGTGGAGCGGACGGCGTCGTCGAAGGCGGCCTCGTAGCAGGTGACCATGCCGACGCCGGTGCCCGCCATGTCGAAGACGCCGGGCTCCTTGCCGGGGCCGAAGTCACGGCGGACCCGGTCCACGTCGGAGCTGAAGAGCCGGACGAAGGAGCGCATCGGCATGCGCTCGCCGAAGGGCTGGATCTTGCGCTTGTCGTAGGTGTCGGTGGGGCCCTTGACCGGGTCCCACAGGATCATCGTGTTGCGCAGCGGCCCGGTCTCGGGTGCCAGTACGGAGCCGATCGCGGTGGGCACGCCCACGGCCTTGACCGCGTTGTCGATGACGGCGTGGGCGTCGGGCTGGGTGAAGGGGTCGATGTCGGAGGAGTTCTCCGGCCACAGGACGAAGTCCGGCCTGGGAACGCGGCCGGCCTTGACGTCCTCGGCGAGTTGGATCGTGCGGTTCGCGTGGTTGTCGAGGACCTGGCGGCGCTGGGCGTTGAAGTCGAACCCGGCGCGCGGCACGTTGCCCTGGATGACGGCGGCCACGGCCGTGCCGTCCTGGGCGGCGCCGGAGACCAGCGGGCGGGCCGCGAGGCCCGCGCCGACCGGTGCGGCGACGGCGAGCGCGGCGAGGGCGGCGGCACCGCGCCGGGGGTCGCGGCGGGAGGTGCGCAGGACCTCGTAGAGGCCGAAGCCGCACAGGGCGACGCCGAAGGAGAGCAGCGGGGTGCCGCCGACGGCGGCGAGCGGGGTGAAGACGCCGTCGGCCTGCCCGAAGGCGAGCTTGCCCCAGGAGAAGCCGCCGAAGGGGGCCCGGGCGCGCAGGGCCTCGCCGGCGATCCAGACGGCGGCGGCCCACAGGGGCCATCCGGGCAGCCGGCCGACGAGGGCGATGCCGAGGCAGGTGAGGCCGATGAGGAGGGCTTCGAGGGTGACGAGGGCGATCCAGGGGACCGGGCCGACGCCCTCGCTGGTCCACACGAGGAGCGGCAGCAGGAAGCCGAGCCCGAACAGGAAGCCGAGCCCGAAGCCGGCCCGGGCCCGGCGGCCGCGCAGGCAGCCGGCGAGCAGGGCGAGGGCGAAGGGGGCCAGCCACCACAGGGGGCGGGGCGGGAAGCTGAGGTAGAGCAGCACCCCGGCGGCCGCGGCCAGGGCGGAGCGCACCAGCCAGGCGGCCTTGTGTTCCCCCTGACGCGGGGAGGCGGCGGCTTCGGACGGGGCGACGGCCGCCGCTCGTCCGGCGGGCTGCGAGGGCTCGCTCTCGGCGGCGCGGGTGACACTGCTGCTCATCTGGCGGAGTGTACGTCCCCGCGCCCCAAGGGCCGGTAAGGAGGCGCCGCGCCCTACCGCGCGAGGGCGCGCAGGTGGGTGCGGATGACCCGGACGGCGTTCTCGGCGTCGTCGACGGTGACCGTGAACAGCCTGCCGTCGCCGAGCCGCAGCTCCAGGCCCTCGCCGCGCCGGACGATGACGGCGGTGCCCTTCTCGGGACGCCAGCGGTAGCCCCAGCCGCCCCACTGCTGGGGGGTGATGCGGGGGCAGAACTCGGCGGAGACGACCTCCGCGAGGCGGATCTTGCGGCGGGGCAGTCCGATGTGGCCGCAGCGCACTTCCATCGCCTCCGCGTCGACGGTGACCGCCACGTGCACGAAGGCGAGGGTGCCGTAGAGGATGAGCAGCCCGACCGCGAGGCAGCCGATCACGGACATCAGCAGCGGGACGAACCCGGCGGTCCAGGCGTAGTCGACGGCCAGCTCCACCCCCAACGCCAGGCAGGCCGCCCCGACTGCGGCCAGCAGCCACTGCGCACGGTTGGAAGCCCGGCCCGTCCAGAGGGGGCCTGGGGGGTGACCCGTCATGAGCAGCAGCGTACCCAGGTTCCGCATCTGCGCCACCACCTCTGCGCCACTCGGCGCATCGCCCTCGCACTGCTGCGCCTGCCCGCGCCCGGTCCGCCCAAACGGCGGCCGCCGGTGTCGCCGGCCTACGCGGGGAGGAGGCCGGTCAGGGCGTCGCGGAGGGCCGGACGGCGAGTGGTCACGAAGCGGTGCAGGGTCCTGGAACCGAGGGCCACCCGCTGCGCGCTGCGGCGGCGCTCCGCGTCGTAGGCGCGCAGGGCCGCGGGCAGGCCCGTACGGCCGTGGGCGGCGACGGCGCGGGTGAGGGCCTCGGCGTCGAGGAGGGCGGTGCAGGCGCCCTGGCCGAGGTTGGGGGTCATGGCGTGTGCCGCGTCGCCGACGAGGGCGATCTGGCCGGCGGTGACGAAGGCGGGCAGCGCCGGGTGGAGGTGGCGCATCTCGTACCGGATCCAGCTCGCGGGGTCGGTCTCGGCGAGCACGCGCGGGACCGGGTCGTGCCAGCCCGCGAAGGCGGCCCGCAGTTCGCCGGCGGTGGTGGCGCCGGGGACGGCGGCGTACCAGTTGGTGCGGCCCGGCTCGACGGGGGTCATCCCGAAGAAGCGGCCGTCACCCCAGGTCTCCCCGTGGATCCCGGTCTCGAAGCCGGCGATGCCGATCCAGGCGACGGTGCCGACGGCGCACACCCGGCTGCGGGTGCCGAAGTGGGCGGTACGGACGGCGCTGTTGATCCCGTCGGCGCCGACGACGAGGTCGGCGTCGAGGGTGCGGGGGGTCGGTGAGCCGCCGGCCGTATTCGACGTCCGCGCCGCCGAGCCGGCCGAGTCCGGCGAGCAGCGCGTCGATCAGATGGGGCCGGGCGACGAGCAGTTCGGGGCGGCCGGCCTTGCGTTCGACGCGGTCGAGGGGGAGGGCGGCGAGCACCCTGCCGTCCGGGCGCCGGATGTGGGCCCGGCGGTACGGGAGGGCCCGCGCGCGGAGGGCTTCGCCGAGGCCGAGCCGGTCCAGGGCGGACTGGGCGGTGGGGTGGATGCCGAAGGCGGTGCCGTACCGCTCCAGGGCGGTACGGCCCTCCAGGACGCGTACGGACCAGCCGGCGCGGCGGAGCCCGATGGCGGTGGCGAGCCCGCCGACGCCCGCGCCGACGACCACGGCCGTGCCGGGGGTGCCGCTCCCGTCGTCCGTCTTCCTGCTGTTCTCGCCGTACCGGTCGTCTGCCATGACGTGCCCTCGATCCGTCGGACGAAGCAGAACCGCCACCACCACCGCACCACCACAATCGTGGTACCGCATCCGTGGTACCACGGTTGTGGTTATCCTGGCAAGGTGAATCAGGACCGGAGGGACCGGCTGCGCGACGCGGCCGTCGCGGTGCTGGCCGAGGCGGGTGGGCGCAGGCTCACCCACCGGGCCGTCGACGCCGCCGCCGAAGTGCCGCTGGGCACGGCCAAGAACTACTTCCCGAGCCGCGACGCGTTGCTGCGGGCCGTGGCCGAACGCTGCCTGGAGCAGTACCGGGCCGTGGCCGCCACCCTGGCGGGCGCCGGTCCGGGGCCTTCGGACCGGGCGGGCCTGGCGGCACTGCTGGCCGGGCTGCTGCGGAACGTGGCCGGGCCGGGGCGGCCGCGCGTGCTGGCCTACCTGGAGCTCCAGACCGAAGCCACCCGGCGGCCCTGGCTGGCCGAGCTGCTGGACCCGATCGCCTCCGGCGACTTCGCCGCGCACCGGGCCCTGCTGGCCGGAGCCGGCCTCCCGGCCGGGCCGGAGCAGACCCGCGCCCTGACCCTCGCGCTGCACGGGGCGATCCCGCACCTGCTGGCGGGCGCCCCCAGCACATCGGCCGCGGCCGGGCTCGACGACCTCGACGGCTTCGCGCTGGGCCTGCTGGCCGCCGTGTGCCCCGAGGGGACGCGGACCCCGTGACGGTCAGCCGGCTGGACCGGGCCGTGGGAGCCCTGCTGGGCTCGGCCGCGGGGGACGCGCTGGGGGCCCCGTACGAGTTCGGGCCCGCGGGCCTGCTGAGCGCGCGGGGCGAGGAAATGTGCGGGGGCGGCGGCTGGGATCCGGGGGAGGCGACGGACGACACGCAGATGGCGGTCCTCGTCGCCGAGTCCCTGCTGGAGCACGGCGGCCTCGAACTCCCCGACGTCTTCGGGCGGTTCCAGCGGTGGGCCGCCGGACAGCCCAAGGACATCGGACTCCAGACCGAGGACGTGCTGACCAACGGCCTGCCGTGGGACCTGGCCGCCGCCTGTCACTTCCAGGACAACGTGCGGGCGGCGGGCAACGGTTCCCTGATGCGGGCCGCCGGTTCGGCGGTGTACTTCGCGCCCGCCGGACGGGAGGCCACCATGGACGCCGCCCGGCGGATCGCGGCCCTCACCCACGGCGACCGGGCCGCCTGGGAGGGCACCGCACTGCTGCACGAGCTGGTGCGGGTGGCCCTGGACGGCGGCGATCCGCTGGCCGCGCTCCCGGGGGCGCTGGGCGCGGTGCACCCCGACCACCGCGACCGGTACGCCCGCGTCCTCGCCCCCGACTGGCACCCCGGCCTGGCCACCGAGTTCAACGGGGCGGTGTGGCCCTGCCTGGGCTCGGCGGTGTGGGCGCTGCGCACGACCACCGGGTTCGCCGGGGCCGTACGGGCCGCCGTGGACCTGGGCGGGGACACCGACACGGTCGCCGCCGTGACCGGGACCCTGGCCGGCGCGGTGTACGGGCAGGCGGCGGTCCCGGAGCGGTGGACGGGTCCGCTGCACGTACCGCTGCCCGGCTTCGGCGGCCGGGTACTGGACGCCGACGCGCTGCGCGCCCTGGCCCGGCGGCTGGCCGGGGCGGAGGCGGAGGCCCAGGCGGAGGCGGAGGCGGAGGCGGGCTGAGCACGGCCGGTCCCGCCCCCGGGGGTCAGCCGCAGCCGCAGCCTCCGCAGCCGCCTCCCCCGCAGCCGTCGCCGCCGCAGCTTCCGCCGCCTCCGCCGCAGCCGGCCGCGGTCGTACCGGCGGTCCCGGTGGCCGTGGCCCGCTTGGCGTCCTTCCGGCGGTCGGCCTGCCTCCGGAGCCGTTCGGCCTCCCGGCGGCGTTCCTCCTCCCGCTGCCGGCTGCCGCGCGTCGCCTCCCGGTAGGACACCCCGGCCGGGCTCCAGGGGCCCAGCCCGTGCCGTCGGCGGGGCAGCAGGGGGGCGCCCGTGACCTGGCAGGAGATGCCGCCGTGGTCCTGGTGCACGGCGTACTCCAGCACGACCTCGGCCCCCTCGCGCGGCACCCCGTGCAGCAGCGCCTCGAAGGGTTCGGCGCGGGCGTCGACGTCGTGCAGCCCGCCCCGCGGCAGGCCCTGCGTACCCGCGGCCAGCAGCCGCGCGCTGCTGAGGGTGTCCCGCTCGCCGGGGCGGTAGCAGAGCAGCGGCCGGCCCGCCGTGTCGTCGGCGTCGGGCAGCAGCCAGAAGTGCCCCGAGGGGGAGATCCGTACGCCGACGACCAGCACGGGCTGGTCGTCGGCGTACAGCCGCCGGGTGGCCAGGTCGGCGGCCCAGCCCCGGCCCAGGAGGGTGCTCCCGAGCACCAGCAGGACCAGGGCCACGCGCTGCTGGCCGACCGCGTCGTAGGGGAGGCCGCCGGGAGCGGTCCCGAGGTCCTCGACCAGGCCGTCCACGAGGATCCCGGCGGCGAGGAGGCAGAGCAGGCCCCCGACGATGATCCGGGTGTTCCCGCGCCGCTCCTGCCCGGGCGGCAGCCTGTCGGGGAGCGGGAAGCGGGCCGTCCCGGCGGCGTCGAGGGCCAGCCGCTCCTGTGCGCGCCGGGACCGCAGCCGCAGCAGCGCCCCGGCCAGCGCCCACGCGGCGGACAGGCACACGAGGGCGGCCCCGGGACCCCGGGAGAGCGCGGCGGCCGATTCCGCCGCCAGCACGGCGGCGGCCGGCGCTGCCGCGCCGGGCAGGAACCGGTACCAGAGGGGCAGGGCCACCAGCAGCACGGCCGCCGGATAGAACCGCCACGCCGTGCCCACCGGACCGGCCGGTCCCCCGTCGCGGAGGATCAGCACGAGTGAGACGGTCACCAGGACAGCGAGGATCCAACTCCCCGCAACAGGGGCGAAGATGACCGGGGTCCGGGCCTTGCGCCAGCGCTCGGACTCCTCAACGCCCCATGTCCGCACATCGCTTGCCGGTATCACCCCGGCGGGAAGGTGCTTGGCATAGGCAATCACGGGCCCAGTATGCGAGCCCGGGCCGGGCCGCGTAACCGCCTTTCGCCGCCCGCCGCATCAGTGCTGGTGGGCCTGCTCCCGCTCCGCGAGCAGCCGGCCTTCGGCGTAGCCGAGGGCGGCGTCGGACAGCGTGGAGGTCCGCCCGCTGTGCAGCACGGTCAGCCCGCCGGTGCGGGGCAGCCCGGGCGCGGGTTCGAGGCCGATGCGGCGCAGCGCCTGTACGGCCACGGCCTCGGCGGAGCCGTGGTACGTGAGCTCCGCTCCCCCGGTGCGGGCGGCGAGGGCGGCCCGGATGGACTCCTCGACGAGCTCGTAGTGGGTGCAGCCGAGGACCACGTCCGTGACGTCGGCCGGGGTCAGTGCCGCGGCGGCGGCGACGGTACGGGCGACGGCGTCCTCGTCACCGTGCTCGACGGCGTCGGCGAGCCCGGGGCAGGGCACCTCGGTGACGCGCGCCCCGGCGGCGAAGTCGCGGATCAGTCCGCGCTGGTACGGGCTGCCCGTGGTGGCGGGGGTGGCCCAGATGGCCACCCGGCCGCCGGCGGCCGCGGCGGGCTTGATCGCCGGGACGGTGCCGATGACGGGGATGCCGGGCTCCAGATCGGCCCGCAGGGTGTCCAGGGAGTGCACGGAGGCGGTGTTGCAGGCCACGATCAGCGCGTCGGGGCCGAGGGCCGCGGCGGCCCGGGCCACGGTGCGGGCACGCTCGGTGAGGTCGGCGGGCGTACGGGGCCCCCAGGGCATCCCGTCGGGGTCGGAGGACAGCAGCAGATCGGCGTCGGGCCGGAGCCGACGCGTCGCGGCGGCCGCAGCGAGGAGGCCGATTCCCGAGTCCATGAGCGCGATCTTCACCCGGTCACCTTAGTCGACGTACCCGTCCCGCCCGCGATCCCCCGCCCCGCGGAACCCTCCCCTGCCCGCCCCCGGCCTGTTCCCCGGCCCGCCCCGGGCCCACCCCCCGGCTTGCCCCGGCCCACCCCCGGCTTGTCCCCGGCCCGCCCCCGGCCCACCCCCGGCTTGTCCCCGGCCCGCCCCCGGCCCGCCCCCGGCCCACCCCCGGCCCACCCCCGGCTTGTCCCCCGCCCACCCCCGGCCCGCCCCCGGCCCACCCCCGGCCCACCCCCGGCCCACCCCCGGCTTGTCCCCGGCCTGCCCCCCGGCCCGCCCCCTGCCCTCCGCGCTCTCCGCCGGCGCACTCCCGACGCGCGCCCCGACTCGCCCGGAAGACCGGGACACGCCCCCGCCGCTTCGGCCACACTGCCGCCATGGGCCTCCTCATCGCCGCCTGCGCGTCCCTCGCCGCCTGGCTCTGGCTGACCCTCGCCCAGGGCATGTTCTGGCGCACCGACGTCCGCCTCCCCCCGCGCACCGCCCCCGCCCACTGGCCCTCCGTCGCGATCGTGGTCCCGGCCAGGGACGAGGCCGAGGTGCTCCCGCTGAGCCTGCCCTCGCTCCTCGCCCAGGACTATCCCGGCGAGGCCCGGATCGTCCTGGTGGACGACGGCAGCACCGACGGCACGGCGGCGCTCGCCCGCCGCCTGGCCGCCGAGCAGCCCGGCCTCCCCCTCACCGTCGTGACCCCCGGGGACCCCCTGCCCGGCTGGACCGGCAAGCTCTGGGCGCTGCGCCACGGCATCACCCACGCCCGCACCGCCGCGGGCCCGGGGCCCGAGTACCTGCTGCTCACCGACGCCGACATCGCGCACGAGCCCGACAGCCTGCGCGAGCTGGTCGCCGCCGCGACCAGCGCCGGCCTCGACCTCGTCTCCCAGATGGCCCGGCTGCGCGTGGCCGGCTTCTGGGAGCGGCTCGTCGTGCCCGCCTTCGTGTACTTCTTCGCACAGCTGTACCCCTTCCGCCGGATCAACCGCCCCGGCTCCCGGACGGCCGCGGCGGCCGGCGGCTGCGTGCTGCTGCGGACCGGCGCGGCCGTCCGCGCCGGGATCCCGGACTCGATCCGGCAGGCCGTCATCGACGACGTGTCCCTCGCGCGCGCCGTCCAGGGCTCCGGCGGGCGGATCTGGCTGGGGCTGGCGGAGCGGGTGGACAGCGTGCGCCCGTACCCCGCCCTCGGGGACCTGTGGCGGATGGTGTCCCGCAGTGCGTACGCCCAGCTGCGCCACCAGCCGCTGCTGCTGGCCGGGACGGTGGCGGGGCTGGCGCTGGTGTACCTGGTCCCGCCGGCGGCCCTGTTCGCGGGGCTGGCGGGTCCGCCCTCGGCCGGGAGCACCGCCACGGCCTGGGCCGGGGGGCTCGCCTGGCTGCTGATGGCGGGGACCTACCTGCCGATGCTGCGCTACTACCGGCAGTCGGCCGTGCTCGCCCCGCTGCTGCCGCTCACCGCGCTGCTCTACCTGCTGATGACCGTCGACTCGGCCGTCCAGCACTACCGGGGGCGCGGAGCCGCCTGGAAGGGCCGTACCTATGCCCGCCCGAGCGACGCCTGAAACCGGACGGACGGAAGGAACGGGGAATTCCGCCAGCTGAGGAGACGTCATCCAAGGTCACCGCGTTGTGACGGTGCGTCAGCGCGAAGTGCGTGCAAAGGCCAACCGGCGAGTACGAGTAGCAGCAAGACGGGGCGGAAGTGACGAATCGTGCACGTGAACGTCAAGTGAAAGCTGTGGCGCTGACCTGGGAATATGCAGGTCAGCGCGGTGTTGGCGACACCTGGCTATGGACCCGGTGAAGTCGTGGGCTTAACTTGTCTCCCATGACCTCCCCCCGCTCCACTTATGGCGGCGGTTACTACTCCGCGCCCTCCTTCCCGGACACCCCCATCTACGACTCCCTCGTCGCAGAGCGGGGCACTCCGCAGATCGCCCCGATCCGCGTTCCGGCCGCCTACGACTCCCCCAGTGCCGGTTATTCGAGCGGTGGTTTCCTGCCGGCCCTCGCCTCGTCCATGCCCGCCCTGCCGCCCGCGGCGCCGCAGCTGCCGGCGCCCTCGTACGGCTACGGGTATCCGCAGCAGGCCGCGCCGCAGCCGCAGCAGATGCCGGTTCCGCTTCAGCACGCGCCCGCCCCGTACATCCCGCAGCAGCAGGTCGCGGCCCGGGCCGGGTACGTGCCGCAGCCGCAGTACCAGCAGCCGCGTCCGGCCGCCATGGGCACCGGGTACGAGGCCATGCGCCCGGCGGCCCCGCGTCCGATGGCGCCCATGGCGCCCATGGCGCCGATGAACCCGGCCATGGCGCCGGTGGCGTCCGCGGCGGGCGTTCCCTCGTACGAGGACCCGTACGGCCGCCAGTACCAGCAGCGCGCCTACTGACGCCGCCGGGCCGTGTGCGGGCCGCCGGCGGTGACGCCGGCGGCCCGCACACCGTGTGCCGTGCGCACGGCCGTTGGGGGGGGGCCGGCGGGGGCAGCTGTCACAATGCCCCCATGTCGAACTTGTACATCCAGTCCCTCCACGTCCATCCCGTCAAGTCGGTGGCGGGGACCGCTCCCGACGAGATCGTCGTTGAGCCCTGGGGACCGGCCGGGGACCGCCGCTGGGCCGTGGTCGACACGACGGGCGCGGTCATCACCCAACGCCAGCAGGCGCGGCTGGCGTTGGCCTCGGCGCGGCCGCTGCCGGGCGGGCGGATCGAGCTGTCGGGGCCGGGCATGCCCGGTCTCGTCGTGGAGGTGCCGGAGCCCGGCCCGCTGGAGCCGGTCGTGCTCTTCGGCAAGAAGATCGAGACGGTGGTCGCGGCGTCCGCCGCCGCCGAGTGGTTCACCGCCTACCTCGGCCAGCCCGCGCGCCTCGTGCACATGGACGACCCGGCCGTCCGCAGGCCGGTGGACCCCGACTACGCCCTGCCCGGGGAGACCGTCAGCCTCGCCGACGCCTACCCCCTGCTGCTGGCCACCAGCTCCTCGCTGGACGCCCTCAACGAGCTGATCGCCCAGGGCGACCACCCGGAGGAGGGCCCGCTGCCCATGAACCGCTTCCGGCCCAATCTGGTGGTCGGCGGCCCCGCCGCGGCCTGGGCCGAGGACGGCTGGCGGCGCATCGCGATCGGCGACGCGGTCTTCCGCGGGGTGCGCGAATGCGGCCGCTGCATCGTGACCACCACCGACCAGCTGACGTCGGAGCGCGGGCGGGAACCGCTGAAGACCCTGGCCAGGCACCGGCGGATCGGGAAGTCGCTGGCCTTCGGGCGCCAGCTGGTGCCGGTCGTCACGGGCACCGTCCGGGTGGGCGACGAGGTACGCGTCCTGGAGTGACCGCGGCCGCCGCACCCGGAGGTCCCCGACCCCGCCGCTGACCACGGCGGGCAGACGGAATGACACCTTCGAGGGGCTCGTGGCGTCCACTGGAACCAACGGGCCGCGCGGGGCCGTTGGAGCATTCAGGACGGCAGACGAAGACGTAGACCGGGCATGGGGCAGGGGGAGCCGGACCGTGCGGACAGCAATGGGTGTGTGGCGTTGGCGGCGCAATCCGCTGCGCAGGCCGACCGATCTCTTCGAGGCGTGGGTGGCGTTCGCCGCGCTGGTGTGCGTACTGCTGGTGGCCCCGGCCGTCGGCTGGGTGGCGGGCCTCCAGGTGGACGGCACCTTGCAGCGGGCCGCGCGCGAGCAGCGGCACGAGCGGTACCTGGTCCCGGCGGTGGTGGTCCGGCCCGCGCCGGGCGCGGCCGCCGATCCGTCGGCGCAGCGGCAGGCGCCCGAGCGGACGCGGATCGTGGCCTCCTGGACCGCGCCCGACGGCAGCAGCCACGAGGGCACGGTCCCGGCGGCGGAGGAACCGCCGCGGGCCGGCGACCGGTTCCGGATATGGACCGACATCCGGGGCCGGCTGGTGGGGCAGCCGCTCGACCCCACCGCCGCCTCGTTCCACGCGGGTGCCGCGGGCCTGGCCGCCGCGCTCACCGCGGCGGCGCTGGCGGAGACGGTCCGGCGGCTGGTCGTACGCCGGCTCATGCATCGGCGGTACACGCGTCTGGACCGGGCCTGGGCGGCGGCGGGACCGGACTGGGGCCGGGCGGGCGCGGGCAGCTGACCTGGCCACTCACCGGCCCCTCGCGCGCTACCGTGGAGCCGGAGGCCGGGTCGCTCCAGTCTCTTCAGTCGCTTCCGCAGGTCCGGCAGCGCGAATACCAGGGTGGGGGCACGACAGCACGATGGCTCAGGGCACGGTCCAGGTGACGCACGGCGGGACCTCGCGGTGGCGGCGGCGTTCCGGGGAGTATCCGACGCTGACCGCCGCGCTCGCCGCGGCGGGCGACGGGGACGTGCTGTCCATCGCCCCCGGCACCTACCGGGAGAACCTGATCCTGCGTCATGCCGTAACCCTGCGCGGGCCCGAGGGGGCGGTGGCCGGGTCGGTGCGCATCGCCCCGCTCGACGGGGTCGCGCTGACCGTGCGCGCCTCGGCCGTGGTCCAGGACCTGTACCTGGAGGGGGCGGACCGGGCGGCGCCGGCGCTGCTGGTCGAGGAGGGCTCGCCCGAGCTCACCCACCTGCGCGTGCACACCCGTTCGGCGTCCGGCATCGAGGTGCGCGGCGGGGCCCGGCCCCTGGTGCGCCGGTGCACGGTGGAGAATCCGGCCGGGATCGGGATCTCCGTCCTGGACGGCGGCGGCGGGGTGTTCGAGGAGTGCGAGGTGGTCGTCGCCGGGCAGGCCGGGGTCTCGGTGCGCGGCGGGCACCCGCGCCTGGAACGCTGCCGGATCCACCACGCCGTCGGCGCGGGCATCGCGGTCACCGGTGAGGGATCGGGGCTGGAGGCGCTGGGCTGCGAGGTGTACGAGGTCAAGGGCGCCGGTGTGCAGATCGCCGCGCGGGCCGCGGCCCGCCTGACCGACTGCTCGGTGCACCGCACGTCCGCCGACGGGGTCACCCTCGACACGGACGCGGTGCTGACGCTCGCCGGCTGCGACATCCACGACATCCCGGAGAACGCCGTCGACCTGCGCTCCCGTTCGGTGCTCACCCTCAGCCGCACCACGGTGCGCCGGTTCGGGCGCAACGGCCTGTCGGTGTGGGATCCGGGGACCCGGGTCGATGCCGAGGCCTGCGAGATCCACGACAGTACGGGCGACTATCCGGCGGTGTGGGTCAGCGACGGGGCCACGGCTTCGCTGGACTCCTGCCGGCTGCACGACGTGCCGGACGCGCTGTTCGTACTGGACCGGGGCTCCCGGGTGGACGTGGTCGACAGCGACCTCTCGCAGGTGCGCAACACGGCCGTCTCGGTGAGCGACGGGGCGAGCGCGCAGCTCGACGACTGCCGGATCCGGGAGGCGGGCACCGGGGCGTGGTTCCGCGACCACGGCAGCGGCGGGGCCCTCGCCAACTGCACCATCGACGCCGTGCAGACGGGCGTGATCGTCACCAAGGGCGCCGATCCGGTCCTGGAGCGGTGCACGGTCACCTCCGCCGCCGAGGCCGGGTTCTACGTGTCGGCGGGCGGCCGGGGAAGCTTCACGTCCTGCCGGGTGACGGGCAGTTCCGGTTTCGGCTTCCACGTCATCGACGGCTGCCGCACCACCCTCACCCGGTGTCATACCGAGCGCTGCGCGCGCGGGGGCTACGAGTTCGCGGAGGACGGCCCGCTGGCCGAGGGGTGCACCGGCGACGAGGGCGGTACGGGCCCGGCGGCGCGGGCGGCGGACGGCGTGCTCGCGGGGGCGCGGCCGGGGAGCACGGGTCCGCGTACGGCAACGGCCGGGCGGGGCCCCGCCGGGCATGCGGCGGACCGGGTGCCGGCCTCCCGGGCCGAGGACGGGCCGGACCCGGCCGGGAGCCCCGCCGCGTCGGCCGCGGACCCGGCCGCGGGGGCGGCCGCGGCGGCCGCCCGGGGCTCGGGCGAGGTGCTGGGGCAGCTCGACGCGCTGGTCGGGCTGGACAGCGTCAAGCGCGAGGTACGGGCCCTCACCGACATGATCGAGGTAGGGCGCAGGCGGCGGCAGGCGGGTCTGAAGGCGGCTTCGGTCCGCCGGCACCTGGTCTTCACGGGCTCCCCCGGCACGGGCAAGACCACGGTCGCCCGCCTCTACGGGGAGATCCTGGCCTCCCTCGGGGTGCTGGAGCGCGGCCACCTGGTCGAGGTGTCGAGGGTGGACCTGGTCGGCGAGCACATCGGGTCCACGGCGATCCGTACGCAGGAGGCCTTCGACCGGGCGCGGGGCGGTGTGCTCTTCATCGACGAGGCGTACGCGCTGGCCCCGGAGGACTCGGGCCGCGACTTCGGGCGCGAGGCGATCGACACGCTGGTGAAGCTGATGGAGGACCACCGGGACGCGGTGGTGGTGATCGTCGCCGGGTACACGGCGGAGATGGAGCGCTTCCTGACGGTCAACCCGGGGGTGGCCTCGCGGTTCTCCCGCACCATCACCTTCGGGGACTACGGCCCGCAGGAGCTGCTGCGGATCGTGGAACAGCAGGCGGAGGAGCACGAGTACCGGCTCGGCGAGGGTACCGGGGAGGCGCTGCTGAAGTACTTCACGGAGCTGCCCAAGGGCCCGGCCTTCGGCAACGGCCGGACCGCGCGCCAGACCTTCGAGGCGATGGTGGAGCGGCACGCGGGCCGGGTCGCGCAGCTGGCCGACCCGAGTACGGACGAGCTCACCCTGCTGTTCGCGGAGGACCTGCCGGCGCTGCCGGCGGAGTGCTGATCCGCCGGCCGGCGGGGACATCTGACGGTTGGTCAACTATGGTGGCGCCGCGCATCCGCGCCGCGCCGCACACGCACCCCAGGGGGTAACGCCATGGCCCGCCGACTCCGCCCCGTGGGGCTGGACTTCATAGCCGAAGCCCCGGCCCGGCTGGCCTTCACGGTCCGCGCCGCGGCCCCGCCGGACGCCGTGTACCGGGCGCTCGCGGACGAGGTGACGGGCTGGCCCGCCTGGTTCCGCGCGGTCACACTGGCCCGGCCGACCGGGGGCGGGGCGGGCCGGGAGATACGGCTGATGGGCGGGGTCCGCTTCCGGGAGACGGTGGTGGCCGCCGACCCCGGGCTGCGCTACGCCTACCGGGTCGACGAGACCAACGCGCCCGGCGTGAGCGCCCTCGTGGAGGAGTGGCTGCTGGCCCCGGGGCCTGAGGCCGCCGGGACCCTCGTCCGCTGGACCTTCGCCGCCGACGGCCCGGCCCCCTTCCGGCTGGCGCTGGCCGCGGCCCGCCCGGGCCTCGGCCGTTCCTTCCGTACGGCCGTGCGGGCCCTGGACCTCCGCCTCGCGGCGCGCACCGCCCCCTAGGGGGGTCTCGCGGATCAGGCCTCGGGCTCGCGCCACTCGCCGGTCTCCAGCAGGGTCTGGACCGTCTTGGCGTACGGGGCGATGTCGAGGCCCTGGGCCGCCAGCCACTCGTCCGAGTAGTACTTGTCGAGGTAGCGGTCGCCCGGATCGCAGAGCAGGGTCACGACGCTGCCCTTGCGGCCCTCCGCCACCATCTCGGAGACGATCTTCAAGGCGCTCCACAGCCCGGTGCCGGTGGAGCCGCCCGCCTTGCGCCCGATGGCCTGTTCGAGGGCGCGGCAGGCGGCGACGGACGCCGCGTCCGGCACCTTCATCATCCGGTCTATGGCACCGGGCACGAAGCTCGGCTCCATCCGGGGGCGGCCGATGCCCTCGATGCGCGAGCCGCAGTCGCTGCTCGCGTGCGGGTCGTGGTTGGTCCAGCCGTCGAAGAAACAGGAGTTCTCCGGGTCCGGGACGCAGATCCGGGTGTCGTGCTGCATGTAGTGGACGTAGCGGGCGATGGTGGCGGAGGTGCCGCCGGTGCCGGCCGTCGCCACGATCCACGCGGGTTCGGGGTAGCGCTCCAGGCGCAGCTGCTGGTACATCGACTCGGCGATGTTGTTGTTGCCGCGCCAGTCGGTGGCGCGCTCGGCGTAGGTGAACTGGTCCATGTAGTGGCCGCCGGTGCGGGCGGCCAGGTCGGCGGACTCCTCGTACATCTTCATCGAGTCGTCGACGAAGTGGCATTCGCCGCCGTGGAATTCGATGAGCCGGCACTTCTCCGGGCTCGTGGTCCTCGGCATGACCGCGATGAACGGGACGCCGATCAGCTTCGCGAAGTACGCCTCGGAGACCGCGGTGGAGCCGCTGGAGGCCTCGATGACCGGGCGGCCGGGGCGGATCCAGCCGTTGCAGAGGGCGTAGAGGAACAGCGAGCGGGCGAGGCGGTGCTTGAGGGAGCCCGTCGGGTGGGTGGACTCGTCCTTCAGGTAGAGGTCGATGCCCCACGCCTCGGGCAGCGGGAAGCGCAGCAGGTGCGTGTCGGCGGAGCGGTTGGCGTCCGCCTGGACCTTGCGCACGGCTTCCTTGAGCCAGGCCCGGTAGTCGGCGTCGCTGCGGTCGATGTCGACCGTCGTCGCCGGCGTACTTCCGGCCGTGTTCGAAGCCGGTGTACCGGTGGTGCCGGTGGTGCTCATGCGCCTTGCTCCTTTGTCGTTTCCAAAGCCCCCTCCTTTCGAAATGTACCCCCCTCACCTGCACAAATGATTACTTTGGGTTTCCATGCGGATCGCTTTCGGTCGCATCCCCGGGCGTTCGGTTGCAAGCGGCGCCACTGTGGGTGACCCTGGTGATTGCGTCACCGAGGGTGCAGCACCCGTAACAATGATGTCGGGGAGTCGCAGCCGTGATCAGTCATTCCCGCAGGCACTGCGTCGTCGAACTGCAGGCCCTGCCAGCGCGGATCGGTCAGGTCCGCAGAATCATCTCCGCGCAACTGCGCCACTGGCAGCTCGACCCGCTCATAGACCGGGCTGCGCTCGGCGTGACGGAGCTGCTCAGCAACGTCCACCGCCATGCGCAGCCGGACAAGGTGTGCACGGTCGAGATCGAACTCCGCCTGGGGCGGCTGACCGTCTCCGTCCACGACAGCGATCCACGGCTGCCCGTCCGCCGGGTCGCCGATGACCTGGAGACCTGCGGGCGCGGCCTGGCGCTCGTCGAGGCGGTCAGCGAGGCCTGGGGGGCCCGGCACCGGCCGGACGGGCCCGGCAAGGTGGTCTGGTTCTCCATGCGGGCCACCCCCGCACCGGCGGCGCCCGCGCGCACGGTCAGTATCGGCGTGAAGAAGACCGTACGGAAACCCGCGCGCCCGGTGCTCGCCGCCGTCGACGCACAGGCCGTCGTGACCGGCGTGCCGGCGTCGGTCACGGCCGGCGCCAGGCCCGGCTGACTCCCCCGCGGGCCCGCCCCGGGTCCGCGGTCCGCGGCTCAGGCCGCCGCGCCCAGCGCCCCCAGCGGGTCGTCCAGCACGGGCTGCCACGCCAGCTCCGCCGCCCCGACCAGGCTGTTGTGGTCGAGGGTGCACGGCAGGATCGGCACGCCCCCGCTGCGGCCCCACAGGCTGCGGTCGGCGACCACCGCGCGCAGCCGCTCCGGGTCGGCGTACAGCAGCTCCCGGTGCAGTCCGCCGAGGATGATCCGGTCCGGGTTCAGGATGTTGACCAGGCCCGCGAGGCCCAGGCCGAGCCGGTCGATGAGCTCCTCGGCGGCGGCCCGGACCGACGGCTGCGCGTACTCGGCGCGCAGCAGGTCGCGGGCCTGCGCCAGCAGCGACACCTCGGGGCCGGGCGTGCGGCCGGCCGCGGTGAGGAAGGCGAGCGGGTCGGCCTCCACGTCCAGGCAGCCCCGGCTGCCGCAGTGGCAGGCCCGCCCCTCGGGGTTGACGGTGAGGTGGCCGACCTCCAGGGCCAGGCCCGCGCTGCCGCTGTGCAGCCGGCCGTCGAGCACCAGCGCCCCGCCCACCCCGCGGTGTCCGGTGGCCACACAGAGCAGGTGCTGGGCGCTGCGGCCCGCGCCGTGCCGGTGCTCGGCGAGCGCGGCGAGGTTGACGTCGTTCCCGGTCAGGGCCGGGCCGTCGATGCCGGCCGCCTTCACGCGCTCGGCGAAGATGGCCCGTACCGGGGAGCCGGGCGGCCAGGCCAGGTGCAGCGGGTTCAGGGCCGTCCCCTCGGGCTCCGCGACCGCCGAGGGCACCGCGAGGCCCGCGCCGACGCAGCGCCGCCCGGACTCGGCCAGCAGCCGGGCGCCCGCGTCGACCACCGCGCCGAGCACCTGCGCGGGGTCCGCGGAGACGGTGAGCTTGCCGGGTGCGGTGGCCACGATGCGCCCGCCGAGGCCGACCAGCGCGGCCCGGAACCCGTCGGGGTGGACCTGCGCGGCCAGGACCACGGGGCCGTTCTCGTCGACGGCGAGCCGGTGCGAGGGCCGGCCCTGGGTACCGCCGGCGCCACCGGGGCGGGAGTCGACGCGGATCAGGCCGAGCGCCTCCAGCTCGGCGGCAACGGCTCCGGCGGTGGCACGCGTGACGCCGAGCTCGGCCGTGAGCACCGCCCGGGTCGGGGCCCGGCCGGTGTGGACGAGCTCCAGCGCCGGGCCCAGTGCACCGCGGCCGCGCTCCAGCCTGGTTCTCGCGGACGCCGCCGACGCCGTGCTCTCGTCCCCCGCCCCCAGCGGGGCCCCGTTGCCGTTCATGAAGGGATCCTCGCATGATCGGGCGGCACCTCCCGCCCTGGCCTACGGGTCGAGGCCGCCGACCCTCAGGGTGATGTTGAGGCGCCCCGTCAGGCCCAGCTCCGGCGGGGCGGTGCCGGGCAGCACCTTGGGCACCCCGTGGTAGGCGAGCCGGCTCGGGCCGCCGAAGACGAACAGGTCCCCGCTGCGCAGCTCGACGTCCCGGTACGGGCGGCCCCGCGAGGTGGTGTTGCCGAAGCGGAAGAGGCAGGAGTCGCCCAGGCTGAGCGAGACCACCGGGGCCGCCGACCGCTCCTCGGCGTCGCGGTGCATGCCCATCCTGGAGTCGCCGTCGTAGAAGTTGACCAGGGCGATGTCGTACGCCTCCGCGGGTGGCGGGGGCGTCCCGTACGCGGCGGTGACGGCCCGCCGTCCCAGCTCGGCCAGCCACGCGGGCATCGGCTTGACCGGCGCCCCGTCCCCGTCGACGGCGGTGCGCGCGTAGGCGTACGGGTACCAGTGCAGGCCCAGGCACACCTGCCGGGCGGTCATCGTCCCGCCTCCGGGGGTGCGTACGGTGCGCAGTCCTGCGGGCGGGCGGGCCCACTCCCGGCAGGCGGCGAGCAGCTCCCGCTGGCGCCGGGGCCCGAGCCAGTCGGGCAGGTGCACGGCGCCGGGTGCGATCTCGGCGCGCTCGCGCGGGAAGAGCTCGCCGTGCGGCGAGTCCCCGTGCGGCGGGAGTTCCCGGTCCACCCTCCCATTGTCGGGGGCGGCTGGCAGACTCGCGGCATGAAGATCACCGAATATGTGGAGACCCTGGCCCGCGAGGGCGAGCTGCTCGCCGATCAGGCCGAGCAGGCGGGCACGGACGCCCTGGTGCCCACCTGTCCCGAGTGGCGGGTCGCCGACCTGCTGCGGCACACCGGTGCGGTGCACCGCTGGGCCGCCGGGTTCGTGCGGGACGGCCTGGTGGAGCGGGTGCCGTTCCCGGAGCCGCCGGAACTGGCGGGGGCAGAGCTGCTGGCCTGGTTCCGGGAGGGGCACGCGGAGCTGGTCCGGACCCTGGCGGAGGCGCCGGAGGGGCTGGCCTGCTTCACCTTCCTGCCGACGGCGCCGCCGTCGCCGCTGGCGTTCTGGGCCCGGCGGCAGGCGCACGAGACGACCGTGCACCGCTTCGACGCCGAGTCGGCGCGGGGGATCGCCTTCTCGGAGGTGGCCCCGGAGTTCGCGGAGGACGGGGTGGACGAGCTGCTGAGCGGCTTCCACGCCCGGCCGAGCAGCCGGGTGCGGACAGAGGAACCCCGGGTGCTGCGGGTGCGGGCCGCGGACACGGGTGCGGTGTGGACGGTCCACCTGTCGAAGGAGCCGGCCCGTACGGTGCGGGGCGACACCGGCGAGGAGCCGCACTGCGAGGTGACCGGGGAGGCGTCCTGGCTGTACGCGGCCCTGTGGAACCGGGCCCCGCTCTCCGGTCCCGGCGTACGCGGGGACGAGTCCCTGGCGCGGCTGTGGCAGGAGACGGCGGGCATCTGACGGTGCGCCACCGGCGGCGGGCTTCCGGCGGAAATGGGCGTGCGGGGGAGCGAGCGGCTTGGCAGGGTGGGCACCATGAGCACCCCCGCCTCCCCGGACTCCCCGGACTCCCCGGACTCCGCCGACTGGATCACCACCCCGGTCGAAGAGCGCTTCCTGCGCGGCGCCCTGGAGGTGGAACGCACCGCGCTCGGGCTGCTGCCGCACCGGCTGCCCGCCCGGGCCCGCGCACAGTGCGCCGACGGGCAGCTCGCCATGGCCGAGGCGCAGCCCTCCGGGGTGCGGCTGGTGTTCCGCACCCGGGCGACGGCCGTCGAACTGGACGCCGTGCGCACCAAAATGGCCTACCGGGGAGCCCCGCCGCGTCCCGACGGCGTGTACGACCTGCTGGTCGACGGCCGGCCCGCCGGCCAGGGCACGGTGACCGGCGGGCACGTCATGGTGGTCGACATGGCCACCGGATCGGCGGAGCGGATCCCCGGCCCGGTCGGCACGGTCCGCTTCTCCGGCCTGCCCGACCGGGTCAAGGACGTGGAGATCTGGCTGCCGCACAACGAGGTCACCGAGCTCGTGGCCCTGCGGACCGACGCTCCCGTCGAGCCCGCCCCGGACCCGGGCCGCAGGGTGTGGCTGCACCACGGCAGTTCGATCAGCCACGGCTCCGACGCGGCGAGCCCCACCACGACCTGGCCCGCGCTCGCCGCCTCCCTCGGCGGGGTGGAGCTGGTGAACCTCGGTCTGAGCGGCAGCGCCCTGCTCGACCCGTTCACCGCCCGGGTCCTGCGGGACACCCCGGCCGACCTGATCAGCATCAAGATCGGCATCAACCTGGTCAACCACGACCTGATGCGGCTGCGCGCCTTCGGCCCCGCCGTCCACGGCTTCCTCGACACCGTGCGCGAGGGCCACCCCGCCACCCCGCTGCTGGTCGTCTCACCGATCCTCTGCCCGGTCCACGAGGACACCCCGGGGCCCAGCGCCCCCGACTTCTCCGAACTCGCCGACGGCAGGCTCCGGTTCAGGGCCGCGGGAGACCCGGCGGAGGTGGCCGCGGGCAAGCTGACCCTCAAGGTCGTCCGGGAGGAGCTGGCCCGCATCGTGCGGGAGCGCGCCGCCGACGACCCGAACCTGCACCACCTGGACGGGCTCGGCCTCTACGGCGGGGCCGACTTCGCCGAACTCCCCCTCCCCGACGGCCTCCACCCGGCCCCGGAGACCCACCGCCTCATCGGCACCCGCTTCGCCGCCCGCGCCTTCGCGCCCGACGGCCCCTTCGCTGCCCCGGACGCCCGCCGGTAGCGGTGGCCGGGCCGGCCGGACCGGCCGGCCGGACGGGTCAGCCGGACGGGTCAGCCGGACCGGTCAGCCGGACCGGTCAGCCGGACGGGTCCGGCCCGCCCAGGGTGGCCGCGTAGGCGGTCTGGGGCCGGTACTTCCAGGAGGGGCTGGCGTTCCAGGGGTTGGGCATGCCCGCGCTCGTCGCGTAGGCGTACCCGGCGCCGCGGCCGAAGGCGGTGCGCAGCGCGGCGCGCATCGCGGCGGTGTCCGGGACCTCGTGGACGAGGTGCCAGAACGCGGTGCCGCTCGGGTCGAGTTCGGTGCCCGGGCGGTAGCCGCCGTGGGCGTCGTACACGTTCCCCTGCCAGCCGCCCGCGGTGTACGCCGCGTACGTGTCCTCGTAGGTGACGAAGACGTCGGCGGTGCGGTGGCCCGGTTCGAGGTAGCAGTCGGCGATGGCGGTGCCGGGGTTGTCGACGACGAGGTCGTCCGCGTCCGGGTCCGTGGCGCGCATGGTGTCCTGGACGTAGCGGCGCAGGGCGGCGTAGTGGTCGCGGGTGGCGTTGCCGGGGCCGCAGTCGCGACTGACGACGTCGAAGAAGATGCCGTCGACGTGGAGCCGGCCTCCGCTTCCTCCCGCGGGCTTCAGGTAGTTGTCCACGGAGGCCTTGACGGCCTCGAGGTCCCGGTTGCCGTGGTCGGTGTGGACGTAGCCGAGGACCTTGGTCTTCTCGCCGGTGGCGGTGGTGCCGGCGCGCAGGGCGTCGGCGCGGGCCCGCCAGGGACCGTCGAAGGGGGCATCGCCGTTGCCGGGGTTGAGGACGACCACGGAGGGGGCGGGGGTGGTGGCGGTGACGGCGGTCAGCATCGGGCCGTCGGCCCCGACGTAGGCGGGGACACCGATCTCCAGGCCGCGCACGCCGGGCATCCGGGGAGCGGGAGCCGGGGCCGGCTCCGTCTGTCTCGCGGAGGCGGGTACGGCCGGCGCCGGTGCGGCGAGCAGCCCGATCACGGCGACGGCGTACAGGGCCTTCAGTACGCGGGCGGGAGCCACGGCTGTTCCTCCGGCTGCGGCGGGAGCGGGGACCCGAGGAACACTAGACGCGCGGCAATCCGGTGAAAGCCGAACCACCCGGATCGGTATGAGGAACAGACAAGCGACTCGTCACCGCGGCCCGGTCACACGGCGGACAGTCCGACCGAGTGCGCCAGCTGCCCGGCGGCGTGGGCGAAGAAGGCCTCCCGCTCCTCGACGACGTTGTCGAACTGGCCGAACAGCTCGAAGGAGACCAGGCCGACGAGCTGTGCGCAGGCCGCGACCAGGGCGGCCGTCACCGCCGGGGGCAGGCCTTCGGCGAAGTCGGCGGTCATCCGCTGGGCTTCGGGGCGCAGGGCGTCGGGCAGGGGCGGCAGGGCGATGCCGCGGCCCTCGTAGGCGGTGCGGAGGATGCCGATGAGGACGTTGGCCACGCGGGAGGCGGGGCCGACGGTGTCGCGGGGGGCGCTGTAGCCCGGGACCGGCGAGCCGTAGACGAGGGCGTACTCGTGCGGGTGGGCCAGTGCCCAGGTGCGGACCGTCCCGCAGACCGCCGTCCAGCGGGCGCGGGGCGCGGAGCCGGCGGCGAGGGCCGTGGCGTCGGCGGCCTCGGCGGCGGCGCCGAGGCCGTCGTAGGCGTCGATGATCAGCGCGGTGAGCAGGTCGTCGCGGCTGGGGAAGTAGCGGTAGAGGGCGGAGGAGACCATGCCCAGCTCGCGGGCGACGGCGCGCAGCGAGAGTTTGGCGGCGCCCTCGGCCGCGAGCATGCGGCGCGCCTCGTCCTTGATGGCGGCGGTGACCTCGGTACGGGCCCGTTCCCTGGCCCCTCGCACGGTGCTCATGCGGATCAGTGTGCCATGCCTTTGGAGCAGTGCACAAAAACAGGAGCGCCGATCCATTGAGAGAGCACTGCTCTTGTTTTGGTGCAGCGATCCGTGCACACTGATCTCAAGCGAGAGCAGTGCTCTCGGAATTTCGCATCCCGGAGGCCACCATGAACGCGCCCACCCCCTACTACGCCCAGGTCAGCCGCTTCGACGTCCGCGTCAACGCCCTCTTCGGCAGGCTCGCCCGCCTCGGCATCAGCCTGGCCGGCACGGCCGAGCTGTCGGTGCGCGGCCGCACCTCCGGCAAGATGCAGCGCATCCCCGTCAACCCGCACCCCTACGAGGGCGAGCAGTACCTCGTCTCGGCCCGCGGCCACTCCCAGTGGGTCCGCAACATGCGCGTGGCGGGCGGGGGCGAGCTGCGCGTCGGCCGCAAGGTCCGCACCTTCACCGCCGAGGAGCTGACCGACCCGGCGGAGAAGGCCGCCGTGCTGCGCGCCTACCTGGAGAAGTGGGGCTGGGAGGTCAACCGGTTCTTCCAGGGCGTCACCGCCAGGTCGACCGACTCCGAGCTCCGGGCGGCCGCCGGGGACCACCCCGTCTTCCGCATCACCGTGTCCCGCTGACCGGCCCCCGGTACTCCCCCGCCGGCCCGCCCCGCCCCGCCTCCCGCCCCCGGGTACGGCGAAGCGCCGGCCCCCGCGGGAACCGGCGCTCGGCTCGTCGTAAATCCCCCCGCTACCCGCGGCGGCCGCGCGCCTGACGGTCGTCCAGCAGGTGCAGGGCCTTGCGCGCCAGCGGGTACGTACGGACCAGATCGGGCAGCGTCATCGAGCCCCGGGTGATGCGGGCGAAGGCCGTCCAGGCCGGCCGCAGGCCCGTGAGCGCCGCGTGGAACAGCCCCGGCCGGGACTCGAAGACGGTCAGCATCCGCTTGCCGACCGCCATTTCCACGCCCAGCCCGGCCTTGACCGCGAAGGCGTAGTTGAGCGCCTGGCGGCGCGCGTCCACCGCGTCCTGGGCCTCGGAGACCTTGACCGCCCACTCCCCCGCGAGCCGTCCCGAGCGCAGCGCGAAGGAGATGCCCTCCCGCGTCCACGGCTCCAGCAGGCCGGCCGCGTCACCGGCCACGAGCACCCGGCCGCGCGAGAGCGGGGAATCGGGCTTGCGGCAGCGGGTCAGGTGGCCGGAGGAGACGGCCGGTTCGAAGCCGGCCAGGCCCAGCCGGGCGATGAAGTCGTCGAGGTACCGCTTGGTCGCGGCGCCCTCGCCCTTCGCCGAGATGACCCCGACGGTGAGCGTGTCGCCCTTGGGGAAGACCCAGCCGTAACTGCCGGGCATCGGGCCCCAGTCGATCAGGACGCGGCCCTTCCAGTCCTCGGCCACCGTCTCCGGTACCGGGATCTCCGCCTCCAGGCCGAGGTCCACCTGGTCCATCTCCACGCCGACGTGGGCGCCGATCCGGCTGGCGCTGCCGTCGGCGCCGACCACGGCGCGGGCCAGGACGGTCTCGCCGTCCGCGAGCACCACGGCGACCGTACGCCGGTCCGGCACGGCCGCGCCGTGCTGCTCGACCCGGGACACGGCCGTGCCCGTGCGCAGGGTGGCGCCGGCCTTCTCGGCCTCCGCGACCAGCGCCGCATCGAACTCGGGCCGGTTGATGAGCCCGAACAGCATGTTCTTCGAGCGCCGGGTCCGGGCCAGCCTGCCGTTCAGGGAGAAGGTGACGGCGTGGATGCGGTCCTTGAGGGGCAGCGTGAAGCCCGGCGGGAGGGCGTCGCGCGAGGGGCCGATGATGCCGCCGCCACAGGTCTTGTACCGGGGCAGCTCCGCCTTCTCCAGCAGCAGGACGCTGCGGCCCGCCGAGGCCGCGGCGTACGCCGCCGACGCCCCGGCCGGTCCGGCGCCGACCACGACGACGTCCCACACCTCCGCCGCGCCTGCCGCCGCGCCTTCCGCGGGGCTCTCGGCGGCCGCCCCTTCAGCCGTCTCCCCGGCCGTCCCCCCGGCCGTCTCCCCGGCCGTCTCCCCGGCCGTCTCCGCCGGGGTCCCCTCGTCCGCCCCCCGAGCGGCCTGCTCTGCGCTTGCGCCGTTCACGTCGTCGTCGCTGCTCACGATGTGCTGCTGCTCCTGATCACCCGGTTGCTCCGATGCCGTGGAAATCCTACGGCGAGCCGCCGCCTCGTCCCTCTGTGCGAGGATCGTGACAGTCTTTCGCCTTGCATTCGCCGTACCCCGGCACCCACAACAACGTCGCACCCACGAGGAGCGTGCCCATGTCCCAGAATCCGATCGCCGAGACCGTCGCCTCGCTCATGCCCCGCGCCAAGGCGGAGCTGACCGAGCTGGTGGCCTTCCAGTCGGTCGCGGACTGGGCCCAGTTCCCGCAGAGCGAGAGCCAGGCCGCCGCGAACTGGGTGGCCGACGCCCTGCGCGCCGAGGGCTTCCAGGACGTGGCGCTGCTCGACACCCCGGACGGCACCCAGTCCGTGTACGGGTTCCTGCCCGGCCCCGAGGGCGCCCCGACCGTTCTGCTGTACGCGCACTACGACGTGCAGCCGCCGCTGGACGACGCCGCCTGGATCTCCCCGGCCTTCGAGCTGACCGAGCGCGACGGCCGCTGGTACGGGCGCGGTGCCGCGGACTGCAAGGGCGGCTTCATCATGCACCTGCTCGCGCTGCGCGCCCTGAAGGCCAACGGCGGGGTGCCGGTGAACGTGAAGGTGATCGTCGAAGGTTCGGAGGAACAGGGCACCGGCGGGCTCCAGCAGTACGCCGAGGCCAACCCGGAGCTGCTGGCCGCCGACACCATCGTCATCGGCGACGCGGGCAACTTCCGCCTCGGCCTGCCGACGGTGACGGCCACCCTGCGCGGGATGACCCTGATCAAGGTCAAGCTCGACACCCTGGGCGGCAACCTGCACTCGGGCATGTTCGGCGGTGTCGCCCCCGACGCGCTCGCCGCACTGATCCGCCTGCTGGACTCGCTGCGCTCCGAGGACGGTTCGACGACCGTCGACGGTCTCGCCTCGGACGCGGTGTGGGAGGGCCTGCAGTACCCGGAGGCCGACTTCCGCGCCGACGCGAAGGTGCTGGACGGCGTCGAGCTGATCGGTGAGGGCACCATCGCCGACCGGCTGTGGGCCCGGCCCGCCGTCACCGTGCTCGGCATCGACTGCCCGCCGGTGGTCGGCGCGACCCCCTCGGTGCACGCGAGCGCGGGCGCGCTGATCAGCCTGCGCGTGCCGCCGGGCGTGGACACCACCGAGGCCATCAAGCTGCTGGAGGCGCACCTGGTGGCGCACACCCCCTGGAAGGCGAGGCTGGAGCTGGAGGTCGTCGGCCAGGGCCAGCCCTTCCAGGCGGACACCGGCAGCCCGGCGTACGCGTCGATGGCGGCGGCCCTCAGCGAGGCGTACAACGGCCAGGAGATGCAGATCAGCGGCATGGGCGGGTCCATCCCGCTGTGCAACACGCTGACGTCCCTGTACCCGGAGGCGGAGATGCTGCTGATCGGGCTGAGCGAGCCGGAGGCGCAGATCCACGCGGTGAACGAGAGCGTCTCCCCGGAGGAGCTGGAGCGGCTGTCGGTCGCCGAGGCCCTGTTCCTGGTGAACTACGCGGCGTCCAAGAGCGTCTGACCGCCTGACGCCTGTCCTCGGGAAGCCCCATCCGTACGCCCAGGGCGCACTCCGCCCTGGGCGTACTCCGCTCCCGGCGAAGACGGGTCCCCGGGGCAGGCCCGGGCGTCTACGGTCGCCGTCATGGATCTCGTTGAAGTCATCCCGGACCGGCTCCACATGCTGAACTTCGCCATCGGCCAGGCCTACCTCTGGCAGGACGGCGGGGCCCTCACCCTGATCGACGCCGGGCACGCCGGCTCCGCCGACGGCATCGAGGAGGCGATACGTTCCCTCGGGCTGGAGCCCGAGCGGCTGGAGCGGATCGTCCTGACGCACTGCCACCGCGACCACGTCGGCGCCGCCGGTGAACTCGCCGTCCGCTGGGGCGCGCGGGTGCTGGCGCACCGGCTGGACGCGCCGGTGGTGCGCGGCGAGCAGCCGGTTCCCGAGCCGGTGCTGCTGGACTGGGAAGTCCCGCTCTACGCGCACGGGATAACGGTCCCCGAGGCCCCGCCGACCCGGGTCGACCGGGAGCTCGAGGACGGCGAGGTGCTGGACTTCGGCGGCGGGGCGGTGGTGGTCCACGCCCCGGGGCACACGCCGGGCAGCATCGGCGTGCACCTGCCCGAGCACGGCGTCCTGTTCACGGGGGACTGCGTGGCGGGGGTCGGCCAGGTGATGCTGGGCGTCTTCAACGTCGACCGGGCCGAGGCCGTCGCCTCCTTCGGCCGGCTGGCCGCCCTCGCCCCCTCCGTGGCCTGCTTCGGCCACGGCGACCCCTGGACCGAGGACACCGCGAAGGTGCTCCACGAGGCGGCGCGGGCGGCCGCGGTCTGAGCACGGCCCCGGGCACGGCGGGACCCCGGTGCGCGGCACCGGGGTCCGGGCGCGTCACGGGGTGGGGCGGCCCGACTCCAGGTAGAGCGGGTTTCCGCGCTCGCGGGCGCGCAGGGCCCAGCGCAGCCGTTCACGGCGCTGCGGCGGCAGGAGGCCGGCGGCCTCGGACTCGGTGACGAAGCGCCAGGCCCGCAGTTCCGGGCCGGGCAGCCGCAGCCGCGCGATCTCCGGCTCCGACAGCCGTCCGCCGTCGAACAGCAGCCGCAGCCCGCCGTACGCCGGGGAGCGGGGCGGCTCCCAGTCGACCACGAGCAGGCCGGGCACCTGCTCCAGCGTCAGGCCGAGCTCCTCCGCGACCTCCCGTACGCCGGCCCGTGCCGGGGCCTCGCCCGGTTCGACCACCCCGCCCGGGAACTCCCAGCCCGGCTTGTACGTCGGATCCACCAGGAGGACCCGGTCCCGGTCGTCGAAGAGCAGCACCCCCGCCGCCACCGTCTCCCGCGTCGGCTCCGGGGTCTGCACGATGTCGCAGACCGGCGCCGTGCCGGTGCGTACGGCGTCGGCGATGCGCTGCGCCGTCTCCCGGACCGTCAGGCGCCCGTTGTCGACGAGGTGCGCGTCGGCACTGAGCCAGCCCAGTGCCTGCTGGTACGCCGGGATGTGGTCGTACGCCCACTGGCGGACCCGTACGTCCACCACCTCGGGCGCCCCCGGTTCCCGACGGGTGGCGATGCGTTCCCGCAGGATCGTTTCCTCCGGGGCGAGCAATACGTGCCGCACGGGGATCCGGCGCGCCGCGAGGCCGCCGAAGATCTCGTCGCGGTACTCCTGCCGCAGCAGCGTCATCGGCACGACCAGGACCCCGCCCAGCTCCGCCAGCATCGCCGCCGCCGTGTCCACGACCAGCCGCCGCCAGCTCGGGAGGTCCTGGTAGTCGTCTACCTCGGCGAGGCGTTTGGGCGGCAGCAGCCGGCGCAGGGCGTCGCCGATGAGCTCCGGGTCGTACAGGCTGCTGTCCGGAAGGAGTCCGGCCAGTTCACGGGCCGTGCTGGTCTTCCCGGCACCGAAAGTGCCGTTGATCCAGACAATCACGTCTACCCCTCTCCCTGTGGCTCGCCTCCGAAGCCCCCCGATGGCTTGCCCGCCCCACCCTGCCATGGAAACCCGCCCGCCGGTCGAGTGCTTATGCTCGGGGGCGGAGCCGAGATCACCGCCGGTGCCGGAGCCCTTCCGCACCGCCCGCCGCCCGCCGCCTCCGGAGGTTTCCCCGCCGTGCCGCAGACCCGCCACCCGTCCGAGCCCCGCTACGGCAACCGGCCCACCATGAAGGACGTGGCGGCCCGGGCGGGCGTCGGCCTGAAGACGGTCTCGCGGGTCGTCAACGGCGAGCCGGGGGTGACCCCGGACACCGAGCGGCGGGTGCAGGAGGCCATCGAGGAGCTCGGCTTCCGGCGCAACGACAGCGCGCGGGTGCTCCGCAAGGGGCGCACCGCCACCGTGGGCCTGGTCCTGGAGGACCTCGCCGACCCCTTCTACGGTCCGCTCAACCGGGCGGTGGAGGAGGTGGCGCGCACCCACGGCGCCCTGCTCATCAACGGCTCCAGCGCCGAGGACCCGGACCGCGAGCGGGAGTTGGCGCTCGCGCTGTGCGCCCGCCGGGTGGACGGGCTGATCGTGATCCCCGCCGGGGACGACCACCGTTACCTGGAACCCGAGATCCGGGCGGGGGTGGCCACCGTGTTCGTGGACCGCCCGGCGGGCGGGATCGAGGCGGACGTCGTCCTGTCGGACAGCTTCGGCGGCGCCCGGGACGGGGTGGCGCACCTGATCGCGGCCGGGCACCGCAGGATCGGGTTCATCGGCGACCACCCCCGCATCCACACGGCGACGGAGCGCCTGTGCGGCTACCGCGAGGCGATGGGGGCGGCCGGCCTGCCGGTGTCCGGGGACTGGGTCTCCCTGGGCTCCACCTCCCCCGAACGGGTGGCGGCGGCGGCCGGCGCGATGCTGGCGGGCCCGGAGCCGGTCACCGCCGTCTTCGCCGGCAACAACCGGGTCACCGTCACGGTCGTACGGGTCCTCGCGGCGCTGCCCCGGCCGGTGGCGCTGGTCGGCTTCGACGACTTCGAGCTCGCCGACCTGCTGCGCCCGGGCGTCACGGTGGTCGCGCAGGACCCGGCGGCCCTGGGCCGGGTGGCCACGGACCGCCTCTTCCAGCGCCTGGCGGGCACCCCCCTCCCCCCGACCCGCATCGAACTCCCCACCCGCCTCATCCCCCGCGGCTCGGGCGAACTGCCGCCGGTCAGCGGATGAGCGTCCGCAGCACGGGCACGGCCCCGCCGGCGGCGGTGAGCCCGGCGAGCACCGCGAGCGCGGCCGGCACCCCGCCGAGGTGACTCAGAGCGCCGGTGACGAAGCCGGCGAGCACGGCGCCGAGCAGGACGACGGCGGCGTGCAGGGTCAGCAGGGGCGGATCGGTGTCCGGGGGTGTGGTCATGCCCCGATTCCAGCGCCGTCCGCGCCCGCGCACCGCCCCCGCCGAACGAACCCGGACCGCTGCCGGACAGTGCCGGACACCGTCGCTGACCGGCACTGTCCGGAATCGTCCGGCGGCGCACCCCGCCCGGCCCTAACCTGTGCGGTGATGAACGGTGTGCGTGCATTCGACGAAGAACTGAAGTCGTTCGCGGCGGACTTACGCCGCCTGCGACTCGACCGCGGCCACCGGTCGTACCGCGAACTGGCCGCGCGTGCGGCGAAGTCCAAGACCGGGATCCGGCTTCCGGTCGCCACGCAGAGCGACGCGTTCCGAGGGGACTGCCTTCCGAGGCTGGACAACCTGATGGGCCTGGTCCGGATCCTCCTCTCCTACGACGAGTTCGGGCAGGAACGGCCCGTCCCGCCCCACAACTCCCCCGAGCTGGAACCCTGGCGCCGCCGCTGGCGCGGCCTGGCCGCCCTGGCGCCGGTCCGGGGCTCCCGGGTACATGAGCCCGTCGCGAAGGCGCACTTGCCCGTCCCCGTCAACGAGCCCCGCTTCACGCTGGCCCACGTGCTCACCATGCGGGCGGACAACAGCTGGTGCGCGGCCTTCTCCCCCGACGGACGGTTCCTCGCCGTATCCGGGGCGGACGACGCCGAGCCAGTGGTCCAACTGTGGGATCCCCTCAGAGGAGTCCTCGTCAGCGATATCCAAGACAGACCCCTCGCCTTCTCGCTGGCGTTCTCCCCCCGCGGCCACCTCCTCGCCGTCGGAGACTGCGAGGGCACGGTGACTCTGTGGGAAACCGCGACCCTGAAGCGGGCAGGGCCGCCCTTGGCCGGCCACCGCGGCTCCGTCGACGTGGTCGTCTTCGCGGCGGACGGCCGGACATTGGTCACGGCCGATGACGAGATCGTCCAGTGGTGGGACACGGCGGCAGGGGAGCCCGTCGGATCACCTCTGATCGGCGAGATCGAGGCAATGGTCTGCCGCCCCGACGGCAGTGTCCTGGCCGCGCTCAGGACCACGCAGACGCTGCGCCTGTGGGATCCCACGACGGGTGGGCGCGTCGGCAGACCCCTCATCGATGACATCGATGGACCGGTCGGGGCCGCGTTCTCCCCCGACGGCGCCCTGTTGGCCACGACCTACGGCGGCGAAACCCTGCTGTGGGACACCGCGACCGGCACAGTCGCGTGCAGACTTGCCGAAGCGGCCGGCAGCGGGGCCACCATGGCCTTCTCCCTGGACGGCCGCCTGCTGGCCACCATGAGTGACCACGGCACCGTACGACTGTGGGAACCTTCGACCGGAGCCCTGTTGGGCCCGCCCCTGGCGGAGCACAAAGGCCCGTTCGACCGATTGGCCATGTCCCCCGACGGCCGCATGATCGCCCTCTGCGGCGAGGCCGACACTCTGGTCGTGTACCACGACGAACCGCACGCGGCGCCCTCGTCCTCTCCGCCGCTCGCGGCACGTGCCCTCGACACCGCCCTGCGCAAGCATCAGGCCGTGGCCCTGCCTCCCTTGTCGAGCATGAACGGAGTCGCTCTGCGCAGGCTGGCCTTCGCCCCGGACGGCAGCCGTCTCCTGGTCCGCGCCAAGAACGGCCGGATCCTCACCTGGGATCCGGCGTCACGCCTCATGCTGTCCGAGAGCCTGCCCTCGCCGACCGGTACGTTCCCGTGGGGGCTGGACTTCCCCGCCGATGGCGGGGCGGCCAAGCTGTGGACCCCGGGCATGCCGGCCGGACGTCCCGTGTCCCTGGTGGAGCACGTCGCGTTCCGTGCCCCCGCCACCGGGCAGGTGGCCGTGATCGGGGCGGAGGGCCGGGTTCTGGTCCTGAACACCTCCAGCGGCCTCGGTCTTCTCGGGCACGTGCCGCACGGGGTGTCGGACGTGTTCGCCCTCGCCGCGGCTCCGGGCGAAGGCATGCTGGCCGCCGCGATGGGCGAGCGGGTGGTGCTGTGGGATCCGGCCGACCCGGAAGGGTCCTGCCTGGAGCTGTACGGCCACCTGAGCAGCGTCGGCACCCTGGCCTTCTCACCCGACGGCGGCGTGCTGGCCACCGGCGACGCCGACGGGGACGTCCTGCTGTGGGACGTCCTCGCCCCCGCCGCCTCCGCCCACCGCCTCTCCGGGCACGCCGGCCCGGTGTACGAGCTCGCGTTCTCCCCGCGAGGGCACCGGCTCGCCACCGCCGGCGCGGACGGCACCGTACAGCTCTGGGACCCGGCATCGGGCAGGGCCGCCACCGACCTGCCGCTGACCGGCCACACCGGCGCCGTCCGGGGCGTCGCCTTCTCCCCCGACGGGAGCCTGCTGGCCTCCTCCGGGGACGACGGCACCCTGCGCTGCTGGGTCCTGCCGACCCCGCACGCGCCGACGGCCCGGCTCGGGTGATCCCGGGCCGGGCCGTGCGGGGACGTGTGGATCAGGCGGTCGCCGTCAGGGTCGCCGAGCGGCGCGGGATGGCGAAGGCGTCCAGTTCGGCGCGGGTCAGGCCGGTGAGGGCGGTGACCTCGTCCGTGCCGACGGCGCCGCAGTCGAGGCCGCGGACCAGGTAGCCGGCCAGGGCCTTGGCGGTGGCCGGCTCGTCCATGACGTCGCCCTCGATCTTGGCCACGTACGCCTTCAGGCGCGCGGCGGCGGCCTCCAGGCCCTCGCGGTAGAAGGTGAAGACGGCCGCGTAGCGGGTCGGCAGGTGCGCCGGGTGCATGTCCCAGCCCTGGTAGTAGGCGCGGGCCAGGGCGCGGCGGGTGAGGCCGTAGTGCAGCTTCCAGCCCTCGTGGACCTTCTCGGTGGTGCCGATGGGCAGCACGTTCGTCGAGCCGTCGGAGACGCGTACGCCGGTGCCCGCCGCGGCCACCTGCATGATCGCCTTCGCGTGGTCGGCGGCGGGGTGGTCGCTGGCCTGGTAGGCGGCGGAGACGCCGACGCAGGCGCTGTAGTCGAAGGTGCCGTAGTGCAGGCCGGTGGCGCGGCCCTTGGAGGCCTCGATCATCCGGGCCACGGTGGCGGTGCCGTCGGAGGCCAGGATGGACTGGCTGGTCTCGATCTGGATCTCGAAGCCGATGCGGCCCGTGCGCAGGCCGCGGGCGGTCTCGAAGGCCTCCAGCAGCTCGACGAACGCGGTGACCTGCTCGGCGTAGGTGACCTTGGGGAGGGTCAGGACCAGGTTCTCCGGGAGACCGCCGTGGGCGAGCAGGCCGGAGAGGAAGACGTCGGTGGTGCGGATGCCGCGGTCGCGGACGTTGGACTCCATGCACTTCATGCGGATGCCCATGTAGGGGGCGTTGGTGCCGTTGGAGTAGGCCTCGGAGATCAGGCGGGCGGCGCGGGCCGCGGCCTGGTCCTCCTCCTCGTCGGAGCGGACGCCGAAGCCGTCCTCGAAGTCGACGCGGAGGTCCTCGATGGGCTCGGTGGCGAGCTTGGCGCGGACGCGGTCGTAGACCGGTACGGCCAGCTCGTCGGAGATGCCGAGTACCTTGGCGAAGGTGGCGGCGTCCGGGGCGTGCTCGTCCATGGCCGCGAGGGCCTGGTCGCCCCAGGAGCGGATGGTGTCGGCGGCGAAGACGTCACCGGGGACGTAGACGGTGTGGATGGGCTGACGGGTGCCGGGGTCGCCCGGGTAGTGGCGCGCGAGTTCCGCGTCCACCGGCGCGAGGGAGGCGCTGATGCCCTCGCTGACCGCGCCTGCGAGGCTCGTCGCCACCTTCTCCTGCTGACCCATCGTGCCACTCTCCTCTTTTCCGCTTCACGGAAGCTTAGATCCGCATAGCAGAATTTAGTCACGGCGTTCCGCTCAGTCAATGGTCCCTCCACCGCGTGGGACAAACGACTCGGGGCCGTGCGGTGACAATCACCACACGGCCCCGTAGGCCAAGAGATGCGCAGGTCAGCGACCGGGCGCGGGATTTAGCCCTTGCGCGCCTTGATCTCGCCCGTCAGCTGCGGGACGACCTCGAAGAGGTCGCCGACCACGCCGTAGTCGACCAGGTCGAAGATCGGGGCCTCGGCGTCCTTGTTGATGGCCACGATGGTCTTCGAGGTCTGCATGCCGGCCCGGTGCTGGATCGCGCCGGAGATGCCGGAGGCGATGTACAGCTGCGGGGAGACCGACTTGCCGGTCTGGCCGACCTGGTTGGAGTGCGGGTACCAGCCGGCGTCGACGGCGGCGCGCGAGGCGCCGACGGCGGCACCGAGGGAGTCCGCGAGCGCCTCGATGATCGCGAAGTTCTCGGCGCCGTTGACGCCGCGGCCGCCGGAGACCACGATCGCGGCCTCGGTCAGCTCCGGGCGGCCGGTCGACTCGCGCGGGGTGCGGGAGACGACCTTGGTGCCGGTGGCCAGGGCGCCGAAGGTGACGGCGAGCGCCTCGACGGCGCCGGCGGCCGGGGCGGCCTCGACCGGGGCCGAGTTCGGCTTCACGGTGATGACCGGGGTGCCCTTGGACACGCGGGACTTGGTGGTGAACGACGCGGCGAAGGCGGCCTGCGTCGCGACCGGACCCTCGTCACCGGCCTCCAGGTCGATGGCGTCGGTGATGATGCCGGAGCCGATGCGCACGGCGAGGCGCGCGGCGATCTCCTTGCCCTCGGCGGAGGACGGGACGAGCACGGCGGCGAGGGAGCCGGCGGCGGACACAGAGTCGTACGCGGCCTGCAGCGCGTCCACCTTCGGTACGACGAGGTACTCGGCGAACTCGGGGGCGTCGGCGGTGAGGACCTTGACGGCACCGTGCTCGGCGAGCACGGCGGCGGTGGCCTCGGCACCGGCGCCCAGGGCGACGGCGACGGGCTCGCCGACGCGGCGGGCCAGCGTCAGCAGCTCGAGGGTGGGCTTGCGGACGGCACCGTCCACGTGGTCGACGTAGACGAGAACTTCAGCCATGGTGACTGCTCTCCTGCTGTTGCGAAGTGTCTGGGGGCTTGAGAGGGGTGACCGAAGTCCTTAGATGAACTTCTGGCCGGCCAGGAACTCGGCCAGCTGCTTGCCGCCCTCGCCCTCGTCCTTGACGATCGTGCCGGCGGTGCGGGCCGGACGCTGGGCCGCGGAGTCGACCGCGGTGTAGGCGCCCTCGAGGCCGACCTCTTCGGCCTCCAGGTCCAGGTCCGACAGGTCCCAGGACTCCACCGGCTTCTTCTTGGCGGCCATGATGCCCTTGAAGGACGGGTAGCGGGCCTCGCCCGACTGGTCCGTCACCGAGACGACGGCCGGGAGGGAGGCCTCCAGCTGCTCGCTCGCGGAGTCGCCGTCGCGGCGGCCCGTGACGGTGCCGTCCTCGACCTTGACCTCGGAGAGCAGGGTGACCTGCGGGACGCCCAGGCGCTCGGCCAGGATCGCCGGGAGGACACCCATGGTGCCGTCGGTCGACGCCATGCCGGTGATGACCAGGTCGTAGCCGGCCTTCTCGATCGCCTTCGCGAGGACCAGCGAGGTACCGATGACGTCGGTGCCGTGCAGGTCGTCGTCCTCGACGTGGACGGCCTTGTCGGCGCCCATCGACAGCGCCTTGCGCAGCGCGTCCTTGGCGTCCTCGGGGCCCACCGTCAGGACGGTGATCTCGGCGTCGTCCGCCTCGTCGGCGATCTGCAGCGCCTGCTCGACGGCGTACTCGTCGAGCTCCGACAGCAGACCGTCGACGTCGTCGCGGTCGACGGTCAGGTCATCGGCGAAGTGCCGGTCACCGGTGGCGTCGGGCACGTACTTCACACAGACAACGATCCTCAGGCTCACGCCGGCTCTCCTACCGCATCGTCTTTTTCTGAAACCGCCTTGTGCAGGCAGCATAGGCGCCTTGTAGGGCGGGTCCCGGTCGGGGCGGCCCGCGCTCCGAAGGGAATGTTACTCGTCAGTACACAGTGGGTCTTCCCCGGTTGCAAGGCCGCTGAACTGTGATCTGTCCAACGCCGCCCGAACCCGCCCCAGCAGGGACGATTCAGTCCCGCAACGCGTTGAAGCGCCCCTGGTGGTACAGCAGGGGGCGGCCCTCCCCGGCCGGGTCCCCCGCAACCGCCTCGGCGATGACCACCCGGTGCGCCCCGGCGGGCACCCGCGCCACCACCCGGCACACCATCCACGCCAGCACCCCGCCGAGCAGCGGCACGCCGTGCGGCCCCGGGGCCCACTCGGTCTGGGCCCCGAAGCGGTCGGCTCCGCTGCGCGCGAAGAGGCCGGCCAGCTCCCGCTGGTGCTCGCCGAGTATGTGGACGCCGAGGTGATCGCTGTCGCGCACCGCCGGCCAGCTGGAGGCGCCGGTGCCGATGGTGAACGAGAGCAGCGGCGGGTCCGCGGAGACGGAGTTGAGCGAGGTCGCGGTGAAACCGGCGGGCCGGCCCCCGGTCTCGGCGGTGATCACCGCGACGCCCGCGGCGTGCCGCCGGAAGACGGAGCGGAGCAGTTCGGGAGAGCCGGGCAGGGGGTCGTCGGCGGAGCCGAGGGATACGGGCGGGGCCGTCGGGGCCGTCATGGGAATGCTTCCTTCTGCCGCGGGGTCGCGGGCGCGCTAGGGGGACCGGGGGCCGGTGGGCCTGGACGGGGGCCTTCAGCTGTCCCGACAGCGCGCGCTCGCATGGCGGACGAGGTCCACGTGGAGCCGCCCGTGAAGCAGGAGTTCATACCGCATGCGGCCAGCGTGGCGATCTCACGCGTACACAGTCAAGCCGCAGCGGGCAGATGTCAGACGCGTCACGCTGCGTGCGGGTGCGCGCACCGGCGCGTCCGTCACAGCGCAGCCCCCAGAGCCGCGATCACGTCCGCCTTGCGCGGCATCCCGGCCGCGCGCCGGACCACGCGCCCGGCGGCGTCCAGGACGAGGACGGTGGGGGTCTTCTCGATGGCGAGGGCGCGCACGAGTTCGAGGTTGCGCTCGGCGTCGATTTCGATGTGCTCGACGCCGTCCACCATTTCGGCGACTTCGGCGAGGATCCTGCGGGTGGCCCGGCAGGGCTGGCAGAAAGCGGTCGAGAACTGGACCAGGCTGGCCCGCTCCCCCGGCTCCCGGCCCAGCTCGGCGGCGCCGAGGGGCCCCTGCCCGCCCGGCGCCCGCGTTCCTTCTCCGTGCCCGCGCACACCCGCTCCCGTCCGCCCTGTTCGCATGTACGTACCCTGATCCGAGCATCCGTCCGGCGCGCGGCATTCCCCGCGTGACGAGAATCTCGCCCGCTGTGAGCGTCTGGGCTGGCCAGCGGGCCGCGTTTGGGGCACGATCCCCATGGCCGCGTACCTACGCTGCCGTAACTTCCGGCCGGGAGCACCTCCCCAGGCAGAAAGCGGGGTCTCCCCATCATGGCTGAGCTCGTATACCCCCCGGTGATCGGTGCCGCGCACACCCTCTTCCGTGCGCTGGACATCCGGATCGACATGAAGGGCACCGAGAACATCCCGCGCAAGGGCGGGGCCGTCCTGGTGTCGAACCACATCGGATACCTCGACTTCATCTTCGCCGGCCTGACCGCGCGCCCGCAGAAGCGCCTGGTCCGCTTCATGGCCAAGGAGTCGGTGTTCCGGCACAAGGTCTCGGGCCCGCTGATGCGCGCGATGAAGCACATCCCGGTGGACCGCCAGCAGGGCGAGACCGCCTACCAGCACGCGCTGGACTCGCTGCGCTCCGGCGAGATCATCGGGGTGTTCCCGGAGGCGACGATCTCCCAGTCGTTCACCCTCAAGAGCTTCAAGTCGGGTGCGGCGCGCATGGCCCAGGAGGCCGGGGTCCCGCTGATCCCGGTGGCCCTGTGGGGCACGCAGCGGCTGTGGACCAAGGGCCGCCCGAAGAACCTCAAGCGCAGCCACATCCCGGTGACCATGCGCGTCGGCGAGCCCATCGAGGCGCCGAAGGACCAGTTCGCGGGCGCGATCACCCGCCGCCTGCGCGAGCGCGTGCAGGAGCTGCTGGACGCGGCGCAGAGCGCCTACCCGGCCAAGCCGCAGGGCTCCGAGGACTCGTGGTGGCTCCCGGCCCACCTCGGCGGCACCGCCCCGACGGCCGCGCAGGTCAAGGAGCGCGAGGCCAACTGATACGGGCCCCGTATTCTTCCAGCCGTCCTGCACCCGTCTGACGTAGCGTCTTGTCCGTTCGACACGTCACCCGGCGCGGAGGGGGTTCGCAGATGGGCGGGTTCGGGCGGTATCTGGCGGCTGCGCTGGCCGCGCGCTTCGCGTCCGAGGGCATGGGCATGGCGGTGGTGCTGCTGGCCGTGGAACGCACCGGCAGCGCGGCCCACGGGGCGTTCGTGCTGACCGCCTGGCTGGCGCCGCACGTGCTGGCCGCGCCGCTGGCGGGGACCGCCGCGGCCCGGGCCCGGCGGCCCCGGCTGTTCTACGCGGGCGCGCTGGCGGGGTTCACCGTGGCGGTGGCGGCGCTGTCGGTGCTGCTGGGGCGGGCCCCGGTACCGGTGGTGCTCGCGGTGGCGGTGCTCGGCGGGACCTGCGGGCCGGTGGTGACCGGCGGGCTCTCCAGCCTGGTCGCGGGGCTGCTGCCGGCGGGCCCCGCGCGGGACCGGGCGTACGGATGGGACGCCTCCACCTACAACGCGGCGGCGGTGACGGCCCCGGCGGCGGTCAGCGTGGTCGGGGCGCTGCTCTCGGCCGGGCCGGCGATGGCGGTACTGGCGGCTTCGGCGGCGCTGGCGGCGCTGCTGGCCGCGTCCCTGCCGTACACGGACCCGTACGCGGACCCGGGCGCGGGCCGCTCCCCGGACGGACCCCGCGCCGGGCTGGGGGCGGGGCTGGCGGCCCTGTGGCGGGTCCGGGAGCTGAGGGCCATCACCTCGGCGACCACCCTGGCCTTCGTGGGCATCGGGTCGCTGACCACCACCTCGGTGCTGCTGGCGACGGGGCTCGGCAGTCCGGGCGCGGGCGGGGTGCTGATGACGGCCTTCGCGGCGGGCGCGCTGGCCGGGTCCCTGACGCTGGGCCGGATGACGGGTGTGGCGCCGGGCCGGCTGGCCCGCTGGGGCATGGCGGGGACCGGGGCGGCCCTCGCGGTGGCGGCGTTCACGCCGTCGGTGGCGCTGACGGCGGCGGCGTTCGCGGTGGCCGGCTTCTGCGACGGGCCGCTGCTGACGGCCACGCTGCGGATCCGCTCGGAGCACGCCCCGGCTGCGGTGCGGCCGCAGGTGTTCACGCTGGGGGCGGGGCTGAAGATCACGGCGGCTTCGACGGGCGCCGCCCTGGTGGGGCTGGCCGCCGCCGCGCCGCCGTGGACGCTGCTGCTCGGGATCGCCGTACTGCAGCTCGCGGCTGCCGCGCTGCACGCGCTGGTGGCGGCACGGAAGCCCGTACCGGCCGAGGGGGTCACAGAGCCGTCGGAAGCTTCCGCCACAGCTCCGGCCGGTCCGCGGACTCCTGGAGCGCCTTGAGCGCGGCGGGGTGCGGGGAGGCGTGGAGCTCGGGGTAGTCGATCTCGCCGAGCTCCGGGCGGACCGGGAAGGCGAGCCGCTCCCGGTCGAGGTCGAACCGCGCGTCCACGCCGGGCTTGTTGCCGCGCGGGTCGATCCGGGACCAGGTCTCGGCGCCGGGCAGCCGGACGGCGACGAGCCCGTGGACGACCAGGCCCGTACCGTCGTCCTCGCCGAGGAGCTGGTAGCAGAGGGCGGCGGGGATGCCCTGGGCGCGCAGCAGGGCGGCGAGGGCGTGGGACTTGGCGTAGCAGATGCCGTTGCGGGTGCTCAGCACGTCGGAGGCGCGCCAGGAGACGCGCGGGTCCCCGGAGTCGGCCGAGTGCGGGATGGTGTCCCGGACGAATTCGAAGGCCGCCTTGGCGTATGAGTATGCGTCGCCGGTGACGGACCAGAGGGCCTCGGCGGTCTCCTGCACCAGGGGATGCCAGTGGTCTATGGCCTCGTCAGAGGCCAAGTAGGCATGAATATCAGGGTTCTGTTGGATGAGCTGCATGGGCGGGAGCATAGGCATGCCTCCGACCGTAGATCAATAGTTTTACGGTCGGAGGCATATCTATTCATTTTTGGAGAGGCCCCCGCTAGCGGGACAGCTCCTCCTTGAGCGCCTGGAGGAAGCCGTCCACGTCCTCTTCCCGGGTGTCGTAGCCGCACATCCAGCGGACGTGGCCGGCGGCCTCGTCCCAGAAGTAGAAGCGGTACCGCTGCTGGAGCCGGCGCGACACCTCGTGCGGCAGCTTCGCGAAGACGGCGTTGGCCTGCACCGGGTAGAGGATCTCCACCCCGTCGGTCTCCCGCACACCGGCCGCGAGCCGCTGCGCCATCGCGTTGGCCTGGCGGGCGTTGCGCAGCCACAGGTCCTTCGCGAGCAGGGCCTCCAGCTGCACCGACACGAAGCGCATCTTGGAGGCGAGCTGCATCGACATCTTGCGGATGTGCTTCATCTGCCGGACGGCGTCCGGGTTCACCACGACCACCGCCTCGCCGAACATCATGCCGTTCTTGGTGCCGCCGTAGGACAGCACGTCGACGCCCACCGCGTTGGTGAAGGTGCGCATCGGCACGTCGAGCGAGGCCGCGGCGTTGGCTATCCGGGCACCGTCGAGGTGCACCTTCATGCCGAGGCCGTGGGCGTGCTCGCAGATCGCCCTGATCTCGTCCGGGGTGTAGACCGTGCCGAGCTCGGTGTTCTGGGTGATCGAGACGACCTGGGGCATGGCCCGGTGCTCGTCCTCGAAGCCCCAGGCCTCCTGGTCGATCAGCTCGGGGGTGAGCTTCCCGTCCGGGGTGGGCACGGCGAGCAGCTTGAGGCCCGCCATCCGCTCCGGCGCGCCGCCCTCGTCCACGTTGATGTGGGCGGACTTGGCGCAGATCACGGCGCCCCAGCGGTCGGTCATCGCCTGGAGGGCGGTGACGTTCGCGCCGGTGCCGTTGAAGACCGGGAAGGCCTCCGCGTACGGACCGAAGTGGCTGCGGATGACCTTCTGCAGGTGCTCGGTGTACTCGTCCTCGCCGTAGGCGACCTGGTGGCCGCCGTTGGCGAGCGCGACGGCCTCCAGGATCTCCGGATGCACCCCCGCGTAGTTGTCGCTCGCGAAACCGCGGACCGCCGGATCGTGGTGGCGGCGGGCATCGGTCTTCACGGTTGTGGAGTGAGCCACAGACGCTGTCCGTTCACTTCGGAGGCGGGCCGCTCCCAGACGCCGGCGATGGCCTCGGCCAGCTCCTTGACGTCGGTGAAGCCCGCGAACTTCGCATTGGGACGCTCGGCGCGCATCGCGTCGTGCACCAGTGCCTTGATCACCAGGATCGCAGCAGCGGCCTGCGGCCCGTCCTCGCCCCCGGCCTTGCGGAACGAGTCCGCCATGGACAGGGTCCAGGCCTCGGCGGCCGCCTTGCCGGCGTTGTACGCGGCGTTGTTGGCGACCGGCTTGTGCGCGCCGGACTGGCTGATCAGCACGTAACGTCCGCGGTCGCTGCGCAGCAGCCCGTCGTGGAAGGCGAGGGAGGTGTGCTGGACGGTGCGGATGAGGAGCTTCTCCAGGAAGTCCCAGTCCGCGAGGTCCACGTCGGTGAAGGTCTTGCTGCCGCGCCAGCCGCCGACCAGGTGGACCAGGCCGTCGATCCGGCCGAACTCCTTCTCGGTGCGCTCGGCCCAGGCCTTGGTGGCCTCCAGGTCGAGCAGGTCGACGGTGTCACCGGTGACGGTGGCGCCGCCGTGGGCGTAGCGGGCGGCGTCGACGGCCTCCGCCAGCCGCGCCGCGTCGGCGTCGGAGGCCACGACCGTGGCCCCCGCCTCGGCGAGCCGCATCAGCGCGGCCCGGCCGGCGGGGCCGCCGGCCCCGGCCACCGCCACGACCGCTCCATGGAGCGTCCCATTGCCGTTCATCCGTACAGCCTCCTGTGCGCGGTCGCTCACGCGGCGGCCCGCTCGGTGTCGTCCGCGTTCGCCGGGGTGATTCCCTTGGTGGAGGCGATCACACCCTTGAGCTTCTTGGCGAGGGCCTCGTAGAACATGCTGAGGGGAAACTCGTCGGGAAGCACGTCGTCCACGAGCTTGCGCGGCGGCTGCGTCAGGTCCAGGGCGTCGGGGCCCTTGGCCCACTTGGAGCCCGGGTGCGGGGCGAGGTAGGTGGAGACCAGCTCGTAGGCCTTGAACCAGTGGACCAGCTTCGGGCGGTCGATGCCCGCGCGGTAGAGGTCCTCGATCTCGGCGCACAGCTGGTTGGTGACCTGCGGGGCGCGCATCCAGTCGATCTTCAGCTTGTTGTCCGTCCAGCGCACGACGTCGTGCTTGTGGAGGTACGCGAAGAGCAGCTGGCCGCCGACGCCGTCGTAGTTGCGGTTGCGGTCGCCGGAGACGGGGAAGCGGAACATCCGGTCGAAGAGGACGGCGTACTGCACGTCACGGCCGTGCTCGTTGCCCTCGGACTCCAGCTTCACGGCCTCCTTGAAGGCGGTGAGGTCGCAGCGCAGCTCCTCCAGGCCGTACATCCAGAACGGCTGGCGCTGCTTGATCATGAAGGGGTCGAACGGCAGGTCGCCGTGGCTGTGGGTGCGGTCGTGGACCATGTCCCACAGGACGAAGGCCTTCTCGCAGCGCTCCTGGTCCTCGACCATGCGGGCGATGTCCTCGGGCAGCTCGATGCCGAGGATGTCGACGGCCGCCGCGGTGACCTTGCGGTAGCGGGCCGCCTCGCGGTCGCAGAAGATACCGCCCCAGGTGAAGCGCTCGGGGGCCTCGCGGACGGCGATGGTCTCGGGGAAGAGCACCGCGGAGTTGGTGTCGTAGCCCGGGGTGAAGTCCTCGAAGGTGATGCCGAGGAAGAGCGGGTTGTCGTACCGGGTGCGCTCCAGCTCGGAGAGCCACTCGGGCCACACCATCTTCAGGACGACGGCCTCGAAGTTGCGGTCCGGGTTGCCGTTCTGCGTGTACATCGGGAAGACCACGAGGTGCTGGAGCCCGTCGGCGCGCTGCGCGGCCGGGTGGAAGGCCAGCAGGGAGTCCAGGAAGTCCGGCACGCCGAAGCCCCCGGCGACCCACTTGCGCAGGTCGGCGACGAGCGCGGCGTGGTACGCGGTGGCGTGCGGCAGCAGCGGGGACAGCTCCTCGACGGCGCCGACGACCCGCTCCACGGCGGCCTCGACATCGGCGTGGGCGGGGGCGCCCTCGGCGTCGAAGTCGATCGATCCGTCCTTGGCCTGCCAGGGGCGGATCTCCTCCACGGCGGCCTTGAGCACGGGCCAGGCGGGGTGGTCGACCACCCGCGCGCCAGCGGTTATCACGGCACCGCCGGAGCCCGGCACAAGAGTTTCCGTCATGTCACTTCCTCCACAGGAGAACCTCGCGTTAAGACAGCGTATGCATGCGAGGCTCCCCTGCTCAAGAGGAAACTAAGGAAATTATCCTGTGGGACCCCCCACTCCACCGGAAGTCTTCCCGTAACTCACGGTGGAATCCACCACTCCGCCTAGTAGTTGACCCGTTCGGCTCCACCGGCGGCACGGCGAAAAGAAAGAGGGGACTCCCCCACTCAGGCGCGGTCCGCTCCGCCGCGCTCCCCCCGGAAGTGCGGGATCACCTTCTCCCCCCACTGCCGCAGGGTCTCCAGACAGGCCTCCTGCGGCACCGTGCCCATCTGGACCAGGCACATCACCTCGTCCGCGCCGGCCGCCCGCAGCCGCTCCACGTACGCGATGGCCTCGTCCGCGCTCCCGTAGGCGTGGTCGGCGTTGAAGGTGGCCGTGGAGGCCGGCCGGACCGGGATGTCCAGCTCGTGCAGCCGGGCCACCACCTGCTCGGCGGCCCGGCGCATCTCCGCCGCCTCGTCGGCGCCGGCCACCACCGCCTCGTCCGGGATCCCCGCACCGCCGTACCAGTGCCCGATGGACTGCGCGAAGAACCGCTGCCCCCGGACCCCGATCCGCCGGGCCTCCTCGGGGTCGTCGAGCACGATGGTCGGGCAGAGCACGGAGAAGTGGTCGTTGACGGCCGTGGAGACGAACCGGCTGCCGTCGCGCGCCGCGAGCGCGGCGTCGTACACGGCCCTCATGCCCGCAATGGACTCCGGCCCGGCGAAGCCCATGACCAGGGCCCCGACGCCCAGTTCGGCGGCCTGCACCAGGGTCTCGCCCCGGCTGCACGCCAGGAACAGCGGCGGATGCGGCCGCTGCGCCGGGCGCGGCAGGATCGGGTGCGGACCGATGTCCAGCAGCTCGCCGTGGTACTCCAGCTCCTCCTCCTGCCAGGCCTTCCCGATGATCCGCAGCGCCTCCTCCACCTCGGCGGTGGTGCGCTCCCGGTCCACCCCGCACAGCGAGGTCTCCTGCTCCGTGCCGCCGCGCCCGGCGCCCAGGTCGAGCCGCCCGCCGGAGAGCAGGTCGAGCATCGCGGCCCGTTCCGCCACGCGCACCGGGTGGTTGAAGTTGAAGGGCATGCACACGACGCCATGGCCGATGCGTATCGTGTCCGTCCGGGCCGCGACGAAGCTCAGGAAGACTTCGGGCGCGCTCATGTGCGCGTACCACTTCAAGGAGTGGTGCTCGACGGCCCAGATCCGGTCGAATCCCATGCGTTCGGCGAGGACCGCCTGCTCGACGCAGTCCCGGATGACCTGGTGTTCCCGTTCCACGGTCGGATCGGCCAGCTGAGCCTCGAAGATCACGGAGAATTTCACGATGCCTCCAGGGATGCGTCCCGTGCCCGGTCTTGCTTCGATTAGGAATATGACTAGTAGTCAGGTCTCGAAGAAGCAAGACCTCCCGCCGACCGCGTGGGCGGTGCTCGGCCTGCTGTCGTTCCCCGGCGAGCGCACGGGCTACGAGCTGAAGAAGTGGGCGGACTCCTCCCTGCGCTTCTTCTACTGGTCGCCCGCGATCAGCCAGATCTACGCCGAACTGCGGCGCCTGGAGGAACTGGGCTACGCGGCCTCCGTACGCTCGGGGCCCGAGGAGGTCCGCGCCAAGCGCCGCTACGCCATCACGGAGGCGGGCCGCGAGGCCCTCGCGGGCTGGGCCTCCGAGACCGCGGACGCCGGACCGCCGGTGCTCAAGCACGGGCTGCTGCTGCGGATCTGGCTGGGGCACCTGGCCGAGCCGGAGCGGCTGCGCTCGATGGTCGAGGACCACATGGAGCGGACCCGGGGCGAGCTGGCCGCCGTACGGGAGGCCATGGCACACGCGGCGGACGTCCCGGAATGGGCCTTCCCGGTGCTCGCGCTGCGCTGGAGCGAGCGGCAGCACCTGGCCGAGCTGGACCTGGCCGGGGCCCTGCTCGACGACCTCCGCGAGGCCGCCTCACGGAGCGCCGGCGCCGGGGCTCCGCCGCCCGTGACGGCCGTCCGTCAAGCCGGCGGGGACGCGCCCACCCAGGGGTGACGCGACACGGCGCCCCCGGCCCGCCGGGCGGCGCACACCCCTGGCGGGAAGCGGCCGGAGGGCTTCCGCGGGCCCTTGCACGACCGGTCCCATCGCGGCCGGAGCGCACTAGCATGCGTCCTCACCGCGCGCGGCCGGTCGGGACACCGCGACCGCGCGGGGAGCCGCCCTCGACGGAAGCGAGAGAACCTTGACTTTCCTCACCATCGGTCACCGCGGGGTCATGGGTGTCGAGCCGGAGAACACCCTGCGGTCGTTCGTCCGCGCGGAACGCTGCGGGATGGACGTCATCGCGCTGGACGTCCGCCTCAGCAAGGACGGCGCCCTGGTCGTACTGCACGACGCCGAGGTCGACCGCACCACCGACGGCGCGGGCGCCGTCGCCGACCTGACCCTCGCCGAGCTGCGCGAACTGGACGCCGGCCAGGGCGAGCGCATCCCGGTCCTGGAGGAGGTCCTGGACGCCGTCCGGGTCCCGCTCCAGGTGTCGGTGCAGGACCGGGCGGCCGCCACCGCGCTCGCGGAGCTGATCGTGCGCCGCGACCTGGCCTCCCGGGTGGAGGTGGCCTCCGGTGACGGGGAGGTGCTCGCGGCGGTCGTCCGGCACGCCCCCGGCGTCCGTACGGCCCTGCACCCGGAGCGGCCCGGCGCGGCCGCCGAGGACCTCGTGGACCTGGCGCTGGCGGCGGGGGCGCGCACCGTGGCCCTGGACATCCGCCGGCTCACCCTGGAGACGGTGGAGGCGGCCCACGCGGCGGGGCTGCGGGTGACGGGCCGGACGGTCAACACCCTGGACCGGCTGCGGCTGGCGCGGGCCCTGCAACTGGACGGCGCGGCCACCGACTTCCCGGAGATCCGCAGCACCGGCCGGTTCACCGCCTGAGCGGCCGGTTCCCAGGGGCCTCCCAGGGGCCTACAGGGCCTTGACGAGGAGCTCGAAGGCCAGGTCGTCGCGGAGCGGGACGCCGAAGCGCTCGTCGCCGTAGGGGAAGGGGCTCAGCTCGCCCGTGCGCTCGTAGCCGCGGCGCACGTAGTAGGCGATGAGCTCCTCCCGTACGTTCACCACGGTCATCCGCATCTGCTCGGCGCCCCAGGTCTCGCGGGCCCGGCGCTCGGCCTCGGCCAGGACCTCCTTGCCGAGGCCGGCGCCCTGGAGCCCGGGACGCACGGCGAACATGCCGAAGTAGGCGTGGTCCCCGCGGTGTTCGAGCTGGCAGCAGGCGACGAGCTCGCCCGCCCGCTCGACCACCAGCAGGATGCCCTCCGGGTCGGCGATGATCGCGCCCACGCCCTGCGGGTCGGTGCGCTGCCCGTCGAGGAAGTCGGCCTCCGTCGTCCAGCCGGCCCGGCTGGCGTCGCCCCGGTAGGCGGACTCGACGAGGGCCACCAGAGCCGGTACGTCCGCCTCCACGGCGCTGCGGAAGCTCAGGGCGGCGGGCTGGGCGGTCGGCATCGGGGGCTCCGTTCTTCGCGGCGGCATATGACATGCCTGGTACGGCACGCAGAGCCTAACCCGGGTCGGCGTGAGGGCGGCGTGATCAGGGAATCCCTTCTGCTGACGCCGACGAACCGGGAGGTTCCGCCGTGCACGGATCCGCGATGCCCCTCACCCTGGCCTGGATGCTCGTGGCGCTGTGCGCGGCGAGCGGCGGGTACTGCCTGCTGCGGGCGAGCAGAGCGGACCGGCGCACGCGCGGGGCGGCCGCCGGCGAGGCGGTGATGGGGCTGGGGATGGCGGCGATGGCCCTGCCGGCGGACACCGGCCCGTGGGGCCCGCCGGTCCTGCTGGCCGTCTTCTGCGGGGCGGCGCTGCACGCGCTGTGGCTGCTGCGCGGCGGGGTGCACCACGCGCACCACCTGGTCGGCTCGCTGGCGATGGCGTACATGGCCCTCGCCATGACCGCCGGGCACGGGCACGGCCGGGCCGGGCTGCCCGCGGTGACGGGGGCACTGCTCCTCTACTACGCGGGGTACGTGCTGCTGGGCGGGGCCCGGCTGGTGACGGCGGGCGGCGCTCCGCAGCCGGTGCCCGCGGCGGCGGGAGGGGCCTTCGGGGGAGCCGGGGACCTGACGCGGGCGTGCCGACTGGCCATGGGGACGGGGATGTTGGCGATGCTGCTGGCCATGTGAGGCCCCCGGCCCGGGTGTCGGGGCGCGGGGCCGACGTGTCCTGCGTCACCAATGCCCCGAGCCCGTACCGGTGGGCGGGGCCGCGCTCATAGGCTGGCGGACATGATGGTCCCCGCCGTTCTCCTGCTGCTCGGCGCACTGACCGCTGTGCTCGCGCCCCGTCTGCTGGCCCGGGCCGAATGGCCCGAGCGCGAACCGGTGGTGGCGCTGTGGGCGTGGCAGTGCGTGGTGGCCGCGACCCTGCTGTGCCTGGCGCTGTCGATGCTGCTGAGCGCGGCCGCCGCCTGGCAGGCGGTACGGGGCCGGCTGTTCGCCGTGGCCCCGCACGGGGTGGTCGACGCGTACGCGCTGGGGGCGGAGGGCGGTCCCTGGGCCACGGGTACGGCGCTGGCGCTGGCCTGCGGCGGGCTGTGGACCGGGGCGATGCTGGCGCGCGAGGTGCTGCGGGCGCGGGCCCGGCGGCGCGCGCGGGGGGCCGAACTCCTGGTCCGGGCACCGCTGCTGCCCGGCGAGGACCCGGCCGCGGCACGGCTGGTGGTACTGGAGGGGCCGCGTCCGGAGGCCTGGTGGCAGCCCGGGGCGGCGCCACGGCTGGTGGTGACCACGGCGGCGCTGGGCCGGCTCAAGGGCAGCCAGCTCGACGCGGTGCTCGCGCACGAGCAGGGGCACGTGGCGGCCCGGCACGACTGGCTGCTGCACTGCTCGCGGGCGCTGGCGCGGGGGTTCCCGCAGGTACCGGTGTTCTCGGCGTTCGAGGCGGAGATGCACCGGCTGGTGGAGCTGGCGGCCGACGACGTGGCCTCGCGGCGCTACGGGCGGCTGACCATCGCCCTGGCCCTGGTCGGACTGAACGAGGACCGGGGCGTCTTCGGCCCGTGCGGGCCCGAGGAGGCGCACGTCCCGCAGCGGGTGCGGCGGCTGCTGTCGGCCGCGCCGCGGCTGTCGCCGGCGCGCCGGCTGCGGCTGGCGGGGCTGGCCGCGCTGGTTCCGGCGGTTCCGCTGCTGGTGGCCTTCGTACCGGGTCTGAGCGCGCTGGCCTGAAACACGCGGGGCGCGTGCTGACAGGATCAAGGGCATGCGGAACACGTGGCTTTCGAGGGCCGGGGTGGGCTGCGCGCTGCTCGCGGCCGTGCTGACCGTGCTGGTGGTGGCGGGCTGGCCGCCCTTGATCTCGTACGACGACGGGATCGCGCGGGGCCTGCATCCGTACGCCGTCACTCGTACGGGGGTCACGCACGCCGTGCGGGTGCTCTCCGACTGGGTCTGGGACCCGTGGACGATGCGCGCCCTGGCCGCTCTGGCCTGTCTGTGGCTCTGGCGGCACGGGGACCGCTCGCGGGCGGTGCGGGTCGGGGCCGCGACACTGGCGGCCGCGGGGGTGCAGCAGGGGCTGAAGGCGCTGACCGGGCGGGCCCGTCCGGAGTGGCCGGATCCGGTCGCGACGGCGCATTTCGCGGCCTATCCCTCGGGGCACGCGATGACGGCCACGGTGGTGTGCGGACTGCTGCTGTGGCTGCTGCCCGCGAGGACCCCGCGGGCGGCGGTGGCCGCGGCCTGGGCGGTGGCCGCCGTTTCGGTGGCCGGGGTCGGCTTCACCCGGCTCTACCTGGGCGTCCACTGGTTCTCGGACGTGCTCGCGGGCTGGCTCCTGGGCGTGGCCGTGGTGTCGCTCGCGGCGTTTCGGCATGCCTGCCCGGGGCGATCCCCCGCGTCGCCCCGAGCAGACGGTCCCGCGCGCTGAGTATATTGGCTCGGAGCCAGTCAACGCAGGAGTAAGCATGTCCCCGCGCAGCGCATCGGTCAATGAAGAATTGCGCAGACGTTCCCGGGAGCGGCTGCTGCAGGCTACGGTCGAACTGGTTGCCGAGCGGGGGTACGAGGCCACGAAGCTCGGTGACATCGCCGACCGGGCGGGCGCGGCGCGCGGCCTGGTCTCGTACTACTTCCCCGGCAAGCGCCAGCTGCTCCAGTCGGCCGTGCACCGGCTGATGCACCTGACCCTGGAAGCGGCCCTGGAGCGCGAGCCCCGCACCGACGACGGGCGGGAGCTGCTGGCCCGGGCGATCGACGCGATCCTCGGGCTGGCCCGGGACCAGCCCCGGCTGATGCGCACGCACATGGCGGGCATCCTCCAGGCGGAGGGGTTCATCCGGTGTCCGGAGCAGCAGCGCCTGGCGGAGCTGCTGCGGGGGGCCGTCGCCGCGTACGGCTCGGCGGACGTGGACACCGACTACCCGCTGCTGCGGGCGCTGCTGATGGGCGCGGTGGTCGCGGTGCTGCTGCCGGGGGCGCCGATGCCCGCGTCCCGGCTGCGGGCGGAGCTGTTCCAGCGGTACGGGCTGGACTGGGAGCTGGGTGTCCCGCCGGACGGGGAGCCGCCCGGCGGAACGTTTCCCCGCTAGCGCGGGCCGACCGCCGTCAGTGGTACTCGGGCTGGCTCTGCACGTTGAGCCGGTCGAGCCGCACCCACTTGGCGCTCTCGGTGCGCCAGTCGTCGAGCCGCAGCACGTCGAGGCCCTTGACGATGTCGTTCGAGTAGATGTGCCCGTTGTAGTAGTACGCCGACCACGAGCCGCCGAGGCCCAGCTTGTCGGTGGTCAGCGGGCCGCGCTCGAAGTAGCCGATCTCCTTGGGGGCGGTGGAGTCGGTGAAGTCCCAGACCGAGACGCCACCCTGGTACCAGGCCTGGACCATGATGTCGCGGCCGCCGCCGACCGGGATCAGCGAGCCGTTGTGGGCGACGCAGTTCTCGGTGTCGGCCTGGTGCCGCGGGATCTTGAAGTAGCCCTTGAAGACCAGCTTGCGCTGGTCGCCGCGGCCGGTGATGTCGTAGATCCCGTCGGCGCCCCGGTTCGGGCCGGTGGCCTCGTTGCAGGTGGCGCCGCCACCGCCGCCGAGCTCGTCCGTGAACACCACTTTGTCGGCCCGTTCGTTGAAGGTCGCCGAGTGCCAGAACGCGAAGTTGACGTTGTCCTGGACGCGGTCGATGACCCTCGGCCGCTCCGGCTCGCTGATGTCGAAGAGGATGCCGTCGCCCATGCAGGCGCCCGCGGCCAGCTTCTTGGACGGCAGCACGGTGATGTCGTGGCAGCCGGTGGTCTTGGAGACCCCGGGGTTGGCCGGCGCGCCCGGGTTGCCGCCGTCCGGGAAGAGCACCGGGAAGCCGACGACGGCGGCCTGGGTCGGGGCCTTCTTCGGGACCTTGACCACGGAGATGCCGTCGTGCGGCGGCTTGCAGTCCGGGAAGGCCTCGTTGGGCGAGTACGAGGAGACGTAGAGGTAGATGTCACGGCCGCCCGGCACCACGGTGTGGGTGTGGGATCCGCAGGCGGTCTCGACGGACTTGATGTACTTGGGGTTCCGCTTGTCCTTGATGTCGAAGATCTTGATGCCCTCCCACGAGGACTTCTCCGTCGCGGGCTGCGAGACGCTGTTGCAGGAGTCGTCGCTGCGGGAGGAGTCGGTGGAGAGGAAGAGCAGGTCGCCGGAGACCGAGACGTCGTTCTGGCCGCCCGGGCACAGGACCTGGGTGACGACCTTGGGCGACTTGGGGTTGGCGATGTCGTAGATGGTGAAGCCGTCGTAGCTGCCCGCGTAGGCGTAGTCGCCCTGGAAGGCCAGGTCGGAGTTGATCCCGGCCGAGTTGGCGCTGGGGATGTTGGCCAGGGGTTTGATGTTGGCGCTGTGCACGATCTCGTCCTTGCCGGGGATCTCCCCCGGGGCGAGTTCGCGGCCCTGTACGGGGCCGGCGCTCTGCCGTGAGCCATGGCCCGGGGTCAGGTCACCCGGGTCCGGTGTGGCGGCCGCCGGTCCGGCGGTGGCCAGGAGCGTGGTGAGGAGTCCGGCGGCGGCCAGGGCCGCCCCCAGACTCCGGTGGCGCACTCTGACGCTGCGTTGCGAGGTCACTGTGCCTCCTGTGGGGGCCCGTACGTTTCGCTCCTCGCGGGAACGGAACCTGGACCCCGGCAGTATCTTGCTTTTCATGGACATGGCAAACGCATTACTCGGCCGATTCCTGGGGGCGGCGCTGGCCGCCGGCCTCCTCCTCACCCTCACCGGCTGCCAGGACTCCGACGGCGGCCCACGGTCCGCCGACGACGGCTCGCCGGTGGTCGTGGCCCCGGGCAAACCCGGCGCCCCCGCCCGCACCCTCACGCCCGGACAGGCCGCGAAGGAACGCCCCGACGACAGCCCCAACGCGGCCGACCACGCGTACGTGCGGCACATGGTCGAACACCACCGGCAGGCCCTCGCGATGAGCGCCCTCGCCCCCGGGCGGGCCTCGGCGGAAGGGGTGAAACGCCTCGCGGAGCGGATCTCGGCCGCGCAGGGGCCCGAGATCGGCGCCATGGAGAAGTGGCTCTCCCGGTACCCGGCGCCGGGCGGCGACTCCGGCGGCCACGACCACGCCGCGATGCCCGGCATGGCGACCGAACAGCAGCTGGCGGAGCTGACCGCCGCCCAGGGGGCCGACTTCGACCGGCTCTTCCTCCGGCTGATGACCGCCCACCACCAGGGAGCGCTGAAGATGGCCGGGGAGGCCCTCGCCCAGGGCAACAACGTCGCCGTGGAGGAGATGGCGAACGAGGTCGTGGCCACCCAGAGCGCCGAGATCGAGCGGATGCGCGCGATGGGCTGACGGGTCCGGGGGCCGGTGGCATGCTGGGAGCACCTGCGGGAGGAGTACCGCCGTGCTTCGTGTCGCCGTCGTCGGTTCGGGCCCCAGCGGGGTCTACGCCGCCCAGACGCTGGTCCAGCAGCAGGAGGTGCCGGGGGTACGGGTCGACGTACTGGACCGGCTGCCGGCCCCCTACGGCCTCGTGCGCTACGGGGTGGCCCCCGATCACGAGAAGATCAAATCGCTGACCGGAAATCTACGGTCGGTACTGGAGGACGAGCGGATCCGCTTCCTCGGCAACGTGGAGGTCGGCGGCGCGGGGCCGTCGACCGCGCGGCTGCTGGAGCTGTACCACGCGGTGGTGTATTGCGTGGGCGCCGCCCGCGACCGGATGCTCGGCATCCCCGGCGAGGAACTGGCCGGGGTGCACTCCGCGACGGCCTTCGTGTCCTGGTACAGCGGCCACCCGGACGCCGGCTCCTTCGACCTGGGCGGGGTCCGCTCGGCGGTGGTGGTCGGGGCCGGCAACGTCGCGGTGGACGTGACGCGGATCCTGGCCCGGGGCGTGCCCGAGCTGGAGCCGACCGACATGCCCCAGCCCGCGCTGGGCGTGCTGGCGGACAGCGGGGTGCGCACGGTGTCGATGGTGGCCCGGCGCGGCCCCTCCCAGGCCAAGTTCACCACCAAGGAGCTCCGCGAGCTGGGCACGCTGCCCGGGGTCGGCACCCGGGTGGACCCCGCCGAGCTGGCCCTCGACCCGGCGTACGACGGCCAGGGCGCGGCGGCGCTCCCCGCGGCGGTCCGGCGCAACCTGGACGTGCTGCGCGGCTGGTCCGCAGCCGGAGCCGGAGCGGGCGGCGGCGACGCGGCGGTGGCCCGGTACATCCGGCTGCGCTTCTACCTGCGGCCGGTGGAGGTGCTGGGCGGGCCCGACGGCCGGGTCCGCGGGCTCCGCTTCGAGCGGACCGCCCCGGACGGCCGGGGCGGGGTGACCGGTACGGGTGCGTACGAGGACGTCGAGGCCGAGCTGGTGCTGCGCTCCGTGGGGTACCTGGGCGTGCCGCTGCCCGGGCTGCCCTTCGACGCGGCCGCCGGGACCGTGCCGCACGCGGCGGGCCGGGTGGTGCGCGAGGGCCGGGCCTCGGTGGGCGAGTACGTGGCGGGCTGGATCAAGCGCGGCCCGACCGGGGTGATCGGCACCAACCGGCCGTGCGCCAAGGAGACGGTGTCCTCGCTGCTCCAGGACGCGGGCGCGCTGGCCCGGCGCGACCTGCCCGCGGACCCGCTGGACGCGCTGCGGGCGGCCGGCCTGCACCCGGTGGAGTGGCCCGGCTGGCTTTCGATCGAGGCGGCCGAGGAGGCCCTGGGCCGCTCCCTGGGCCGCCGCTCGGTGAAGATCCCCGACTGGGCGGGCCTCCGCGCGGCGGCGGGGCTCACGTAGTGCCGGGGGTGTCCCCGGTCCGGTCCTCGTCGGCCGTGGCGGCCGTCAGGATGCTGTCCAGGAGGCCCGGGAAGCGGGACTGGAGGTCCTCGCGGCGCAAGCCGTTCATCTTGGCCGTGCCGCGGTAGGTCTGGCGTACGACGCCGCTCTCGCGCAGGACGCGGAAGTGGTGGGTGGTCGTGGACTTGGTGACCGGCAGGACGAAGTCGGAGCAGGCCAGTTCGGTGTCCGTGGAGGCGAGTTCGCGGACGATGGACAGCCGCATCGGATCGGAGAGGGCGTGCAGGACGCCCTCCAGCCGGATCTCGCACTGCTCGGGGTGGGCGAGGGCGCGGGCCGTGTCGCGTTCCGTCATGTCCTGCTCCACTCGTTCGGCTCGGCTACGGATCCCATCGTACGAGAAACGTCGTAGGAAGGAGGCGGGTGCGGCGCCGGGACGGCCGGCGCCGCACCGGGTCACCAGCTGCGGTGGTACTGGTCGGGCGTGGGGATCTCCGCGCCCAGCTCGGCGGCCGCGCGGCGGGCCCAGTACGGGTCGCGCAGCAGCTCGCGGCCGAGGAGGACCGCGTCCGCCTCGCCGTTGGCGAGGACCTTCTCCGCCTGCTCCGGCTCGGTGATCAGGCCGACGGTGGCGACCGGGAGGGTGGTCTCGGCCTTGACCCGGGCGGCGAAGGGCACCTGGTAGCCGGGGCCGACCGGGATCTGCACGTGCGGGGCGAGCCCGCCGGTGGAGACGTCGAGGAGGTCCACGCCGTGTTCCTGGAGCAGCCCGGCCAGCCGGACGGTCTCGTCGGCGGTCCAGCCGTCCTCCTCCAGCCAGTCGGTGGCGGAGATCCGGAAGAACAGGGGCAGCTCCTCGGGCCACACCGCCCGTACGGCGTCGACGACTTCGAGGGCGAATCGGGCCCGGTTCTCGAAGGAGCCGCCGTAGGAGTCGGTGCGCCTGTTGCTGTGCGGGGAGAGGAACTCCCCGATGAGGTAGCCGTGGGCGCCGTGGATCTCCAGGACCTCGTAGCCGGCCACGAGGGCGCGTCCGGCGGCGGCCGCGAACTGGCCGGTGATCTCGTGGATCCGCTCGGTCGTGAGCTCGTGGGGCACCTGGTACCCCTCGTCGAACGGTACGGCGCTCGGGGCGACGGGCTGCCAGCCGTGGCCCTCGGGGCCGACGGGGCGGCCGCCCTTCCAGGTGCGCTCGGTGGAGGCCTTGCGCCCGGCGTGGCCGATCTGGATGCCGGGGACGGAGCCCTGGGACTTGATGAAGGCGGTGATCCGGCGGAGGGCCTCGACCTGGGTGTCGTTCCAGATGCCGAGGTCGTAGGGGCTGATGCGGCCCTCCGGCGCGACGGCGGTGGCCTCCTGGATGATCAGGCCGGTGCCGCCGGTGGCGCGGGCCGCGTAGTGCGCGAAGTGCCACTCCAGGGCCACTCCCGCGTTCGGGCCGAAGGCCTCGGCGCTGTACTGGCACATCGGGGCCATCCAGACGCGGTTCGGGATGGTGACCGAACGCAGGGTGTAGGGCTGGAACAGGGCGGCGAAGGCAGCGGGTGCAGCACTCATGGGGCTCTCCAGATGTCACCGGACACGCACCGGGGTCGGCGCTAAGTACGAGAAACACCGTACTACGAAAACTCCCGTAGTACGAACCCTTTCGTATAACCGCTCCGGGACCCTGTCGAACGGGTCTTCGACGGCCCGGCCTGCCCGACCGCTGTCGGCGGTCGGGTGCAGACTGGCTGAAAAGCTGCCGTGAAGGACAACGACGTCCGGAGGTGTCGGCCATGACCGACGTGGTACTGCTCGCGGGGACCCGCAAGGGCCTCTTCATCGGCCGCCGCCGGGGCGAGGGCCCCTGGGAGTTCGACGGGCCGCACTTCAACGCCCAGGCCGTGTCGGCCGTGGCCGTGGACACCCGGGGGCCCCGGCCCCGGCTGCTGGCCGGCGGGGACAGCTCGCACTGGGGGCCGTCCGTCTTCAGCTCGGACGACCTGGGCGCGACCTGGCACGAGCCCGCCGCGCCCGCCGTGAAGTTCCCGCAGGACACCGGGGCCTCGCTGGAACGGGTCTGGCAGCTGCACCCGGCCGGCCCGGAGGCCCCGGACGTGGTCTACGCCGGGACCGAGCCCGCCGCGCTCTTCCGCTCGGCCGACCGGGGCGAGTCCTTCGAGCTGGTCCGGCCGCTGTGGGAGCACCCGACCCGCTCGGCGTGGGTGCCGGGCGGCGGCGGTGAGGGCCTGCACACGGTGATCACCGACCCGGCCGACGCGGACGCCGTGACCGTGGCGGTCTCCACCGCCGGGGTGTTCCGCACCCGGGACGGCGGGGCGAGCTGGGAGCCGTCCAACCACGGGGTCTCGGCCGTGTTCCTGCCGGACCCGGACCCGGAGTTCGGCCAGTGCGTCCACAAGATCGCCCAGGACGCCGGGGACCCGGGCCGGCTCTACCTCCAGAACCACTGGGGGGTCTACCGCAGCGACGACGCGGGCGCCGCGTGGACCGACATCGGCTCCGGACTGCCCTCCGACTTCGGCTTCGCGGTGGCCGCCCACCCGCACCGCCCGGACACCGCGTACGTCTTCCCGCTGAACGCCGACTCCGACCGGGTCCCGGCGGAGCACCGCTGCCGGGTCTTCCGCACCCGGGACGCGGGCGCCACCTGGGAGCCCCTCTCCAAGGGGCTGCCGGCCGGCGACCACTACGGCACCGTCCTGCGCGACGCCCTGTGCACCGACGACGCCGACCCGGCGGGCGTCTACTTCGGCAACCGCAACGGCGAGCTGTACGCCAGTCACGACGACGGGGACAGCTGGCAGCTGCTCGCCGAGCACCTGCCGGACGTGCTCTGCGTACGGGCGGCCGTGCTGCCCTGAGCCCGCGAGCGGGACCCGTTGTCGGTGTGGGCCAGTAGAGTGATCACCCATGGCAGCACGACCGTTGAACGAGATCGTCGAGCCGGGCTGGGCCCGTGCTCTGGAGCCGGTGGCGGGGCAGATCGCCGCCATGGGCGACTTCCTCCGCGCCGAGATCGCGGCAGGCAGAACGTACGTACCGGCAGGGGCGAACGTGCTGCGCGCGTTCCAGCAGCCCTTCGACGAGGTGAAGGTGCTGATCGTCGGGCAGGACCCCTACCCGACCCCCGGGCACGCCATGGGCCTCTCCTTCTCGGTCGCCCCCGAGGTGAGCCCGTGGCCGCCCAGCCTGGACAACATCTTCCGCGAGATGCACGCGGACATCGGCACGGGCAAGCCGCTCAACGGCGACCTGACGCCGTGGACCCGGCAGGGCGTGCTGCTGCTGAACCGCTCGCTCACCACCGCCCCCCGCAAGCCGAACGCGCACCGGGGCAAGGGCTGGGAGGCGGTCACCGAGCAGGCGATCCGGGCCCTCGCCGCGCGCGGCAAGCCGCTGGTCTCCATCCTGTGGGGCAGCGACGCCCGCCGTCTGCGGCCGCTGCTGGGGAACCTGCCGGCCGTGGAGTCGGTCCACCCCTCCCCCATGTCCGCCGACCGGGGCTTCTTCGGATCCCGGCCGTTCAGCCGGACCAACGAGCTGCTGGCCGGGCAGGGGGCGGCGCCCGTCGACTGGCGCCTGCCGGAAGTCAGTTGAACCTTATATGACATTGAACTACGACATTCAATGGATAAATACGGACAGATGCCGCCTGAGCGGGCCCTGCCCGAACACGTGGTTCCGATAAACCAGTAGCATGCGGCGCCATGAGCTCCCCCACTGGGCCCGCAAACGGCCTGCCCGTACGAATGCCGCGACCCCGCCAGACCGGACGGCACCGCCGGCCCGAGCCCGCGGTGGCGCCCGAGGGCGCGCCCGCGCTGGTGCTCGCCGTGCCCGGTGCCCCCTCGGCCGCCTCGCGGGGGCTGGCCGAAGAGGTCATCAGCATCGGCCGCTCCGAGCTGCCGGGCCTGGACGCCCGGATCGGTTACCTCGAGGGCGAGGACGGCGAGGAGAGCGAGTTCCCGTCGCTGTCCGGCGTCCTGGACGCCGTCGCGCAGGAGCGGACCGCGCGCGCGGAGTTCGCCCGCGCCGCCGGTCTGGACGTGCCCGCGCCGACCGGCCCCGACGCCGTGGTCGTGCCCCTGCTGGCCGGTCCCGACGCGGACCTGCTGCGCCGGATGCGCCAGGCGCTGATGGACTCCTCGGCCGCCGCCGAGCTGGCCGACGTACTCGGCCCCCACCCGCTGCTCGCCGAGGGCCTGCACGTCCGGCTCTCGGAGGCCGGGCTGGCCCGCGCCGACCGGGCCCGGCTGTTCACCGTGGCCACCGCCGCCGACGGCATCATCCTGGCCACCACCGGCGGCGAGGAGGCCGTCCAGGCGGCCGGGATCACCGGCATGCTGCTGGCCGCCCGGCTCGCGGTGCCCGTGATCGCCGCCGCGCTGGACCAGGAGGGCTCGGTGGCGGCGGTCGCCGCCGAACTGCGCGGTTCCGGTTCGGTCCAGCTGGCGCTGGCGCCGTACCTGATCGGCCCGGAAGCGGCCGAGGGCCTGCTGGACACCGCCTGCAAGGAGGCCGACTGCTCGGCCGCCGAGGTGCTCGGGGCCTACCCGGCGCTCGGCAAGCTGGCCGTGGCGCAGTACAGCGCCGCCCTGGGCATCCAGCTGGGCGCCGCCGCGCAGTAGGACCGCCCGCACATGTGGCGAGGGGCCCGTCCGGAATCCGTTCCGGACGGGCCCCTCGCCGTGCCGGCGGACGGCCCCTAGCCGAAGACCACGCAGGAAGCGGCGGGGGCGGCCACCGAGCCGGCCCGGCGCGGGTGCCCGGTCAGCGGGTCCACGTCGAACCACGTGACGTCCCCGGAGCGCTCGTTGGCCGCGTAGAGGCGGCGCCCGGAGGGGTCGGCGGCCAGGTCGCGCGGCCAGTGGCCGCCGCATCCGGTCGTCCCGGTGAGCCGCGGCTCCTCGGGGCCGCCGGCGAGGGAGAAGGTCACCAGGGTGTCGGCCCCGCGGACGGCGGCCCAGAGGAAGCGGCCGTCGGGCGAGACCGCGACCGCCGAGGGGTACGCCCGTGCGCCGTCCGGAGCGGCCCCGGGGGCGACCGGGACCTCGCCCGCGGCTTCGAGGTGCCCGGCGGCCGCGTTCCAGCGGCAGACGGTCAGCTGCGGCTCCAGCTCGTGCAATACGTAGACCACTTCTCCCGCCGGGTGGAAGGCGAGGTGCCGCGGCCCGGTCCCGGCGCGCAGGACGGCCTTCGCGTGCTCGCGGGGCGCGCCGGTGGCCGGGTCGAGCGCGAGGACGCGTACGGCGTCGCCGCCGAGGTCCACGGTCAGCACCCAGCGGCCGGTGGGGTCGGGGAGCACCTGGTGGGCGTGCGGACCGGCCTGCCGCTCGGTGTCGGGGCCGGAGCCGCTGTGGGTGAGCACGGCGGCCGGGCCGGCGACGCTGCCGTCGGCGGCGAGGGGCAGGCTGCTGACGCTGCCGGAGCCGTAGTTGGCGGTGAGCAGCCGGCCTCCGGCCAGGCTGAGGTGGGTGGGTCCCGAGCCGTCGACGGGGACGGGGCCGCCCAGCGGGGCGAGCCCTCCGGCGGTGGCGCGGAAGGCGCCCACGGCTCCCCGGCCGGTCTCGCTCACCGCGTAGAGCACGCCGGAATCCGGGTCCACGGTGAGGTACGAGGGGTCGGCCAGGGAGTCCGCGGACGAGAGCGGGGTCAGCGCTCCGGTGGCCGGATCCACGGCCGCGGTGGTGACACCGCGGCCGCCCCCCGAGGTGAACGAGCCGATGTAGGCCCGGTGTCCGCCGCCCTGGTCCGTGCTGTGCGCGCCGCCCACTGGTGCCTCTTTCCGCCGTCCCGGATCCGTCTCCGGAGCCGACGGTAACAGAAGGTCTAGACCAAGTCCCGCCCTCTGGCCCGTTCCTGGGCGCCGGGGTGGTGGACGTACGCCGTGGAGCTCGGCCGGTCCTCGTAGGTCCGGTGGAAGACGGGCGTGGCGGCCCCGGAGATCGGCGGGACGATCCAGGACCAGTCCGCGCCCACCTCGCGGCCCTTGCGCTCCTCGCGCTCCAGGTGCGAGAGGAACCGCCGGGACTCGGTGTGGTGGTCGGCGATGGTGACCCCGGCCCGGTCGAAGGAGTCCAGCACCGCGCGGTTCAGCTCGACCAGCGCCCGGTCCTTCCACAGCGAGCGCTCGCTGGAGGTGTCCAGGCCGAGTCTGCGGGCGACGGCCGGGAGGAGGTTGTAGCGGTCGGTGTCGGCGAGGTTGCGGGCGCCGATCTCGGTGCCCATGTACCAGCCGTTGAACGGGGCGGCCGGGTAGTGGATGCCGCCGATCTCCAGGCACATGTTGGAGATGGCGGGCACGGCGTGCCAGCGCAGCCCCCAGTCGCTCCAGTCATCGCGGTCGTCGGGGTGCCGGATCGGGACCTCCAGCACGGCGTCCGCGGGGGTGTCGAACCAGCGCGGCTTGTCGTCGACGCCCTGCACGACCAGTGGGAGGAGGTCGAAGGGGGTGCCTGCCCCACCGGACCAGCCGAGTCCGAGCAGGGCCTCGGTGAGCGGCGCGTTGCGGGCGTCGCCGACGGTTATGGAGTGGTGGTCCCCGTAGCCGGCGTAGCGCACCAGCTGCTCGCTCCAGATCAGCGGGCCCGGGCGGTCCGGGGCGTCGGGGGCGAAGACGGTGATCGTGGGCCGGACCCGGCCGCCGTTGGTCGCCTCGCGCAGGTGCTCGAAACACTCGGCGGCGATGCCCTCGGCATCGGTCAGCCCGCGCCGGTCGCGGACCCGGAGGGAGTTCCAGTAGAGCCGGCCTATGCAGCGGTTGCTGTTGCGCCAGGCCACGCGGGCGCCGTGGACCAGCTCCTGAGCCGTGTGCCGGTAGGTGCCGGTCTCCGCGAGCTCGGCCCGTACGGCGGCGAGCCGGGCACGCGGATCACCGGCCTGCGGATTCTCCCGGTGGAAGAGCCGGATGAACTCCTCGGCTTCCTCCCACACCTGAGCGGCGCTCGAGTGCTTCTGCAGAATTTCCATTCCGGGCGGTTACCCCCTGTCCGGCCAGATCCACCCTGTACATGCCGGATGAATGTGCAATGAACAATCACCCGTTGTACACGGCGCAGGTCAGCCCGGCGGGGATGGAGCGCCCGGAACACCCCTCCGGGTGACATCGCCCCAATGACCCTCCGGGAGGCCGCAGTTGGGCGTACCATCCGCGGCATTCCGGTTGAGTCGACCGCCCGCGCCGGCCGGGCGGTCCGGGCTCGGTCCGGGCGGTTCGGGTGGTTCGGGCGGTTCAGGCGGTGATGACCAGCGGGGCGCGGGGGTCCGTGCGCAGCGGGGTGGCCAGGGCGGTGAGGGCCTCTTCCAGGCCGTGCAGGTGGGCCAGGGCCGGTTCGGCGCCGGGCTCCCGGGCCGCGGTGCGCGGAGCGGCGGGCTCCGTGGCTCCCCCGGGGGCGGTGAGGGCCTCGACGGCCGCCTCCACCCGCCAGCAGGCGGCGGCGAGCCGGGCGTCGTGGGAGGCCTGCGGGTCGGCGGCGACGGCCACGAGCCCGCGCACCTCGCGGGCGCAGTCGTCGAGCAGTGCCATGACCTGCCGGGCCCGGGCCTTGCGGGCGCGCAGCGGGCTCAGCGGGTGGACGAGCGGCGCGAGGGCGACGCGGGCGCGTACCAGCAGCAGTTCCAGCTCGGCGGCGTGTGGGGCGGGGTCGGCCGCGGGGTCTCCGGCGAGGCGGTCGAGGGAGGCCGCGGTGGCGGCCCGTACGCAGTGCAGGGCGCGCTGGATCCAGGCGTCGTTGGCGCCGTGGGTGGTCACGGGGAGGATCAGGACCACGGCGAGGGCGGCGCCGAGGGCGCCGACGGCGGTCTCCTCGAAGCGCAGGAGCAGCAGTCCGGGGTGCAGCACGCCGAGGAGCCCGTAGAGCAGTCCGGCCATGACGGTGACGAAGAACATCATCCAGGAGTACGAGGGCGCCGCCGTGTAGAAGATGCCGAAGACGCAGACGGCCACGAGGGCGGCGGTGGGCGCGGGCGCGCCGTGCAGCGGTACGGCGATCAGCAGGCCGGCGGCGATGCCGGCCACCGTGCCCAGGACCCGGCGGAAGCCGCGGACCAGGGTCTCGCCGCGCGAGGCGGTGTTGACGAAGATCCACCAGGCGGTGCCGACGGCCCAGTACCAGCGGTCCTCGGACAGCACCTGGCCGATGGCGAGGGCGAAGGCGCAGGCGGCGGTGGCCTGGAAGGCCTGGCGGGTGGTGGGCCGGGCCAGGCCGGTGCCGGGCAGCGGCGGCGGAGCGGCGGCGGGGGGCGTGCGGCGCTCGATGGGCCACAGCACGAACCGCACGGCCCCCGCCGACAGGAGCGCCAGGGCGACGGCGGCGAACAGCTCGGGCAGCTGGGCGGGCCGGGCGTGCAGGAACTGGGTGACGAAGAACATCATGAAGCCGAAGATCCCGAGGGCGTGCCCGCGCGGCCCCCAGCGGCGGGCGTAGACCCCGGCGAAGACGACGGCGAGGAAGGCCGCGTCGCGGGCGGGCGGCATCGCGTGCAGTCCGGTGGCCAGGACCAGGACGGGGAAGCCGGTGGCGGGCAGCAGGGCGGTGGTCACCCGCTGGGCGCGGACGTTCGCGTCGAGGACGGTGAACAGCGCGAGCAGCGCCGCGAGCCCGCCGGTGATGGAGGCGGTGAGCGAGAGCCCCGCCAGTTCGGCGACGGCGACGGCGAGCCCGGTGCCGATCACCGCACGGAGTGAGTTCCGCAGTCTGGTGCGCCCCGGATCCGGAGCCACGAACATCCTCTTCATGGCGGTGTGCCGCCCCCCTCGGAGTGAAGCGCGCCGGCCCGGCGTCCGCCCGGGGGTGGTGGGCGGCGGACGGGCACGGCGAAGGCGCCGCGCTCCGGACCGGCCTCGTTGCCGTCCGGCGCTGCGCGGCGCCGAAAGTACATGGATATGACACAGATAAGCATCCGCAGGGGCATTGGCTCAAGCGACGTCCGTCACGCTGGGCCGTTGGCACAGCCCAGAGGCGCCATTTCCGGCCACCGCGGGGCCAACGGACCGGGCGGTCCGGACCGTGCCGGGCGCCGGGCTCCCGTCGCGCGGAGCGGGGACGGGGAGCCCACGATGGAGGGGTGCGAGGCGATGCGGCGGACGTGCTCGTCGCGGGGCTGCTGCTCCACACGGACGGCGCACCCGACTCGCACGTCCCCGCACCCGCCGCGCTGGCGGACGGGTTGCCCGCGGGGCGGCTCACGGCGTACGCGGTCCTCTCCGAGGGCGGGACCGCGCCCGCCGGGGCTGCGCGGCCCGTGTACCGCGACGCGCGGGGCGAGTTCGCCCGGCTGTACGGGGTGCGGGAACCGACGGCCTCGTGGTGCGGCCCGACGGCTCCCCCGGGGCCCGGCTCTGCGCGCCGACGGCCGAGGGGCCGGCCGGGTACCTGGCGGGAGTGTTCCGCGGCTGAGCCCCGGTCGGGTCAGGGGCCGTCCTCGGTCGGCACGCACAGCACCGGGACCGGCGAGAGGTGGAGCAGCTTGTGCGGGGTGGAGCCGAGGAGGGCGCCCCGGATCGGGCTGTCGCCCCAGCTGCCGACGATGATGACCCGGGCGTGGTGGCGTTCGGCGGCGGCGAGCAGGGCCTGGGCCGGCCTGTCGTCCACCACCTCTACCGTCGAGGGGACGCCGGCCTCGTCGGCGGCCTCGACGGCCCGGGCGAGCGCGGTGCGGCCGGCCTGGAGGACGGCCTCGCGGTGGGCGCGGTACTCCTCCCCGGTGGCTCCGGGCGCGGCGGCTCCGTAGACGAGGACCAGGGGTTCCCCGAAGGCGGTGGCCACCTCCAGCGCCACCCGCAGGGCCCGCTCGGCACCGGGGGACTCGTCGTAACCAAGGACCACGGACATCCGGCCTCCTCAGCCCTTCCCGCCGGGCACGAGGGCAGGGTCGACCACGCCGCGGCGCTCCTGCCAGAACCGGCCGTCGCGGACCCGCCAGAAGCACATCAGGAGCACGCCGAGGGCCGCGATGCCGATCCCGATGACCAGCGGCGGACCCAGGCCGAACCAGGAGACGCCGCCCGCCGAGTTCCCGGGGTCGGACATGTCGATGACCGATTCCACCAGCAGCCACGACAGCAGGCCGGCTCCGACCAGGGGGCCCACTCCGATGAGGAAGAAGTTGTGGGCGTTCTCCAGCAGGTGGCGGCGGTAGTAGACGGCGCAGGCGACGCCGGTGAGCGCGTAGTAGAAGGCGATCAGCAGGGAGAGCGCGGTGAGGGAGTCCAGGAGGGCGTTCTCGCTGATCTGGTTGACGACGAGGTACCAGGCGATGGCGATGCCGGCCACCCACCAGGTGCTCACCTCCGGGGTGTGGAACCTGTGGTGGATGTGGGCGAGGCGCGGCGGCAGGGCGTGCCGGCGGGCCATGGACAGGGCGGTCCGGGAGGCGGGGATGATCGTCGTCTGGGTGGAGGCCAGGGCGGAGGTGCAGACGGCGAGGAGCACCATCCAGTCCCAGCCGCCCATCACCTCGTGCGCGAGGACGGCGAAGACCGCCTCTTCCTCGCCGGCGTTCTTCGCGAGGAACTCGGTCCCGGCGTAGGCGACGATGGCGAAGCCGACGGACAGGTAGGTGACGAGGAGCACCAGGGTGGACCAGATGCCGGCCTTGCCGGGGGCGGTGGCGGAGTCCTCGACCTCCTCGGTGAGGTTCACGGCGGACTCCCAGCCCCAGTAGATGAACACGCCGAGCAGCAGTCCGCCGGTGAGGGCGGCGCCGCCCGCCCCGAAGGGGTTGAGCCAGGTGAGTGAGGGCTCGATCTCGTCCAGGGTGCTGGTGCCCGCGTACACGCGGTAGATGGCGACGACGGCGAAGACCAGCAGGAAGAAGACCTGGGCGAGGATCAGGACGTCCTGGAGGTGGGCGGAGAGCTCGGTGCCGATGACGCAGACGGCCGTCATCGCGAGGATGACGGCCACGGTGAGCGTCTGGCGGACGACCTGGTTGGCGGCCCATTCGTCGAGGCCCGCGGCGAGGAGTCCGAAGTGGACGGCGACGTCGGCGAGGGAGCCGATGACGAGCACCCCGGTCATGGTGATGGCCCAGCCGCCGAGCCAGCCGGCCCAGGGGCCCATGGCGCGGGTCACCCAGGAGAAGGTGGTGCCGCAGTCCTGGTCGACCTTGTTGAGGTAGTAGAAGGCGGCGGCGATGAGCAGCATCGGCACGAACGAGGCCAGCATCACGCCCGGCGCGTAGATCCCGGCCAGGGCCACGATGGGGCCGATCACGGCGGCCAGGGAGTAGGCCGGCGAGGTGGAGTTCAAGCCGATGACGAGGGCGTCGAGGAAGCCGATCGCGTTGGCCTGGAGGCGGTCCTCGGAGCGGGTGTCCCCGGCCGTGCCGCCCGCCTCGGCGCGGTCGCCGTCGTTCATGTACGCATCGTCACGCACGGGACGGCCGCGCGCGAGGCGGGCGGGCCGGGCGGGCCGGGCGGGCCGGGCGGGCCGGGTTACTCGGTGCCGGGGGTCTTGCGGGTGGTGACGTTCATCCGGTTCCAGGTGTTCACGGTGAAGACGAGCGCGATCAGGTGGGCCAGTTCCTCCTCGCCGAAGTGCCGTGCGGCCTCGTCGTAGACGGCGTCCGAGACGCCGCCGGGCAGCAGGGTGATCTCCTCGGTCAGGGCGAGGGCCGCGCGTTCCTTCTCGGTGAACAGGCTTGAGTCGTGCCAGGCGGAGAGCTGGTAGATCCGCTCCTCCGACTCGCCGCCCTTGCGGGCGTCGCCGGTGTGGTAGTCGATGCAGTACGCGCAGCGGTTGATCTGCGAGGCTCGGATCTGGACCAGTTCCAGCAGGACGGGGTCCAGGCCCTTGCGGGCGGCGGCGTCGAGGGCGAGGACGGCCTTGAAGACCCGGGGGGCGACGGCGGAGAAGTTCATGCGTTCGGGAACCTGAAAAGTTGTCATGTGAAGAACCTATGGGCGTGATCGACCGGGCGTAGGGTTCATTTCCATGCGGAGATCTTGGGTCAATTCGGCGGAGGAGCCTGCCCCGGCGGAGGAGCCCGCCCCCGGCAACGGCGGCGATCTGCACCTGGACCTGAGCGGCGGGGGCAGCCTGCGCGCCCGGCTGATGCGCGCCCTGCGGGAGGCGGTGCACTCGGGGCGGCTGGCGCCGGGGACCCGGCTGCCGCCCTACCGGACGCTCGCCGCCGACCTGGGGATCGCCCGCAACACCGTCGCCGACGCGTACGCCGAACTGGTCGAGGAGGGCTGGCTGTCGGCCCGCCAGGGGTCGGGCACCCGGGTCGCGGAGCGGGCCGTCCCGCTGGAGCCCGAGCGGCCGCGCGGTCCGGCCCGGCCCGCGCGGCGGCGTACCGTCCACGATCTGCTGCCCAGCTCCCCGGACGCCTCGGCCTTCCCCCGTACGGCCTGGCTGGCCGCGGCCCGCCGGGCCCTGGCCGCCGCCCCGCACGACGCCTTCGGGGTGGGCGACCCGCGCGGCCGGATCGAGCTGCGGCGCACGCTGACGGAGTACCTCGCGCGGGCGCGGGGCGTACGGACCTCCCCCGACCGGATCGTGCTCTGCTCCGGGTTCGCGCACGGGCTGGAACTGCTGGGCGGGGTCCTGACGGGCCCGGTCGCCGTCGAGTCGTACGGGCTGCCGTTCCACCGGGAGGTCCTGGAGCGGGCCGGGAGGGCGACGGTGCCGCTGACCGTGGACGGCCGGGGCGCCCGGGTCGGGGAGCTCGCCGGGACGGGGGCGCGGGCCGTGCTGCTCACGCCTGCGCACCAGTTCCCGACGGGCGGGCCGCTGCACCCCGAGCGGCGGGCGGCGGTGGTGGACTGGGCGCGGGCCCGCGGCGGGGTGGTCGTCGAGGACGACTACGACGGGGAGTTCCGCTACGACCGCCAGCCGGTCGGCGCCGTGCAGGGCCTGGACCCGGAGCGGATCGTGTACATCGGCTCCGTCAGCAAGAGCCTGTCCCCCGCGCTTCGGATGGGCTGGATGGTGCTGCCGGAGCGGCTGGTGGACGCGGTCCTGGAGGCGAAGGGGCCGCGCGAGATGTGGTCGGGGGTGACGGACCAGCTCACCCTGGCCGAGTTCGTCTCCTCGGGCGGCTACGACCGCCACCTGCGCCGGATGCGGCAGGTCTACCGGCGCCGCCGGGACCTGCTGGCGGCGCGGCTCGCGGCCGAGGCCCCGCACGTCCGGGTGAGCGGCGTCGCGGCCGGGCTGCACGCCGTGCTGGAGCTGCCGCCGGGGACCGAGGCGGCCGCCCTGCGCGCGGCGCGGCGGGCGGGACTGGCGCTGGACGGGCTGGGGCCGTACCTGCACCCGGACAGTGCCATGGCCCCGCGGGACGGGCTGGTGCTGGGCTACGGCACCCCGCCCGAGCACGCGTTCGCGGCGGCGCTCGACGCCCTGTGCCTGGCCCTGCCCGAACCGTCGCCGTCGGGGCCGGACCCGGCCTGGGGGAGGGTCAGGGGCGGGTGTTCCAGCCCGCGATGACCGGGAGCCCGTGCTCGGTGGACAGCGTGCTGACGGTGCCGGTGCGCAGCAGGAAGAGCCGGCCTTCCTGCGGGGGCAGGCCGAGGTAGCGGGCGGTCAGGACGCGCAGGAAGTGGCCGTGGGCGACGAGTACGACGTCGCCCCGGCCGGCGCTCAGGGTCCCGGCAACGCGGGCGAGGACCCGGTCCGCGCGGACCCCGACCTGGGCGGCCTGTTCGCCCGGGTGCGGGGCGTCGCCCGGCGGGACGCCGTCGGTCCACAGCGACCAGTCGGGCCGGGTGCGCCGGATCTCGGCGGTGGTGACCCCCTCGTAGCCGCCGTAGTCCCACTCGTGGAGGTCGGGTTCGGGGATCCCGCCGGTGAGCCCGGCGAGTTCGGCCGTGGCGACGGCCCGGCTCAGCGGGCTGGTCAGCACCAGGGCGGGCTCCCGGTCGCGGAAGAAGGGGGCCAGCGAGAGGGCTTCGTCGGCTCCCCGCGCGGTCAGCGGCACGTCGGTCAGTCCCGTGTGGCGCCCGTCCGCGCTCCACGCCGTCTCTCCGTGCCTCACCAGTAGCAGTTCACTCATGCCCGGACCCTACGGCGGTGCGCCCGCGCCCGGCCTGCCGGGCCGCCGGAGCCGGGCGGTCGTGTCACTGTCGGGCGTCGTGGACGTGCGTGAGTGCGGGCGGGCGGCTGACCGTCCTGCTGCTGGTGCCGGCCTGGGTGACCGGGCTGATCGAGGCCGTCAGCCCGCCGGCCCTGGGGCCGGTGTTCACCGCCGTGCAGACCGGGAAGGTCCTGTTCCTCGCCTTCGGCACGGCCCATCGGGGAAGCCTGCCCGCGCCGGCGTCGGGGGTGTCGCTGCCGAGCCGGAGCCGAGCCGACGTAATCGATGCGGAAACGGTGCAAGTGGAGGCGGCCCCCACCGCCTCGGGAGGCTCGTCGCATGGACACCGTTCCCCCGCAGGGCTCCCGCCCGCAGGACGACGCCCCCGCCACCGCCCCCGGCCCCGCCGCGGAGTCCGGCTTCGCCGCCGGATTCGCCGCGGGCGACGAGGCCTGCGCGGAGGCCGTCTGCCGGCGCTGGCGGCCCGTCGTGCACGCCCTGGCCCGGCGTGCCCTGGGCGATCCGCGCGAGGCCGAGGACGTCACCCAGCAGGTGTTCCTCGCCGCCTGGCGCGGCCGGGCCGGGTACCGTCCGGGGCCCGGCGGGATCGGGGCCTGGCTGGCCGGCATCACCCGGCACAAGGTGGCCGACGCGCTGGAGGCCCGGGGGCGGCTGGCCCGGGTGGCGCGGGCCGCCGCGCAGCGCGCCGGGGAGCCGCGCGAGGGGCCGCAGGGGCCGCAGGGGCCGGCGGAGCAGGCCCTGGACCGGGTGCTGGTCCTCGGGGAGCTGGCCCGGCTTCCCCCGGCCCAGCGGCAGGTGCTGTGCCTGGCCTTCTACGCCGATCTGAGCCAGAGCCAGATCGCGGAGCGCACCGGACTCCCGCTGGGGACCGTCAAGAGCCATATGCGGCGGGCCCTGCGCGCCCTGCGGCGGTCGCTGGAGCCTGCCCGGCCGCCAGTTCCTCGATGAGGCCGAGGCCGGAGCGCAGTGCGAAGAGCCGGCCGGTGCGCGGCCCCTGGGCCTCCGGGCCCCAGCCGGGTCCGGCGAGCAGGAGCGCCGGGTGGCCGCGCGCGCCGCGCAGCCCCCACTCGATGCCGGCGACCGAGCGGGCCAGGGCCCGGTCCGCGGTGGTGCGGGACTGCGACCAGAGGACGGCGGCACGGGGACCCGTACGCCGTACCGCGTCGCACAGTGCCCCGGCGGGCAGGGCGGCGCCGAACATCCTTACCGGCACGCCCCGTTCGCCGAGGGCCGCGGCCAGGGCCTCGACGGGCAGGCTGTGCAGCTCCCCCGGCACGCACGCGAGCAGCACCGGGGGCACCCGCGCCCGGTCCGGGGCGGGGCGGATCCGGTGCAGGGCGGCGGAGACCTGCCACGACAGCAGGTGTTCCACCTCGATGTAACGCTCCCCCGCCGAGGCCCACTTGCGGCCGACGGCGTGCAGGGTCGGCGCGATGACCTCCTCCCACGCCGCGACCAGGCCGTGTTCCGCCAGGGCGGCCTCCAGCAGTTCCGCCACCGCCGGCGCGTCCAGGCGTACGGCGGCCCGCGCGAGCCCCCGTCCCTCCGGCCGCGCCTCCCCGAGGGGGAGGGCGCCGGGCCCGCCCGGCACCACGGCCGCCGCCCTCCCGCCCGCGCGGGCGGCGGGTGCTGCGCCGAGCGCGGCCCGCGCCGCCTCGGACGGGGGAACGCCCCGTGCGGTGAGCCGGCACATCTCCTCCAGGAGGGCGATGTCCCGGGGCGTCCAGCGGCGGTGCCGGCCGTCCTCGCGGTGGGCCGGGCCGATGGCGTAGCGGCGCTCCCAGGAGCGCAGCGTGGTCGGGGAGACCCCGAGGCGGCGGGCGACGGCACCGGTGCTCAGGGCGGGTTCGGGGTCCACCGGCCTACGGTACGCCGCCCGGTCCGGCGCCGGGCCGCGCCCGGCGGAAGCGGCCGAGGGCGTCGGCGAGTTCCACCAGCGGCGGCGGGTAGTCGTACCGGGCCCGCTCGGTCCCGGGCAGCCGCCAGGGTTCGTGGACCCTGGGCGCGGGCAGTGCGGCGAGCTCGGGCACCCAGCGGTGGACGTAGCGGCCTTCGGGGTCGTACTTGATGCCCTGGCGGACGGGGTTGAGCACCCGGTTGGGCCGGGTGTCGGTGCCGGTGCCGGCCACCCACTGCCAGTTGAGCTGGTTGTTGGCCAGGTCCCCGTCCACGAGGAGGGCGAGGAAGTGCCCGGCGCCGGTGCGCCAGTCCACGTAGAGGCTCTTGGCGAGGAAGCCGGCCGCCAGCAGCCGGGCGCGGCCCGGCATCCAGCCCTCGTGGCGCAGTTGCCGCATGGCGGCGTCGACCACCGGGTAGCCGGTGCGGCCGTCCTTCCAGGCCTGGAGCTCCTCCTCGGCGGCCGGGCCGGTGCGCCAGCGGTCGTGGCGGGGCCGGTAGTCCTCGGCCGCGGCGTCGGGGCGGGCGGCGAGGACCTGGTGGTGGAAGTCGCGCCAGCACAGCTGCCGGACGAAGGCCTCGGCTCCGGCGCCGCCGGCCGCGGCGGAGCGCTGGACGGCCTCGGCGGGCGAGAGGGTGCCGAAGTGCAGGTGCGGGGAGAGCCGGGAGGTGGCGTCGGCGGCGAGGTCGTCGTGGGTGTCCCCGTAGCGGTCGATGCCGGAGCGCAGCCAGTTGGCCAGCAGCCGCCTGGCCTCGCGTTCGCCGCCGCGAGCGAGGGCCGGGGAGGTTCCGGTGACGGCCGCGCGGCGGGGCAGCTCCTCGGATCCGATGTCCTCGGGGACGCGTACGCGGCGCGGGGCGGCGGCCACGGCCCGCTGCGGCAGTTCCGTCCAGCGGCGCAGGTAGGGGGTGAAGACGGAGAAGTGGTCGGCGCCCGAGCCGGTGGGCAGGACCGCTCCGGGGGCCACCGCCGTGACCACCGCGTCGTGGGTGTACAGCCGGCGGCCCTGCGCCTCCAGTGCCTCGCGCAGCCGTTCCTCGCGGGTGCGGGCGTAGCCGCTGACGCCCGCGGCCATGTGCACCTCGTCGGCGTCGGCCTCCTGGACGACTGCGCAGACCTCGGCGACGGCGTCCCCGGAGCGCAGTACGAGGCGGCCGCCGCGTTCGCGCAGGCCCGCGTCGAGGTCGGCGAGGCAGTCGGCGAGGAAGGCCAGCCGGTTGGGGGCGGCGAAGCCGGAGCCCTCGATGACCCGGTCGCGGACGAAGAGCGGGACGATCCGGTCGCAGGAGGAGAGGGCGGCGCGCAGCGGCGGATGGTCGTGCAGGCGCAGGTCGGAGGTGTACAGGACCACTGCGGTGTTCATGCGCTCGGCTCCGTGTCGGGGGGTGGGGGCTGTGGGCGGCGGCTGTCACCCTGTTCTTCGGTGCCGGGGGCGTGATCGGATGCGGTCGCTTCCCGGCGGCGGGACGATCCGGGCCATTGGTACAGTCCTGACATGGCGGTGGACGAGCTCGACACCCGGATCCTGCGCCTGCTGATCGAGCAGCCGCGCACCAGCGTCCGCGAGTACGCCCGGATCCTCGGCGTGGCCCGCGGCACCCTCCAGGCCCGCCTGGACCGGCTGGAGCGGACCGGGGTGATCACCGGTTCCGGTCCGGTGCTCTCCCCCGCCGCGCTGGGGCACCCGGTGCTGGCGTTCGTGCACATCGAGGTCACCCAGGGGCGCCTGGACGAGGTCGGGGACGCGCTGGCGACCGTGCCGGAGATCGTCGAGGCCTTCTCGATCACCGGTGGCGGGGACCTGCTGACGCGGGTGGTGGCCCGGGACGCCGGGCATCTGGAGGACGTGATCCAGCGGCTGATCCGGCTTCCGGGCGTGGTCCGCACGCGGACGGAGGTCGCCCTGCGCGAGCGGGTCGCGCACCGGCTGCTGCCGCTGGTGGAGTCCGTGGGGCGGGCGGCGCGCAAATCCTGACAGGATGGCTGGGACAGGCACAGGACCGGCAGGACGGGCACAACGGATGATCTCCGTCATATTCGATCTCGACGGCACCCTCGTGGACAGCGAGCCGAACTACTACGAGTCGGGGCGCCTCACCCTGGAGCGGCACGGCGTCCCCGATTTCACGTGGGAACAGCACTCCCGCTTCATCGGCATCGGCACGCTGGAGACCCTGGAGGTCCTCAAGGGCCGCTACGGCCTGCGGCCCCCGGTCGAACAACTGCTGGCGGAGCAGAACGCCGCCTACCTGGAGCTGGCCCGCACCCGCACGGAGGCCTTCCCCCGGATGCGGACCTTCGTGGAGCGGCTGCACGCGCGGGGCGTGCCGATGGCGGTGGCCTCGGGCTCCTCGCGGGAGGCGATCGACGCCGTGCTGGAGGGCACCGGGCTGGCCGCGCTGCTGACCACGGCCGTCTCCGCCGAGGAGGTCGAGCGGGGCAAGCCCGCCCCGGACGTGTTCCTGGAGGCGGCCCGCCGGCTCGGCGCCCGGCCCGCCGACTGCGTGGTGGTCGAGGACGCGGCGCCGGGGGCGCTGGCCGCGCACGCCGCCGGGATGGGCTGCGTGGCGGTCCCGTACGTGGCGGGCACCGCCGGCGATCCGGCGTTCGCGGCGGCGGGGCTGCTCTTCGCGGGCGGCCAGCGGGAGTTCGACGCGGACGCCGCCGAGGAGTGGCTGTTCTCGCGCGGGGCGGCCGCCCGCGCCTGACGGCGGCCGGTGCGCGCCGGACCGACGGGGTGTCACGGCCCGGGCGCCCCGTTCAGCGCATAGCGCGCGGCAGGCGCAGGCTGAGGGCCACCGTCACCACGATCAGGCCGAGCTGGACCAGCAGGACCACGGCGAGCGCGTCGCGCATCCCCATCGATTCGGCCAGGGCGAGGAACAGGGTGCCGACGGTCGCCACGCCCAGGGCCAGCGAGGACTGCTGGGTGGTGACCATGACCCCGCTGCCCACCCCGGCCCGGTCCGCCGGGACGTCCGAGAGCATCAGCCGCATCAGCACCGGCAGCTGGAGGCCCTGGCCGAGGCCCGCGACGGCGACGCCCGGAGCCAGTCCGGCGAGACCGACGTCCGGCCAGCCGTACCAGACGGCCCCAAGCACCAGGGCGATGCCGAGGGCCTGGATCAGCCCGCCGGCGGTGACGACCCGGCTGCCGAACCGGCCGACCAGCCGGGGTCCGGCGAGGGAGGCGCCGAAGAAGGCCAGGGCCATCGGCACCAGCGCGAGCCCCGCGGCCACCGGACCCATGCGCAGGCCCTGCTGCAGTGCGACGGCGACCACGAACATGAAGCCGCTGAAGCCCATCGAGAACGGCAGCATCATCACCAGCCCGCGGCGCAGGGACACCAGCCGCAGCAGGCTCGGCGGCACCAGCGGGGTGCGCCCGAGCCGGTCGGCGCGGCGCTCCGTCAGGTAGAAGGCCAGGGCCGCGAAGGGGGACACGGCCAGCGCCGCCCAGGTCCACAGCGGCCAGCCGGCCGCCCGCCCCTCGGTCAGCGGCAGCAGCAGGGACACCAGGGTGAGGCCGAGCAGCAGCGTCCCGGGGACGTCGACCGACGCCGGACGGTCCGAGCGGGTCTCCGGGACGGCCCGGACGGCGAGCACCAGCCCGGCCACCACCACGGGCACGTTGACGAGGAACACCGAGCGCCAGCCGGACCCGGCCACATCGGCGGCGACCAGCACCCCGCCCAGGATCTGCCCGGCGACCATGGACAGGCCGGCGGTGGCCCCGTACAGGCTCATCGCGCGGGCCCGGCGCGGGCCCTGGGTGGTGGCCTGGATGGTGGCCAGCACCTGGGGCAGCATCAGCGCCGCCGCCGCGCCCTGCGCCACCCGCGCCCCGACCAGGGTCCAGGCGGTGGGCGCCAGGCCGCAGGCCAGGGAGGTCAGCCCGAAGGCGGCCATCCCGACGACGAAGAGCCGTCGCCGGCCGACCGTGTCGCCGATCCGCCCGCCCAGCACCAGCAGCACCGAGTACGCGACCCCGTAGCCGCCGACGACCAGTTCCAGCATGGCCGGACCGGCGGCGAGGTCGGCGTCGATGGCGGGCAGGGCCACGTTGACGATGAAGAAGTCGATCAGGGGGAGGGCGGCGCCCAGCAGCACGGTGAACAGCCCGAGCGGCGTGAGGACGGCGGGCCCCGCGGACACGGACCCGGCGGTGGCCGGGGCGGCGGTGGGGGCCGCGGGGACAGACGGGGACGGGTGGGTCGTGCGTACGGTTGTTTCGCTCACGGAAGGAACGATCCACCGCCGCTCAGCCTGGTACCAGAGTCTCCTCATCCTGGTACCAGGAGTACCTGGCAACAGGATGGGCGGTGCGGCACCCTGGTGCCATGACCACTGTTGCCCCGGAGAGCGACCTGCGCCGTCACGAGCTCGCCGACTTCCTGCGCAGCCGCCGCGAGCGGATCACCCCCGAGCAGGTCGGGCTGGTCCGGGGCCCGCGCCGGCGCACCCCGGGGCTGCGCCGCGAGGAGGTCGCGCAGCTCTCCGCCGTCGGCGTCACCTGGTACACCTGGCTGGAGCAGGCACGCGAGATCCAGGTGTCCCCCCAGGTCCTGGACGCGCTGGCGCGGGCCCTGCTGCTGGACTCCAGTGAGCGGGCGCACCTGTTCGCGCTGGCGGGCGGCACCGACCCGGCGCCGAACACCCGCTGCCCGAGCGTCACCCCGGCCCTGCGGGCCATGCTCGACCAGCTGGACCCGATCCCGGCGTGCGTGCAGAACAGCCGGTACGACATCCGTGCCTACAACAGCACGTACGGGCGCCTGCTGTGCGATCTGGACGCACTGCCCCCCGAAGACCGCAATTGCATGTGGCTGGCGTTCACCAACGCGGACTGGCGGGCCTCCCTCGTCGACATGCCGGAGGTGAACCGGCTGCTGGCGGCCAAGTTCCGGGCCTCCATGGCCGGGCACCTGGCGGAGCCCGCGTGGAAGACGCTGCTGGCCCGGCTGGAGGCGGCCTCGCCGGAGTTCCGGGAGATCTGGGCCCGGCACGAGGTGGTCGCGGCGGGCGGCAACACCAAGTACATCCGCAACGCCCACGTGGGGCTGCTGCGCCTGGAGCACACCAGCCTGTGGCTGGGCCCGGCGTCGGGTGCGCGGCTGACGACCTTCGTCCCGCTGGACGAGGAGACCCGCCGGCGTCTCGTACGCCTGCACGCCCTCTCGCCCGCCCTGGCCTGAGCGTGGTCCGCCGGAGCGGGGGAAGATCCCGCCACCCCGGCGAGTTGGTAGAACCGTGAACGAAATGCTGAGGGGCGCGGCGGACGTGGACGTGGTGGTCGTCGGGGCCGGTCAGGCGGGGCTGTCCAGCGCCTACCACCTGGCCCGGGCGGGCATCGAGCACGTGGTGCTGGACCATTCGCCCCGCCCCGGCGGGGCCTGGCAGTTCCGCTGGCCCTCGCTGACCTACGGCAGGGTGCACGGGATGCACGCGCTGCCCGGCATGGAGCTGACCGGCGCCGATCCGCTGCGGCCCTCGTCCGAGGTGATCGGGGAGTACTTCGCGGCGTACGAGGAGCGCTTCGGCCTGCGCGTACGCCGTCCCGTGGACGTCTCGGCGGTGCGCGAGGGGGCCGGGGGCCGGCTGCTCGTCGAGTCGGCGTCCGGGAGCTGGTCGGCACGGGCGCTGGTCAACGCCACCGGCACCTGGGACCGGCCGTTCTGGCCGCGCTACCCCGGCCAGGAGCTGTTCCGGGGCCGCCAACTGCACACCGCGGACTACCCCGGGCCGGGGGCGTTCGCCGGGGCCCGGGTGGTCGTGGTGGGCGGCGGCACCTCGGCGGTGCAGCACCTGCTGGAGGTCTCCGAGGTGGCGGCGGGGACCACCTGGGTCACCCGGCGGCCGCCCGTGTTCCGCGAGGGGGCCTTCGGGGAGGCGGAGGGCCGGGCGGCGGTGGCGCTGGTGGAGGAGCGGGTCCGGCGGGGACTGCCCCCGCGGAGCGTGGTCAGCGTGACCGGGCTGGCCCTGACGGATGCCGTGCGGGCGGGGCTGGACTCCGGGGTGCTGGAGCGGCTGCCCGTCTTCGACCGGATCACCCCGACCGGCGTCGCATGGGCGGACGGGCGGAGCGTGGACGCCGACGTGATCCTGTGGGCCACCGGCTTCCGGGCCGCCGTCGACCACCTGGCACCGCTGCGGCTGCGCGAGCCGGGCGGCGGGATCCGGGTCGAGGGGACCAGGGCGGTGCGCGACGAGCGGGTCCACCTGGTGGGCTACGGCCCGTCGGCCTCGACCATCGGCGCCAACCGGGCCGGCGGCGCCGCTGTGCGCGAGATACGCCGCCTGCTGGCCCGGGGCCCGGCGGCGGCTCAGCCCGCGGCCGGGCCGGGGACCCCGGCCGGGGCCGGGTCGGGGGCCGGGGCCGGGTCGGGGTCCGGGGCCGGGGCCGGGTCGGGGTCCGGGGCCGGGGCCGGGTCCGGGTCCGGGGTCGGGGCCGGGGTCGGGACGTCCACCGGGAACTCCCGGTCGGCGGTTCCGGCCTCGCGGGCCTCCTCGGTCGCGTAGACGTAGCCGACGCCGTCGCGGACCTCCAGCACCGGGTCCGTCCACTCCTCGGCGGGCTCGGGGACGAACACGTGCGCCACGGCCCGCTCGGCGTCGTACACCAGGAGGGAAACGATCCTGTCGAGCCACTCCCCGATGTCGCCGAGGCCCTGGAGCGGATGGCCGGCGGGGCCGCCGACGCGGATCACGTAGAACCGGCCGTCCTGCCACCAGCCGCCGTCGTCCAGCCACCGGCCCTCGCCGACGGGGACTCCGTCCACCCACATGCGGGCCGCCTCCGGGCCGCCCCGGAGCAGGAGCACCGTGCTGTGCCGGTCGTCGCCGGTGAAGTGGACCCTGATCCCGTGCCTCGTGAAGCAGTCGATGAAGCGGCTGCACGCTCCGGGTACCGGCCCGGAGCGGAGGCGGACCGGGCCGTCGGGGGTGCGCGGGGCGGGGTCCTGGCCGCAGACCCGCGGCGCGCGGCAGCGCCGGTCGACCCGGCGGCTGCAGCCCAGGCCCATGGCGGCGACGTCACGCGGCGCGGCCCGGGAGAGCAGCCGCGCGAGGCGTTCGCGGTAGCGGTCCGGGCCGACGAGGGCGGTGAGCTCACCCTCCCGGTACCACCACAGGAGCAGGTCGACCCCTTCCGGGGAACGGGCCAGCCACTCCTGCCAGTCCGCCACGTCACTGCCCCAGAGCTCCTCCAGGTGCTTGCGGGCGGCGATCGCGTCCGGGTCCTCGTCCGCTTCCTCCGCCTGCGGTGCGGTACCGTCCGCCGCGGGCGGCGCGGGCGCGCCGGTCCTCGTACGACGTGTGATCCATGGCCGTCTCATGCTTCGCCGCCCCCCTGTCCGCCCGTCCGCCAGGCGGCAGATGGTAGGCCGGGGCGCGGCGGTGGCGCCTGCTCATTTCACGGCGGGGGCCTTCGCGGGCGGACCGGCCCGGTCGCGGGCGGACCCGCCGGCGGCCGGGGGCGGACCGGCGGCGGCGCGCAGCCGGTTGAACTCCGCGACGTGCTTCTTGTGTTCCTCATAGGTCGCCGAGAAGCGGGTGTCACCGGGCTTGACGGTGACGAAGAACAGCCAGTCGCCGGGCGTCGGCGCGACCGCGGCGGCCATGGCCCGCAGGCCGGGGCTGTCGATGGGGGTCGGCGGCAGGCCCTGGCGCGCGTAGGAGTTGAAGGGGTGGTCGATGCGGGTGTCGCCGAGCGTGGTGTCCACCGTGTTGCGGCCCAGGGCGTAGTTGATGGTGGAGTCCATCTGGAGCGGCATCGACTTCGCCAGCCGGTTGTGGACCACCCGGGAGACCTTGCCCATGTCGGCCGGGTTGTCGGCCTCCGCCTCGATGACGCTGGCGAGGGTGGCCGTCTGGTACGGGGTCATCCCGTGCGCCTTGCCGCCGTCGGCGATGGCCTTGGTGGCGAGCTTCTGGTTGGCCGTCCGCACCATGAACGACAGCAGCGCGGCCGGGGTGGACTCCTTCGTCACCGGGTAGGTCGCCGGGAAGAGGTAGCCCTCCGGGTTGCCCTTCGCCTCCGCCGGCAGGCCCAGGGCCGTCGTGGCGACGGCCGATTTGGTGGTGCCGGCGGGAAGCCGCAGTTCGCGGTCGACGGCGGCGTAGACCTGTGCGGCCCGCCAGCCTTCGGGGATCAGCAACTGGCGCGGCTTCTCGGGCGCTTCCTCCTCGGGCAGCATGGGTTCGATCACCACTGTGGCGAGCCCGATGCCGAGGAGCGCGCCGAAGAGGAGCACCAGGCGGCCTCGACGGGTCAGCCGGGAGCGGCGCGGCGGCGGCTGATGGGGCTGCTGCGGCTGGTACTCGTCAGACATGCGGGCACGTTAACCCCAGAACCAGAACCTTTCGGACATCCCACCCCGCCCCGGTCGTACGATCACACGTTCACCGGAGTGGGTACGGGCTCCCCCGCGGGCCCCCTCCCCGAGTCGCCCCGCTCACGGTCGGGCGCCTGGGCGGCGTCCCGGTCCCGGCGGACCAGCGCGGCGTAGCGGCCGCCGGCCCCCAGCAGTTCCTCGTGCGTCCCGCGCTCGGCTATCCGGCCGGAGTCCAGGACCACGATCTGGTCGGCGTCGCGGACGGTGGAGAGGCGGTGGGCGATGGTGATGGTGGTGCGGCCCCTGGAGAGGTTGTCGATGGCCCGCTGCACGGCGTGCTCGGTACGGGTGTCGAGGGCGCTGGTGGCCTCGTCGAGGATGAGTACCGGCGGGTCGCGCAGGATCGTGCGCGCGATGGCCAGGCGCTGCTTCTCGCCGCCGGAGAAGCGGTAGCCGCGCTCGCCGACCAGGGTGTCGTAGCCGTCGGGCAGGGACTCGATGTGGTCGTGGATCTGCGCCGCGCGGGCGGCCTCGACGATCTCCTCCTGCGTGGCGTCCGGCTTGGCGAAGCGCAGGTTGTCGGCGACCGAGGCGTGGAAGAGGTAGGTCTCCTGGGAGACGACGCCTATGGACCGGGCCAGCGAGTCGAAGTCGAGGTCGCGTACGTCCACCCCGTCGAGGGCGACCCGGCCGCCGGTCACGTCGTAGAGCCGCGGCACCAGGTAGCTGAGGGTGCTCTTGCCGGAGCCGGTGGGGCCGACCACGGCGAGGGAACCGCCGGCCGGGACGGTGATGTCGATGCCGGTGAGGGTGGGGCCGGTCTTGGCCTCGTAGGCGAAGTGCACGTTTTCCAGGCGGACCTCGCCCCTGGCGCGGTCCAGCCGCACGGGCTCCTCCCGCTCGGTGATGTCCACCGGCAGGTCGAGGTACTCGAAGATCCGGGCGAACAGCGCGAGCGAGGTCTGGATCTGCACACCGGTCGACAGCAGGCTCACGGCGGGCCGGAACAGGCCCTGCTGGAGGGTGACGAAGGCGACGAGGGTGCCGACGGAGAGCGAGGGGGCGCCGGTCTGCAGGGCGATGCCCGCGGCCCAGTAGATCAGCGCGGGCATGGCGGCCATGACGATGCCGATCGTGGACATCCGCCAGCGCCCGGCCATGCTGGAGCGCACCTCCAGGCCGACGAGCTTCTCGGACTCCTCGGAGAAGGCATCGGTGAGGGACTGCGAGCGGCCCATGGTGCGGCCGAGCAGGATGCCGCTGACCGAGAGGGACTCGGTGACGGTCGCGGCCATCGCGGCCATCTGCTTCTGCCGCTGCGTGGTGATCCTCTTGCGCTCGCGGCCGACCCGGCGGCTGATCCACACGAACACGGGCAGCAGCAGGAGGGAGACCACGGTCAGCCGCCAGTCGAGCGCGAGCATCGCGACCACGGAGGCGATCACGGCGGTCAGGTTCGACACGAGCGAGGTCGCGGTCGAGGTGACGGTGGCCTGCATGCCGCCGATGTCGTTGGCTATCCGGGACTGCACCTCGCCGGTGCGGGTGCGGGTGAAGAAGGCCAGCGGCATCCGCTGGAGCTGTGCGTAGACGGCGGTGCGCAGGTCGTGCATGACGCGCTGGCCGACGGTGGTGGAGATCAGCGTCTGGAGGACGCCGAAGACGCTGGTCACGACCGCCGTGAGGATCATGCCGAGCGCGAGCAGGCTGAGCAGTCCGGTCCGACCCTGGGGGATCGCGACGTCCAGGATCTCCTTGAGCAGGAACGGCGATGCCACGCCGACCAGGGAGGACGCGCCGACGAGCGCTCCGACCACGGCGAGCCGGCCGCGGTAGGGGCGGAACAGGCCGACGATGCGGCGCAGCTCGCGGGGGCGGTCCGCCGGGGCCGGGCGGGTGGGGTCGAGGGCTTCGTTCGATGGGGTCCACTTCGGTTCGTCGTGGGGCATGTGCCTCCTTCAGGCGGGACTGTGATGAGCTTAGCTCATTGTTACCTACGCTCACAATGAATCCGGTCCTGATACTGTTCCCAGTATGAGCACCGGTTCCGAGACCGACACCCGCGATTCCACCGACGGCGTCCTCGCCGAGCAGCTGCTGCGCCTCACGCGCCGGCTCCACCGCATCCAGAAGCGCCACATGGAGCCGCTCGGGATCACCCCCGCCCAGGGCCGGCTGCTGCGCCTCGTCTCGCACTACGGCGGGGACCAGCCGCCCCGGATGGCCGACCTGGCAACGCGCCTTGAGGTCGTACCGCGAGCCGTGACCACCCTGGTGGACGGGCTGGAGACCGCCGACTGCGTGCGCCGCGTGCCCGACCCCGCGAACCGCCGCGTGATCCGGATCGAGCTCACCGAAACCGGTCGCGCCACGCTGCGCCGTCTGCGCAACGCGCGGACCGACGCCGCAGAGGAGATCCTTGCTCCATTGACCGCCGGACAGCGCGAGGTGCTCGGCGGCCTGCTGAACGCGCTGGCGGACGCTCCCGCGGAGCGCCGCTGCTGAGACGGGCGGCACGGGCGCCGGCCCCGGCGCCCGTGCCGGACCGCGACGGACGAAGGGGCTGCTCATGCCGCTGCTCGAACCGAAGCCGGGAGCCCTGCGCCCGCGCGGCATGCGCGCCCCCGCCCCCGACCGGGTCCCCGACCGGCTGGCCGGGGGCACCCCGCCGGCCCTGCGCGCCGAGCTGAGCGAGCTGCTCGGCGCCGAGAAGGTGCTGTGGAAGGTCTCCGACCTGGTCCGCTACGCCACCGACGCCTCCCCGTACCGGTTCGTCCCGCAGGTCGTCGTGGTCGCCGAGGACATCGACGACGTCTCCGCGGTCCTCTCGTACGCCCACGGCAAGCAGCGCGAGGTGGTCTTCCGCGCCGCCGGGACCTCCCTGAACGGCCAGGCGCAGGGCGAGGACATCCTCGTCGACGTACGCCGCCACTGGGCCGGCATCGAGGTCCTGGAGGAGGGCCGGCGCGCCCGGATCCGGCCCGGCACCACCGTGTTCCGGGCCAACGCAGCCCTGGCCCGGCACGGCAGGATCCTCGGCCCCGACCCGGCCAGCGCCGTCGCCTGCACCCTCGGCGGGGTCGTCGCCAACAACTCCTCCGGCATGACGGCCGGGACCACGAGGAACTCGTACCGCACCCTGTCCTCCCTCACCCTGGTCCTGCCGACCGGCACCGTCGTGGACACCGCCGACCCGCTCGCGGACGAGGAGCTGGCCCGCGCGGAACCGGGCCTGTGCCACGGGCTGATGGAGCTCAAGCGGGAGATCGAGGCGGATCCGGCCCTGGTCGCCCGGATCCGGGCCAAGTACGAGATCAAGAACACCACCGGCTACCGTCTCGACGCCTACCTGGACGGCACCACGCCCGTCGAGATCCTGCGCGGGCTGATGGTCGGCTCGGAGGGCACGCTCGGCTTCATCGCCGAGGTCGTCTTCGACACGCTCCCCCTGGACCGCGAGCTCACGACCGCGCTGCTCTTCTTCCCGTCCCTGCCCGCCGCGGCCGCCGCCGTACCGCTCTTCAACGACGCGGGCGCCCTCGCCGTCGAGCTGATGGACGGCAACACCCTGCGCGCCTCGGTCAGCGTCGCGGGCGTGCCCGCCGACTGGGCGGAGCTGCCGAAGGACACCGCCGCGCTGCTGGTGGAGTTCCGGGCGCCGGACGCGGCGGGCCGCGCCGAGTACGAGCGCCGCGCGGCCGCGGTGCTGCCCGCGCTGGAGCTGGTCGCGCCCGTCGCCTCGGTCACCAACGCCTTCACGAGCGACCCGGCCGCCATCGCCGGGTACTGGAAGGCCCGCAAGGCCTTCGTCACCGCCGTCGGCGGGGCCCGCCCGCCCGGCACCACCCTGATCACCGAGGACTTCGCGGTGCCGCCGTCGCGTCTGGCGGAGGCCTGCGAGGCTCTGCTCGCGCTCCAGGCGGAGCACGGCTTCGACGCGGCCGTGGCCGGTCACGCGGCCCACGGCAACCTGCACTTCCTGCTCGCCTTCGACGCCGCCGAGCCCGCCGACGTCGACCGGTACGCGGCCTTCATGGACGCCTTCTGCCACCTCACGGTGGAGCGGTTCGACGGCTCCCTGAAGGCCGAGCACTCCACCGGCCGCAACATGGCCCCCTTTCTGGAACTGGAGTGGGGGCCCGTGGCGGCCGACCTCATGTGGCGCACCAAGCGGCTCCTCGACCCGGACTCGGTGCTGGCCCCGCGCGTCCTCCTCGACCGCGACCCGCTGGCCCACCTGCGCGGCCTGAAGACGATCCCGAGGGTGGAGGACGTGGCCGACCCCTGCATCGAGTGCGGGTTCTGCGAACCGACCTGCCCCAGCGGGGACCTGACGACCACTCCGCGCCAGCGGATCGTGCTGCGCCGCGAGATGACGCGCCAGCAGCCGGGCTCCCCCGTGCTCGCCGAACTGCTCGACGCCTACGGCTACGACGCCGTCGACACCTGCGCGGGCGACTCCACCTGCAAGCTCGCCTGCCCGGTCGGGATCGACACCGGCGCGCTCATGCGGGACTTCCGCCACCGCCGGCACGGCGCGCGCGAGGAGCGGGCCGCCGAGCTGGCCGCCCGGCGGTTCCGTACCGTCGAGGCCGGTGCCCGGCTGGCCGTGGCCGCCTCCGAGAAGATCGCGCACACCCTCGGGGACCGGGTGCTGGGCGCGGTCACGGGGGCGGCGCGCAAGGCCGTACGCCCCGACCTGGTGCCGGAGTGGCTGCCGCAGGTCCCCGGGGCCGCCGCGCGGCGGCTGCCCGCGACCCGCCGGGTGGGCGCGGCCGCCGTGTACTACCCGGCCTGCGTCAACCGGATCTTCGGCGGGCCCCCGGGGGACCCCGGTCCGTCGCTGCCGGAGGCGGTGGTGGCCGTGTCGGAGCGGGCCGGGAAGCCGGTGTGGATCCCCCGCGACGTGGCCGGGACCTGCTGCGCGACGATCTGGCACTCCAAGGGCTACGAGGCCGGCAACCGGCTGATGGCCAACCGGATCGTCGAGGCCGCCTGGGGCTGGACGGCCGGGGGCCGGCTCCCGCTGGTGGTCGACGCGTCGTCCTGCACCCTGGGCCTCGCGCGGGAGGTGGTCCCGTTCCTGACCGCGGACAACCTCGTCCTCCACGCCGAGCTGCGGATCGTCGACTCCGTCGTGTGGGCGGCGGAGGAGCTGCTGCCGCACCTGGAGGTCCGGCACACCGTCGGCTCCGCGGTCCTCCACCCGACCTGCTCGGCACGGCACCTGGGCGACGAGCCGCAGCTGCGGGCCGTGGCCGAGGCCTGCGCCGCGGAGGTGGTGGTCCCGGACGACGCGGGCTGCTGCGCCTTCGCGGGCGACCGGGGGATGCTGCACCCGGAGCTGACGGCCGCCGCGACGGCGCGGGAGGCCGCGGAAGTGACGGCACGCCAGTTCGACGCGCACCTGTCGGCGAACCGGATGTGCGAGGTGGGCATGGACCGGGCCACGGGCCGCCACTACCACTCGGTGCTGATCGAGCTGGAGCGCGCGACGCGCCCCTGAACACGCCCGGCGCGCACGAAGGCGCGTACGCCGGAACAGGCGCCGTACGCGCGCCCCCGGGCCGGAAAATCGATTGCCGGAGTCCGGTCCGGAGGACGAACCTTGCGCGGGTTGCAGTCATCGACCAGTTCGTGGGGCGTCATGCAGATCAGCGATCTTCCCTATCCGGATCCCGGGGTACCCGACGCCCGCTCCGGGCCCCGTTTCCTCTGGTGGCTGGGCCGGGGGCAGCTCGGCGGCCAGGCCCGGAGCCTGGCCTGGGGCCTCGTCCACTTCTGCGGGGTCGCCGGGCTCCCGTACACGGTCGGCCTGGGCGTCGAGGCCGCCGTGGACCGCGACGGCGCCGGGCTGCTGCTGGCCGGCGGAGTGCTGTTGCTGTTCGGCGCGGCCATCTCGGCCGGCGACGCCATGCTCCACCGCACCGCCGTCACCAACTGGATCACCGCGGCCGCCCGGGTGCAGCAGCTCCTCGCCCGGAAGACCGCCGAGCTGGGCTCCGCGCTGACCCGGCGGGTCGCGGCGGGAGAAGTCACGACGGTTTCGACGGGTGACGTCGAGAAGATCGGCTGGTTCGTCGAGGCGGTGTCCCGATTCCTCGCCGCCGCCTTCGCGGTCGTCGCCATCTGCGTGGGCCTGCTCTTCTACGCGCCGTCCATCGGCGTGGTCGTCGCGGCGGGCGTGCCGGTGCTCGCCCTGTCGGTGCTGCCGCTGCTGCCGCGTGCCACGCGCCGCGCGGACCTCCAGCGCGAGAAGGCCGGCAAGGCCACCGAGCTGGCCTCGGACACCGTGGCGGGCCTGCGGGTGCTGCGCGGCATCGGCGGTGAGGAACTCTTCCTGGGCCGCTACCGGGAGGCCTCCCAGGAGGTCCGCGAGGCGGCCGTGCGCAGCGCTCGGATGTGGGCCCTGATCTCCGCGATCCAGGTGCTGCTGCCGGGCGCCCTGCTGATCACCGTGGTCTGGTACGGCGCGCTGCTCGTGCGGGACGGCCGGCTGACGGTCGGCGAACTCGTCGCGGCATTCAGCGCCGTGGCCACGATGCTGTACCCGCTGCGGCACTTCGAGGAGATCGCGCAGGCGTACTCCTTCTCGCGGCCCTCCGCCGCGCGCGCGGCCCGCGTGCTGTCGCTGACGCGGACGGAGGACGGGGCGGAGGGTTCCGCGGCCGCGCCGGCCGCCGCGCCGGCGCCGGGCGGGGACCTGTACGACCCCGCCACGGGGCTGCTGGCCCCGGCCGGGCGGTTCACGGCGGTCGTGTGCGGGGACCCGGACCTGGCGGGACGGCTCGCGGAGCGGCTCGGCGGGCACCCCGTGGACGGCGCGGGCGGGGCGCCCCCGGTGCTGCTGGGCGGGGTCGCGCTGGACGAGCTCGCGCTGGACGCGGCGCGCGGGCTGGTCCTCGTACAGGACAAGGATCCGGTGCTGCTGTCCGGGACGCTGCGGGAGCTGTTCGGCGTACCGGCCTCCGGGTCGGTCACGGCGGGGGCCGCGCTGGCCGCCGCCCGGTGCGGGGACGTCCTGGACGCCCTGCTCCAGTCGGCTCCCGACGGTGTGGAGGACCCGATGGACGCGCGGATCACCGAGCGCGGCCGGTCCCTGTCGGGCGGGCAGCGCCAGCGGCTCGCGCTGGCCAGGTCCCTGTTCACCGACCCGGAGGTGCTCGTGCTGGACGAGCCGACGTCGGCGGTGGACTCGCACACCGAGGCGCGGATCGCCCAGGGGATCGCGGAGCTGCGCGCCGGGCGCACGACGGTGGTACTGGCCTCCTCGCCGCTGCTGCTGGACCGCGCGGACCGGGTCGTCCTGGTCCACGAGGGCCGGGCGCTGGCGGCGGGCACCCACCGGGAGCTGATGCGCGGCGAACCCCGCTACCGGGCGGTCGTCACCCGGGAGACGGAAGAAGAACAGCGGTCGGCCGCGTCCGGCGCGGCCGGGCCGGCCGAGGAACTCACAGGGATCGAGGAATCCGCATGATCGGCGTGGCTCCGCCGCAATACGATCCGGCGGCCCCCGAGACGGCCGCCACCCTGCCGGTGGGCACGCCGGCGACCGTACGGGGCTATGTGCGCGGGCTGCTGCGGCGGCACCGGCGGGCCTTCGTGGTGCTGGTGGCGGTCAACGCGGTGGCGGTGGTCGCCTCCATGGCCGGCCCGTACCTGCTGGGGCAGGTCGTGGACGGGCTCTCGACGGGGGCGCGCGAACTCCGTCTCGGGCGCGTGGCGCTGCTGTTCGCTCTGGCGCTGGCCGTGCAGACCTGCTTCGTGCGGCTGGTGCGGCTGCGCGGGGCGATGCTCGGCGAGGAGATGCTGGCCGATCTGCGCGAGGACTTCCTGGTGCGGTCGGTCGGCCTGCCGCCGGGCGTCCTGGAGCGGGCCGGCACCGGCGACCTGCTGTCGCGGATCACCACCGACATCGACCGGCTGGCCAACGCGATGCGCGAGGCCGTGCCGCAGCTGGCGATCGGCGTGGTGTGGGCCGGGCTGCTCTACGGCGCCCTCGCGGTCACCGCGCCGCCGCTGGCGCTGGCCGCGCTGGTGGCGCTGCCAGTGCTGGTCATCGGGTGCCGCTGGTACTTCCGGCGGGCTCCCGCGGCCTACCGTTCGGAGGCCGCCGGGTACGCGGCGGTCGCGGCCGTGCTGACCGAGACGGTCGACGCGGGGCGCACGGTCGAGGCGCACCGTCTGGGCGGGCGCCGGATCGAGCTGTCGGAGCGGCGGATCAAGGAGTGGACGGCGTGGGAGCGGTACACGCTGTTCCTGCGGACGGTCCTGTTCCCCGTCGTCAACGTCACCTTTGTGACGATCCTCGGCGCGGTGCTGATGATCGGCGGCTACTGCGTGCTGCGGGGCTGGATGTCGGTGGGCCAGCTGACCACGGGGGCGCTGCTGGCGCAGATGATGGTCGACCCGATCGGCCTGATCCTGCGCTGGTACGACGAGCTGCAGATCGCCCAGGTGTCGCTGGCGCGGCTGGTGGGCGTGCGGGAGATCGAGCCGGACGCGGGGGACCGGGCGGTCGCCCCGGAGGGCCGGGACGTCCGGGCGCAGGAGGTCCGCTTCGGCTACCGGGAGGGCGTGGACGTCCTGCACCGGGTGTCGATGTCCGTGCCGCCGGGCACCCGGATGGCGCTGGTGGGGCCTTCGGGGGCGGGCAAGTCCACGCTGGGCCGGCTGCTGGCGGGCATCTACGCGCCCCGGACGGGCGAGGTCACGCTCGGCGGGGCCCGGCTGTCGCACATGCCCGCGGAGCGGGTGCGCGAGCACGTGGCGCTGGTCAACCAGGAGCACCACGTGTTCGTGGGCACCCTGCGGGACAACCTGCGCCTGGCCCGGACGAGTGCGGCCGACGCCGAGCTGTGGGCGGCGCTGGGTGCGGTGGACGCCGACGGCTGGGCGCGGGCCCTGGAGTCGGGGCTGGACACGGAGGTGGGCTCCGGCGGGAGCGCGCTGACCCCGGCGCAGGCCCAGCAGGTCGCGCTGGCCCGGCTGGTGCTGGCGGATCCGCACACGCTGGTGCTGGACGAGGCGACCTCGCTGCTGGACCCGCGTGCGGCCCGGCACCTGGAGCGTTCGCTGGCGCGGGTGCTGGACGGCCGTACGGTCATCGCGATCGCGCACCGGCTGCACACCGCGCACGACGCGGACGTGATCGCGGTGGTCGAGGACGGCCGGATCAGCGAACTCGGCTCGCACGACGAGCTGGTGGCGGCCGAGGGGGCGTACGCGGCCCTGTGGCGGTCCTGGCACGGCTGACGCGCCGGGTCCGGGCGGGGCGGGCGGCAGGGGAGGGCGGCGGGCGGGCGGCGGGCGGGGCGGGCGGGCTCAGATGAAGCCGAGGGCCGCCGCGCCGCCCATGCCGCCGAGGAGCATGAAGACCGGCATGAGCACCTTGAGCTCGACCCAGCTGCCGGCCCGGAAGCGCATCATCTTCGGGGGTCCCACCGCGTACCAGCGCTTCCCGGCGATGGGCAGGGGCCACAGGATCGGGCAGCCGGAGACCGTCAGCGCGTCGCCGATGTCGTGGACCAGCGCGCCGAGCATGATCGGCAGGCCGAGCCACAGGTATTCCTGGCCCGGGCCGGTGAACAGCCAGCCCGCGCCGTTGCCCGGCTCGTCGAGCACCCCGGCCAGGATCCACGCGCTGGTCGCGCCGAGCAGCCAGACCAGGATGTCGCTGGACATCCGGGCCGCCCGCCACAGCAGTCCCTCGACGGCCAGTACCAGGTGTACGAAGAGCAGTGCCAGCACGCCCCAGCGGTCGAAGCCGACCGCGACGGCCGAGGATCCGGCGCCTATGAGGACGGCCCAGAGCCAGGTGTGGGTCAGGGTGCGGTGGCCCCCGCTGCGGCGGGCGTCGCGCGGGGAGCGGGTCGCCTTGTAGACGGCGTAGGAGATCTTGTCGACCACCTCGCACAGGCCCCGGGAAAGGGGGCCGAAGGCGCGCGAGATCGTCGCCGACTTGTGGTCGAGGTCGGGGGCGAGGGCCGCTCCGGCGCAGATGAGGGCGCCGACGACCAGCACGGGCCACGGCATCGGGTGTCCGAACGCCGCCACGGCCGCGCCCACCCCCAGCCAGGCCGCCGCCCCGGACAGTGAGTGCGCCGGACCCATCATGGTCGTTTCCCGCCCCGGTCCTGTCGTGGTGGGGCCCTGTGGAGGGATTCGGTCGGGCCGCCTCGACGGCCCAGCGTACCCGTGATGATCTTCGCTCCGTCCGCCGGTTCCCTCTTCCGGGGGGAATCCAGGCAAGATGGGGGGCGTGACCCTCATTGATCAGCTCCCGCCGACCGCCGACCCCGACGCCCTCTTCGAGGCCTTCTCCTCGTGGGCGGAGGACCAGGGCATCACCCTGTACCCGGCACAGGAGGAGGCGCTGATCGAGGTCGTCTCCGGCGCGAACGTGATCCTGTCCACCCCGACCGGCTCGGGCAAGAGCCTCGTCGCCGCCGGCGCGCACTTCACCGCCCTGGCCCAGGACAAGGTCACCTTCTACACCGCGCCCATCAAGGCGCTGGTGTCGGAGAAGTTCTTCGACCTGTGCAAGCTCTTCGGCACCGAGAACGTCGGCATGCTCACCGGCGACGCGTCGGTGAACGCCGACGCCCCGGTGATCTGCTGCACCGCCGAGGTGCTGGCCTCCATCGCCCTGCGCGACGGCAAGTACGCCGACATCGGCCAGGTCGTGATGGACGAGTTCCACTTCTACGCGGAGCCGGACCGCGGCTGGGCCTGGCAGATCCCGCTGCTCGAACTGCCCCAGGCGCAGTTCGTCCTGATGTCGGCGACCCTCGGCGACGTGAAGCGGTTCGAGGACGACCTGACCCGCCGGACCGGCCGCCCGACCTCGGTGGTCCGCTCCGCGACCCGGCCCGTCCCGCTCTCCTACGAGTACGTGACCACGCCGATCACCGACACCATCACCGAGCTGCTGGAGACCCGGCAGGCGCCGGTCTACATCGTGCACTTCACGCAGGCCCAGGCGGTCGAGCGGGCGCAGTCGCTGATGAGCATCAACATGTGCACCCGCGAGGAGAAGGACAAGATCGCGGAGCTGATCGGCAACTTCCGCTTCACCACCAAGTTCGGCCAGAACCTCTCCCGCTACGTCCGGCACGGCATCGGCGTCCACCACGCGGGCATGCTGCCCAAGTACCGGCGCCTCGTCGAGAAGCTGGCCCAGGCCGGCCTGCTGAAGGTCATCTGCGGCACCGACACCCTCGGCGTCGGCGTCAACGTCCCGATCCGCACGGTGCTGTTCACCGCGCTCACCAAGTACGACGGCAACCGCGTCCGCACGCTGCGCGCGCGGGAGTTCCACCAGATCGCCGGCCGGGCCGGCCGGGCCGGCTTCGACACCGCCGGTTTCGTGGTCGCGCAGGCTCCCGAGCACGTCATCGAGAACGAGAAGGCCCTCGCGAAGGCCGGCGACGACCCGAAGAAGCGCCGCAAGGTGGTCCGCAAGAAGGCCCCCGAGGGCTTCGTGGCCTGGTCGGACACCACTTTCGAGAAGCTGATCTCCGCCGACCCGGAGCCGCTGACCTCGCGCTTCAAGGTCACCAACATCATGCTGCTCTCGGTGATCGCCCGGCCGGGCGACGCGTTCCAGGCGATGCGCCACCTGCTGGAGGACAACCACGAGCCGCGCAAGGCCCAGCTGCGCCACATCCGCCGGGCCATCGCGATCTACCGCTCGCTGCTGGACGGCGGTGTCGTCGAGAAGCTCGACACCCCGGACGCCGAGGGCCGCACGATCCGGCTCACCGTCGACCTCCAGCAGGACTTCGCGCTGAACCAGCCGCTGTCCACCTTCGCGCTGGCCGCGTTCGACCTGCTGGACCCCGAGTCCCCCTCCTACGCCCTGGACATGGTCTCCGTCGTCGAGTCCACGCTGGACGACCCGCGCCAGATCCTGGCGGCCCAGCAGAACAAGGAGCGGGGCATCGCGGTCGGCGCGATGAAGGCCGACGGGATCGAGTACGAGGAGCGGATGGAGCGCCTCCAGGAGGTGACCTATCCCAAGCCCCTCGAAGAGCTGCTCGTCCACGCCTACGACGTCTACAGCAAGAGCCACCCGTGGGTGCGGGACCACCCCGTCTCCCCGAAGTCGATCATCCGCGACATGTACGAGCGCGCGATGACCTTCACCGAGTTCACCTCCTTCTACGAGCTGGCCCGTACCGAGGGCATCGTGCTGCGCTACCTGGCGAGCGCGTACAAGGCGCTGGACCACACCATCCCCGACGACCTGAAGTCCGAGGACCTCGAGGACCTCATCGCCTGGCTGGGCGAGCTGGTCCGCCAGGTCGACTCCAGCCTCCTCGACGAGTGGGAGCAGCTGGCGAACCCGGAGGTGGAGACGGCGGAGCAGGCCCAGGAGAAGGCCGACCAGGTCAAGCCGGTCACGGCCAATCCCCGCGCCTTCCGCGTGCTGGTCCGCAACGCGATGTTCCGCCGGGTCGAGCTGGCGGCCCTGGACCACGTCGACCAGCTGGGCGAGCTGGACGCCGAGTCCGGCTGGGACGCCGACGCCTGGGGCGAGGCCATGGACGCGTACTGGGACGAGTACGACGACCTCGGCACCGGTCCCGACGCGCGCGGCCCGAAGCTCCTCCAGATCGAGGAGGACCCCGCGCACGGCCTGTGGCGCGTCCGCCAGACCTTCGCCGACCCGAACGGCGACCATGGCTGGGGCATCAGCGCCGAGGTCGACCTCGCCGCGTCCGACGAGGAGGGCCGGGCCGTCATCCGGGTCACCTCGGTCGGCGAGCTCGGCCAGCTCTGACCGGAATACGCAAGCCACCGCGGGCGGCCCCGCCCGGCCCGCCGGACCCGACAGTGGAGAACCTCTGATGACGAACCCCGCCGAGAGACTGGTCGATCTGCTCGACCTGGAGCAGATCGAGGTCAACATCTTCCGTGGGGCGAGCCCCCAGGAGTCCCTCCAGCGCGTGTTCGGCGGGCAGGTCGCCGGCCAGGCGCTGGTGGCCGCCGGCCGCACCACCGAGAGCGACCGGCCGGTCCACTCGCTGCACTCGTACTTCCTGCGCCCGGGCATCCCCGGGGTCCCGATCGTGTACCAGGTGGAGCGGGTGCGTGACGGGCGCTCCTTCACCACCCGCCGGGTCACCGCCGTCCAGCAGGGCAAGACCATCTTCAACCTGACCGCCTCCTTCCATCACCCGGAGGAGGGCAGCATCGAGCACCAGCTGCCTCCCCGCCTCGACTTCCCGCACCCGGACACCCTCCCGAAGGTCGCGGACGAGATCCGCGAGCACCTGGGCACCCTGCCCGAGGCGCTGGAGCGGATGGCCCGCCGCCAGCCCTTCGACATCCGGTACGTGGACCGGCTCCGCTGGACTCCGGACGAGCTCAAGGACGCCGATCCGCGCAGCGCGGTGTGGATGCGCGCGGTCGGCCCGCTGGGCGACGACCCGCTCGTGCACACCTGCGCCCTCACCTACGCCAGTGACATGACCCTCCTCGACGCCGTGCGCATCCCCGTGGAGCCGCTGTGGGGCATGCGCGGTTTCGACATGGCCTCGCTGGACCACGCCATGTGGTTCCACCGGCCGTTCCGGGCCGACGAGTGGTTCCTGTACGACCAGGAGTCGCCCATCGCCCACGGCGGCCGAGGGCTGGCCCGCGGCCGCATCTACGACGTGCGGGGCAGGCTGCTGGTGTCCGTGGTGCAGGAGGGCCTCTTCCGCCCGTACCCGGCCGAGAAGGCCAGGCCCGCCGTTTCGCCCCAGTGACATCCGGGGCGCCCGCGACGTCCCGGGCGCCCGACCCCTCCTGACCGCCCGCCCTCCTCACCGAAGAGCTGATCGCACCGATGCCCACCCCGGCCCTCCCCTGCCCCTGCGGGCTGCCCGCCTCCTACGCGGACTGCTGCGGCCGCTTCCACTCGGGCGCCGGGCAGGCGCCCACCGCCGAGCTGCTGATGCGGTCCCGCTTCAGCGCCTTCGCGGTCGGCGACACCGCCTACCTCATGCGCTCCTGGCACCCCTCGACCCGCCCGGGCCGGCTCGACCTGGATCCGGACCAGCGCTGGGAGCGCCTGGAGATCCTCGCCACCGAGCGCGGCGGGATGTTCGAGACGGAGGGGTCGGTGGAGTTCCGCGCCCACTACCGCGAGGGCGGTCACACCGGCTCGCTGCACGAGCACAGCTCCTTCTCCCGCGAGGGCGGGGCCTGGGTCTACGTCGGCCCCCTCTCCCCCGTCGAGTTCGACTGACCCCGCGCGCCGGCCAGGGCCGAGTCCAGGCCGGCCCGGTAGTGGCGGACCTCCTCCGCCGGCTCCGCCAGCAGCAGCCGCCGGGCCACCGCCTCGGCCGCCGGAACCCGGGGGTGGCCGTAGGGCGGGGGCGGTGCGAGGGCGGCGAGCACGATCCGCTCCGCCGGGTCGGGCACGGCCGCCCGCACCTCCTCCTCCGGGAGCACGGAGGCCAGTACGGCCGCCCGCTCCCAGGGGTCGGCGGTCCGTCTCAGCAGCAGCCCCACGTGCCGCCCGCGCCACCGGCGCGGGCGCAGGTCCGCCCCGGCCGCCATCAGCTCCCGGTCCCGCGGGGGCGCGGCCCCGCGCAGCATCCCCGGCTCCCGGGCGGCGAACTCCCGCAGTTCGGCGGCCAGGTAGAGCCAGACGACGGCCCGGTAGCGGTTGATCCGGTAGCCGACGGGCGTCAGGTGCCCGCAGCGCGCGAGCCGGGTGAACCGGCTGGGCCCCACCTCCAGCACCCGCGCCCCCGCGTCGGCGCCGGCCGTGGTCTCGACCCGCGCGCGCAGCTCCCGCGGGAAGCCCTCCCCCGCCCTGACCCGGTCCAGCTCGGCCCGGGTGAAACGGACGGCCCCGCTCGCCGACCGGAGGCCCGGCCGGACCAGCCCCAGCTGGACGGCCCGGGCGAACTCGCCCCGGCTCAGCCCCAGTTCCCCGGCCGCGCGGAGCCCGCTGAGCGGCGCGCACGCCGGCATCTCCACCTTCGTCTTCATCACGGTCCTCCCCCACGAGTGGCGATCACTCTGTGTGAAGACCGTAACCGGGGGTGACGGCGACGCGCGAGGCCTGTGGATAACCCCGGACCGGACCCGGCGGCCGTCAGCCCCCGGTGATCCGCCGCTCCGCGACGCCCAGGTGCTCCCCGACCCGGTTGACCAGCAGCGTCATCTCGTACGCCACCTGCACGATGTCGGCCTCCGCGGCACTCAGCGCACACAGGCAGCTGCCGGAGCCGGCCGCCACCACGAAAAGGAACCCCTCGTCGTACTCGACCATCGTCTGACGCACCTCGCCCGCCCGGAAGTGCCGGCCGGAGCCCTTCGCGAGGCTCTGCAAACCGGCCGCGACGGCCGCCAGGTGCTCCGCGTCCTCCCGCGCCAGACCCGCGCTCGCGGCCGTCACCAGCCCGTCGTTCGACAGGACCACCGCGTGCCGGACCTGCTGGACCCTGCGCGTCAGATCGTCCAACAGCCAGTCGAGCTGCTTGTCCAGTGCCATTTCCAGCCCCTCCCCGTTGACCCGGCCGACGCGGCCGCGCCCCACCCCGCTTGGTCGTGCCGCAAGCCTTCCCCACCAGGGGCTTTCCGGCAAGGAGATGGACGCATGGCACGGAAGATGACTCAAGAGGAATGGCGGGCGTTCGGCCGCCGCTCCGTCCGCACCCCGACGCCGTCCGCGCCCGGCGGGGACGGAAGCCCGCACACCGCTCCCATCTGGTCCGTTCCCGACCGCGGCCCCGTCGTCTTCACCACCGGCGAGAAGCCCGTCAAGGGGAGGAATCCGGCCCCTTGACGGCCCGGCCTGATCCGAAGGGCACGGCCTACGGCCCGACGGCGTCGAGCAGCCGGGCCGTGTGCACCCGGCCGGCGTACTCCACCAGCCTGATCAGCACTTCCTTCCCCGAATCCTTGTCCCTCGCGTCACACAGCACCACCGGTGTCCCCTGCTCCAGGTCCAGCGCCCGCGACACCTCGTCCGAGGCGTAACTGCGCGCGCCGCTGAAGCAGTTGACGGCGACCACGAAGGGGATCCGCCGGTGCTCGAAGTAGTCCACCGCCGGGAAGCAGTCCTCCAGCCGCCGGGTGTCGGCGAGGACGACCGCCCCGAGCGCGCCCTGCGACAGCTCGTCCCACAGGAACCAGAACCGGTCCTGGCCGGGCGTCCCGAACAGGTAGAGGGACAGACCCGCCCGGATGGTGATCCGGCCGAAGTCCATGGCCACGGTGGTCGTGGTCTTCTGGTCCACCCCGCCCGTGTCGTCGACCAGTTCGCCCGCCTCGCTCAGCAGCTCCTCCGTGCGCAGCGGCCTGATCTCGCTGACCGCGCCCACGAGCGTGGTCTTGCCGACCCCGAAGCCGCCGGCCACGAGGATCTTCAGGGCGAGCGCGGCGAGTTCCTCCTCGGCCGCGGCGCCGGCGCCGGAACCGCCGGGACCCGTCGTGCCGTTGTCGTGCAGTCCCATCACAGTGCTCGCAATCCCTCGATGACTTCCCGCAGAATCCGCTCGTCCGGCAGCTGCGCGGGCGGCACCGGCCGGCTGACCCGCACGTGCCCCGCCTCCAGCAGGTCGCCCAGCAGCACCCGCACCACGCCCACCGGCAGGTCCGCCTCGGCGGAGAGCTCCGCGACCGACTGGGTCTCGGAGCGGCAGAGCCCGAGCAGGGTCCGGTGCTCCGGGCCGAGCAGGGCCTCGTCCCCCGCGCCGGCCGACTCCGGGTCCACGACGACCAGGGCGATCAGGTCGAACCGGACCCCGTGCGGCCCCGGCTTCGTACGCCCTCCGGTCATGGCGTACGGGCGGACCAGCGGGCCCGCCTCGGCGTCGTACCACTGGCCGTCCATGTGCCGGACCGCCGTCCTCACCCGGCTGCCGGGGGGCGGACCGCGAACCGGGGCGGCGTGTAGAGGTGCTCGCCGACCCGCTTGACCAGCCGGGCCATCTCGTACGCGATCAGCCCGATGTCGGCGCCCGCGGTGCTGAGGACGGCCAGGCAGGAGCCGTCCCCGGCCGCCGCGACGAAGAGGAACCCCTCGTCCATCTCGACCATCGTCTGCCGCACGCTCCCGGCGTGGAAGTGCCGGCCGGCGCCCTTGGCGAGGCTGTGGAAGCCGGAGGCGACCGCCGCCAGGTGCTCGGCGTCCTCCCTGCCCAGGGCACTGGAGGAGCCCACCGCCAGCCCGTCGTTGGACAGCACCACGGCGTGGCGGACCTCTCGGACGCGCATGACGAGCTCGTCGAGCAGCCAGTCCAGTTCGCCGGATCTGCGGACACCGTCGAGGGCGGTCCTGTGGTGTTCGGTCATCACACTTCTCCTTCGCTGCCTGCGTGGGGGGAATCGTCCTGGGAGCCGCGCGCCCATCCGGCCCGGTAGGCGGCCATCCGGTCGCGCGCCTGCTCCGGGCTGCGGTCCGGGGGGTCCGCCGGGGGCGGTGCACCGTCCGGGGTCCGGGCGGCGGCGGGGGCCTCGCGCAGCTGCGGGACCAGGCTGGCCTGGCGTACGCGGCGCGGCAGTTCGGTCACCGAGGCGGCCGGAGCGACCGGCTCCGGTACGGCCGCGGGCGCGGGTGCCGGTGCGGTACGGATGACCGTGCCGCCGGGGCCGCGCGGCCGCAGCGGCGCCACGGGGACGGGCACCGGGGCCGGCCGCGGTCCGGCACCGGGCCCCGCCGCGGACATGGACCCGGGCCCGGTTGCGCGCGCGGGCCCGGACGCGGACTCCGGCGCGGACCCGTGCGAAGGCTCCGGCTCGGCGGCGGTCGGGGCCTCGATCGCCCCCTGGAGGAGGGAGTTGGGCAGCAGCACCACGGCGGTGGTGCCCCCGTAGGGCGAGGGCCGCAGGTGCACCTGGATCCCGTGGCGCGCCGAGAGCCTGCTGACCACGAACAGGCCGAGCCGGTCGCTGTCGAAGAGGTCGAGGTCCTCGCAGTGCTCGATCCGGCGGTTGGCCTCCGCGAGCGCCTCGCGGCCCATGCCGAGTCCGCGGTCCTCGACCTCCAGGACGTAGCCGGCGCCGACGGGTTCGCCGCTGACGCGGACCCTGGTGTGCGGCGGGGAGAACTGGGTGGCGTTCTCGATCAGTTCGGCGAGCAGGTGGGTGAGGTCGGCGACGGATCCGCCGCTGACGGCCGCCTCGGCGAGCCGGCGGACCTCCACGCGCGGGTAGTCCTCGATCTCCGAGACGGCGGCCCGCACGACGTTGGTGAGCGGCACCGGCATCCGCCACGCCCGGCCCGGGGCCGCGCCCGAGAGGATGATCAGGCTCTCGGCGTGGCGGCGCATCCGGGTGGTGAGGTGGTCGAGGCGGAAGAGGTCGCCCAGTTCGCCCGGGTCGTCGGCGCGGCGCTCCATCGAGTCGAGCAGGTCGAGCTGCTTGTGCACCAGGACCTGGCTGCGCCGGGCGAGGTTGACGAAGACGCCGCTCACCCCGCTGGCGAGTTCGGCGCGTTCGACGGCGGCGCTGAGGGCGGCCCGGTGGACGGTGGACAGTGCCTCGCCGACCTGGGTGATCTCGTCCTCGGCGGGCGGCCCGGACGGGGCCTCGGCCTCGACGTCGATGTCCGCGGCCCGCCCGGCCCGCAGCCGTTCCATGGCCTGCGGGAGCTTGCGGTGGGCGATCTCCAGCGCGGTGTTGCGCAGCGACACCAGCTCCACCACCAGGGCGCGGCCGATCCGTACGGAGATCACCAGCGAGGCCGCCACCGCCGCCAGGCCCAGCAGCACCGCGGCGCCGGCCGGGCTGAACGCGCCTTCGGCGAGCGGGTCGGCGCGCCCGGCGGACCGGGCGTGCGCGGCCTGCCGCACTTCGCGCATCGAGCCGCTCACGGCCGCGTAGGCGGTGTCCCAGCCGGCGGGCACCCCGCGGACCTCGCGCGCGGCCGAGGCGGCCGCCGAAGCCGCGGGGGCGGAGGTCGCGGCGGCGGGGACGGGGTTCGCGGCGGCCGGCGCGGGGGCCGCCGCCAGGGCCCCGTCCTCGGCGGCGGTGAGTTCGGCGTAGGGGGTTCCCTTCGAGACGGCCTCCCAGACGGACCGCTGGGCCGCCGGCAGGTCCCGCGCGGTGGCGGCGGTGAGGGTGCGGCGGGTCTCCACGGCGCCGGCCAGGCGGCGCACCGCGTCGGCGGTGCGGGGGCCGGGCAGGGCGAGCAGCGCGTCCTCCCGGGACAGCAGCTCGCCGGCCCGGGCGAACTCCAGCAGCACCCGCGCGTCGGGGCCGAGTTCGGGGTCGGAACCGCCGGAGAGGGCGCCCTCGGCGGCGAGGGCGGCGTCGGCAACGCGGGTGTAGGTCTCGTAGGCGCCCTCGGGGGTGGCGCGGCGGGCGGCGATGTCCGTGCGGGCGGGGCCGAGCGCCTCCGCGGCGGCGACGAAGGCCCCGAGGCGGGCGACCGTGTCGGTGCGGTAGTCGCCGGAGTCGGCGACGGTGTGCCGGTCGCCGAGGCGCAGCGCGCGTACGGCTTCGTCGGTGCGGCGGGCCTGCTGTTCGAGGGCGGAGGCCTCGCCGGAGGCGGGGTCGGCGAGGAAGCGTACGACGGCCCGGCGCTCGGCCTGGATCTCGGTGAGGGCGGCGGCGACGGGGGTGCGTATCTCGGCGTCGGCCTGGCGGACCCGGCTGAGCCGGGCTATGTCCTGGGCGGTGCTGACGGTGGCGAAGCCCCAGAGGGCGAGCAGGGAGACGACCGGGACCATCAGCAGGGAGACGATCTTCGCGCGGACGGTGGCGGGCCGCATCCGCTCCCACGGCCCGCCGGCCCGGGCGGTGCCGGCGCCCGCGGCCGGGGCGGGGCGGCGGGATCCGGGCTCCGGCGGTTCCGCGGCGGGGGGACCGGCGTGTGCGCGGCGGCCGCGCGGCGGGGGCCGCCGCGGTGGCGCTGCTTCCGGTCTTCTGCGGGGTCTGCGCATGGGCTCCTCGTTCCGGGGCGGTACGGATCCTCAGGGGGCGGGCGGGGGGTCAGCGGGACGGGACGGGGCCTTCGCCGACCCGCCGCGCCGCTGCTGCTGCGGCGGGGGCCGGAACGAAGCCCGCTCCGGTAGCCGCCCCGGACGCGGGCTCCCGGCCGGCCGCCGCGGGAGCCCCCGGTGCGGAGGCGGAGGCCGACGCCGCCCGCTCGTCCGCCGTCGGGGAGAGCGCCACGAAGGCGGCGGTGATGAAGAGGTAGGAGCCGAGCCCGACCGCGAGCGGGAAGATGAACTGCATGGCGGTGGCCCCGGGCAGGGCCGCGTCCGAGGGGGTGACGCGGACGGAGACGGCGATCATCCCGGTGTAGTGCATGCTGCTGACGGCGGCGCCCATGACGAGGGAGGCCACGGCGACGGCCACCGGCGACTTGATGTTGAGGGCGGCCCACAGCGCGGCGGTGGCGGCGACGACGGCGATGGCGACCGAGAGGCCGACGGTGAGCGGGTCGTACTCGATCCGGCCGTGCAGGCGCAGGGCGGCCATGCCGAGGTAGTGCATGCTCGCGACCCCGAGTCCGGTGGTCAGGCCGCCGAGGACGAGGGAGCGGCCGCGGTCCTTGCCGTAGCCGACGGCGAAGACCCCGGCGCCGACGACGGCCATGGCGACGAGCAGGCTCAGCAGGGTCATCGGCACGTTGTAGTGGATCTCGGTGCCGGTGACGTGGAAGCCGAGCATGGCGATGAAGTGCATCGTCCAGATGCCGGTGCCGATGGCGGAGGCTGCGGTGAGGAGCCAGTTGCGGCGGGAGGAGCCGGTCGCGGCGAGCGCGCGGACGGTGCAGCGCAGGCCGAGGGCGGCGCCGATCGATGCCATCACGTATGACAGTGCGGGTGTCAGCCAGCCATAGGCGGCGTGGTCCAGGTGTCCCATGGCCACGGGACGCTAGTCCGGGTGAGGGCGCGAACAAGGGGCGCATTTCGAAAGACGCTGCAACTGCTGGAATATGACAGGCAGACGTTCATCTCCGATCACACCACGTGTCACCTTGTGCACGTTCCGCAGGGGCCGTGGCGGTGCGGGATCATGTGCGCATGAGCCGTATGAGTCGTACGAACGAAGACCACACGCATGTGCAGGAGTTCTTCGGGTCACGCGCAGCCGCCTGGGACGGCAAGTTCCCGGAGGACGGGCCCGCCTTCGCGACCGCCGTGGCGGAGTTCGGCGTGGGGCCCGGGGACCGGGTGCTCGACGCGGGCTGCGGGACCGGCCGGGCGCTGGTCCCGCTCCGCGCGGCCGTCGGGCCGTCCGGCACCGTGCTCGGCGTGGACCTGACCGAGGAGATGCTGGCCGAGGCGCGGCGGGCCGGACGCGACCGCGAGGGGACCCTGCTGCGCGCCGACGTGGCCCGGCTGCCGCTGCGAGACGGGGTGCTGGACGCGGTCTTCGCCGCCGGCCTGATCGCCCACCTGCCCGATCCCGCCGAGAACCTGCGCGAGCTCGCCCGGGTGGTCCGCCCGGGCGGCCGGCTCGCGCTGTTTCACCCGATCGGGCGGGCCGCGCTCGCCGCGCGCCACGGCCGCGAGCTGACCCGGGACGACCTGCGGGCCGAGCACAACCTCGGCCCGCTGCTGTCCGGTTCCGGCTGGCGGATGACCTCGTACGCCGACGAGGACACCCGCTTCCTGGTACTGGCCGTGCGCGGCGCCTGAGAAGGCCACGCGCCCCGGGCGCTACGCCGGGGGCTGGGCCTCGGCTCCGGCCGGGCGGCGCGGGTGCGGCACGGGGCAGCCACCGGCGCCGGGCACGGGGAACGTGCCGAGCTCGCCGACGTCGTAGCCCCCGCGGTAGCCCTTGATCTCCGGGTTCTGGCGGGCGTAGTGCGGGGCGGTGCGCGGGGGCAGCAGCCGTACCGCCCGGCCGCGCAGCCGCAGCGCGCCCCGGACCAGCCGTTGGAGGCCGGGGCGCGGGGTCTCGTACCGGAAGGCGTCCAGCAGCGGCTCGTCGAGCAGGGCGAGGCTCGCGCGGCGCACGGCGGGGGCGAGCGGCGCCGGGTACCAGGAGGCCATCAGGTCGAGGGTGGAGTCGGCGACCTCGCGGCCCCCCTCGTCCCAGCCGAAGTGGGCCTCCTCGTAGGCGTTCAGGGTGGTCTCGAACTCCTCGTAGGAGCCCGGGATGTCCTTGATGCCCATGTGCCGGCCGAGGGCCGCGTAGTAGTTGGCGCAGGCCCGGCGCTCGTGGTGGGTCAGCGGGCGCCAGCCGTAGACGTCGAGCCAGCGCGCCGGAATCACCACGAACGTGCACAGGACGTAGCGCATGTCGTCGTCGGAGATGTCGTAGCTGCGGTGCATCTGGTTGACGCGGCGGATCGCGGTGCGCGCGGTGTCGCTCTCGAAGCCGTGCTCGACCACCGCGTCGAGGAGCAGCGAGGTGTCGTCGTACCGCTTCTGGGCGCGCTCGGTGAACTCCGCGGTCTCGGCGAGGAGGGCCCCGATGGAGGGGACGGCGTAGGTCCTGAAGAGCGCGAGCTCCAGGGCACGGGTGAAGTCCCAGGGGAACTCGTAAGTGGCGGTGAGCCGGTAGATGGCGAGGAAGTCCTTGTCGGGGTCGAGCCGGAGGATCTCCCTCAGCCGGTCGTAACGCTGCACCGGTCTCCCTTTCTGTGGCGGGTCCCCAACTCTACGTGCAGGTAGCGGGCTTGGAAATCGACCCCCGTCGGGTCTCGACGTGCGAGTTACCCGCTGGTTAAGGTGCGCCGACGAGTACGCGATCGGGAGGCATCGGGAGGCCACGTGTCCGACGAGGAGGACGGGGGCTCGCTGTACGTGCTGACGGCCGTGCTGCTGACCCCCGCGCAGTTCCCGGCGGTGCTCGGGGACGACTTCCCCGAGGCCTGCGCGCATCTGGGCGTGGAGCCGGCCGCCGAGGGGTACGGGCTGGTCCTGGGACAGGACGAGGAGGGCGCGCGCTGGACGGTCGTGGTGGACGACGTCTCGCTCGTGGCCGCGGCCATCGCCTCCTGGGACTGCGGGATGGAGTACGACCTGTCGCCCGACGAGCGCACGATCGTGGTGTCGCTGGCGGGCTGGCCGCTGGAGCTGACGGTGTCGACGGCGGGCATCCCCGAGCCGCACGACCCGGAACAGGGCGCGGACGGCACGGGGCGGGTGCCGCTAGCGCCGCCCTCGGCGGAGGTCTGGGGGCCGGTGCAGCGGCGCCTGGGCGCGGACCAGATCGCGCGGGAGTGGGCGGACTGGCGCGAGCGCGTCGCCGAGGACGGCGGTGCGGCGGCAGCCGCGCATCCCGGGCTCGCGCGGGCGCTGGGCGAGGCCGCCGGGTACGCGCGGCAGGCGCCGCCGCCGGGGCGGGTCCGGTCGGCCTTCGCGGGCGAGGGCGTACGGACCCTGCGGGCCGACGGGCCCGGCTGGTCACTGGTGGCCCGGACGGGCGGCCCGGCCTTCGTCCTGCTGGACGAGGAGCCGGGCGGGGTCCTGTCCGTCCCCCACGGAGGAGACACCGGACTGCCGGAGCTGCCCGGCCTGCTGGCGGCGCTGGACGGCATGGCGGTACGGCCGGTCTGAGCGCACGGAGTACAGGTGGACGGAAGACGGAACGGAACACGGAGGAACGTGATGGCGGAATCGATGGAACCGGTGGAGTCCCGGCCGGTGGGCGTGGTCGTGGGCGGCCGGTCGGAGGTCGTGGACGACGACTGGGGACGCGAGCGGGCGGTGATCCGGCTGGACGCCGCGCGGTTCGGCCCCGAAGCCCTCTACGGGCTGGAGGACTTCTCCCACGTCGAGGTCGTGTACCACTTCGACCGGGTGCCGGTGGAGAAGATCGAGACGGGTGCCCGGCACCCGCGCGGGAACCAGGACTGGCCCCTGGTCGGGATCTTCGCCCAGCGCGGCAAGAACCGCCCCAACCGCATCGGCCTGTCACGGTGCAGGGTGCTGAAGGTCGACGGCCTGGACGTGCACGTGGAGGGCCTGGACGCGGTGGACGGCACCCCCGTGCTCGACCTGAAGCCGTACATGACGGAATTCGCCCCCCGCGGCGAAACCCGCCAGCCGCAATGGGTGACGGCCCTGATGCGGGACTACTACTAGGCCGTCTGTACTTCGTGCGCCACCCGCCCCGCCCCGTCAGACGCGTTCGAGCGGGACGTGCGGGAGGGGCGGGAGGGTGGTGGTGATGGGGTCGCCGGGGCGGATCGTGCCGCCCTGGTGGACCACGCCCATGATCCCGGCCTTGCGGACCACCCGGCCCTCCTCGTCCCGGCCGACGACCTGCTTGAGCAGGCCGTCCTGGAAGGCGTTGATCTGCGGGCACGGATTGCGCAGGCCCGTCACCTCCACCACGGCCTCCTCGCCCATGCGCAGCAGCGTGCCCGTCGGCAGGGCGTGCAGGTCTATGCCCTCGGTGGTCACGTTCTCCCCGAGCTGCCCCGGGGTGACGACGAAGCCGGCCGCGGCGACCTCCTCGAACAGTTCCCGGTGGATCAGGTGCACCTGGCGCAGGTTGGGCTGGTCCGGGTCCTGCGCCACGCGCGAGCGGTGCTTGACCGTGACCCCGGCGTGGACGTCGCCCTCGACGCCGAGGCCGGCGAGGAGGGTGATGCCCTCCCGGTTGGGCTTGGTGAAGGAGTACTCGGCATTGCTGCTGACGGCCGCGACCGTCGCGCTGCTCGTCGCCGTGCCGCGCCCGGTGGTGGTGCTCATGAGAAAGTCCTGTGTCCCCCCTGCCGCCCCAGGCGGCCGAACTCCTGCTTCCGCCATGGTCAACGTGCGGGCGCGGCCGTGTGTTCCCGGCCGGGTTCCGGCACGGACTGGCCGACACGACGCTTGCCGGGGTCCGGGAGCCGCATGACGATGGGGCCCTCCGCGTACACGGCTCCACGACCCCTCGGGAGGGTGACATGGGCGATCCGTCGTTGGCGCTGCCGGGCGGGGCCGATCCCGTCGAGCGCACGCGCGTCCTGCGACGGGCGCACGAGGCCTTCACCCGGCACGGGCGGGTCGAGCCCCCGGTCCGGGCCGTCATCGCCCAGTCCTGGCGGCGGTGCGCGCGGGCGCGGGTCAGCCCGGAGTGCGCGCCCCGGCAGGCCCGGGCGGAGGCGGAGCTGCCGGCCTACCGCGAGCAGCACCCGCTGGCCCCGGTGATGCCGCTGTTCCGGGATCTGGTGGGGGCGTTCGCGGCGCACGGGGCCCATCTGCTCGCGGTGTGCGACGCCCGCGGCGAACTGCTCTGGGTCGAGGGGGAGACGGCCACCCTGCGCCGCGCCGAGCGCCTCGGCTTCGTACCGGGCACGCGCTGGGCGGAGTCGGCGATGGGGACCAACGCGCCCGGCACGGCGGTCGCCGTCGGGGAGCCCGTACAGGTCTTCGGCGCCGAGCACTTCAGCCGCCTCGTGCACCCCTGGACGTGCGCGGCGGCCCCGGTGCGGGACCCCGGCACGGGCCGGGTCCTCGGGGCCGTCGACATCACCGGCGGCGACGGGCTGGCCCACCCCCATTCGCTGGCGTTCGTGCAGGCGGTGGCGCGGGCCGCCGAAGCCCAGCTGGCGCTGCTGGCACCGCAGCCGCCGGCCTCCCGCGACACCCTCGCCGCGCTCGGGCGGGACGAGGCGCTGCTGGTGCTCGGCGGCCGGCGGATCCCGCTGGGGCGGCGGCACAGCGAGATCGTGACGCTGCTCGCGCACCACCCCGAGGGGCTGTCCGGGGAGGAACTGGCCTTCGCCCTGTACGAGGAGGAGTCCGTGGCGGCGGTGACGCTGCGGGCGGAGATGTCCCGGCTGCGCGCCCTGCTCGGCGCCGGGAACCTGCTCTCCCGCCCGTACCGCACCGCCGTCCCCCTGGAGGCCGATTTCACCGCCGTGACCCGGCACTTGGCAGCGGGGGCCGTCTCGGCCGCCCTCACCCGCTACCCGGGACCGCTGCTGCCGGCCTCCTCGGCGCCCGGCATCGTCCGTCTGCGGCGGCGGATCGAGGAGCAGGCGCGGGCCGCGGTGATCGCCCGGGCGGACCCGGGGCTGCTGGCCGACTGGGTGTGCAGCCCGTGGGGCGCGGAGGACCCCGAGGTGTGGCGGGCGCTGGCCGAAGCCCTGCCCCCGCAGGGCCGGCCGGCCGCGCTGGCCCGCGTACGCTCCCTCGACGAGGAGCTCGGCGTCCGGCGTGCAACGTACCCGCAACCTGCCCGCCCCTAGCGTCCTGCCCGAGCGCTGTCCAACGGCGGCCGGCGCCAGGCGAGGGGAAGACACCCATGGCCCGTTACGCGGCACCCGGTACCGAGGGCGCGCTGATGTCGTACGCGTCCCGCTACGGCCACTTCATCGGCGGGGAGTACGTGGAGCCGGCCCGCGGCCGGTACTTCGAGAACCCCTCCCCCGTCACCGGCCGGCCCTTCACCGAGGTCGCGCGCGGCACGGCGGAGGACGTGGAACGGGCCCTGGACGCCGCGCACGCGGCGGCGCCGGCCTGGGGCCGCACGTCGCCGACCGAGCGCTCGACGATCCTGCTGCGCATCGCGGACCGGATGGAACAGCACCTGGAGGCGCTGGCGGTCGCGGAGACCTGGGAGAACGGCAAGCCGGTCCGCGAGACCCTGGCCGCGGACCTGCCCCTGGCCGTCGACCAGTTCCGCTACTTCGCGGGCGCCCTGCGCGCCCAGGAGGGCGCCCTCAGCCAGCTCGACGACGACACGGTGGCGTACCACTTCCACGAGCCGCTGGGCGTGGTCGGCCAGATCATCCCGTGGAACTTCCCGATCCTGATGGCCGTGTGGAAGCTCGCCCCGGCTCTGGCGGCGGGCAACACGGTGGTCCTGAAGCCGGCCGAGCAGACCCCGGCGTCCGTCCACTACTGGCTGAGCCTGGTGGCGGACCTGCTCCCGCCGGGCGTGGTGAACATCGTCAACGGCTTCGGCGAGGAGGCCGGCAAGCCGCTGGCGTCGAGCCCGCGCGTGGCGAAGGTCGCCTTCACCGGGGAGACCTCCACGGGCCGCCTGATCATGCAGTACGCGGCGGAGCACCTGAAGCCGGTGACGCTCGAACTCGGCGGCAAGAGCCCGAACATCTTCTTCGACGACATCTGGGCGACGGACGACGACCTGCGCGACAAGGCCCTGGAGGGCTTCACGATGTTCGCCCTGAACCAGGGCGAGGTGTGTACGAGCCCGTCGCGCGCGCTGATCGAGCGCGGCCGGTACGGCGACTTCCTGGACGCGGCGGTGGCCCGCACCGAACTCATCGTCCCGGGCCACCCGCTGGACACGGACACGATGATCGGCGCCCAGGCCTCGGAGGAGCAGCTGCGCAAGATCCTCTCGTACGTGGAGATCGGCCAGCAGGAGGGCGCGAAGATCCTCACGGGCGGCGGCCGCATCGACCACGGCGGGGACCTGGCGGGCGGCTTCTACGTGGAGCCGACCATCTTCGAGGGCGACAACCGGATGCGGATCTTCCAGGAGGAGATCTTCGGCCCGGTGGTGTCGGTGACCTCCTTCCAGGACTTCGACGACGCCATCCGCATAGCCAACGACACGGCGTACGGCCTGGGCGCGGGCGTCTGGAGCCGCGACATCAACACGGCCTACCGCGCGGGCCGCGCCATCCAGGCGGGCCGCGTCTGGACGAACTGCTACCACGCCTACCCGGCCCACGCCGCCTTCGGCGGCTACAAGCAGTCGGGCATCGGCCGGGAGACCCACAAGATGATGCTGGAGCACTACCAGCAGACCAAGAATCTGCTGGTGTCCTACTCCCCGAAGAAGCTGGGCTTCTTCTAGCCCACCCAAAGAAGGCGCCTGACCTGGGCTTTTGCCCGGCAGGCGCCTTCTTTGACCGTCTGAAGCCACACCGAATCGGTCGATGCTCCCCTCAACCCGCCACCTGGCCGCGATCCTGTTCCCGCACCCCTCCCACCCGAACAGCGTCCTGAAGTAGGCCGGCCGTACGAGATGCGGCATCTTCAGAGCTCCGGGGACGAAGTGGCCAGCGCGGCCGCGAGGTGTGTTCTGCTGCTGATGGCGAGTTTGCGCAGGGAGTTGGCGACGTGGTGCTCGACGGTCCGGGGCGAGATTCCCAGGCGGTCGGCAATGGCCCGGTTGGGGAGGCCTTGTGCAGCGAGCCGAGCGACTTGGAGCTCGCGGGGGGAGAGTTCGTCGCCGTAGCCGATGGGGCCGCGCTTGTGGGTGCGGGAGAGGCCGTGGCGGTGCAGCATGCGGTGGCACGTGCTGATGTCCCAGTCCGCGCCGACGCGGCCGTAGATCTCCAGCGCCTGGTTGCCGAGTTCCTGCCCGCGGTGTGCGTCATGGGCGAGACTGCAGCGGGCGGAGCCCTGGAGGGCATGTCCTGTTTCGAGGGGTCTGTCGGCCTCGTTCCAGGCCTGGGCGGCTTCGGTGAAGAGGGCGTGGGCGGCCTCCGTGTGCCGGTCGGCTTCCGCGAGGTGGGCGCGGCAGGTGAGGAGGGCGGCGGTGGCGGCCGGGGCGCGTCGTCCGTCGATGCCGTGGGTGAAGTCCTCGACGAGCCGCTGGGCTTCCGGGTGCCGGCCGGTTCGTACGAGGGCTTCGACGGCGGTGGGGGCGAGTTCGGTGGCCCAGATCCATCCTCCGGTCCGGCGGATGTGATCGAGGGTCTCCACCGTGGTGTCGTGGGCGTGGTCGGGGCGGTCGGCGGCGAGGTGGATGCGCGCGAGTGCGGCGGCGGAGGCGGGCAGGACGATGCCGGTGTCGAGCCGGGAGGTACGGGCGGCGTTCGTCAGGTCCTGGCGCGCGGTTGCGGTGTCCCCCCGCTGATGGAGGGTGAGCAGGCCGCGGACGAGGAGGGATTCGGCGGCGAGGTCGGGGATGTCGGTGTAGAGGTGGACGGCGCGCTGTGCGCGCTCGGCGAGCCCTTCCCAGTGGCCGGTGGTCCAGGCGAGGAGGAGGTGGGCGGTTTCGGCGAGTCCCGCGAGGTAGGGGATGCCGTTGCGTTCCAGGAATTCGTCCGCCTGGGCGAGGTGGTCGTGGGCGGCGGCGGGGTGGCCGAGCGCGGTGGTGGCGTGGGCGAGGTTGACGTGGGCGCGGGCGAGCTGGACTTCCTCGGCGGCCGAGGAGGGAGTCCGGGGCAGGTCCGCGGCCGCGTTCCAGGCTTCCGGGTCGCCGGTGAGCATCAGGACGGTGGCCCGGTTGACGGCGATGGCGGTGCGCTGGACGGGGTCCGTGATGCGCGGGATGAGTGCTTCGGCGCGCTCCAGCCAGCCAAGGTGCTGGGCCAGGGGCCATCCCTGGACGGAGGGGAAGGCGATGGTGGACATGGCGCGGGCCGCGAGTTCGGGTGCGGTGTCGGTGAGGTCGTCGGCGGCCCGGGCGATCTCGTCCATGCCGGCGAGTCCGAGGCCGGCCTGGTTGCGCATCAGGGTCCCGAGGTAGAGACGGAGTTCACCGCGGACGGCCTGCGGGGGATCATCCTGGCCGATGACGCGGCGCAGGGCGGGGAGGGTGGCGCCGTCGGGCATCGCGGACAGGGCGGCGCTGCCGAGTTTGAGGCCGAGCCGGATCCGGGAGGCGGTGGAGGGGTGGTCGCTCAGCGCCGTGAGGTAGTGGCGGGTGGCGGTGCTGGTGTCGCCCTGCGCGGCGGCGCGGTCGCCGGCGGCTTCGGTGTAGCGCAGGTAGGCCTTGGTGCGGCCGGCCTGTTGGTAGTGGTGGGCGATCTGGGCGAGCGGCGGTGGCGAGATGTGGGTGAGGACGGCTTTGGCCGCGCGCAGGTGCAGCGGGCGGCGTTCGAACTCGCAGACGGCTTCGTAGGCCGCCTGGCGGGCCAGGGAGTGGCGGAAGTCGAGGGTCCCGGCGGCGGCGGGGTGCAGGACGCCGTGTTCGAGCGCCATGGTGACGGCCCGGCGGGTGTCGGGTTCGCTCAGGCCGGTGATGTCGGCGAGCAGGTCGACGGTGACGGGACGTGCTGCCACAGCGGCGGCGGCGATGACGTCGCGGGCCTGTTCCGGGAGGAGGGCCAGACGTTCCAGGAGCACGCGCCGCACCGGGGCGGGCAGGATGATCGTGCCATCGGCGTCCGGGGCGCCGGCATCGTCGTCGGTGATCAGCCTGATGACTTCCTCGATGGCGAAGGGGATGCCGGCGGTGCGGCGGTGCAGACGTTCGGCAAAGTGCTGGGACGTGCGGTCCGCGCCCATCAGCTGAGCGGCCAGCTCTCCCGTCTCCGCTGCCGTCAGGGGGGCGAGGCGGACTTCGTGGACCAGTGCACCGGACAGCCACGAGGCCGGTCCACGGTGCCTTGCGGCATGGGGAGCGTCGTCCCGGTCGGTGAGGACGACCGTGAGGTCGGCGGGAAGGCGGGTGGTCAGGACCCGCAGGAACTCGCGGGTGCTCGCGTCGGCCCAGTGGACGTCCTCCAGCACCAGGACCGCCGGGTCTATGGACCGGAGCAGTGCGTAGATGGCTCCGTGCAGGCGGTAGGTCTCGGCCTGCGCGTAGCTGAAGACCGGAAGCGACGGCGGCAGCGAGCCGGCGAGGTCGGGCAGAAGAAGACGCAGAGCGCCCGCGAGTGCGGGTACCTCGCGCAGCGCACTGGCGGGAAGACAGTTGAGCGCGGCGATGACCGGTCCCAGGACCGGAGTCTGCGCCATCTCGGAGCACTGCCCGATCAGGTGCGGGAGGCCCTTCAGCGCAGGGGCTCGCAGGAGCTCCTGGACGAGTCGCGTCTTGCCGATGCCGGCCTCGCCGGTGATGACGATGATGCTCGGCGGCCGGGCTGCCACCCGGCACAGCGCGGCGAGCTGGGCTGTGCGTCCGATCAGGGGGGTGGGGGCGGGGGCGGGCCGTGGTGCGTGCACGGGAGGCTGGCTCTCCTGGGGTGGTCCGAGCAGATACGCCACGCGGGGGCTCTGCCGCACTGCCCGTACGGGCCCGCCCCCGCGGGGCCCGTACGGTGTTTCGGGGTCAGTGGCGCTCTGACAGCTGCTGTTCGTAGAGGCTGGCGGGTGCTACCGGCTTGCCGGGGCTGACGATGGTCCCGAGTGCGGGTGTGGTCGGGAGGTCGTCGTTGTGCTTGCCGTCGACCTGCTGGCCGGTGATGCCGTACGCCCAGTTGTTGGCGGTGGGCGGCGTCAGGATGGTGTACTTCGCGGCCTTGGTGTTCCAGAACATGTTGTTGGCGCCCTGCCAGCCGTGGCCGGTGCCGCCGTCCCAGGCGTTGGCGGCGATGAACGCGCTGTCGGTGCTGTTGATGGTCAGCTGGTCGTACAGGGTGCCCGAGGCCCAGCGCATGTGCGGGCCCGCGTCTATTTGGTCATGGCCCGAGAGGGAGCGGGCGGTGGAGCGGGTGAAGACGTTGGGGCCGGCGGCGAAGGCCTGGGTGGTCCAGGCGTGGACGCGGTCGCCGGTGACGGTGGTGTCGCGGACCAGGACCTGCTGTCCGCCGACCATGAACGCGGGCGGCGGGGCCAGGCCGTCGGGGACGGCCATGTTCAGGTCGGCGGCCCGCTCGATGGTGACGCGGCTGGCGTTGTCGTTGACGTAGAACCCGGAGCCGAAGCGGTTCAGCTTCACGTCCTTGACCCAAACGTCCCGTGCGGCGCCGATCGTCACCAGGCGGGAGGCGAAGGCGCCGGCATCCTTGTTCTTGCCGCCCTCGGGGCGCCCGTAGTCGGCGTGCTCGGTGAACTTGTCCGCGTCCGCGGCGAGGTTCTCCACGCCCGCGTGGGTGACCTGGCCATCGAGGGTGTAATGCCAGGCGGTGCCGCCGCCGTACTTCTTCTCGATCGCCGTCGTGATCGGGGCGTCCAGGGTGAGGGTCCTCCCGGAGACGGCCACCACGGTGCGTACCGCGAGAATGCCGGAGTTCGGCTTCCAGGACTCCCCGCCGGGGATCTTGTTCATGCCGATCGCGTTGATCCACTCCTGAGTGGTCGGGCGCTGGACCACGATCCGCTCGCCCGCCTTGAAGGAGGAGGCGTCCTCGAGGGTGACCTCGGTGGCACCGACGGGCACGTAGTCGTCGGCGATCGTCGCCCGCTGCCCCGTCCTGGTGTAGGCGCCGTCGCCACCGATGGTGATCAGCGAGCCGGGGGTCCCCTGAGCCACGAGTACGGTCCCTCCCGTGGCCACGTCGGTGCCGGAGCCGCGCAGGACGACTCCGTCCGCCAGCTTCAGCGAGGCGGTGACCCGGAACTTCCCCGGCCCCAGGAGGACCGCGCCGCGCACACCGGCAGCCGACGGCTTCAGCTTCGCGGCGCTGTCGAGGGCGGCCTGGATGCGCGCGGTGTCGTCACCGCTGCCGCGTGCGTCGACGCGTCCCACGACGGCGGCGTTCGGCAGGGGGACGCCGCCGCCCTTGTAGCCGGCCGACGAGAAGTCGGGGATCCGGTTCCTGGACGCGTCCGGCGTGTAGGACAGCTTGCCGTCGACCAGGGCCAGGGACGGCACCTTGGCCGTGCCCGGCTGCGTGGCCTGCGCGGCCTGCTCGTCGCTCTGCACCCACACAACCGCCGTCGTCGCGAGCGCCGCGACCGCGCAGGCGGCCGTGATCCGGCCCGCGCTCATCGTCCTGCTGTGCCGCCCCTTGCCCTTCCGGTCCGTCATCGGCTTCTTCGTACGCCTGGCGCTCATCGCGCTGCTCCTCAAAAGTGGTGCGGTGCCCTACGAGCCCCGCAACAGGAAATCGTAGGTGGAATGGAAAATCCAGTCGAAGATTCTTTGGTGATATAACCGTTACAGGTGTGAATCTTCGGCAATGGGGCTGGGGTCGCCGTCGGATCGGCACGCCACACCCGGGTTCCCGGGGACCGCGCCAGCCTGGTACCCGCTGGGGCACACGGGCCGCCGGGATCTTCATGGCCCGGCAGCCCGTGCTCTGTGCCCGTCCCGATGCGCTGCGCTCGTGCAGCGCATCCCTTGTCTGTCCGGGACGGGCCTGGAGGGGGGGCAGGCGGCTGTCGGGCCGGTCTGCCGGGTCAACGGGTCAGAACTGGAGCGACCAGGCGTTGATGTAGCCGATGTCGTCCTTGGCGTTGTCGGTGACGCGCAGGTTCCAGGTGCCGTTGGCGACCTCGCCGGAGGCGTTGACGGTGTAGGTGCCCTGGACGTTGTCCGCGTCGTCGTTGCTGTTGTAGTCCTTCAGGCGGTAGGCGCTGCCGTCGGGGGCGATGAGCTCGACGCGCAGGTCACCGCGGAAGGTGTGGCGGATGTCCACGTTCACCGCCAGGGCCGCCGGCGCGTTGCCGCTGACTCCGGACACGGTGACCGGCGAGTTGACGGTGGCGTTGTCCCTGATCTGGTAGTCGGCCGTGTTCTCGAACTTCGGGCCGCTCGGCGGCGGAGTGGTGCCACCGTTGTTGATGTAGAGCAGCTTGTTCGGGGAACCGGCCTTGGCGTCGGTGACCTTGTTGGGGGTGGCGTCGGCCACGAGCTTGTCGCGGACCTGCGCCGGCGACCAGGACGGGTTGGCCGCGAGGACCAGGGCGGCCGCGCCGGCCACGTGCGGGGAGGCCATCGACGTGCCGCTCTCGACCGCTGTCGCCGTGTCGCTGGAGTAGGACGCCGAGGTGATGTTCACGCCCGGGGCGAACACGTCCAGGCACGCGCCGTAGTTGGAGAACGAGGCACGGGCGTCGTTGCTGTCGGTCGCGCCCACGGTGATGGCGGCGGGCGTTGCAGCGGGTGACTCGGAGCAGGCCTCCGCGTTGTTGTTGCCCCCCGCCACCGCCCAGGTGATACCGGATGCCACCGAGTTGGCCACCGCGTTCTCGAGGGACTGGCTCTTGCCCCCGCCGATGCTCGCGTTGGCCACGGCGGGCCTGACGGCGTTGCGCGTCACCCAGTCGACCCCGCTGATGACAGTCGACCACGGAGCAGTCCCTCCGCAGTCCAGCACCCGTACGGCGACCAGCTTCGCGCCCTTGGCGATCCCGTAGGTGCTGCCGCCGACCGTTCCGGCGACGTGGGTGCCGTGGCCGTTGCAGTCGGAGGCGTTGGAGTCGTTGTCGATGAAGTCGTAGCCGCTGACCGCCCGGCCGCCGAAGTCCTGGTGGGTCGTACGGATGCCCGTGTCCACGACGTACGCGGTGACGTTCGGGGCGGTACCCGGGTAGGTGTACTTCTTGTCCAGCGGCAGGTCCCGCTGGTCGACGCGGTCCAGGCCCCAGGTCGGGTTGGTCTGCGTCTCGGCGGCGCGCGCTATCCCGTCCACCTCCACCCGCGCCACCGCCGGGTTCGCGGCGAGCCGCTTGGCGGCGGCCTCCGGCAGACGGACGGAGAAGCCGCGCAGCGCGTCGGTGTACACGTGGCCCAGCGTGCCGCCGTGCGCCTCCGCCAGGTCGCGGGCGTGCCGCTCGACCTCACCGCGCCCGACCGACGCGTTCAGGGTGACGATGTAGGAGTCCTTCACCACGTCGGCACGCCCCGCGCCGACGATCACTCCCTCGCCCGAGGGAGTGGGGGTCGCGCTCACTGCCGTACCCGCCCCGACCAGCAGGGCAACACTCGTGAACCCTGCGGCGACAGCGCGCAGGCCCACCCTGTGGGAACTCATGCAGATTCCTCCTCGACGACTGTCCGGACCGCGCCGGCCCGGCGAGCACGGAGTAACCCCTCGCGGGCAGGCCGGAGGCAGAACTGACGACCTGACGGAGCCACCGAGGTCCGCGTCCGCACCACGGGGCAGGGACCATCCGGTGACCGCCGGCGATCCCGCAGCGAGAGGCAGGCATGACCGCACCCCCCGGCAGCCATGCCTGCGCGTGACGGCCGCTCCCCTGGGGGAGGTTCCATGACACATCCGGTCGTGCCCTCAACAGGCCACCGAGGTGTGGTTACGGACGAGCCGCCGTCGAGGTAAGAGCATCGTCCGGAATCTGGAACCTAACAATCCGTAGCGCTACCTAAAAGTTTCCGACCGGAGGCGGCGCACCGTTTCCATGGGTTCAGGGGGTGTCTTCCGGCGATCCCGGCGAGGCTGTCGCCTGGGCGCCACGCGCAGGGGCCGGCCCGAGGGGCGCTCTACCGTGCCGGGGCTTCATCCATCACTTCAGCCGTCGGCAAGCGATCCAAGTTGCCTCCCCAGCCGTCGTAGAGGCCGGTCAGGAGTTCGTTCCACGCCCGCCGCGTGCGGTAGGGCGGGTACGGGACGGGGCGGATGACGACTTCCGATGTCCAGATGATGTCGAACTGGCGGTCGGGCCGGATGCGCCCGATACGTACCGTGCGCCAGAGATGTTGATTCTCCTCGTCGACCCGGACCGGGCCTGCGGCGCCTCGAAGTGCATGCCTTTGACCGCGGCGCGTACCGCGGCAGGTGATGCGTCTCCTGCGACGCCGACGCCGACGCCGAAGTGATTGCCCGCCGGATGAACGAGCTCTTCCCCTGCCACGCCGGCACCGCGGCCCTCTACCTCGTCGAGCACGAGTACCTCGCAACGCCGGTCGCGCCGCTCCTCGATCCCTCGGGGATCAGCGCCTGGAACCAGGCCCTGGAGGGCACCTCCGCCTGATCCCTCCTCGCACCCCCATCAGGGCAGCGGCAGCCCCGCCACTGCCCTCCCCGGCATGCCCGCAGACGCCACGGCCCAGCCACCGAACCTGAGCCCACAATCCCCCGCCCGGGTGACAAGACCCTGTTCGAGCGAGTTTCAACACCTCCCCCTCAGGCACGCCAAGCCCACCAGGGCCGACCAGAACATTCGTTCACCATCCGCCCCCGAATCGACCGTGACTCGCCCGATCGGGAGCCGTTCTTAGAGCACCAGTACCAGCCGTGCGCCCATCCGGAGGACCGTGTGAATCCCCAGCCGAACCACCCCGAAGCTCCTTCCGCAATCGAACATCCCAAGTCCGCCCCGTGCACGCGACAGGCGGACGGGCGCCAGGTTGACGCCCCCTCCTCCCGTGGCCGCGGCTCACGACCGGACACCGGGAGGGCGGCGTGAGCAAGGACACCAAGACCGGATCCGGCACCGCGGGGGTGTCGGACTCCGAGCGGCTCCTCTTCGGTGGCGAGCTCGCCTACGACGTCGGCTGGGACCGGCACGAAGGCGCCTGGCTGAAGCTCGGCCTGTGGACCATGGCGAAGGAACTGCCTCGGCTGGTCGGGACGGGCCTGCGGCTCGCACACCTGGCCGACGCCCGTGCCCTGCGCGTCGTCCTGGTCGCCGAAGGAGGCCGCGGGATCGCCCAGGCCGTGGGACTGGTAGCCGTGAACAGCGTCCTCGGACACATCCTGGCGAGCGGCAGCACCAACGAGCGCCTTACGCAGGCCGTGCCCGCCCTCACGGTCGTGGCTGTGACCGCGTTTCTCGGCTCCCTGCTGCGGTCGGCGTCGACGGCGGCCACCGGAACCCTGGAGCCGAAGGTGCAGCGGGTGGCGACCGAGCAGTACCTGGGGCTGGTGCACCGTACGGAGCTCGCCGCGATCGAGGACGACGAGTTCCACCGGCTCCTGGACGCGGCCCGGTACGGCGCTGACTCCGCCCGGCGCATGATCCGCTACTGCACCAACACCCTCAACTCCGCGGTCTCCCTCATCGCCGCGGCCGGCGTGCTGACCGTCCTGCACCCGCTGCTGCTGCCGCTGCTCGTGCTGATGACCCTGCCGAGCGCGTGGAGTTCGCTGATGATCTCCCGCCAGAAGTACATCTCCTTCCACGCCTTCGTCCAGCACGCCCGCGCCGGGCACCTCCTCGGCCAGCTGCTGACCCAGAAGGAGGCAGCGGCGGAGGTCCGCGTGCACGGCGTCGGCCCGTTCCTGCTGGGCCACTTCCGGACCATGGCCGAGACCAGCGAGCGCGAGCAGACCCGGCTGGCCCGCCGCGCCGCGCGGATCGGGCTCGTCGCCGACGGCGCCGGCGGCATCGCCACCCTCCTCACCTACGGGGCCCTGGGCGTGCTGCTGTGGGGCGGGGCCATGGACCTCGCGGTCGCGGGCACGGCCGTCCTGGCCATCCGTACCGGCGCTGCGAGTCTGGACACCCTGGTGCTGCAGATCACCGAGCTGCACCAGGAGTCGCTGTTCGTCGCCGATTTCGAGCGGCTGTGCCGGGAGGCTACGACGCGGGCCATCCCCGTGGGCGGGCAGCCGCTGCCCGAGAGGCTGCGGGAGGTCCGGTTCGAGAAGGTCTCCTTCACGTACCCCGGCAGCGGCAGCAACGAGCCGGAGCCCACACTGCGCGACGTCAGCCTGGGGTTCCCGGCAGGCAAGATCATCGCGCTGGTGGGCGAGAACGGCTCCGGAAAGTCCACGCTGGTCAAGCTGCTGGCCGGCCTGTACCTGCCTGATGAGGGCAGCGGCACGATCTGGTGGGACGACGTCGACGCCCGCACCGCTGACCGCGACCAGGTCTTCGGCCGCGTCGCCCTGATGTCGCAGGACTTCTACCACTGGCCGTTCACCTTCCGCGTGAACGTCGGCATCGGACAGCCCAGCCAGGCCATCAACGATCAAGCGGTCGAGGAGGCTGCCGGTTTCGCCGGCGCCGACCAGGTCCTCGACGACCTACCGCGCGGGCTCGGCACGCTCCTGGCCCGCGGCTACCGCGGCGGGCACCAGATCTCGGGCGGCCAGTGGCAGCGGATCGGCATCGCGCGGGCGAAGTACCGGGAGGCCGAGATCCTGATCGTGGACGAACCGACCAGCGCCCTGGACGCCGTCGCCGAGCAGCGGGTCTTCGATCAGATCAGGGCCCTGGCCGCGACCTCCGGCCAGACGATCGTGCTCATCACGCACCGCCTGCACTCCGTGCGCCACGCGGACCTCATCCACGTCCTCAAGGACGGCCGGGTCGCGGAGTCGGGCACCTTCGCCGAGCTGATGGACGAGGAGACCGGTACGGGTGAATTCCGCGCCGCCTACCTCGTCCAAGCCGCGGCCTTTGACGCCTCCCTCCCGTCCCAGCCGCCCGGCGACCACGACGCACTGACCGCAAGGAACAGGTCATGAGCGCGGACCCGACGCGTCTGGCGCTCGTCCACGGCAGCCGGCCGCTCTGCCTGTTCACCTCGCCCACCCCCATGCCAAGGAGCCTGTGATGTCCCTGTCCGAAGATCCGCTCGGAACCGCCGCGCTGCTGGTCGACTCCCGTGGCCGCTACCTGCTGCACCTTCGGGACGCCAACAAGAAGATCTGCGACCCGGGGACGTGGAGCATCCCCGGCGGCAACCGCGAAGGGGCGGAGTCCTCCCGGGAGGCGGTGGAGCGGGAACTGCTGGAGGAGACCGGCTTGACCGTCCCGCTGGAGGAGTTCACGGTCGTCGACTGCGTCGGCCCCGACGGGATCGAGGGCCGGATCCGCGTCTACCTCGGCGCCTGGGACGGCGACGCCGACAGCCTGCCGTGCCCCGAGGGCATCATGTTCCGCCACTTCGGCGCCGACACCATCCCGTACCTGACGATGTGCCCGTGGACGACGGAGGTCATCGACCTCCACCAAGCCCAGGCCCCCGCCTCAGTGCCGCAGGCCCGCCCTGGAGGCCGGGCGCGGCTCAACGTCGTGGGCGTCCACCTCTATCTGGAGCAGGACGGCCAGGTGCTGCTCGGCCTCCGGCACCCCGACTCCGCGTACGCGGGCTCCACCCACCACTTCCTCGCCGGGCACTGCGAGCAGGAGTCCGCGGTGGCCTGCCTGGTGCGGGAGGCGGAGGAGGAGGCCGGACTCGTCATCGATCCGGAGGACGTGGAGCTTGCGCACGTGGTGCACATGGTGGACGAACCCGGCGCGCAGCCCCGGGTCGGGTTCGTCTTCCGCGCCCGTCAGTGGACGGGCACGCCGCAGGTGCGCGAGCCGGACCGCTGCGTGTCGTGGGGCTGGTGGCCCGCCGACGCCCTCCCCGACCGGGTCGTCCCGTACACCCGCGCCGCGATCGAGGGCATCCGGGCCGGCCGCCTCTACACGGAGATGGGGTGGTGACCGTGCCCACCGCCCGATGGCCGGACCCGTTCCCGGGGCCGGCACGGTTCCGCGGCCGCCGGGTCACGTCCGGGGCGTCGCGATGAGCGCGGAGTCCGAGCCGGTGACCACGGCCGTGGCCGCCATCCTGCCGCGCTGCTACGGGATCGTCCCCACCGCGGTTGTGCACGGCCCTCGGGGGACTGCGACGCACAACTACGTGGTCGCGGGCGAAGACGGCCGACGCTGGTTCGTCAAGGCCTATCCGCCGGGCACGGACCTCCAGGGCGAGCAGGAGGCGCTGCGCCTGGCCGAGTTCGCACGCAGTCGCGAGGTGCGGGTACCCGCGGTGCGCCGGTCGGCAGCGGACGAGCTCATCGTGGCGGCCGAGGGTACGGCGGTCTCCGTCTCCGAGTACCTCGACGGCGCGCACACCGCTGAGGGTGGCCTGCAGGGCCGCAGGTGGGCAGCGGTCGGAGAAGCGGTGGGTTGTCTGCACCGTGTCCTCGCCCGGCATCCCGCCGGGCCTCCGAGGCCGGTTCCGGCGCGCGAGGTCTGCGACGTCGAGCGGGCCCGTCAGCGTCTGGAGCGGCTGCTCGCTCAGTACGAGGGAGGAACGACCGGTGGGGAGTTCGCCACGTGGGCACGCCGGACCGCGGAGCAGCGCCACGCCGCCCTGCCCCGCGTCGCAGCCTTGCTCGAAGGGCTCCCCCCGATGCTGACGGCCCAGATCGTGCACGGTGACCTCGCCTCCCCCAACGTGCTGCTGCGCGGGCAGGAGGTGGCGGGCCTGATCGACTTCCGTCCGCCCCGGCACCGCAGTGCCGTGTGGGAGCTGGGCCGGATCGTCCTCGATCCGCGCACCGTACTCGCCAACCCCGACTGGCCCGCGGGCCTGGGGGAGGCAGTCGCGGCCTACCGCGAGGAGCACCCTGGGCTGCCGGTGGGGCAGCTGCTCGCCGTCCCCCAGGTGGCGGCTGGATACCTGGCCTGCTCGGTCTACCCGCTGTCCGAACCCGTCGACAGCCCGGCCGCGGTCACTCCCGAGCTCGAGGCCTACGGGCGGGCCCGGCATGCGGCCGTCGGGCTGCTCACCGAGCGCCTGGACGAGGCCGAGGAGGTGCTCCGTGACCGCCTCACCTGACACCACCGGGGCCGCCTCGCTATGGCGGCACCGTGACTTCCGGCGGTACCTGACCGGGCAGACCGCGAGCGTGGCCGGCAGCTCCGTCAGCTCGATGGCACTCCCCGTCCTGGCCGTAATCGAACTGGACGCCACCGCCGGCCAGGTCGCCCTGCTCGCCTTCCTGGGCCAGCTCCCGCCCGCGCTGCTGGCGCTGCACGCCGGGGCCCTCGCCGACCGGCACTCCAAGCGCCAGCAGATGATCACCGGTGACCTGCTCAGCGCCGCGGCCCTGGCTACCGTGCCGCTGGCGGCGGCCCTCGGCGTGCTGACTCTGACGCAACTCATGGTCGTCGCCGCGGTCCAGGGAGCCGCAGGCGTGCTGCACGACGCGGCGGCGATCAGTCTCCTGCCCCAGCTGGTCGAGAAGTCTCTGATCCAGCGGAGCAACAGCCGGATCGGGAGCCTGTTCGCGATCGCCGCGACTGGCGGCAGCAACCTCGGCGCCGCCCTGACCGCACTGCTCGGTCCGGCCCGCGCCCTTCTCGGCGACGTCGCGTCCTTCCTTCTGAGCGCCTGGTGCACCGCCCGTATCCAGACCCGTGAGGCGAGTCCGGCCCGGGTGGAGAAGCTCCGGCTGCGGACGGAGATCGTCGAGGGCCTGCGGTACGTGCACGCCGACCACCGGCTGAGCGTGCTGACCTGGGTCAACGCCACCACTTCGCTGGCCCTGGCGTTGCTCAACACGCTGTGGGCGCTGTACCTGCTGCGGGTCCTGGGGATGAGTGCGACCGTCTTCGGCGTGGTCCTGGGGGTCGGCGCGCTGGGGGCGGCAGTCGGCGCCTTCGCCGCACCGGCCCTCGCGCGCGCGTACGGGCCCGGGCCGATGATGCTCGGCGCGCTCACCCTCACCCCGCTCACCCAGCTCCCGCTACTGCTGGCCTCCCCGGGCATCGGCTGGCAGATCGCCATCTCAGCGGCCCTGTTCCTGCAGCTGGTCTGCGCCGGAGCCGCGGGCACTACCCAGCGGTCCATCCGGCAGATCATCACTGAGTACCGCATGCAGGCCCGGATGCAGGCCGTGAGCACCTGCCTGACCTCCGGCGCCCGGCCCCTGGGGGCGCTGCTGGCCGGCGGCCTCGGCAGCTGGGCGGGAGTACGGCCCGCGCTCGTTGTCGGCGCCTGCCTGCTCCTCGTACCGGTCGTGGTCCTGGCGCTTTCACCGTTGCGCGCCCTGCGCGACATGCCCGATCCGCCGCCCGAGCCGGATGACCAGGGCGATTCCACGGGACAACCGCGCCCTGCACCCGCCGCGAACGTGCCCGGGCCGTCACCCGCCGCTGCGCCCAGGCAGGCCTCCCTGGAGGGTGGTACGTCGTGACACAGACGTCCAACGACGATCGCAAGGAACTGTTCATGCCGTCCGACCACGTGCCGGCCCTGCTGCTGCGGGGCCCGTCCGCCGGCCAGGAGGCGAAGCGTGCCAGGGCCGAGATGGTCGCCCGGCTGGAGACGGCCGGCGACCTGCGTCCCGGACCGGTCCGCGATGCGCTGCTGGCCCTTCCCCGCGAAGAGCTGATGCCGCAGGCGTATGTGCGGCGCAGCAAGCCGGAGGAGTCCCGGCCGCGCTGGGACCTGCTCGACTGGGCGGTCCCGGCGGACCGGGAGGAGTTACTGGGCGTGCTGTACGGCGGGGAGAGCGTGCTGGTCCAGCACGATGGCGAGCCGATCCTCGGCCGGGTGCCGGGGCCGCGGTCAGGCGGGGCGATCACCTCGATGTCCAGCACGGTCGGGATGACCGCCGGCCTGCTCGAGGAGCTGGGCCTCCGGCCCGGGCAGCGGGTGCTGGACATCGGTACCGGTGCCGGGGTGACGGCAGCGGTGGCCTGCCGGATCTGCGGCGACACCGACGTCGTCACCGTCGACCGGGACCCACACGTCACCGCGTCCGCCCGCCATCACCTTGAGGCGCTGGGCCACGTGCCCATGGTGATGACCGGTGACGGCTCGGACGGCTGGCCGGGGCGAGCTCCGTACGAGCGGATCTTCGTCTCCTACGCGGTGCCTCGGGTGGCGCGAGCGTGGGTGGAGCAGCTCGCGCCCGGCGGGCGGCTGTTGGTATCCGTCACAGGTGTCTCGCCGTCCTGGCCGGGGCTGGCCGTCGTCACCAGGACGCCTGAAGGAGGGGCGCAAGGAGAGCTTCGAGCAGTGGAGTTCGGGCATCGGCCCGGCCACGGCTTCGACCGCATCTTCCTCTCCCGCGCCTTCCTCGACCGCATCGCCGCAGAGACCGGGACGACCAGCGTCAGCCACCAAGCGCCGCCCACGGACGAGCAGCGCGGGATGTGGCTGGCGCTGGAGCACCTGCGCCCGGGTCTGGTCCGCAACTGGGGCGCCGGCCATCTGATGATCGGGGCGCCGGGATGCGGCTCGTGGATGAGCGCCCGTCCCGACGGCCACGGCTCGTGGATCGTCACCGCCAATGGGCCACGGCACATCTGGGAGGAGATCCAGCAGGTAGCCGCCCAGTGGCGCGCTGCAGGATCTCCCGCCTCCTACCGCCTGCACATCGACGCAGACGGCCGCCAGTGGGTCAGTGCCGGGTCCGGAACGGCGGAGCTGTCCTGGCCGCTGCCCTCCAGCCCCGCCCCGTGAGCCGAAGGCCGTCCGAGCTGTTCCAGCAACCCTTCCCACCGGAGTTGATCACTTGAACGCCCTGCCCAGCACCGCCCCCCGGTCCGGCGGCTGCCTCTGCCGGCGGATCCAGTTCACCGTTTCCGGGCCACTACCCCCACACCTGCAGCTGCCCGCACTGCCAGGAGCTGTCGGGCGGCCCGATGATGGCCTGGGTGTCGTTCCCTCTGAACAGCCTGAAGTGGACCGGCGACGGCGGCGAGCCGGCCTGGCACTCCACATGGCCGGACTCCCGGCGCGGGTTCTGCCCGCGCTGCGGCAGCCAGTTGTGCGCCCTGGACGACGGCGCCACCAGCATCGCGGTCACCCTGTCCGCGCTGGGCAACAACCCGGCCGACCTGGTCCCGGTCAACCAGAGCTACCGCGACACCGCGGTCCCCTGGCTGCCCCAGGTCCCCGACACCCGCCCCCACCACCCTGCCTGACCACCTCCGACACCGTCCGGGCAGCCGGCGCCGGCGTGTCTGCCCGCCGTGAGCCAACGATGGGAAACACCTTGGCCCTGTTCCGTTCCCTGGCCGACGACTATGCCCGCTACCGGCCCGGTCTGCCCGACGAGGCCGCTGTCTTCCTGGCCTCACTGCTCGACGGGCTTCCGGCGCCGACGCTGCTGGACCTGGGCGCCGGTACCGGGCAGGTCGCGGCAGCTCTGCTGCCGTACGTAGTTCGCGCCGACCTCATCGACCCGGACACGGGCATGCTCGACCAGGCCCAACGCCTGCTGTCCGAACTCCCGGGTAGGGCCACCGTGGCCGTGCACCCGGTCCGCGCGGAGGCGTTCACCGCACCGCACCCGGGCTACCAGACCGACCTGATCACCTGCAGCCGGGCGTTCCACTGGATGGGCCGCCCCACGGTGTTGGCCATGGCAGACCGGGTGGCCGCACCACACGCCGCCGTCGCGATCACGGGCGACGGCAGCCTGTGGACCCACCCGGCCGAGTGGACCGCCGCGCTCAAGGGCCTGATCCAGTCCGACCTCGGAGAAGACCGCCGCGCCGGCACCACCGGCGCCTACCGTGAGCCCGGCCGCCGCTACGAAGACGACCTGGCCGCCTCGGCCTTCTGCTCCATCACCGAGCACCGCTTCCCCTTCGCCCGCGACTGGACCCCTCGCGGCGTCCTGGGATACCTGCGGTCCACCAGCTTCGCCCGGCCCGACCTCTTCGCCGACCACACCCGATTCGAGAAACAGGCCCAAGCCCTCCTCCAGCAGCACGCCCAGGACGGAGTCCTGCACGAGGACGGCGTGTTCACCGTGCTGCTCGCCCGCCGCCCGGGGACGTCGCGGTGAGCGGCGGGGACCGGCACACCGTGCCGGTCGACGTGCACCTCGTCCTGCGCCGCGACGGCGAGACCGGTCCGGAGGTACTGCTCTCACGCCGGGCCGGCCCCGTCTACGCGAGCGGCCTGTGGCATCTCCCCTCCGGGCACCTCGACCCGGGCGAAGACATGGTCGAGGCCGTGATCCGGGAGGCCCTCGAGGAAACCGGTGTCCTCATCTCGGCGGAGGACGTGACCGCGGCCGTCACCGTCCACCACCACCCGCCCACCGGCTCCCGCTCCCGCATCGGTGTCTTCTTCGAGGTGCGCAGATGGTCCGGCCGGCCCCAGGTCATGGAGCCGGACCGCTGTGACGGCATGGACTGGTACCCGCTCGACGCCCTCCCCTCGCCGATGGTGGCGTACTGCCGGGCCGGTCTGGACGCCTACCGCGCCGGCCTGCCCGCCGCCGTGCACTTCCAACAGCCGGGCGACACCGTCGAACACAGCCCGGACGGTCCCGACCGCACCCGCCTCCTGGCCGGCCCGCCGACCGGTGAGGTGGAGCTGCCGTACCGGCTGCGCCTCTTCGCCGAGCAGGCCATCGGCCGGATCGCGCACGCGACGGAAGTCTCCTGGGTACGCACCGGCAGCCGGGTGTGGCGGATTTCAGGGGCTGCTGGTGGCACCTGGTACCTGAAGCGGCACCGCGGGCGGAAGTTCCATGACCGGGAAGTCGCCGCGTACCGGTCCTGGGTGCCGGCGCTCGGGCCGAGGGCTCCCCGTCTGATCGCAACCGACCCGGCGGCGCAGGCCGTCGTCGTCAGCTCGCTGGCCGGACGTTCGCTGCACGGTATGGTCCTCGGCGCTGCCGACGAGGCGCGGGTCCAGCACGATCTGGGCCGTCTCGTCCGCGCCCTCCACGGCAGTGCTCCCGAGCAGCCGACTGAGTCCGCGACGGCCGCCGACAAGGTCGAGCGCCATCTGGAAGGCGCTCGACCGTACCTGGCCGAGGGAGACGAGAGCCTCGTCCTCGCCTTGGCCAGCGCCTACGCGGACCTGCCGAAGCCCGTACTCGTGCCCACCCACGGAGACCTGCAGTACCGCAACGTCCTGCTCGACGACGCCGGCGAAGTGCAGCTGTTCGACTTCGAGCGGTCCGAGTACGGGACGGTGACGCGGGACCTGGTGCGGCTGAGCGACACCTGGACCGGCCGCCCGGACCTGCGGGCCGCGTTCCTCGACGGCTACGGCAGACCGCTCACACCCACCGAAGAGCTGCGCCTTCAGTGCGAGGCCGCCTTCGACGCCGTCTCCGGCATCGACTACGGAACCAGCCACGCCGACCCCGAGGTGACCGAGCGCGGCCACCGCACCCTGCGCCGACTCCACGCCCATAACCCGTGGGCCCCACATGCCCCTTCAGGGAAGGAAACACCGTGACCGAACCTCGCCTGGCCACCCCCGCGGACGCCGCCGAGATCGCCCGCCTGCGCTCGGAGAACATCCTCAGCGAACCCCTCGACGAAACCTGGCTCACCACGTGCGCCGACCAGCTCGCCTTACGCCTCCAGGACGGCGGTGACGCCCGCGCCTACGTCATCGACTCGCCCAGCGGCGGGCTCGCCACCTGCGCCCTCGGCCTGGTCCACGCCGTCCTTCCCGCCCCGAAGTACCCCAAGGGGCTGGCCGTACGGATCCACGCCGTCGCCACCGACCCCGCCCACCGGCGCCACGGCTACGCCAAGGCCGCGCTCGCCGCGCTCCTCGACCACCTGGAACGCGACGGAGTCACCCTGTACGAGCTGTACGCCAGCGCCGGGTCAGCCCCGCTGTACGAGGGTCTCGGCTTCGCCCCCGACCCGGCGCTCATGCGGATGACGCGCTTCCCCGAACCGGCCGCCCTCTACGGACCCGCCTTCCAGCGCCCCGCCGATCTCTCCTGAGGAACCCGACGAAAGGGAGCACGTACCGCATGAACACCACGCACACCGCGCTGGACTGGCACGCCCACTACGAGGCCGGCCGCGACTTCCGCCCGCTGACCGACACCGAAAAGGCCGTCCTCACCGAGCACCTGGCCCTGCCGCAGGACACCCAGGACGCCCGGGACGCCCGGGCCTTGGACGTGGCCTGCGGGACCGGTGAGCTCGCCCGCTTCCTCGCCGCTGCCGGGTACCGGGTCGACGCGGTGGACTGGGCCCAGTCCGCTGTCGAGCGTGCCACCGCGGTCTCGGACGAGGTCGCCTTCCACCAGCTCGACATCAGCGGCGGGGACCTCTCCTCCCTCGCGCCGGCCACCGGCGGCTATCGGGTCATCACCATGCGCCGGGCCCTGGCTCACCTGCCCGACCGCACCCGTACGGTCACAGAACTCGCCGCACTGCTCGAAGAGGACGGCACGCTGTGCGTGATCACCCCGCACGCGGACCGGCACCGGGAGGAGTTGCGCGGGATCTGCCTGGACGACGCCGAGATCGACCTCCTCGCCGACGGCTGGCAGCACAGCGAGCGCGCCGAGGCAGGCGACTCCACCGTCCTGCTGCTGCGCGGGCCCAAGACCGCCCCCGTCGCGTACAGCGAGAAGCGGACGCCGAAGCCGGCCGCGATGGCCGGAGTCGCGGTCGTCGTCACCAACGACCGCGGGCAGGTCCTTCTCGGCTGGAACCCTTCCCGAGCCGTGTGGGAACTCCCCGCGGGCAAGGTGGAGCCGGGCGAGGCGTTCGAAGCCACCGCGGTACGCGAGCTCGCCGAGGAGGCGGGCCTGCACGCCCGGACGGAGACCGTGCTGCTGCTGGGGACGCTGTGCGACGCCACCCACGGCTTCACCCGCATCACCGAGATCGCCCGCGTCACCGACTACACCGGCCACCCCACGGCGTGCGAGCCGGAGTTGATCACCCGGTGGGAGTGGCACACCCCTTCCGCCGTGCGGAGCCTGCCACAACCGCTGTTCACCGCGTCCGCCCAAGCCCTGAACGTGGTGTGGCCGGGCCTTCTGCCCGGAGTCCCGCCCGCGCACCACACCCCCAGGCCGGCGAACGACGTACCGCTGACGTTCACGGAACCGGCCACGGCGGTCCGGCTCCGCCAGCAGCTGGTCCGGGAACTCACAGAAGCCGGGTGGACCGACACCCCTGAGCTTCGGCGGGCGTTCACGACGGTGCCCCGGCACGCCTTCCTGCCCGAGCAGCCGCTCGCCCAGGCGTACGCCAACGAGGCTGTGGCCACCGTGTTCGACGAGGACACCGGCCGGTCGATGAGTTCGGTTTCCCAGCCCGAGATGCAGGCGGTCATGCTGCGCCGGGCCAACCTCCGGCCGGGCGCGAACGTCCTGGAAATCGGAGGCGGCGGCTACAACGCCGCCCTCATCGCCGAGCTTGTCGGCCCGCACGGGTCGGTGGTGTGCGTGGAGATCGACCCCTACGTGCACGCCCGCACGCAGCGCTTCCTGGCCGAGACCGGGTACGCGGACCGGGTCCGGCCCGTCCTCGGCGACGGCACCCACGGCGCCCCCGGGCACCTGGTTCCGGAGAACGGCTTCGACGCCGTCATCGTCACCGTCGCCTCGAACGACCTGCCCTGGCGCTGGTCCAGTCAGCTCGCGGAAGGCGGGCACCTGGTCGTGCCGCTGCGCATCGGCGGATTCACGCAAGCTGTCGGCCTGCGCAAGGAGGACTGGGCGCTGGTCTCCACGGACATCAGCCCGTGCGGGTTCGTCCCCCTGCAGGGCGCCGGCCGGTGGGACGACACCCCGGCCCCGATCGGGGAGACCGGCTACGGGATCCGCTGGGAGGACACCCCGCCTGCCCCGCTCGACGGCCTGGACCGGGCCCTGGCCGCAGGCGGGACGGAGTTGTGGACCGGGGTGACGGTCCGCGGCGGCGAGTCGTTCGAGGACCTGCAGCTGTGGCTGGCCACCTCCCTGGGCGGCTTCTGCCGGATGGACGGCGATCCGGACCGCCCGGGCCCGGTGCGGCTGCCGAAGAGGTCCGGTGCCGAAGCCGTCGTCCTCGGCCGCTCGCTGGCCTGCCTGATGGTGGAGAAGCGCGAGCACGACGAAACCACTGACATCTCCACATGGGAGTTCGGGGTGCAGTCCTTCGGGGAGAACGGCAAGTCCGCCGCGGACACGATCGCTGCGGCCGTGCACACCTGGGACCGGGAACTGCGCGGCCGGGCCACCCCTCGGCTGACGGTGCTGCCCCCGGACACGCCCGACTCCCGCCTCCCCGCCGGGAACGTTGTCGGGAAGAACGACTGCCGCATCGTCGTCAGCTGGCCGGGCCGTGACGGCACCACCGACAGCGCCGTTGGACGTGGCGCGGTACAAGGGAGGTCCGACAAGCAGTGATCATCTGGATCAACGGAGCCTGCGGCAGCGGGAAGAGCACCTTGGCCGCGTACGCCGCTGAGACGTTCGCGCCCTTGCGCTTGTCGCCCGGGCTCGTCCATCTCGCCCTTCACGTCGACCCGGACCCGCCGCCTTCCCACCCACCTCGAATCCGCCGATGGAGTCCGACCCTGATGACCAGCACCACCGACCTCACCACCGTCCGGCTGGGTACCCGGCCCAGCCCGATGGCCCTGGAGCAGACCGGGCGCTTCGCCGTCGCCTTCCGGGCCCGCTACCCGCAGGCGGTCCTCGACATCGTCGAGATCATCTCCGAGGGCGACCGGCACCGTGGCCCGCTCTCGGCGATCGGCGGCAAGGGGGCCTTCACCCGCAACGCGGACCAGTACCTCCTGGACGGACGCGTCCAGGCCACGATCGCCTGCGCCAAGGACGTGCCCGGCCCGCACGACCGCTCCCCCGGCATCGTCATCGGAGCGGTCCTGCCCCGTGAGGACACCCGCGACGCTCTCGTCCTCCCCACCGGCCAGCCTGTGACCACGCTCGCCGAGCTGCCGCCGGGCACCCGGGTCGGTACCAGCGCGCCCCGCCGGTCAGCCCTCCTCAAGGCCCTCCACCCGACACTCGTGCAGGTACCGATCCGGGGCAACGCCGACAGCCGACTGCGCGCACTCGACGCGGGAACGCTCGGCGCGGACGTCATGATCGCCGCCCTGGCCGGCCTTCGTCGCCTCGGCCAGGAGCACCGGGCCTGCGAGGTCCTCGACCCCGCCGTGTGGCTGCCCGCGGCCGGGGCGGGGACCGTGATCGTCGAGCACCGTGCCGACGACCCCGTCACCGGGCACCTGCTCGCTCCCCTCACCCATGCCCCCACCCGGATCCTGCTGGACGCCGAGCGGGCCGCGCTCGCCACCCTGCAGGGCGGGTGTCTGACAGCCGCCTCCGCCCACGCCACCCTCGACGCAGCGTCGGGCGTGGTCACCGTGCACGCGGCCGTTCTCGACCCGGCCGGCGGCGACCCTCTGCGCGCCTGCGCGTCCGGCCCCACGACGGCAGCCACTGCTGTCGGGCAGGACGCAGGCCGACAGCTGCTGGGCGCCGGGGCGACGCGTCTTCTCGGACGGCCCGCATGACCGAACCAAACGCCCGACAGGCAGTATTCGCGGCTCCGGCCGAAAAGGCCGACCGGCAACGGATGCGCCGAGCGCTCCAGCGAGCCGCCCGTGCCTTCTCTCTGACGGTGTCCGGTCCGGAGGCTTGGGGTTGGCAGGGCCGCACCCTGGGCCGCCGAGCCGACCGGTGGTGGCTGCGGCTGGTCAGCGCTCCCGCCGACAAGACAGGCGGCCGCCTCTGGGACGGCACTGCCGCCGCGGACTCCGCCATCCCCCGCTCCGTTCCCCGGCCCCGGCTGCACGACGTCACCGAGTGGACCGACAGCGCCAGCGCCTACCGGGCCGAGCTGTCCGAATACATCGCCCAGCCCGCGCTGCAGGCGGGCGGGCCCGTCCTGACGCGCGAAGCCGACCTGCCCGGCTCCTGGTGGGCGCATCTTCGGGCCGCCCTGGCCACGACCGCGACGGTCCCGACCGACCGCCAGGCCGTACGGCAGCAGTGGATCGACCGCAACTTCGCCCCCGAGCCCCCTGGTGATCCTCGACTGGGAAGGGTGGGGCCTACTCCCCACCGGCTACGACGTAGGCCTCCTCCACGCTTACGCCCTCACCCAGTCGACAACCGCCGCCCGCGTCCGAGCCGAGTTCACCCACGTCCTCGACACCCCCGAAGGCCGCCTCGGTGAACTCGTCGCGCTGGCACAGCTCCTCCAAGTCGCGGGCCGCGGCAGCCACCCCGAGCTCGCACCGCACCTCGCCCGCCGCGCCTACCACCTCACCGGCACGCCCGTACCCGCACCCGCCGGGTGATCCCTCAAGCCCATCCGGCGAGCACCGACGCGCCCGCCGTCGACCCGACCAACCAGGAGGCCACCGTGCCGCTGCCCAGTCTGCTCGGCGTCTTCGCCCACCCCGACGACGAAGCCCTCGTCGCAGGCGGAGTCCTCGCCGCGCACGCCGACTCCGGTGCCCGGACGGCCGTCGTCACCACCACCTGGGCCACCGACAGCCACCGCGCCGCCGAACTGGCCGACGCCACAGCGGCCCTGGGCGCAGGCGAACCGCGCATGCTGGGATACGCAGACCACCGCATCCCCCACTCCGCCCCCGGCCGCCCACGCTTCTGCGACGCACCGCTCGACGAGGTGATCGAGGAACTCGTGAGGCACATCAGGCAGTTCCGGCCCGAGATCGTGATCACCCACGATGCCTACGGCCAGCTCACCGGCCACCCCGACCACCGCCACACCCACCGCGTCACCACCTTGGCCTTCACCGCCGCCGGGTTGGAGCACCTCTACCCGGGCGCCGGGGAACCCTGGCAGCCCGCGGCTCTGTACACCGCAACCCACCCTCACTCCGCCCTCGACGATCTCGGCCCCCTGCTCACCGGAGTGGACAAGTCGGTCCTGAGCGTGCCGGACGAGATGATCACCGCGACGGTCGACGTCCGGCCCTGGCTCGACAGGAAGTGGCGGGCAATCCTCGCGCACCGCAGCGAGGTCGCCAAGGAGCGCCCGCTCCCCGCCCTCCTCTCCCGCCTCCCTGAACCGACCCGGAACAGGATCATCGGCACGGAATACTTCTCCCGCCTCCACTCTGAGAAGTCGGCCAGCGGGCTCACGCAGCTGGCGGTATAGGGAAGGCCCTCAGACCGTGCCCGCCCGGGCCAGCAGCACCGAAGGCCTCCAGGCCGTCCAGCGTTCCCTCCGCCGAGGCGGCGTGATGGCGATTCTTGAAATCGGCCAGGCTCGCTCAGGCTCGCTCCTCGCTCCATTCGCGTGGCTTCTCAACGGAGTGGGGAGATCCAACGAGCGAGGCAGCGGTCGTTCGCCGGGGTCACCCGGCCTGTCAGACCAAGGGTCCCGGCTCGTACACGAGGGGGCAAAGAGCCGCCGACTAGGAACTGTCCGCCCAATCATGTGACTACTCCGTGCCCGGGGGCGTTGATGTAGGCATGGGGCGGGGTGATCTGAGTGATGCCGAGTGGGAACGGTTGCAGCCGTTCCTGCCGGTCAGCAACAGGCGTTGTGGCCGGTGGCGGGACCACCGGCAGGTGATCGACGGGATTCTGCACCGGGTCCGAACCGGTGTGCAGTGGCGTGACCTGCCAGAACGGTTCGGTCCGTGGAAGACGGTCTACGAACGGCACCGGCTGTGGTCAGCGGACGGGACATGGGAGCGTCTACTGCAGCAGGTCCAGGCCGCGGCCGACGCCGCAGGTGAGATCGACTGGGACATCTCGGTGGACTCCACTATCGTCCGCGCGCATCAGCATGCGGCCGGCGCCCGAACCGCCCCGCCGCCGGCCGCCGCCTCAAAGGGGGACGAAGTCCCAGAACACCAGGGCGAAACCACGTGGCAGAGCCTCGTCGCCCGCTTGGTGGAGGCGGTGCGGGAGGCGAGGGCCTGGGCCGCTCGCGCGGCGGGTTCACCACCAAGCTCCACCTGAGCGCGGACGGCCGCTGCCGCCCGCTGTCCCTGGTCGTGACACCAGGACAGCAGGCGGACTGCACCCAGTTCCAGCCGGTGCTGGAGAAGATCCGCGTTCCCAGGCCCGGCCCGGGCAGGCCGCGCAGAAAGCCCGACAGCCTGACGGCCGACAAGGCATACAGCAACGGGCCCTGCCGCAAGTACTTGCGACGGCGGGGCATCCGGCACACCATCCCGGAGAAGACCGACAGCCAGGCCGCCCGCCTATGCAAGGGCGCACACGGCGGACGGCCACCCGGGTTCGACGAGGAGCGCTACAAGAAACGCAACACCATTGAACGGGCGATCAACCGCATGAAGCAGTCCCGGACGGTCGCCACCCGATACGACAAGCGTGGGTACGTGTTCCTCGGAACAGTCACCGCTGCCGCTCTGGCTATCTGGCTTCGTTCATGACCGCCCTCGCCGAAGTGTGTCCAGGGAGACGGTGCGCGATCAGAATATGGCCCAGGCTTTACTGGGGAGGTGGTGATAGACGTCGTCCATGGCGTCGGTGGGCAGGAAGACGGGTCGCGTGACCAGGCGATCACCGGCCCGCTGCACGCACAGAACTACTCCAAGAGTCTGCGATCCAGCCTCACCGCCCGGTTGGTAGAACAGCTCCGTGAACGCTTCTCGGCTTTCAGCACGCTCGAACAGCCACTGCTCCAGCTCGGAAGGCACCTGGCCGACCATCGCCGTGCCGTCCGCGTGAACCTGTGGCCCCCTCAGTGCGTCGACCGAAACGGCGCACAAACGGTCATTGGTTGCGAAATAGAGCTTCAGTCCCACCACTCGGTAGGTATCGCACGCGATATCCCAAGCCGAGTCGTGCTCCTGCCAGCACGGGTGGATACCACCGAGCGCATCCGATGCTTCGCCCGAACTCATCCCGAACCGCAGTGGACCAACGCGCACCAGCGGATCGAAGGTCCACTGCGGTCGTTCGCTGTCCGGCAAGACATCCCACAAGCTCATGGGACGCAGCCTACGACGAGCCATCCGACCAACATCTGGGGCCTCATGGCTCTACTCGGCGCACCGTCATGTGATCGGCCGGACAGGTCCTAGCCGCCCTCACCTCCCCGGCCGCCGTGGGGGCTCAGTCAGCGCGGTGGCGTCCTCGCTGATCAGCCGATCGCTGGCACACCGCGGCCTAGCGGACGTATCCGCCAGAGATGTTGAAATCCACCCCGCCAGGGGGCCGGGTCTTGAGGGCCCCTCTGTCAACGGGACCTGCCGGGTGCCGGCATCGTCCCGCGCGGACGAGGGGCACCGGCGGTTTTCCGCTTACGCGGGGCGGGCGCGTCGTACGGCTACGGCCTGCGGCCGGCCACCGCGCGGCGGACCGCGAAGGCCGCGGCGCCGACGGCCAGAACCGCGGCACCGGAGATGACCGAGGTGAGCGGCAGGGCGAAGGCAAGGACGAGGCAGCCGGCCAGGCCGAGGACGGGGACGATGCGCGCGGGGCGGCCCTCGTCCGGGGTGAGGGTCCAGGCGGAGGCGTTGGCGACGGCGTAGTAGGCCAGCACGCCGAAGGACGAGAAGCCGATCGCTCCACGCAGGTCGGCCGTCGCCGCGACCACCGCCACGACCACGCCGACGACGAGTTCGGCCCGGTGCGGGACTTTGAAGCGGGGGTGGACGGCGGCCAGGGCGTGTGGCAGGTGCCGGTCCCGGGCCATCGCGAGGGTGGTGCGGGAGACGCCGAGGATCAGCGCGAGCAGCGAACCGAGCGCGGCCACCGCCGCGCCGACGCGTACGACGGGTACGAGCCAGTCGGCGCCCGCGGCCCGGACCGCGTCCGACAGCGGCGCGGTCGCATCCGCCAGCCCCCGCGGGCCCAGCACCGTCAGGGCGGCGAGGGCGATGACGGCGTACACGACGAGCGTGATGCCGAGCGCGATCGGGATCGCCCTGGGGATCGTACGGGCCGGGTCGCGGACCTCCTCGCCCAGCGTGGCGATGCGGGCATACCCGGCGAAGGCGAAGAACAGCAGCCCCGCCGCCTGGAGGACCCCGCCCGCCGTGGCGTCGTCGCCGATGTCCAGCCGGCCGGCGTCCGCCGCGCCGGAGGTGAAGGCGGCGACGGCCACGGCGGCGAGCACCGCCAGGACGACAGCCACGATGACGCGGGTCAGCAGCGCAGACTTCTGCACCCCGGCGTAGTTCACCGCCGTGAGCGCCACCACGGCCGCGACGGCCACCGCGTGCGCCTGGCTCGGCCACACGTACGAACCGACGGTGAGCGCCATCGCCGCGCAAGACGCGGTCTTGCCGACCACGAACGCCCACCCGGCCAGGTAGCCCCAGAAGTCGCCCAGTCGCTCGCGCCCGTAGACGTACGTACCTCCCGAGGCCGGGTAGCAGGCCGCGAGCCGGGCGGAGGAGGTGGCGTTGCAGTACGCCACCACCGCGGCCAGAGCCAGACCGAGCAGCAGCCCGGAGCCGGCCGCGCCCGCGGCCGGGGCAAGCGCGGCGAAGATCCCCGCGCCGATCATCGACCCCAGGCCGATCACCACGGCATCGGACGGGCCGAGCCGCCGATGCAGCTCATCGGGCACCCCCGGCGCTGTCGGTGGCTTGCTCATGGGCTCACTCCTCGGCTGCACGGGGAACGTGTCCTACGGGCCCCGATATCGGCAGACGATATATTCACGCCGCGTCGCCCGGGCCGCCGGGTACGCACGCGCCCGGCCAGGCACAGGACCGTACGAAGAGCCGCCGCCCCGCCTTGCGTGGCCCCGTGCTGCTGGTGCTCGCTCAGCCGGGAGTCACTCCTTGCTCAACCGCACCGTGTCTCCGGTCGGTCCGCCCGCGAGGACGTCGATGCGCACGCCGGTCGCGGGGTCGGTGAAGCTCTGTCCGGGTGCGTACGCGGCCAGGTCCAGCGGGCTGCAGCCGGGAGGAGGGGGCGTGGCCGGGTTCGCGTGCATGATCCGCACCGGGCCCTCGCCGGTACGGGCGGCGGAGTCGACCTTGTAGACGAGGACGCCGGTGGAGCAGGCGGCCGCGTCGTTGCCCTGGGCACGGCGGGACTCCGCCACGTATGCCGTCGTCTCACCGGTCCGCAGCACGGCGATCTTGGTTCCGCCGGGCCGTTCCACTGGGGTCAGCCGTACCGTTCGGCGACCGGACGCGGCCAGGCAGGCGACCTGGTCGTCGCGAGTCCAGCCGAGCTTCCACGAGTGCCACCCGAGGTACTGCGGGGCGTGGCCGGCGATGTCGCCCATGACGTCCCAGCCACCCACGTACTGATGGGTGGCGCCGGTGAACGCATACAGGTCGGGCAACCCGAAGGTATGGGCGGTCTCGTGGGCCGCGACCTTGTGGCCCCAGCGCCACATGTCCTGACCGAAGGTGACGGCCCATTTGAGGCGGGTGCCGTCGGCGGTGATGCCGGGCGTCGCCGGGTCGTACAGATAGGTCGGCGAGAAGGGGATGGCGGTCGCGGTCCTGGCAGGGACGACGTAGACCATGTCGTAGCGGGAGAAGTCCGCGTAGGGGTCGGCGGCCGTGATCGCGTCGCGGAGGTACTTCTCGTGGGCCTCGAAGGTGAGGCCGCGCGCGAAGCCGTAGGAGGTGGACTCGGCGGGCATCCGGATCCAGCGGTGCAGTGGGGTGTTGTCCAGTCGCAGACGACCGTAGCTCGCGCGTCCCATCCAGTCGGCGGCCGGGGCGAGGTGAGCGGCGTACGGCTCGGTGGAGTCGGTGGCCGGGGCGTCGGGGAAATCCACGTACAGCGTCAGGACGCGGCGGATTCCGGTGGCGGGCTGGAACTGGGTCCGGTCGGTGTCGTGGCCCTCGTCCGTCCACCCGGTCCGGCCTGGGAGGGCGCAGTCGACGGCGGGGGGCGACGGCGAGCCGGGGGCAGCGGCCGCGGTGGGGGCGGACACGCAGGAGATGAGGACGGCGGCCGCGACGAGCGGCGGCAGGCGGTGGAGCGCGTTGGTCATGTCTTCCCGTCAGAGGCAGGTTGAGGGGGTACGAGGGAGGGAGGTGGGGGGGAGGGAGGTGGGGGGGGAGGGAGGTGCGCGGGTCCTACGCGCGACCCGCGGCCAGGTCCATCAGGCGGGACAGCACGCGGCCGCCTGAGGCGGTGACGCCGTCGTGCTCCCATTCGTTGGTGACCCATACCCGGGTGGCACCGACCTCGCGCGCGGTGCTCAAGGAGAGCCCGGCGTCTACGTACATGTCGTCGTGGTAGACGAGTGCGGCGAGCGGGACCCGGTTGGCGGCGAGGCGGCGGGGGTCGTACAGCGGTGGCCAGTCGGGGCGTTCGGCGAGCAGATCGGCGGCGCCGGCGAAGGGGCGCAGGCCTTTGATCTCGCGGAACATCCAGGGGTAGATCATTTCTCCGGTGAGCATGAGGGGGTCGGCGTCCTCGGCGAACTCGGGGAACGCCGCCATGGCCGTGGACGCCGCCCAGCGGGTGGGCCCCGCGCCCTGGCCGTAGAGGGTCTCCTGCATGACGGCGAAGAGCGGGTTGTCGGTGAAGCCGGTCAGGGCCATCACTTGGTGCAGGAAGGTGTCGGTCAGCCTCGTTTCCCCGTCGAGGGATTCGTCGAGAAGCCAGTGGATCCGCTCGAAGCCGTCGCCCATGCCCAGCGCGAGGCCGAGCGTGCGCAGGCGGTGGGGGGTGAGCCGGTCCCCATCGGGCAGGCGCACGTCCGTGGCCGCCAGGAGGCGGGTGATCTCGCGCAGCCGGGTGGCGTCGTCGGGGTAGCGGGAGTAGAAGCCGAGGACGCGGTCCCGCACCCGGGGGTAGGTGCGGGCGTAGACCTCGTCGGCGGTGGCCGAGAGGCCGGGCAGGCCGCCAGTTACGTAGCACGCCCGCAAGCCTTCGGGGGCCTGGGAGAGGTAGGTGAGGGTGATGAAGCCGCCGTAGCTCTGGCCGAGGGTCTCCCAGGGCTCGTCGCCGCACAGCTGACGGCGGATCAGTTCGGCGTCCGCGACGATCGAGTCGGCGCGGAAGTGGCCGAGGTGGTCGGCCAGCCGGGTCGGCGAGGCGAAGCGGGAGGCCGCCCGGGCAGTGACGGGGGTGGAGCGGCCCGTGCCGCGCTGATCGAGGAGCAGGACCCGGTGGGTTTTGAGGGCTCGGGGCAGCCAGCCGGGTGAACCGGCCGATGGCCTGGGCGACTTGCCGCCGGGTCCGCCCTGAAGGTAGAGCAGCCAGGGCAGTTGCTCCTGCCGCCCTGCTTGGCGCGCATCGGTGACCTCCCGGGCGAAGATCTGGATGGTCGGACCGTGCGGGGCCGCATGGTCCAGGGGAACGGTGAAGACGTGGTCGACGGTCGCGTACGCAGGGTTCATGGGTCCCTTTCGCGGCCGCATCATGTCAGGGCCGCATAGTGACGTGTGACATTGCACGACAGCATGGCGCGAACCAACGGGGGCCGTGGAGCCCCCACTTACCCATAACTCCGCGCTATGGAGGCGCGACAATTGTGGGTGCCATTTCACATAACTATGTTATCGGTCACATTCCAGCCTCCTCAGGCTGCCCGACTGTTCACGGAGTGACCACTGATGAACAAGCGCACTCTCCACGCCGTCGCCACCGCCCTGGCAGCGACCGTCACGCTCGGCATGGCCGGCTGTTCCAACGGCAGCCACTCCGACGGCAGTCGGCAGGACGCGGCTGCGAAGAACCCCGCACTCGCCAACGCGGGGGCCACGGTCGGCGGCACTCCGCAGAAGGGCGGCACGCTGACCGTCCTGTCCAACCAGGACTTCACCCACCTCGACCCGGCCCGCAACTGGGTGATCGGCGACATGGACTTCGGCACCCGGCTGCTCTACCGCACGCTGGTGACGTACAAGGCGGAACCGGGCGCGAAGGGCGGAGAGCTGGTCCCCGACCTGGCCGAGGACCTCGGTGTCCCCTCCAACGGCGCCAGGACCTGGACCTTCAAGCTCAAGAAGGGCCTCACGTACGAGGACGGCAGCCCGATCACCGCCCAGGACGTCAAGTACAACGTGGAGCGGTCCTTCTCCCCCGACCTGCCCGGCGGCCCGGACTACGCCGCCCGCTACCTGGCCGGCGCCGAGGGCTACCGGGGCCCCGCCCAGGGGCAGCACCTCGACTCCGTCAGGACTCCCGACGACCACACGATCGTCTTCGAACTCCGCAAGCCCTTCGCGGAATTCCCCAACGCCACCGTCCTGCCCACCTTCGCCCCGGTGCCCAGGGCCCAGGACAAGGGCCCCCAATACGACAGCCGCCCGTTCTCCTCGGGCCCCTACAAGATCGAGTCGTACGACCGGGACAAGCGCCTGGTGCTGGTCCGCAACCCCCACTGGGACCCGGCGACGGACACCGTACGCAAGGCGTACCCGGACAAGCTGGTCGTGGTGATGGGACTGCGGGCCAACCAGATCGACGACCGGCTCATCGCCTCGGAGGCCTTGGACGCCTCTGCCGTCTCCTGGGGCAAGCTGCGCCCGGAGAGCGCCCCCAAGGTGCTCACCAAGGCCGACGTCAAGGCGCGGCTGCTGGCCGAGTCCACCAACTGCACCGAGATGGTGCAGATGCACACGGGCCGCGCCCCCTTCGACAACGTCAAGGTCCGGCAGGCCGTGCTGTACGCCCTGGACCGCGAAGCGGTGCTGACCGCCTCCGGCGGCCCGGCCCTCAACGACGCCGCCACCGCACTCATGCCCGGCTCGCTCTTCGGCGGCAAGCAGCCCGACACTCTGGGGATCCCGGCCTCCGGTGACGTGGGGAAGGCGAAGCAGCTCCTCAAGGAGGCGGGCAAGCCGGACGGGTTCACGACCACCATCACCGTCTCCAACGGGGACAAGGGGGTTGCCGAGGCGATCCAGCAGTCCCTGGGCCGGGCGGGGATCAAGGTCACCATCGACGCCGTCGACCCGTCGGCCTTCTACGACACCATCGGTGACACCAAGAACCGCACGGACCTCGTCTACACCGGCTGGTGCCCCGACTACCCCTCCGGCTCCACCTTCCTGCCCTTCCTCTTCGACGGCCGCTACATCAAGGAGAAGGGGAACTCCGGCAATCACTCGCTCTTCCGCGACGAGGCGACGATGAAGCGGATGGACGAGATCGCCGGCATGACCGACGCCGCGCAGGCCAACACGGCGTGGCGGCAGTTGGACGGGGAGATCCTCGCCAAGGCCCCGACGGCGCCCGCCGTCATTGAGCGCATGCCGCTGCTGCTCGGCACCAACATCGCCGGCGCCTTCGGCCACACGTCCTTCGGCGGCCAGCTCGACTACGCCACGATCGGGCTCAAGGACCCGGCGAAGGGTGGCAACTGACCCCACCCCGCGCAGTGCCCCCGGCTCCTCGGTGTGGAGCCGAGGGCGCTGCCGCATCCGTGCCGCTCCTACGACTTCGTGATGCGTACGGTCTCGCCGTAGCCGTCAGCGGCGAGCACGTCGATCCGCACTCCGGCCGCCGCGTCGGTGAACGACTCGCCGGCCCAGAAGGGGGCGTCGTCCAGCGGGCGGCAGCCGCCGGCGGGTGCCGCGGCCGGCTTGGCGTCCATCACCCTGACCGGGCCGTGGCCCGTCTGCACGGAGGCGTCGACCCGGTAGATCAGGGCGCCGGCCGAGCAGGAACCCGCGTCCGCCTGGATCCCGCGCCTGGACTCGACGACGTACGCGGTCGTGGGGCCGGTGCGGATCACCGCCATCTTGGTGCCGCTGCCGTACTCGACCGCCGTGAGGTACACGGTGTCGCTGCCCTTCGCGGCCCGGCACACGACCTGACTGTCCACGGTCCAGCCGAGCTTCCAGGAGTGCCAGGCGAAGAACTGCGACCCCCGGCCGCCGATCAGGCCCATCACGTCCCAGCCGCCGACGAAGCGGTGGGCGTCGCTTCCCGCCTCGAAGGCGTACAGGTCGGGGAGCCCGAAGGTGTGTGCGGTCTCGTGGGCGACCAGCTTGGCGCCCCAGTGCCACATGTCCTGGCCGAAGGTCACCGCCCACTTGACCCGGCGGCCGTCGGCCACCACACCCGCCGTGCCCGGCTCGTACACGTACGTGGGCGTGAAGGAGATCGCCGCCGCGTTGCGCGTCGGCACGACGTACACCATGTCGTAGCCGGAAAAGTCCACGTACGGATCGGCGGCTGCCACCGCGTCCTTGATGTACGCCTCGTGCGCCTCGTGGGTCAGGCCGCGCGCGAAGCCGTAGTCGGTGGAGGGGCGAGGCATGCGAACCCACCGTTGATGCTGGTCGATCGCGAGCCAGGTCCTGCCGTACGAGGCGTACCACAGCCAGTCCGCCCCTGGCGTGATCTGCGCCGAGTCCTCACCCGGGGCCTCGGTGGCCGGCGCGTCCGGGAAGTCCACGAAGACCATGCCGACCTTGACCGTCCCGACGGGACGCTTGAACACCGAGTAGTCCGTGTCGTGCCCCTCGTCCGTCCAGCCGGTGGTACCTCGCAGGGCGCAGGCCGACGGGCTGTCAGCGGCGCCGGCGGGCGGCGCCGCCGGCAGGAGGAGCAGCAGGGCGGCGGCCAGGGCAGCCAGCAGCCCGCGCGGGGCCGCCGAGCGGTGGATGGCTCTCATGGATGCACAACCTCCCGTATCATGTGTGACATTTCACATAAGATTGACGGGAGCCGGCTCCTGTCCGAAAGCTGTCGTCGCTCCATAACATGCGCGCATGGAACTGGAGGTACGGCACCTGCGGGTGGTGTGCGCGATCGCCGAGGCCGGCAGCCTGACCCGGGCCGCCGCCGCGCTGTCGATGACCCAGCCGGGCCTCAGCACGCAGTTGCGCCGTATCGAGTCGATGCTCGGCGGTGTCCTCTTCGACCGGCGGCGGGTCGGAGCCACGCCCACGGCCTTCGGTGAGCTGGTGCTGGCCCGGGCCCACGCCGTCCTGCCGGGCATCGACGCGCTCCTCGCCGACACCGCCCGCGCGGCCCGCCACCTGGCGTCCCCGGACCGGGTCCGCGTCGGATCGGTCGGTGCTCCCCTCATCGGCCATCTCGTCCTGGCCATAGGGACGTTGCTGCCCGAGGCCGAGGTGACGTCCCGGTGCCACTACTCCCCCGTCACGCTCCTGGACGACCTCGCCGCCGGCCGCCTGGAGGCGGCGGTCCTCGGCGACCACCCCGAGCAGGTCCTGCCGCCGCGCGACGGGGTGGTCCTCACCCCCCTGGTCACCGAACCCGTCTTCGCCCTGCTGCCCGCGACCCACCCGCTGGCCGGCCAGGAGGCCGTGTCCCTGACCGAACTCGCCGATCACGACTGGGCGATGCCCCGGCCCGACGGCGACCGCACCCGCGAGTACTGGTCCTCCGTATGCGCGCTGACCGGCCGCCGCCCCTCCGCTCCGCACGAGGCCGAGGGGCGCCAGCTGATCGAACTGGTCCGCGCGGGCCTGGCCGTCAGCCTCTGCCAAGCCACCTTCTCGCAAACCCCCGGCGTCGCCGTCCGCCCTCTCGCGGGCAACCCGCTCTGGTACCGCCACGTCCTGGCCTGGCACCGTGACGGCCCGCTGGCCTCCCACGGCGACGACATCCTGCGCACGGTGGCGGCCGGTTACCTGGACACGTGTGCCGCCAGCCCGGTCTACGCGGACTGGCGCCGCCGGCACGCGGATGTGGCCCAGCTCCCGCATGCCGCACCCACACTGCCCGAACCTGCAGGTCATAGGCCCTTTGTAGCCGGTTCAAGGATCGCGGCGCACTCGACATGACGGGTCATCGGGAACAGGCCCACAGGACGCATGACCTTCTGGCCGCGACCCTCAGCCGCCCCACGGGACGACCGCCACTCTGCTCGTTGCCCCTGTCACCCTCAACACGACGTTGGCCTCGACCCGTTCGCCGAGCCGGCCCGCACGCCTTCGCTCGCCTGCCGCATCTACCGCGCCCGACGGCCTGTCCGGGTCGCCCGGCGTCGACCAGCTCCGGCAGGCCCTCGCCCACACCTCCCGGCGCGCGGACAGCCGAGCGGTCTTGCCGGATGCCGCTCAGCCGGGGTGGATGTTCTTGTTGTGGTGGAAGGCGTTGTCGGGGTCGTACTTGGTCTTGATCTCGGCGAGTCGCCGGTGGGCGTGCTCGCCGTACGCTTCGCGGACCCGCCCGGTGCCGTCGTCGGCGTCGAGGAAGTTGACGTAGACCCCGGCGGCGCGGTGCGGCTGGAGGGCCTGCAGGAACCGGCGGGCCCACGCCGCCTCGGGCGCGGCGTGTTCGGCGGACTCCTCGGGGAGCCAGACTGCGTCGATGACGATGTTGTGGGCCGTGTCGCGGCCGGCAAAAGCGGTGGCCCCGCGCGGGACCCGTGCCACGGCACCGCCCAGGTGGAACATCGCCACGTACGAGCGGGGCGAGCCGGCACGGCAGGTGTGGTCGGCGATGACAGCGATCGCGTCATCGGAGAGACCGGTCAGATCCGTGGCCTTCCAGTAATAGTGCCAGCCGTGCGGAGTGGTGTCGTCGAGGCCGGCCTGGAAGGCGGCGTACGGGTTGGGGCCGAGCAGGTCCACCAGCGGTGCCCGGAAGCGGCGCAGGGGGCGTACCGCGCGCTCGCCCTCCTCGATGGGACCCGAGTAGCAGCAGGCGATGGCGATGGCCGGCCTCCAGTGCAGCTCCGCGGGGACGACCGGAAGCGGCGGGAGGGTACCGAGCCGGACCACGGTGCCCAGCTCGTCGGGGGCTGCGGCGGCGAACTCCCGGTAGAAGCGGAGCACGTCGGCGGTGTCCTCGGCCGGCCAGAAGACAGGGCCTGCCAGCACGGTCGGCCCGACCGGGTGCAGGGCGAACCGGAACAGGGTGACCACGCCGAAATTGCCGCCGCCGCCCCGAAGCGCCCAGAACAGGTCGGGGTGCTCGCCGGCGGACGCCCGCAGGATGCTGCCGTCCGCCGTGACCACCTCGGCGGCCAGCAGGTTGTCGACGGCGAGCCCGTGCGTACGCATCAGGAATCCGATGCCGCCGCCGAGGGTGAGCCCGGCGACGCCGGTGTGGCTGACGATCCCGCCGGTGGTGGCCAGGCCGTACGCCTGCGTCTCGTGGTCGACGTCGCCCCACAGGGCACCGCCCTGCACCTGGGCGGTGTGGTCGTCGGGGTCGACCGAGACGGCCCGCATCGCGGAGAGGTCGATGACGATGCCGTCGTCGCACACCGCGGTGCCGGCCACGTTGTGGCCGCCGCCCCGGACGGCGATCTCCAGGTCGTGTGCGCGGGCGAAGCGCACGGCCGCGGCCACGTCGCCCGTCCCGGAGCAGCGGGCCACCAGCCGTGGGTGCCGGTCGACGGCGCCGTTCCAGATGGCTCGGGCGGTGTCGTACTCGGCGTCGCCGTTGGTGATCAGCCGACCACGGAAGCCATCGATCTGCATGTCGGTCCGCACGGTGATCGCCTCCTCGGGGGGTGCCCGTATCCATGGGATCACCGGTCGGTGGGGTCCGGAAGTCAAGGATCTGGACTGCGGGGCCGGCCGAGGGGAGGGACACTGGTGCAGTGCGGAGCTATGGCCAGTACTGCCCGATCGCCCGCGGTGCCGAGATCTTCGCCGAACGCTGGACGCCGGTGATCATCCGCAACCTGTACCTGGGCTGCGGAAGTTTCGGCGAGATCCTCGAAGGCGCCCCCGGGCTCTCCCGCACCCTGCTCTCGCAGCGGCTCAAGCAGCTCGAACGGTCCGGGATCGTCAGTTCGGCGCCCAAGACCGACGGGCACGGCAGCCGGTACGCGCTCACGCCCGCGGGCCGGGACCTGTTCAAGGTCTGCGTGTCGCTCGGCGAGTGGGGTGCGGCCTGGCTGGAGATCGCGCCCGACCACCTCGATCCCTTCGTGGCTCTGTGGTCGATGTGCAACATGCTCCGTAAGGACCGCCTCCCGGAGCAGCGGGTCGTGATCCGCTTCGACTTCACCGGCCGTCAGCGCCCCGAGCGGTACTGGCTGCTGATCGAGCACGGGGACACCGAGATCTGCAAGACCTACCCCGGCCTCGACGAGGACCTCTACATCACGGCGGAGGCCGAGGCCTTCGTGAAATGGCACGCCGGCCGGCAGACCTGGGCCGCGGCCACCCGCGACGGCCGAATCCAACTGCACGGCCCTGCCTGGCTCGTACGGGCCTTCCCCACCTGGAACGCCCGCAGCGCCTTCGCGCACATCACGCCGGCGACCCGGACGTCGGTGCGCTCCGCAGCCTGACCGGGACGACGCGTCTCAAGTGCCGACGTGCCTCCTGGGGCCTGCAGAGTTCGTGGCCCACCGGGTCAGCGACTCGCGCGCTCGGCGATCCAGCGGGCGGCGAGGAGTCCGGAGGCAGCGGTGAGGACGGCGGCGGCGATGACGGTGGCACCCAGACCGAGGGTGTCGGCGAGGATGCCGGCGACGAGGGCTCCGGCGGCGTAGCCGATGTCGCGCCAGAAGCGGTAGGTGCCGAGGGCGTTGGCGCGCCAGGCGGGGTGGGCGTGGTCGGAGACGGAGGCGATGAGGGCCGGGTAGACCATGGCGGTGCCCAGGCCCAGCGCGATGGCGGACAGGATTCCGGCGAGCAGCGGCCGGTCGAGCAGGACGAGCGCGAGGACGAAGCCGCCGGCCTGGACGAGCATCCCGTACACGATCAGGGGTTTGCGGCCGATGCGGTCGGCGAAGTGCCCGGAGGGGATCTGGCCGATGCCCCAGAGAATCGGGTACAGGCCCTTGATCAGGCCGACGGCGGCGAGCCCGAGGCCGTGGTCGGTGAACAGCAGGGGGAAGACGCCCCAGGTCAGACCGTCGTTGAGGTTGTTGATCAGCCCGGCCTGGCTGGCGCCGCGCAGCGAGCGGTCGCGCCAGGAGGTGCGGGCGAACGTGGCCTTCAGGCCCGTGTCCTCATCGGTGGGCAGGGGCTCGGCGTGTTGGGCCAGTTCGAGGGCGACGTGGGCGGCGGTGTCGCGCACGACCAGGGTGAGGGCGAGGCCCGCGACCACGAAGACGATGCCGATGAGTTCCGGCACGGGGCGCAGGCCGTAGCTGGTGGCGAGGTAACCGGTGAGCAGGGCGGTCGCGCCGACGGCAGTGTAGCCGGCGGCCTCGTTCAGGCCGGTGGCAAGTCCTCTGCGGGAGGGGCCGACGAGGTCGATCTTCATGTTGACCGTCATCGACCAGGTCAGGCCCTGGTTGAGGCCGAGCAGGACGTTGACGGCGACGATCCAGCCCCACGAGGGCGCGTACGCGAGCGCGAACGGGACGGGGATGCCGATCATCCAGCCGGCCACCAGCAGCTGCTTGCGGCGGAAGCGGGCGGTCAAGGCTCCGGCCGCGAGGTTGGTGAGTGCCTTGGTGATCCCGAAGGCGATGATGAACGAGAAGACGGCCAGATCGCTGGTCAGGCCGAACGTCCCGGAGCCGATGAGCGGGACGGTAGTGCGTTCCAGGCCGACCAGGCCGCCGACGCAGATATTCACGACGACCAGCAGGGTGAACTGGAGCCGGTTCTCCCGCAGGCCCAGCCGTACGGGCCGTACGGCTGGGTCGGTCGGTGTGGTGGGGGCGGTCTTCACGGGCTGGCGCCCTCGGTGAGCTGCGTGCCGTGGGCGGCGGCGTAGTCGGCGGGTCCACCGTCGAGGACGGCGATGTCGGTGTGGCCGGCGCGTTCGAGGAGGCTGGCCGCGGTCATGGCCCGCTCCCCATGGCCGCAGGCCACGACCGCGCCCTGCGGGGCGTCGGCGGCAGCGACGGCGAGGGCGCCCAGCTCGACGTGGACGGCGCCCGGGACGTGTCCGGCGGCGAACTCCGCTTCCTGTCGGACGTCGATGTACGGGCGGTCCCCGGCCCGGTCGGCCGTGACGAACGCGGTGGTGGTCTGCATGTTGCCGTCGGCGAGCCACGCGGTCATCCCGCCCGCGAGGCGGCCGGCGAGCCGCTCGTACCCAATCTTGTATGCCTGCCAGACGATCTCGTCCAAGTCCTGGTCGCCGTTCACGACGAAGGCGAGCGGTACGGTGTCGGGAAGGAGCCAGCCGAGCCAGGTGGCGAACTGGCCGCGCAGCGGGATCGACAGGGAGCCGGGGACGTGACCGCGGGCGTAGTCGGCGGCCGGGCGTACGTCGACGACATGGCCGCCGTCGGCCGACAGGGCCCGCACCTGCTGAGCGGACAGGGCAGGCAGCAGTGGCTGCGCGGTCAGCACCGTCGGTCCGCGGCGGTTCGTCTCTCCCAGCCGGTCGAAGTACGCGGGGTAGCTGCCCAGACTCGCGATCAGCCGAGCCACGAAGGTGTCCTCGTCGGGTGCGCCGAGCAGCGGGTTGGCCTGCTTCTGGGCACCGATGGTGGTGGTGCGCTCGGTACCGGGCGGGGCCGAGCAGAAGGAGCCGGCGCCGTGGGTGGGCCACACCGCCGTTTCGTCGGGCAGCGTGGCGAGCCGCTTCAGCGAACGGTGCTGGGCGCGGGCGAGTTCCTCGGTGCGTGCCGCTCCCAGAAGATCGGTGCGGGCGGCGGAGTTCACGATCAGCGACCCGCCGGTGAACACCCCGATCTCCCGGGTGCCGTCCAGCAGGAGGAAGGACAAGTGCTCGTCGGTGTGGCCGGGGGTCGCCAGCGCCCGCAGGGTCAGTCCGCCGAGGTCGACCTCGGCGCCGTCCGTGAGGCGGCAATGGTCGAACGCCCGGTTACCGGCGGCGGAGGCCAGGATCGTGGCGCCGGTGTCGTGGCCGAGCTGGACAGCGCCGGAGAGGAAGTCTGCGTGCAGGTGCGTGTCGGCCGCGAAGGCGACCGTGAGACCACGCCGCTGCGCTGCCGCGTTCAGGGCGCGCAGGTCACGGCCGGCGTCGACGGCCAGGGCTCGGCCGTCACCCAGGTCGACGAGGTAGGCGCTGTTGCCCAGACCGCGGTCGACCAGCGGTACGAGGTGGTCGTCAGCGAAGCCCATCTGCATGTCCTTCGATAGGGAGGGCTGAGCGGGCAGCCATGCCGCCGGCCTCATCTACAATAATCCATGGATTTATGGAGGAAGCAATGCGGGATGCCACCACCAGCGGCACGAAGGCCGCCCTCTACGACGCGTTCGCGACCAGCGGCAAGGCGCTGGCCAGCGGAAAGCGTCTGGAGCTGCTCGATCTGCTCGCCCAGGGCGAGCGGACCGTCGACGCGCTGGCGAAGGCCGCGGGGCTGAACCTGACGACCGCCTCGGCGCATCTGCAGACCCTCAAGCAGGCGGGCTTCGTGGCCACCCGCCGCGAGGGCGTCCGCATCCACTACCGGCTCGCGGGCGAAGATGTCGCCCAGCTGTTCGCACTGCTCCGCAAGGTCGCCGAAACCCACCAGGCAGCCGTCCCCGCCGCTCGCGACGCCTACCTCGGCGAGGACGACGCGACGGAGGTGACCCACGAGGAGCTGCGTGCCCGCGCGGCGGCCGGGGACGTCGTCGTGCTCGACGTGCGGCCGGTGGAGGAGTACCTGGCCGGGCACATCCCGGGCGCGCTCTCCATCCCCGTCGGCGAACTGGCCGACCGGATCGAGGAGCTTCCCGGAGACACCGAGATCGTCGTCTACTGCCGCGGCGAATACTGCGTTCTCGCCTACGACGCGGTGCGGCTGCTGACCGGCCTCGGCCGCCGGGCGGTCCGCCTCAATGACGGCATGCTGGAGTGGCGCCTGTCCGAGCTGCCCGTCGAACCGGCGGACCGAACATGACCGCCCCGGCCGGCGGGCTCCCACCGCAGCCGCCGGAAAGATCCCCCTTGGTGTCGAAGCCCTGGGCATGAACCTGCTCACCGTCGTGGCCACAGGATGTACGTCCCGAAGGGCATCGACGGCGTCGTCGGCCACGAACTCCTCGCTGCAGTGGTCCGCCGTGGCCGTCGGCCGGTTTCCCGCCCGGGACATCAGGTGCAAGCTGGGAGGGAGACCGTTTTCCGATCCCGGGAACGGGCTCGGGACACGCGGTCTCGCCACTCCGAGTGAGCTCACCGGAGCTCGGCTGGAGGAAGCGACATGACACAGCAGGCCACCGGCACGCGCTGGCATCTGGCCGGCGACTGGTTCGACGTGTGCAAGTGCGCGATTCCGTGCCCGTGCACCTTCGCGCAGCCCCCCACCTACGGCGACTGCGAAGGCGTCATGGCCTGGCACATCCGGGAAGGCAACTTCGGGGACGTACGGCTCGACGATCTCAATGTCCTGATGCTCGCGTCGTTCGAAGGCAATCCGTGGGCCGGTACGCACACCGAGCCCTACGCCGCGGTCTTCCTGGACGAACGTGCCGACGATCAGCAGCGGGCCGCGCTCGGGGCCGTCTTCGGCGGCGAGGCGGGCGGATGGCCGGCGGAGTTCGTGACGATGTTCCACCCCGAGATGCGGGGCATGGACGTCGTCCCGGTGCACGTGGAGGTCGACGAGGACCTCGCCACGTGGCGGGCCGAGGTCCCGGGCCGTGTCACGGCGACTGCCGAGGCGCTCACCGGCCCGACCACCCCGGACGGCGCACGCGTCCAGGTCCTCAACGCCCCGGGCTCCGAGGTGGGGCCGGGCCAGATCGCCACGTGGGGGCGGGCCACCATCGACCGCGCCGACGCGTTCGGCTTCTCCTGGGACCGTACCGGCAAGTCGAGCAAGTACTTCCCCTTCGACTGGAGCGGCCCCGACTGAAGGGCCCGTCTGCGGACTTCCGTCGAACCCCGCACACGCCGCCTTCGGCCGAGGCGGGGTCAGCCTTCGACGCCGGTGGTGTCGTGGGCGGCGCCGACCGGTTTGGACTCCGGGGAGCCGCGCTGGCGGAGGTAGATGGAGAGGACGACCATGGCGGCGACGGCGAGGAGTTCGGACTGCCAGTTCTGCAGGGTCCGGTTCCAGAAGTCGGGGGTGGCCACGTAGCCGGCCCAGCTGACGGGATCCTCGAGCCGGCGGAGCTGCTGGTCGTTGTAGGCGGCGGTGCCGGTAATGGACTGCGCCAGCCAGGACAGGACGAACAGCGTGCCCATGACGGTGGCGAGGGAGCGGGCGTAGAGGGTCTGGCGCCAGTCCTTGGTCCCCGCCCAGCGCGGCGAGTCAGGGCGCGCATGGTCACCCATACGCTGCTCCTGCTCACTTTCGTTACCGGCTTTGTGGACCTTCTTGGACTCAGGGGAGCCGCGCTGGACGAGGTAGACGGTGCCGAAGATGTAGAGGAAGAACTGGAGGAACTCCGACTGCCAGTTCTCGGTGACGTCCACGGCGAAGTCCGAGGACATCAGGTACTCGCCGAAGCTGAGCGGCTGGAGGCCTTCGACCGTCATCTGCTCCTTGAACTCGGCGTGCCCGGCGATGGCCTGGCAGACGAGCACCACGAGGAAGGCGATGCCGAAGGCGAGGGTCAGGCTGTTCTCCCGCCAGAACCCCGTGCGCGGTTCGCGGCTGTCGGTCATCTCTGGAGCATCCCGATCGTGATGAAGTATCCGAGCCCGCCGAGGATGACCACCAGCGTGGTGACGAACAGGGTCCGCATGCCTCACGCCCCCTTGATCAGGCAGTTGTAGGGCTGGTCGGGCCTCGGTGTGCAGCCGGCGGCCACGACTTTCCAGCCGGCGGTGAACAGCGACAGGAACAGGGTGTCGCCCTCCGTCCGCACCATCGCCTGACGTCCGTACGCCTCGACGCCCTGGATCCCGCGCGCCCTCGGCAACTCCTGCGACGCGAACGCGGTGGGGCATGCCTTCTGCTCGTCCTGCTCCAGCTGCTGACGAGTCTCCGGAGCCAGCAGCTCGCAGGCCCGGACGTGGTCGCCGGCCGCCACGGCGGCTTCGAAGGCGGCTCCCACGGCGGCCGCGGCGTCCTGCCGTGCCGCCGGACCTCCGCACCCCGTCGCTCCGAGCGCCACCGCGGCCGCCAGGAGCAGCCCGCACCAGGGGCGCCCGGCCCCGGCCGACCACAACCGCGACCCGGTCACTTCTCGGCGGCGGGAAGAACGAAGGTGACCTGCGTGCGGCCCTTGAGCTGTTTGCGTTCGAGCACTGGGACGACTCCTGCGGGCAGGGACTGGCAGAGGCCCAAGCACCGTCGCACGGTGCTCTCCGCCGCGGCCCCGCACACGCCGCCGGAAGCGAGACCGTCACTCACCTGGAGGCCGCGGCGAAGCCCCTGCCCCGCCGGCCACACGGTGCGGGACCACGGAAGCATGGTTTGCGCAGCACGGGTAGGCGCGGAACATGACCCAGAACCGAGAACGTGCGGTAGTGACCGGCGCTGCCGGTGGTATCGGGTTCGAGCTCGCCCGGCAGCTTGCGGAGCGGGGTTTCGACGTGATCGTGGACTCCGCCGATCAGGAGCGCCTCCGTTCCGCGGCAGAGGAGATCGGGCGGCAGACCGCCGGACGTCCGGCGGCCGTGACCGCGCCGAAGCCCGGCGTGGACCGCGACCGCCCCCGCCTCACCGATCCGGTGGGGATGCACCCCCGGCCCCCGTTTCCCGAGCAGGACCAGGACCACCCCGGTTCGACCGGGGCCATGGATCCCCGCCCCGACCACGGCGAGGACACCTACGAAGGCCACGGGCTGCTACGCGGCCGCAAGGCGCTGGTCACCGGAGGGGACTCCGGAATCGGCCGAGCCGTCTGCCTGGCCTTCGCACGGGAGGGCGCCGACGTCGTCTTCACCCATCTGCCCGAGGAAGCCGGCGAGGCCGACGAGACCGCCCGCCTGATCCGCGACGCGGGCCGCTCAGCGGTCGCCGTCGCCTGCGACATCCGGCACGAAGGCGAGTGCACCGCCCTCGTCGGCAGAACAGTGGGCGAACTGGGCGGCATCGACCTGCTCGTCAACAACGCCGCCTACCAGATGGCCCAGCCGGACGGGATCGAGGCGATCACCACCGAGCAGTTCGACCGGGTGATGAAGACCAACCTGTACGGCATGTTCTGGCTCACCAAAGCCGCGCTGGCCCACATGCCGCGCGGCGCCTCCGTGATCAACACCGCCTCCGTGCAGGGCTACCAGCCCAGCCCGCACCTCCTCGACTACGCCATGACCAAGTCCGCGATCATCTCGTTCACCCACAGCCTGGCCCAGATGTTCGCCGAGCGCGGTGTCCGGGTCAACGCCGTGGCGCCGGGGCCGGTCTGGACACCTCTGATCCCGGCGACGATGCCCGACCCGACGGAGTTCGGCGAGCAGTCTCCGCTGGGCCGGCCCGCGCAGCCGGCGGAGATGGCCCCCGCGTACGTATTCCTCGCCTCCGACCAGGCCTCCTACATCACCGGTGAGATCGTCAACGCCACCGGCGGAACCCCTCTGCCGTGACCCCGGACCAAGCCCTGCGCCGGATCGCCTTCCTCCTGGAATGGCGCGGGGCATCCCCGTACCGGGTGCGGGCTTTCCACACGGCAGCCGACGCCGTCCGCGACCTTCCACCAGGACAGGTGGACGCCGCGCAGGCCGAACGGCTGCGCGGGGTGGGCCCGGTCACCGCCGAGGTGATCTCCCAGGCATCGGCCGGGGCGGTGCCGGGCTACCTCGCCCGCCTGGAGGCCGAAACCGACCCGGCCGCTCGCGTCGGCTGGGACCTCGCGGCCGCGAGCACCGGGGACTGCCACCTGCACTCCGACTGGTCCGACGGCGGCAGCCCGATCGAGGAGATGGCCGCCGCGGCCCGCGCCCTGGGCCACCAGTGGGCCGTCCTGACCGATCACTCGCCGCGGCTGACGATCGCCCACGGGCTGAGCCCCGAGCGGCTCGAAAGCCAACTGGAGGCCGTGGCCGCAGTGAACTCCAGGACGGGCCCGGAATTCCGGCTGCTCACCGGCATCGAGTGCGACATCCTCGACGACGGCTCACTCGACCAGGACGAAGAGCTGCTCGGCCGGCTCGACATCGTCGTGGCATCCGTCCACTCCAAGCTCCGCTCGGAACCCGGACCGATGACCGCCCGCCTCCTGGCCGCCGTACGCAACCCGCATGCCGACGTCCTGGGGCACTGCACGGGACGGATCATCACCGGCCGGGGGCGCCCGGAATCCCGCTTCGACGCCGAGGCCGTCTTCGGCGCCTGCGCGGAAGCCGGCACCGCGGTGGAGATCAACTGCCGGCCCGAACGACGCGACCCCCCGGACGACCTCCTCGCACAGGCCGCCGCCGCGGGCAGCCTCTTCGCCGTGGACACCGACGCCCACGCCCCCGAACAGCTCCACTGGCAGAGCACGGGTTACGCGCGCGCGGCACGGATCGGCCTGGGAACGGACCGGCTGATCACGACCTGGCCGCTCGACCGGCTGCTGACGGGCAGGAGCGGAAAGCAGTGAACCACCCGCCTTCTCCGCCGCGCGGCGGCCCGGAGCCAGGCAGCTGCCTCCCCCGAGCGGGTGAGACGACCCGTGGGACCGGGCGCCTCCAGGTCCGGCGGGGAACCGATGGGTCCGGGCCGGACGGACCCGGCCCGAACCCGGACCACACACGGAGGCGACATGGGACACGGCGGAAATGTGATCGACGAGCTGATGGCCGACCACCGGGAGGTGGAGGAGATGTTTGCCCGGATCCAGTCCATGCCCGGTACCGGGCAGGAGCTTCGCGATCTCGTCGACGAGATCACCATCGAGTTGGTGCGGCACTCGGTCGCCGAGGAGCAGTACCTCTACCCGGCGGTACGCGAGCACGTCGAGGGCGGCGGGCGGATGGCGGACAAGGAGATCGAGGACCACGGCCGCGTCGAGAAGATCCTCAAGCGGCTGGAGAAGACGGGTACCGACGACGCGCAGATGAGCCCGCTCCTGCAGCAGCTCATGGAGGAGGTCGCGGCCCACGTCCAGGACGAGGAGAGCAATCTCTTCCCGATGCTGAAGAGAGCCTGCACCGCTGAACAGCTGGACGAACTCGGTGACAAGATCCGTCGTGCCAAGGCCATGGCGCCCACTCGCCCGCACCCCGCCGCACCGAGCACCCCGATGGCCAGCAAGCTCCTCGCACCGGGCGTCGGCCTGGTGGACCGGGCGCGCGACTTCGTGACGGGCCGCGGCAGGTCCTGACCCCGTCCTGGGCGGCGGTCCGGCGTGCTCGCCGTCCGGGCCCGCCGCCCCTGGACCGACGGTGACGCGGGTCATGCCGGACGTCCGCCGTTCGCGCCTACACTGGTCGGCCACGAGCGGAGCAGAGCAGCTTCGCGCCGCAGCTCGCGGACCCGGGACGGGCCAGGGCGAGCATGCACCCAAGGAAGCCGCCGTGTCCGCCGATCTCTCACCCGTCATAGCCGCAGGCACCCGCTGGCTGCTGACCGCCTTCCCACCCGCCGCGGGCGCCTTCAGCCAGGCTCTGGCCGAGGCCCAGGCCAGGCAGGCCGTCACACTCGCCGCGGCCCTGCGCCACCCGACCGCGCTCGACGCACAGCTGCTGCATCTCCTCGGCCCGGGCGGGAGCGCCCGGCTGGACTGGGTGACCGGCGCCGATCACGGCGGCGACGCCGCCGACACCGGCTGGCGGACCTGGGTGGACGAAACCGTTGTCAGTTGGGCTGCCTGCCTCCTCGCAGACCCCGTCCTCGCCCTCGACGCCCACCACCGCGTCTCCCGTGGCCAGGCTGGTGAGGTCACCCGTCTCACACGCCCCGGCGACCACGAGCACGACGCCGCGCCCTTGCTGCGCCACCCCGATCTGCTCGAGCCGGTCGCCGCCCTTCACCGGCCGCTGCTGCTGGACCTGCTGGACAGCGAGAACGCCGCTCTGGGGTAGGGCAGGCCGCTGGCACTGACGCGCCCAGTACACGCTCGGCGACGGCCCGTGCCGGTCCGCTCTGGCGTTGACGGCACCGGTTCTCGCCGCGGATCTGGCGGGCGGCACGGACGCGCGCCGCCGGCCGGTCTTCGCCCAGCAGGCCATGGACCGGCACCGCGAGCAAGACCTCGTGCGGCGTCGCCCGACCACCGGTCCGGTCTGCACGCTCCGCGTCCGGGCGCTGCGTGACGACGTGGCATCGGCATCTAACCCGGCGGATACACGGCCCGACGCGAGACCTCCTTCCGGGCTCTGGCTGCTCCGGCCGCTCGGGCGGCGAAAGCGAAGTCCTGCAGACAGCGCAGCAGCCGGGTGGGCCTCCCATCGGTGTCGGCGGCGGGGTACAACCCGTCGACGAGGTCCAGGAGCCGGCGTGGCTGGGCCCGCCAGTTGTAGGCGAAGAACGCAATGCCACGCGCGTCCAGGCGGCGGACGAGGTCGAGCAGGGCATGCAGGCCCACCACATCGAGGAAGGTCAGGTCCTGCATGTCACAGGCCACCACGTCCACCCCATCGAGACGGGCCTGCACCTCATCGAGAGCGGATCTGGTGTCCATGTCGAGTTCCCCGACGGGGGTGAGGTGTGCGGTCGGCCCGTAGCGCCTGGTCTCCACCTGGAACCCCTGCACGCTTGGCGCCGGCCGGTCGCGGACGGTGAGCAGACGTTCGGCCACGGCGAGGTCTTGACGCAGGTCGGCGGTGTCGTCCAGGTCGATCTCACCGCTCAAGCGGGCCAGCACCCGCTGGGGCCCCGGTTCGAAGGCCGGGGCAACGAAAACGCCGGCGTCCTCCGCCGGGACCGACGGGCCTCCGGAGTGGAGGGTCATGGCCTTGCCTCCTTCACTGCCCCGATACGTGGGGGAAAGGGACTGGCTGGCAGGGGCGCGGCGGGACCGGGCCCCCTCTGCGGTTCGCGGATCAGCCGCGTGGGTCGCGCTCACGGGGGACCCCGTCCGTAGGGGGGTGTCCGGCCGTCCCGGCCCGTGGGCCCAGGTCGACCAGCAGTTGCAGGAGATCCGTGATCCTGTGGTGGCCCTCGGCCGGATGACGGAAGAGCGTTCCGGGCGTGACCTCGTAATGGTTGCGGCGGCCGTTACGCACACGGGTGAGGTATCCAGCACTCTCCAGGTCCGCAACGATGGCCTGGGCCGCGCGTTCGGTGATCCGGCAGTTGCCGGCCATGTCCCGCAGCCGCGTCTCCGGATCCCCGAGGATCATGGCGAGGATCCGGGCGTGGTTCGTGACGAACGTCCAGCTGGTTCGAGGCTCCATCGACTCCATGCCCGAATTGTACGATTTGCGATTCCGGTTTCACCAGACCGGAATCCGGGCGCGGCCTTTCCGTGCCGCCACCAGCACGTCCGTGCGTGGGAGTCACGGTGTGTCTCCCGGGAATCGATCGGCCACGGGGCCGGTCCCGGCGGCCCGGTACCTGCGCGCCTGCCCTCTGCCGGAGGCGCCAAGCGGCCCGCGCCCCGCGTTCTGGCCGCTGCGGGTGACGACGGTAATGCCGGGTAGCCGCGTTGGTGGGGCCCCTTTGCCCGACGGTGTGAGGAGGGTGCGATGACGGTCAGGCGATCGCTGGCCCGCTACCACCGGCGACGTGACTTCTCCAAGACGGCCGAGCCCGAGGGCCGGCTCGAAGAGCTGTCCGACGAGCTGCCCTCGTTCGTCGTCCAGATCCACGACGCCCGCAGCATGCACTTCGACTTCCGGCTGGAAGCGGACGGCGTACTGAAGTCCTTCGCCGTGCCCAAGGGGCCTTCCAGCGACCCGCACGACAAGCGCTTCGCGACACCGACCGAGGACCATCCGCTGGCCTACCGCGACTTCGAGGGCACGATTCCGGAAGGCCAGTACGGCGGCGGCACGGTGATCGTCTGGGACCAGGGGACGTACCGCAACGCCACCACCGGCCGCGACGGCCGCGAGATCCCGCTCAGCGAGGCGCTGGAGCAGGGGCACGCCTCGTTCCGGCTCGACGGCCGCAAGCTCCACGGCGGCTACTCGCTCACCCGCATCCGCGATACCCGGGACGGCGGGAAGGAAGCCTGGCTGCTGGTCAAGCACGCCGACGAGCGCGCTTCCTCCACCCGTACGCCCGACCCCCGACGGGCGCGGTCGGTCCGCACCGGCCGGACCCTGAACCAGGTCGCCGCCGACGCCCGCGCACGACGGGGGTGACCGATGACCCCGAAGAAGCGGCCCACGCCGCCGGAACGCATACGGACCGGCCGCCGCGCCATCGAGATCAGCCGCCCGGACAAGGTCCTCTTCCCCGGTGACGGCATCACCAAGGCCGACCTCGCCTGCTACTACCGCACGGTCGCCCGGCGCATGCTGCCCCACCTGCGCGGACGGCCCCTCATGCTGGAACGGCATCCCGACGGGATCGACGGCCCGGCCTTCATGCAGAAGGACGCCCCGGACCACTTCCCGGACTGGATCCACCGTGCCGAGCTGCCCAAGGAGGACGGCACCGTCGCCTACGTGGTCTGCGACGACACCGCCACCCTGCTCTACCTCGCCGACCAGGCGTGCACCACACCGCACCGCTTCCTGTCCAAGGCCGACCGGCCCGACCGTCCGGACCGGCTGGTGTTCGACCTGGACCCGGCCGGCGAAGACTTCGCCGCGGTGCGGGACGCCGCGCTCGGCCTCCACCAGCTCCTGGACGAGCTGGAACTGCCGTCCCTGCTCATGGCCACGGGCTCTCGCGGCCTCCACGTCGTGGTCGCCCTCGACCGCCGTGCGTCCTTCGACGACGTACGCGCCTTCGCGCGCGGTGTCGCCGACGTCCTGGCCGCCCGCCACCCCGACCGGTTCACCACCGAGGCCCGGAAGAAAACCCGCCGCGGCCGCCTCTACCTCGACATCCAACGCAACGCGTACGCCCAGACCGCCGTCACCCCCTACGCCGTCCGCGCCCGCCCCGGCGCCCCCATCGCGGCCCCGCTGGCCTGGAGCGACCTCGACGATCCGGACCTCACCGCCCGCCGCTGGACCCTCGCCACCGTCGACGGCCTGCTCAAGGACGACCCCTGGCAGGACCCCCCGCGCCCCCGCTCCCTCCGAAAGGCCCGCGGCCTCCTCACCTCACTGGCCCGTGACGAAAGGAGCCCGACACCATGACACGGCAACGACACGCGACCGTACGACGGCTGATGGACCAGTACGGGCAGACCCACGCCGAGGAAGCCGGCATAAGGCTCCGGAACACGCCCGCGCCCCTCTACCAGCTGCTCACCCTCTGCCTGCTGTTCTCCGTACGCATCAAGGCCGACATCGCGGTGGCCGCCGCCCGCGAGCTGTTCGGAGCCGGAATGCGCACGCCCCGGGCGATGGCGGACTCCTCCTGGCAGGACCGGGTGGACGCCCTCGGCCGCGCCCACTACCGCCGCTACGACGAGAGCACGGCCACCGCCCTGGGAGCCGCGGCGGAGCTCGTCCTCGACCGGTACCACGGCGACCTGCGCCGGCTCCGCGACGCGGCCGACGGCAACCCCGGCCGGGTCCGCGAGCTGCTGCGGGAGTTCCCGCGGATCGGGCCGGTGGGCGCCGACATCTTCTGCCGCGAGGCCCAAGCCGTATGGCCCGAGCTCTGCCCGTCGTTCGACGACCGCGCGCGCGAGGCCGCCTCCGAACTCGGCCTCCCGACATCCCCTGAAGCCCTCGCGCACCTGGTGGACACCGAAACCATGCCGAGGCTGGCAGCCGCCCTGGTGAGGGTCGAGCTGTCCAAGAATGCCGTCGACGAGCTCCTGAAGACCGGCTGACACCGGCGGCGGGCAGCCTCGTCCGCCGGAATACGGCCGCGGGCCGTCTTTTCGCGCGGGTTGCCCCCACGGGTGCCGGAAGTCGGCAGTCGCCAGTCGGCAGTCGGCAGTCGGCAGTCGGCATCAAGCCGATTCCTCGCCCCGTTGGGGGACACGCCGGGCCGGTGGGGTTCGCGGGTGCGGCCTGCTGGACAGGATCGACGCATGTATTCCGTGAAGACCGTCCTGACGGCCACTGCCGCAGCGTTCCTCGCCCTCACCTCTCCGGCCGCCGCGGTCCCCGACGCCCCCACCGCCGCGCGGCGCCCCTGCGACGCCGCCCCGACCTGCTACGTCGACGTGGCGGTCGCCCAGGTCTGGGTCAGCCCCGGACAGGTTCGTCCAGTGGACGCTCCGGCGACCACGAACCCCGCTGACGTCCGCGGCTGGCTGGCCGGCATGTCCCTGGACGAGCGTCGTGAGGTCGCCGGGGAGACCCAGGCCCTCCACGGCATCCGGGTGACCGTCGACCGCAGCGAGTGGCACGGCGGCCTGCGCTGGGACCACGTCTGGGTGCACGGCCAGCCCACCCCCAGGGACCAGGCCGGACGGGGCGCCTACCCCGGCTGGATCCCCGACCGCCAACTGACCTCGCAGCACCGGCGCCCGCCCGGCGGCACGCACGAGGAACGCGTCGTCCGCCCCACCGCCCGGGGCTTCACCACCGCCCGGGCCGCACTCGACGGCCGCGGGTCCGGGCGGGTCGGCGAGTACTCGTACAACACCTCCTTCCCGGTGGAGGCCGGTCCGCTGCCCGGAGTCGTCACCGCCCACTCCCCCAGCGGGGGCCGGGTGTTCTTCCGGGCCGGCGACCTGGCGAGGGTGCCGTCCGCACCGAGCGGCGCGGACGTGGTCGCCGCCGCACGCGCCTTCCTGGGCCTGCCCTACCTGTGGTCCGGTGCCTCCGGATTCGGCTACGACTGCTCCGGCCTCACCGGCCAGGTCTACTCCGCGCTCGGCGTGACGATCCCCAGGGACGCCCAACCGCAGTTCGACGCGGGCGGCGGGCAGGTACCCGCCGGCTCCGCAGCGGGGGTGCGGATCACCCGTACGGAGGACCTCCGGCCTGGCGACATCGTCGCCTTCCGCCCGGCCACCGGCACCGAGGTCACCCACGTCGGCATCTACTCGGGGACGCGGAACGGCGAACCCATGATGATCAACTCGCCTCGAACGGGTGACCCCGTCAGGGAGGAACCCATCGGTTCCACCGGCCGCGTCTACGTCGGCGCCACCCGCTTCCTCACCCGCTGACGCCCGTACGACGGGCGGGCGCCGGCGCGCGACGCCGGGGTCAGTCGGCCGGGGACCAGACGGCCGTCAGGATCCCGCTGCCCGGGGACAGCCGTTCCCAGCCGCCCGGCACGTCCAGCACCACCACGCCCGAGGTCGGGAATCCCGCCCGCACCCGCTTCAGCAGGTCCGGGGGGCCGCTCCCGCACAGGCCGGCGGCCAGCTCGTGGATGCCCGCGTTGTGGCCGACCAGCGCCAGGGAGCCGAGACCCCGCCCCCGCTCGGCCAGTACGGTGACCAGCATGCTCGGGGCCGCGTCGTAGAGCCGCTCGTCGTACACGGCGGGCGGCGGGTCCTTCAGCGCGGCGACCGCGAGCTGCCAGGTCTGGCGCGTCCTGCGGGACGGGGAGCACAGCACCAGGGCGGGCGCGAGACCGCGGTCCGCGAGCCAGTGGCCCGTCCGGGGCGCGTCGGCCTTCCCGCGGGAACTCAGCGGACGGTCGAAGTCGGCGATCGGCTGGTCCTTCGGTACGGCCTTGGCGTGCCGCACCAGCAGCAGCCGGCACGGGCCGGTGGTCCTCGTCTGGTCCATACCCGGCCGCCTGCCCGCCGCGGGGGTGCGGAAACACCGGCTCGGCCGTCAGGGGTGGAAGAGGACCTTCACCATGTTGTCGCGCTTGGCCTGGAAGTCCGCGTACGCCCGCGGGGCGTCGTCCAGGGCCAGGTGGTGGGTGGCGAAGCCTTCGACGCCGAGGGGGTCCGCGTCGGTCAGCAGGGGCAGCAGGTCTCCGACCCACCGGCGGACGTTCGCCTGTCCCACGCGCAGCTGGATCTGCTTGTCGAACATCGTGAGCAGCGGCAGCGGATCGGCCGCGCCGCCGTAGACGCCGGAAAGGGAGAGGGTGCCGCCGCGGCGTACGAGGTCGATGGCCGTCTTCAGGGCTGCCAGGCTGTCCACGCCGGCCTTCTTCGCCAGCGCGGCGGCCAGGGCGTCCGGGAGCAGTCCGGTCGCGGTCTGTGCGGCCCTGGCGCCGATGCTGCCGTGGGCCTCCATGCCGACGGCGTCGATCACGGCGTCCGGGCCGCGGCCGCCGGTGGCATCGCGGACGGCGTCGACGAGCTGGTCCGCGTAGTGGGACAGGTCGTAGACCTGTACGCCGTGGCCGGCGGCGCGGGCGAGCCGTTCGGGCACCAGGTCGATGCCGATCACCTTGCCGGCCCCGCGATGGGCGGCGATGCGGGTGCACATGTCGCCGATGGGCCCGAGGCCCAGGACGGCGACGCTGCCGCCGGGCGGGACGTCCGCGTGGACGACGGCCTGCCAGGCGGTCGGCAGGACGTCCGACAGGTACACGAACCGTTCGTCCGGCGGTCCCTCGGGAACACGGATCGGGAGGGTGTCGGCGAAGGGGACGCGCAGGTACTCGGCCTGTCCGCCGGGCACCTGGCCGTAGAGCTTGGTGTACCCGAACAGGCTCGCGCCGCGGCCGTGCTCGTGGACCTGGGTCGTCTCGCACTGCGAGTGCAGGCCGCGCTCGCACATGAAGCAGGTCCCGCAGGACACGTTGAACGGTACGACGACCCGGTCGCCGACCTTCAGTTCCCGGACCCCGGGCCCCGTCTCGGCGACGACTCCCATCGGCTCGTGTCCCAGGATGTCCCCCGCGTCCAGGAACGGCCCGAGCACCTCGTACAGATGGAGGTCCGATCCGCACAGGCCGGTCGTCGTCACTTCGATCACGGTGTCCGTGGGATCGACGATCCGCGGATCCGGAACATCCGCCACCTCGATCGTGCGGCGGCCCTGCCAGGTGACTGCTTTCATCACGCCTCCTCAGCCGATACCGGGCGGCTGTCCACTCCCGGCCGACCCATGCCTGTGGCCCTGTGCGAGTTGCCTTCGCTCGCGGCGGAGCCGGCCGCTCACTCTCCGAGGAGGCGGCGGGCTTCCGTGAGCAGGCGCAGGAGTTCGGCGCGCGAAGGGCCGTCCGGGGTGTCCGGGGTGTCCTGGGCCGGCCGGGGCGGGTGGGCGGTCAGGACGTGCAGGGCCACGGCGGCCTGACGGGCGAAGAGGCCCAGCAGGTCGAGCTCCGGCAGGCCGGACCGGGCCTGCGGGGAGGGGTCGAGCACTTCCAGGACGCCGAGGACCCGGTCCCCGCGGACGAGGGGGGCGGCCATCAGCGCGTCCGGGACGTAGCCGGTGGACTCGGCGATGTCCCGGTCGAAGGAGGCGCTGTCGCGCAGGTCGTCGACCACCATGGGCTCCCCCGAGGCGGCGACCCATCCGGCGATCCCCCGGCCCGCCGGGAACCGCCGCCCCACCAGGAACTCCTGTCCCTGCCCGGAAACGGCCTCGAAGGCGAGTTCGCCGGCCGCGGCGTCCAGGAGCATGATGGAGCTCGCCTGCGCGCCGAAGATGGCGCGAGCGGTGTCCACCACCGACTGCAGGAGTTCCGCCACGGCCGGATCCGGCCGGGGTGCTGGGGATACGGCAGGGGCGATCGTCTGGGCCATGGGGCTTCCCTTCCGGCGCCGGGCGTTACCGGCGTCCGTGGACACGGACGTTGGCTGCGGACAGGTACAGGGCGTTCTTCAGCTGGAACGGTGTCAGCCGGGGGCTGCTCGACAGGATCCGCGCGCAGAGCCCCGCGATGAACGGGGTGGCGAAGCTGTTGCCGGAGCTGCGGATCGACGTGCCCCCGAGCCACGCCACCTGGACCTTCTGGCCGGGGGCGAAGAACTCCACCGGGGGCTCGGGGTTGTAGAGGTGGAGGTCCGGGTCGTCCTCCTGGTGGCTGCCGACCGAGATCACCGAGGAGAAGCGCCAGGGAAAGCTCTCCACGCGCGTGTTGTGCGCGGCGGCGACGATCACGGTCTGCTGGAAGTACGCCTCGTCGGCCAGCCGGCGCAGTTCCTCCACGAAGCGGCCGTGGGTGGTGGACAGGCTCAGGTTCACCACGTCGAACCGCTGGCGCACGGCCCACCGGATCCCTTCGAGCAGGACGTCCCCGCTGCCGGAGAACCGGTCGCCGAGCACCCGGACGCTGGACAGCTCGCAGTCCGGCGCGGTGCGCCGGATGATCCCGGCGCAGGCGGTGCCGTGACCGCAGGCGTCCCCCTCCTCCGTCTCCTCGACGTGGACCCCGCCGTCGTCCTTGAAGACCCGCCACGACCGGGCGACCGGGCCGACCATGGGGTGGTCCCGTTCGACACCCGAATCGACCACGCAGACGCGTACGCCGCGGCCGGTACCGCCGAGGAGGCCCTCCGCGGGCGGGTCCGGCGGGCCGTCGGCCTCCACGGGTACGTCCGCGGCGGCGCGCCCTCGCAGGCCCCAGGTGAGTGCGGGCCCCGGTTGCCGTGCGCCGGTCATCGTGGTGCTTCCTTTCCGGCTCCGGTGTCCCGTCCGGCGGCGGGGCCGTGCCAGGGAGAGAGGCTGTCGCAGCGGGAGAGCACGGCCTCGGCCTGGCGTACGGCGGGGAGGTGGCCCTTCACGGCGAAGCAGCGGAGGGCGCGCGTCGCCGCGGCGGCCGCGTCGGCCGGGCGCCCCAGCGCGAGGTCCGTACGGGCGAGGTCGAGGGCGGCGGTGCCCTGGACGATGGGCGAGTCGGTGCGGGCGGCGGTGGCGAGCGCCCTGGCGGCGAACCGGGTGGCGGCCACGGCCTGCCCCCGCGCGGCGGCGATCCGGGCCCGCAGGCCGTCGAGGTCCGCCGACTCGGCCCGCGGCCGGGCCGGCTGCGCCCGCTCCCCGTCCAGTTCGGCGAGGGTGCCGCGGGCCGTACGCCAGTCGCCGAGGTCCAGTCGGATGCGGGCGGCGTCCAGCAGGGCGCTGCGCAGCAGCGCCCTGGCGCCCAGGGCCCGCGCGGCGGCGGCGGCCCGCTCCAGGCCCAGGAGCGCCTCCTCCCGGCGGCCGGCCAGGTCGGCCACGGTCGCGGTGAAGATCGGCAGGAAGGCGTCGGCCTCGGCGTAGCCGAGTCTCTTCGCGAGGCGCTCGGCCTCCGCGAGGCAGGCGAGGGCTCCGTCACCGTCGTCGTGGAGGGCCAGCACCACCGCCAGCGGGCAGTTGAGCGTCAGCCGGACGGCCCGGCGGCCGGCCCCCTGGTCGGCGAGGAGCTCCCGGCAGCGGGCCACCGCCTCCGCGACCGGTTGGGGGCCGCGCCAGAGCGTCACCCCCGTCGCGCCGAGGGCCGCGGCCCGCTCCGGCTCGGCGTCGGCGCGTTCCGCGTGGTCCAGCGCGTCTGCGAGCAGCCGCTCCGCCGTCCGGTGGCGGCCCTGTTCCTGGGCGCGCTGGGCGAGCCGCAGGCAGGCCCTGGCCCGGCCGAGGTCGTCGCCGGCCGCCGCGAAGACCGGCAGGGTGGCGGCGGCGGCCTCCGCCGGTGACTCGTCCGGTCCCGCGGACCGGCCGACGGAGGCCAGGGCGAGGCGGGCGTGCGCGGTCTCCACCGCTTCCCCGCCGCCGGCCGGGGCCTCGGCCAGCACCTCTTCGAGCAGCGCCCTGCCTTCCGGGACGCGTCCGAGGTCCAGCAGGGTCTGGCCGAGCCGCCGGCGTGCCGCCGTACTTCCCGGCTCGCCCGGCGCGTACCGGGCCGTGGCCCTGGACAGTACGTCGGCGGCCCACACGGGGTCGGCGTGGGCCAGTGCCAGCCGCCCGGCCTCGGCGAGGGCGCCGGCGGCACGCCGGCGCAGCCCGTCGGTGTGCGCGTCCTGGGCGCCGAGCTCGACCCGGTAGCGGTACGCCTGTTCCAGATGGCCGCCGACCGCCGCGCTGCCCCGTCTGCGGACCGAGTCCAGCCGGGCCGCCCGTTCGTGCCGGTCGGCCCGGTCCTGCTTGGACTGGCTGGCGTAGACGACCTCCTGGACCAGTCCTCCGGCGAAGCGGAACGCCTCGCCGTCCGGCCTGATCAGACGGTGCCGGACCAGCCGGTGCAGCACTGGCCGGAGTCCGGCCCGGGTCCGGGCCCGGGCGGGATCTCCGGCGAGCGCCGTGAGTTCGCCGGCGGTGAAGTCGCCGCCCAGGACGGACGCCAGGCCCAGGGTCCGGCGCTCGGGCGGGTCGAGCGCGTCGATCCGGGCGCCGATCAGGGCCTGGAGCGGGAGCGGGACGCTGTCGGCGTCGACGGGGTCGCCCGCGACCAGCAGCTGCTCCAGGTGCAGCGGGTTCCCGCCCACCCGTGCCAGGACCCGGGGGCCGAGCGGCTCGCCGTGCGCCGTAGCCGTACCCCCGGTCAGCTCGGCCGCGAGGAGCTGCGCCTCGGCGTCGGAGAGCCCGCCGAGCGGAACGGCGTCCAGGGCCAGGCCGGGTCGCGCGTCGAACAGTTGGGGGCGGGTGAGCAGAACGACGAGGACGGCAGCGTCGGTGAGTGCCCGCAGGAGCCGGTCGAGGGCGTCGAAGAGGGACTGGGCGGCCCAGTGGCAGTCGTCGATCACCAGTACCACGGGTTCCGCCCCGGAGAGCCCGGCGAGGACCTTGGCGAGCGCGGCGCAGGTGTCCGCGGGCGACGGGTTGGGCGTCCCGTCCAGGAGCAGGCCCTGGTGGAGCAGGTCCAGTTCGGGCGACGGCACGGCCGCGTCGCCGGTCCTCAGCAGGTCGGCCACGGCGTCGGCGAGGGGGCCGAGGCTCGGCTGCTCGCCACGGGCCCGGCAGCGCCCCACGCCGTGCCGCGGGCCGCCGGCCGTGGCCGTGGCCCGGTGCAGCCACTCCCGTACCAGTCGGGTCTTGCCCTGGCCCGCCTCCCCGCCGACCACCAGGCGACCGGCCCGGCGGGTCCGGACCACCCGGTCCAACGCCTCGTCCATCAGGGAGAGTTCGCGGCTCCGGCCGATGAACGCGAGGTCGAAGCGGCGCAGCGCCTCCGGGCCCTCCTCCTCGTCCAGGCCGAGCAGGCGGTGGGCGGCGACCCGGTCGCTCTTGCCCTTGAGCAGCAGCGGCCCGGTCTCCGTCGTCCGGACGCCCGGCCCGGCCGCCGCCAGGGTGTCCGGTCCGATGAGGATCTCCCCGGCGGCGGCGTTCTGCTCCAGGCGCGCGGCGACGTTGACCACCTCGCCGGAGACCATCGCCTGCCGCGGGGTCGCCGAACCCGTCACGGCCTGACCGGTGTTGAGACCGGTGCGCATCTCCAGCCGTACGCCGACGCCCTGCTCCAGCCGGACGTTGAGCCCGGCGAGCGCCTCCCGCATGGCCAGGGCGGCGGCGACCGCCCGGCGGGCGTCGTCCTCCCGCACGGCAGGGACGCCGAAGACGGCCATCACGGCGTCCCCGATGAACTTCTCCACGGTGCCGCCCTGCTCCTCGATCCGCAGCCTCATCAGGTCGAACCAGCGCAGCGTCACCGAGCGCAGGGTCTCCGCGTCCAGTGCCCCGGAGAGCTCCGTGGAACCCACCAGGTCGCAGAAGAGGACGGTCACCACCTTGCGGCCGGTCGGCTGGACCGTGACCGGCCCGGGGGCGCACGGGCTGCCGCAGGAGGGGCAGAACCGGGCGCCGGGCGGCAGTGCGCTCCGGCACGAGGTGCACGGCATGGATTCCTCCGGTGGACGCGGGACCGCGGGGCGGCCGGGGTCAGAACAGGGCGCCGCCGGCCACGTCGGCGTGGGCCTGCACCTCGGGAGCCGCCGCGTCGAGCCGCCCCCTGATGTCGACGAGCAGGGCCAGTTCCTCCGGGGCCAGGGCGCGCAGGACCTCGTACTGCTCTTCGCTGAGGGCGTCGAGGTCGAACCCCGCGGCGGCCAGCGCCTCCAGGGTGGGCTCGGGCGGCCGGTCGCCGGACGGGGCGGCGCCGGACGGGGCGGCGCCGGACGGGGCGTCGTCGTACGGAGCGTCGTCGTACGGAGCGGTGTCCTCGGTCACGGGTGTCCTCCGGGGTCGGCGGCGAGGGAGAGGAAGAGCCGGGTGAGCAGGTTCGCCGTGTGCAGCGCGCTGACGGAGACGGCGGTCTGCCGGTCCGGAGGCGGCGCGAGTCCGTCGAGCACCCGGTGGAGGTCGTCGAGGTGGCCGCCGTCGAGCTCGGCGTGTTCCCTGAGGGTGCGGAAGGCGCCGTCGGGGAGCCCGGTGGCCCGGGCGAGGCGGTCGGCGAGCCGGGGCCCGGGGGCGTTGCCCTCCAGGACCGCGATGTATCCGAGCAGCGTGACGGGGTGCTCGTGCTCGATCCGGTAGTACTGCGCCCCGGCGAGTTCGACGACGACGGGGTGCGGCACGGCGGCCGGCCCGGCCCCGGCGGCGGCGAGGTCCTCGAGCAGCCAGGTGTCGTGGCCGCGCTCTTCCTCGGCGTGGCGGGTGTAGTACGCCGCGAGGCTCCGGGCGGCGGGGTCGCCGAGTCCGGCGCACCGCTCGGCGGCCCGCTCCAGCAACGGCACCGAGGCCCGTACGAGCGGATGCATGGCCGCCAGGTAGCGCGGGTACCGCTCGCGCAGCCCGTCCGGCCGCCACAGGAGCGCGGCCGCGGCCCTCAGGGCGGGGGTGGTGGGCATGAGCTTGGTCCTGAGCGCGAGGGACGCGGTGGCGGTCATCGGCGGCTCTCCTCCTGCGCGGGAAGCGACTCGACCAGGTGCGCGTAGCGGGCGCAGCCCATGCGGCGCACCAGGGCGGCGGGTCCGGCGGTGAGCTGCTGCTCCGCGCCGAGCCGGTCGAGGAGTTCACCGACCCGGCCGCCGGCGTCGCGGGCCGCGCCCGCGAGGACCTCGGGGCGGTCGGCGAGTGCGTGGCAGCCGCGGCAGTAGCCGGCCGGGGCGGGCGAGTTCCCGTAGCGGGCGTGCAGCCGCAGGGGGCCGACGGTGCGCAGCATCCGCAGCACCGGGGAGCCGAGGGAGCGCTCGCGGACGGCCGGCCAGTCGTCGTCGGCGATGTGTCCGAGCCGCAGGTGCGGGGGGACGGGGCGGCTGTCCACCGTCCACTGGTTGCAGCAGGCGGCCACGGTGCCGTCGAAGGCGACCACCGGCCAGGCCGCGAGGGTGCACGGCGTCGCCCGGGAGCCGTCCGGTCCGGCCGGGGTCGCCGGGACGAGGCCCGTGGCGCGGCCGAGCGGCCGGACCTCGTTGACGAGCATGGGCACCCGGCCGGCGAAGACGCGGCGGACGTCCGCGACGGCGTCCGCGAGATACGGGTCGTCGGGTCCGGTACCGGTGAGGTGGACGCTGGCGGGGATCCCGGCGTCGAGCACGGTCCGGAGGGCGCGCAGCACCTGCGCGCGCGGGACCTCGCGCTCGTGGTGGACGTCCAGGCTCGCCGAGAAGTGGTCGAGGGCCGTGATCGCCCGCATGATCCGGTCGGGGACGCGTCCGTCACGGGCGAAGAACATTCCGCTGACCAGCGCCGTGCGGGAGCCCGCGGCGCGGGCGAGACCGGCCAGGCGGGCGGCCAGTTCCGGCAGCAGCAGCGGTTCGCCGCCGGTCAGCATGACCACGTCCGGGCGGTCCTGCGGGCCGAACGAGCCGATGAAGCGGAGCAGGTGCGCGGGGTCGGGCTGCTCGGAGGCCGTCATGGAGGAGTTGGTGGAGCAGTGCGCGCAGCTCATGGGGCAGCGGCGGGTGAGGGCCACCAGCAGGCCGCCACAGGGGACCGGCCGCAGGCCGATGAGCTCCGCCAGCTCCACGTCTCCTCCTCCGTGCGCGTACCGCGCGCTCGTGCCGCGCGGATGAAGGACCGATCGTGCCCGCACGCGGCAGGCTTCCGGTTCACGAACGCCTGGTGATCGGTTGGTCCGCAGGTCGGCGCGGCCGGAGGCCGGGGCGCGGCGGGTCCTGCGGCGGTGGTTCGGGGCCGTACGGCGTCCGTGTGCTCGGCGCATACCGGCGCCGAACCGGTGGCCAGGCGTTCCCGTACCGGGCGTCCGTACGTTTCTTCCCAGCCGGCGGAACGACGCCGACAACCAAAGGAGACGGACATGCCCGAGAACACGAACCCGGAGACCGAGAACGAGGACATCGAGGTCGTCGCCCACAGCGAGGACGAGGAGGCCGAGGCCGGCTGCATCGTCAACCACTCCCACGAGATGTGACGTTTCCTCACCTCGTCTGAGCACCGCGCGGGCCACCCGGCTCCCGGCAGACCCTGCCGGAGCCGGGGGCCCGCGGCCACTCTGGCACCGGAACCGCCACACCGCGGGAGCGGCACATCATGAAGATCCTTCTCTGTCCGCTCAGTGACGGCGGCTACCTCTATCCGACGATCGCGGCCGGCCGGGAACTGCGGCGCCGGGGCCACGACGTCAGCGTGCTGGGCCGGTCCACCGCGGCGGCCGCCGCGGCCGACGCCGGACTGCCGTTCACCGCGGCGGAGGAGTACGGCGGCCACCGGGCCTTCTCCGCCACGTGGTGGGGTCCGTCCGGTGCGGCGCAGTACCGGGCGACCGTACGCGCGGCCCGGGAGACGGGGGCCGACCTGCTGGTCACCTCCGTGCTCTGCAACGGCGCCCTGCTCGCCGCCGAGACACTGGACGTCCCGGTGGTGGTGGTCGGTCTCTCGGTGCACCTGTGGGACTACGCGGCCGGCGGCGACGACGAACCGCACCTGGGCCGGACCCGGCAGAGCCGGACCCGGGACTGCCTGCGGATCCTCGCCGGCCTCCGGGAGGAGACCGGTCTGGCGGGGCGGGCGTCCCGGTGGGGGGACGAACCGCTGCTGGGCGACGCGTTGCTGCTGCGCGGGGATCCGGAGCTGGAGCATCCGGGTGCGCTGCTGCCCGGGCGGGTCCGGCACGTGGGGCCGCTGTCCTGGGAACCGACGCCCGACCCGGCGGAGGCGGAGGCGATCGGGGACCACCTGTCGCGGTCGGGCAAGCCCGTCGTGTACGTCCATCTCGGCCGCTTCTTCGAGGGCAGGAGCCTGTGGCCGCGGCTCAACGAGGCCTTCACCGGCGGCCGGTTCCAAGCCGTGGTCGAGCAGGGCCGCTCGACCGACCCGCGGCCCGCCCCGGAGGCGGACATCCTGCTGGTCCGCAAGCGATGGATGGGTCCGCTCGTCGACCGCGCCGGCCTCGTGCTGAGCAGCGGCACCTCCGCGCCCGTGCTGGCCGCGCTCCTTCGCGGCCGGCCCCTCGCGCTCTCGCCCAACGGCTCCGAGCAGCCCCTGCTCACCGGCGCCTGCCTGCGGGCCGGCGTGGCGGCGCACTTCCCCAAGAGCCCGGCCGTTCCGGCTTCGGCGCTGCTGGAGTCCGCGTGGCGGGACGACGGCCTGCGGGCCCGCGCCCACGTGCTCGGCAGCAGGCTGGCCGCGATGGACGGCGCGGCACGCGCGGCCGACGTCGTCGAGCGGGTGGCCGGGGCGTCCGCCGCTCCGCCGGCCGGGTCGTCCGTTTCCTCAAAGGAGAAGCATGAGTACGCGATCAGCGGGCCTGGATGAGGCCCTGACCGGTCTGTCGGCGGGCGCGCGGCGCTGGACGGGGCTGCACGCGGCCTACCTCGGCTCCCCCGCCGCGCAGGCCGAACTGCCGGTGACCCCGCGCGTGAAGGCCCTCCTGCAGCTCGCGATGCTCCGCCGCTACTGGGAGAAGTGCGCGCCCGCGGACCCTTCCCTGGCCGAGGTGACCGGGGTGGTCGAACAGGTCTGGCGGAACCCAGGCTTCCCCCGGCTCCTCACCCTCGAGGGCAGGCACGCCCGGCAGTTCGAGCTCATGTACGCGGCGCTGGCACCGGCCGGGGCGGCCGCCGGCGCGCCCCGTGCCGTACTGGACCGGCTGGCGGCCGGCAGCTACCTGACGCCGGGCCGGAAGCCGCCGTTCCTGCACCTGGAGGCCAGGTTCTACGCCGATCTCGCGGGCGCCCCGCACCGGTTCGCCCCGTACGAGGAGCTGTACGAGGCGAGTCCGCTCCCCCGCGCCGCCACCCTGCCCGTGGCCGACCTGGACGGCTGCCAGGTCGCGCACACCCTCTGCTACCTCAGCGACTTCGGCCTGCGCGACCTCCCGCTCCCCCAGGACGAACGGGGGCGGGCGCTGCGCGTGGTGGAACGGCTGACGGACCACTGCGTGGGGCTCGGCGACTGGGACGTCGTGGCGAAGCTGCTGCTCGCCCAGTACTGCCTGGGCGCGGATCCGCTGCGCACCCCCTCCGGCGCGGCCGGCCTGCGGATGCTCCGCGCGGCCCAGGCCCCGGACGGAGCGATCCCCGGACGCTCCGCCGCCGAGCGGGTCGCGGCGGACGCCACGCCCGTGGAGTACTTCCGGAAGTCCTACAAAGTGACCCTCGTCGTGGCGCTGATGACGCTCGTCGTCACCCGCGGCCGGACCGGCGAACCCGCCCTGACAGCGGCAACGGCCGTACGGGAGAACCTGTGAGCATCGACCGAGCGGTGAACGTCGGCCTGCCCGTGACCATCAGCCCGGCACCCGGCCCGGGACCGGCGGTGGCGTCCGCCGGGACCCCCGAGCCCCTCCCCTCCGGCGCCCGCCTCCTGAAGGGCGAGCGGAACTGGTGGTTCCTGGGCCCGGGCGGGGTGGCCCGGCTCCGCGACGGGCACGTCACCGCCGACGGGGCCCTGCGCCCCGGCGCGGAACAGCGGCTGCACGAGAGCGGCATGTTCACCCCCGGCAGGATCAACGCCTACGCGCTGACCGTCCTCACCAGCACCCACTGCAACCTGGGCTGCGGGTACTGCTTCCAGAACACCGCCCAGGACCAGGCGGGCGGCAGCCGGCCGCCCCGGATCGCCCAGACCCGCCTCACCTCGGAGACCATCACCGGGATCCTCGGCTTCACCGAGCGGCAGATGGCCGCCGTCGGCCTGGACAGGCTCAGGATCCTGCTCTTCGGCGGGGAGCCCCTGCTCAACCCGCGCGGCTGTCTGGAACTGCTGGAGCGGGCCGCGGGGATCGCACCCACCTCGGCCTGGATGATCTCCAACGCCACGCTGCTCACCCCGTCCCTCGCCCGCCGGCTCGCCGGCCTGGGGCTGACGTCCGTCCAGGTCACCTTCGACGGCGACCGCGCCGACCACGACCGGATCCGGGTCGGCCGGGCGGACGGCGGCGCCACCTTCGACAAGATCGTCGGCAACATCGCCAAGGCCTCCGAGGCCACCGCGCTCCAGTGGACGCTGCGGGTGAACGTCTCCCAGGAGACCTTCCACGGCGTGGACGCCCTGATCGACCGGCTCGCCGGCGCGCTCGACCCCGCCCGGTGCACGCTGTACTTCGCCCGGATCGGCGACGTGGGGGTCGGCTACGCCAACAGCCTGCTGCACACGGGCGAACTCCCGGCCGCCTTCAGCCGGTGGCAGCGCCGGGCGCTCGACCTCGGTTTCACCGTGAGCCGCCCCGGCGCCCGCAAGTCCTGTGTCACCTGCGGTCACACCGACGGCCGCTACGGCGCGGTGGTGAGCGCGGACGGCACCCTGGCCAGCTGCTGGGAGACCGCGGGCAAGCCCGACTGGGAGGTCGGCACGGTCGCCGACGGCTACCTGCCGGACGCGCGGACCCGCGACCGCTGGATCGCCTGCCAGGACCTCTACCGCTACGACGAGGACGCGCGGACGCTCGCGCGGTTCCGCGACTCCGTCGACACGGCCCTGCTCGACTACCTGCAAGAGACGGGGCGCCTGTAGTCATGTCCTCACCCCTGGAGCGGCTCTCCGCCCGCGCGCTGGGCTGGCTGGGCGGGAACCTGGACCACTTCGACCCGTTCTCGGCGAGCGCCCCGTCGACGGCCCTCGGCAAGGCGAAGGCGGCGCTGGAACTGGCGCTGCTCTGCCACTGCGCGGGCCGCCTGGCCGACCCCCCGGCGGTGCTGGGCGGGGCGGAGGCCCTGGTCCGCAAGCTCTGGCAGGACCCGGGCCTGCCGCCGCTGTTCGCCGACGTCCCGGAGTACGCGTCCGCGTACGGGCTGGCCTACGCCGCTCTGGCCCCCGACGGGATCGACGGCCGCCAGGTCCGGGCGGCGCTCGCACGGCTCGACCCCGAGTTCCTCTCACCGCGGGGGAAGTCCCCCTACCAGCGCATCGAGATCCGCCACTACGCGGACAAGGCCGGTGTCCGCCACACCGTCGAGCCGTACGCCGAGCTCCTGCCGCACAGCCCGCTCGTCGCGCTCCGCGCCGCCGGGCCCGGGGACGCGGCCTCGCGGGACGGGGCACCGCTCACCGTCCCGCAGGCGTACGCCGTGACGCACACCGCCTTCTACCTCGGCGACTTCGGCCGGACCTCCCCCGGGCTGGACGGGGACGCGCTCGCGCACGCCCGGGACCTGGTCGACCGCTTGCTGCGCCACTGCGCCGAGCACGACCGGTGGGACCTGGCCGCGGAGCTCGTCCTCACCCAGTTCATCCTGGGGATCGAGCCGCTGGACGCGCCCTCGGGAGCCGCGGCCGTGGAGTGCCTGGTACGGGCCCAGCGGCCCGACGGGGCGGTCCCGGGGCGGTCGGCCGCGCTCGCGGCGCAGCCGTCGGCCCCGGAGGGGGAGTTCTTCCGGAAGGCGTACCACACGACCCTGGTCACCGCCCTCATGGCGCTCGTCGTCTCGTCGCCGAGGCCGTCGTGACGGCGCGGCTGACCCTGATCAACCGCGACTACACGCGGCTCTGGTTCGGCCAGGCCGTCTCGTCCGTCGGGGACGCCGTCTTCAGCACGACGCTGGTGCTGTGGGTGGCCACCGTGCTGGCCGAGGACGAGTCGTGGGCGCCGCTGGCGGTCAGCGGCATCGTGATGGCGTCGAGCGTCGCCGTGCTGGTCATCGGTCCGCTCGCGGGCGTGTTCGTCGACCGCTGGGACAAGCGCGCCACGATGCTGCGCACCGAGGTGCTCCGCGGCGGGCTGGTGGCCGTGCTCACGGCCGTCACCTTCCTGCCGGGCGACGCCCTCCCGGCCGGTGTCCGGCTCGCCCTGGTCTACGCGACCGTGCTCCTGCTGCACGCGGCCGGCCAGTTCTTCTCCCCGGCGCGCTTCGCGGTCCTCGCGGACCTGGTGACCGGGGACGCCGACCGCGCCCGGGCGGCCGGCATCGGGCAGGCGACCGGTGAGACGGCGTGGATCATCGGGCCGCCCATCGCCGCGCCGCTGCTGTTCACCGCCGGGCTGCAGTGGGCCCTGCTCTTCAACGGCCTGACCTACGCGGTCTCCTACGTCGCGATCCGTTCGATCCGCGTACCCGGCCCCGGCACGCGCCCCGCCGGACCGGGCGGCCCGCAGCGGCCCGCCGGGCGTCAAGGGGCGGGGCTGCGGCGGGAGTTCACGGACGGGCTGCGCTTCTTCGCGGGCAGCAGGTTCCTGGTGGCGCTGCTCCTGCTCTCCGTCATAGGTCAGTTCGGGATCGGGGCGCTGGGCACCCTCAACGTCTTCTTCGCCACCGACAACCTCCACGCGGACGCCCGCCTCTACGGATACCTCGGCATGGCCATGGGCGCGGGCGGCATCGCGGGAGCGCTGGCCGGGGGCCGGGTGGTGCAGTGGCTCGGGGCGCGCCGGACCACCTGGACCGCCCTGCTGGTGAGCGGTGTGCTGCTGGTCGCCTACTCCCGGCAGAGCGGCTTCCCGGGCGGTGTCGCCCTGCTCTTCGTGTTCAGCGTTCCGCTCACCGTGCTGAACACCGCGATGTCGCCGCTGCTGCTCGCGGCGGCGCCCCCGGACTACCGGGGCCGGGTGATGGCCGTGTTCTACCCGGTGACGAGGCTGGCGTCGATGCTCTCCGCGGCCCTGTCCGGCTGGCTCGCCGGATCCGTGCTGCGGGACGCCGGGGGCTCGTTCGGCGGGCTCCGGTTCGGACCCGTCGACACGGTCATCGCCGCGTCGGGGCTGATCGTCCTCCTGGCCGGCGTCTTCGCGATGGCCGCCCTGCCCGGCACGGAAGGCTCCGGCAAGACCGCCGCAAAGGCCGCCGGAGAGACCGCCGGAGAGGCCGCCGCAAAGGCCGCCGGAGAGGCGGCCGGGAAGACCGCCGACGGGGGCGGCGGGGGATCCGGCGACGGCACGGCCGGGCCGCCCGGCGGCCCCCCGCCCGCCTCGCACCACGTTTCCCGGCCGAACACCCCCAGATGAGGGAGCAGCGAGTGAACCCGGAGCCCCGCCGTTATCCGCACGCCGAACGGCAGGACCTCGTCGAGGAGCTGCACGGTCTGCGCGTCCCCGACCCGTACCGCCCGCTGGAGGACGCCGGGTCCCCCGGGACGCTCCGCTGGGGAGCGGAGCAGGACGCGCTCTACGAGGCGGAACGGTCCTCCTGGGCGGACCTGGAGCGCTGGAAGGCGGAGGTGGCGGCGATCGACTCCGTGGACCGCGCCCGGTCGCCCAAGGTCCGCGGCGGCAGGGTCTTCTGGCTGCGGCAGGACGCCGGTCAGGAGCATCCCGTGCTCATGGTGGCGGAGGGCGGGGCGGACCCGGCGGGGCGGGTGCTGCTGGACCCCGCTTCCCTCGACCCGTCCGGACGCACCGTCCTGGACACCTGGGAACCCTCGGTGGAGGGCGGACTGCTGGCCTTCCAGGTGTCCCGGAACGGGACGGAGGACTCGCTGCTCCGAGTCCTCGACGTGGCCACCGGGAAGGTGGTCGACGGGCCCGTGGACCGGGTGCGGAGGTCGTCGACCGGCTGGCTGCCCGGGGGTGAGGCGTTCTACTACGTCAGGAACCTCGACCCCCGGCTGCACCCCGGCGAGGGGCGCTACCACCGCCGGGTGTGCCTGCACCGGGTCGGCACGGACCCCGATACGGACGCCGTGGTCTTCGGTGAGGGCCGGGACAAGACCCAGTTCTACAGCGTCTCCGTGACCGCGGACGGCCGCTGGCTCGGCGTCACGGCCACGCTCGGCACCGGACGCGGCACCGATCTCTACCTGGCCGACCTGTGGGCGGGGCCACCGGAGCGCCCGGACCTGCGGCCCGTCCAGGAGGGCATGGACGCCGCCACCCGCCTGTACGCGGTGCCCGGCACCGGTCCGCGGGACCTGGTGTGGCTGCGCACCGACCGCGACGCCGCCCGCGGACGCGTCGTGGCGTTCCGGCCGGCCGAAGCGGATCTGGGGCCCGGCGCCTGGCGCGAGGTGATCCCCGAGCGGCCCGACGCGGTGCTGACCCACCTCACCGTGCTGTCCGGACCGGAGCTGGAGCACCCGCTCGGCCTGGCCGCCTGGACGCGGAACACGGTGGCCGAGGTGACCGTGCACGACCTGGCCGAGGGCTGGCGGATCGCCACGGTCCCGCTGCCCGGCACCGGCGCGGTCGGCGACTTCTCGGCCGGGCCGCCCGGCGGTCACGAGGCCTACTTCGCCTACACCGACTTCGTCACACCGCCGCGCGTGCTCCGCTTCGACGCCCGGACGCGTCGGGTGACGCGCTGGGAGCGCGACGCCCCGGACGGCCCGGGCGTCGGCGGCGCGGTCACCCGCCAGGTCTCCTTCCCCTCGCGGGACGGCACGACGGTGCGCATGTTCGTGATCTCCCCGACCGGCCGTCCGGACGTGCCGCGCCCCGCGCTGCTCACCGGCTACGGCGGCTTCGGCAAGACGATGTCGCCCCGGTACCGTGCCCAGGTCCTGGCCTGGGTCAGGGCCGGCGGGGTGTTCGCCTGGGCGGGCCTGCGCGGCGGCGGCGAAGAGGGCGAGGCCTGGCACCTGGCGGGCAGCGGGAGGAACAAGCAGAACACCTTCGACGATTTCGCCGCGGCGGGCGACTGCCTGATCGCGCAGGGCTGGACCGAGCCGGGCCGCCTCACGGCCATGGGCGGCTCCAACGGCGGGCTGCTGGTGGGCGCCGCCCTCACCCGGCAGCCGGAGAAGTACGCGGCCGTGGTGTGCACGGCCCCCCTGCTGGACATGGTCCGCTACGAACTGTCCGGCCTCGGGCCCAGCTGGACGCCCGAGTACGGCAGCGCGCGGGACCCCGCCCTGCTGCCGACGCTGTTCGGCTACTCCCCGTACCACCGGGTCTCGCCCGGGACCGCCTACCCGGCGGTGCTGCTGGTCGCCGCGGACGGTGACACGCGCACCGATCCGCTGCACGCCCGCAAGATGTGCGCGGCGCTCCAGCACGCCACTTCGGGCACCGGACCGGTGCTGCTGCGGCTGGAGCGCGGCGTCGGCCACGGCGACCGGTCCGCGTCCCGCGCGGTGGCCCTGCAGGCCGAGTGCCTCGCCTTCCTGGCGGAACAGGTGGGCCTCCCGGCCCCGGAACGTCCCGGTCCGGACACCGCCTAGGCGGGGGCGAGGCCGTCGAGCGCCGGGCCGGCGGCCGCGGCCAAGGCCTGCTCCCCCGCCCGGAGGGAGTCGTACACGAAGTGGACCGACGCGTCCTCGATGCCGCAGAAGCCGGAGATCCCCTCCCGGAGGGTGCGGGCGACGACCCGGTCCCACCCCAGTTCGGTGAACTGTTCCTCCGTGTAACTGACCAGGCTGATCCACACCATCCGCTTGCCGGCCAGCCGGGGCTTGCTCCGGCCGTACGCGAACCCGTGGTTCCAGACCCGGTCGATCCAGCCCTTGAGGATGGCCGGGAGGCCGAACCACCAGAGCGGGAAGACCACGACCAGTGCGTCGGCCTCCTCGATCCGCCGCATGTGCGCCCGGATCCCGGGCGAGTACGGCTTCTCGCGGTCGGCCCAGTCCGGCTCGTCCGCCGGGGTCATGCGGGGGTCGAAGCCCTCCTGGTGCAGGTCGAGGACGTCGACCTCGAAGCCCTCGCGCCCGAGCCTGTCCCGGGTCCGGGCGGCGAGCTGAGCGGTCAGCGAATCGGTGCGGGGGTGGGCCACCACCAGCAGGGCGCGGGCACGGGTCTGTGCCTGTGCGTCGGTGTGCGGGTCCGGGTGCGGCATCAGCGGTCACCCAGCCGGACCAGCATCTTGCCGGTGTTGGCGCCGCGCAGCACACCGAGGAAGGCCTCGGGTGCCCGCTCGATGCCCTCGACGACGGTCTGCTCGGTGTGCAGGCTGCCGTCCGCGAGCCAGCCGGCGGCCTTGCCGGTCCACTCCGGGAAGAGGTCGAAGTGGCTGCTGACGAGCATGCCCCGGAGGGTCGCCTCCTGGGCGGCGGCCCGGAAGAGGTTGTCCGGACCGGGGACCGGCGCGGTGGCGTTGTAGCCGCTGATCGCCCCGACCATGGCGATCCGCCCGCCGGGCCGGATCGCGCCGATCGCCGCGCGCAGGTGGTCGCCGCCGACCGCGTCGAGGTAGACGTCGATGCCATCGGGTGCGACCCGGCCGAGCTGCTCGTCGAGGCCGCCGGCCCGGTAGTCGACGGCGGCGTCGTAGCCGAACGCGTCGAGGAGCTTCTCGGTCTTCTCCGGGCCGCCGGCCGACCCGATCACCCGGGAGGCTCCCAGCTTCCGGGCCAGCTGTCCGGCCACGCTGCCGACCGCCCCGGCCGCCGCGGAGACGAAGACGACGTCGCCCTCCCGGACCGGCGCGGTGCGGGTGAGTGCGGCGTAGGCGGTCAGGCCGGTGGTGCCGAGGGCGCCCAGGTAGGCGGCGGGCGGGGCGAGTTCCGTGTCGACGACGGTGGCCGTGGCCGCGTCCAGGAGGGCGTGTTCGCGCCAGCCGAGGAAGTGCGAGACGGTCGACCCCACGGGCACCGCCCCGGCGCGGGAGGCGATCACCTCACCGACCGCGCTGCCTTCCAGGGCGGCGCCGAGTGCGAAGGGCGGGATGTAGGAGGGGGCGTCGTCCATCCGGCCGCGCATGTAGGGGTCGACGGACATCCAGGTGTTCCGGACGAGGATCTGGCCCTCGGCGGGCTCGGGGAGTTCGGTGCTCACCAGGGAGAAGTGCTGCGGGCCGGGTTCACCGACGGGACGGGCGTCGAGCCGGATCTCACGAGAGGTGAGGGACATGGTTTCGGCCTCCGGGTTGCGGTCTTGGGTCTGTCGTCGTGGCCGGTCGTGGCCACGGACATCACGATGCGGGGGGCCGCGCACGAACCGCTGACGGTCCGCGCACGGCCGTCCCGGCGCGGTCGTGCGGCCACCGGTTAACGTGATCACATGCTTTTCGAGGTGCTGGGACCGGTCACCGTCCGAACGGACGACGGAGTTCCCGTCCCCGTGCCCGAGGCCAAGGTCCGGGCCCTGCTCGCCGATCTGCTGGTGCACCGCGGCCGGCCGGTGCCGGCGGACCGGCTGATCGACGACCTGTGGGGCGACTCCGTACCCGGCAATCCCGCCAACACCCTGCAGACCAAGGTCTCCCAGCTGCGCCGGGCCCTCGCCAAGGCCGACCCGGCGGCCCGCGCCCTGGTGGAGTTCGGGCCGGCCGGCTATGCGCTGCGGGTGGCCGAGGAAGCGGTGGACGCGGGCCGGTTCGAGGCGCTCACGGCCCGGGCGCGGCAGCAGTCCGATCCGGCGGCACGGGTTTCGCTGCTGTCGCAGGCCCTGGGGCTGTGGCGGGCGGAGGAGGCGTACGCCGATCAACGCGATGCCGGCTTCGCCCGGGCGGCCATCGCCGGGCTGGCCGAGCAGCGGCTCACGGTGTGGGAGGAGTACGCGGAGCTGCGCCTGGAGATCGGCGAACACGCCTTGCTGGCCGACGAACTGGCGGTCCTCGTGGGGCGCCATCCCCTGCGGCAGCGGCTGGCGGCGGCTCTCATGCGGGCGCTGTACCGGTCCGGCCGGCAGAGCGAGGCGCTCACCGTGTACCGGGAACTGCGGGACCGGTTCGCGAACGAGCTGGGCATCGACCCCGGTCCGGAACTCGCCGGCCTCCACGAGGCGATCCTGCGCCAGGACCCGGTCCTGGCCCCTTCCGCGGTGTCCTCCGCACCCGCGGCCGTGCCGTCCTCCGCCCCCGGGCCGCGGATCCGCACGAATCTGCCCGCGCCCGTCAGTTCCCTGGTCGGGCGCCAGGACGCGACCACCCGGGTGTGCGGGCTGGTCCGGGCGGGCCGGCTGGTCACCCTCACCGGCCCCGGCGGGGTCGGCAAGACCCGGCTCGCGCTGGCGGCGGCGTCCCGGCTGGCCGAGCACGGCCCGCAGGCCTTCCCCGACGGCGTCTGGTTCGTCGAACTCGCCGGCATCGGAACCTACGCCGAGGCGGTGGAGGCCGTGGCGGCCGCCCTCGGCATCCGCGACGACGGCACCGCCGGCGACGGGCCGGAAGGACACGGCGGGCACTCCGGTCGCCCGGCCGAGGAACGGCTGGCCGGGGCACTGTCGGTACGGCGGCTGCTGCTCCTCCTCGACAACTGCGAGCAGCTCATCGAACCGCTCGCGACGCTGATCGGACGCCTGCTGAGGCGGGCCCCCGGGCTGCACGTCCTCGCCACCAGCCAGGAACCCCTGGCCCTGTCGGGCGAGGTCCTGGAGGCGGTGGCCCCGCTCGCCGAGTCCGAGGCCATGGAGCTCTTCGCCGCCAGGGCCGCCGCCGGCGCCCCCGGTTTCGCCCTGGAGCCGGAGAACACCGAGGCCGTCGCCCTGATCTGCCGCCGTCTCGACGGCATACCGCTCGCCCTCGAACTGGCCGCCACCCGGATCCGGTCGCTCGGGGCGCGCGCCTTGGCCGACCGGCTGCACGACCGCTTCCGACTGCTCAACCAGGTACGCCGGGACGCCCCGGCCCGGCATCGCACTCTGCGCGCCGTGATCGACTGGAGCTGGGAGCTGCTGACCCCGCCCGAGCGCACCCTGCTCGGGAGGCTCTCCGTGTTCGCGGGCGGGTTCACGCTGGAGTCGGCGGAGTCCGTGTGCGCGGGGGCCGGCACGTCCGCCGGCATGTCCGCCGACATTTCCGCCGACGAGGTGCTCGACCTGCTCAGCCGGCTCGTGGACCGCTCTCTGGTCGTACCGGCCGTATCTGTCGGGCCCGTCACCGCGGCGGACACGGCGGGCGGCGCGGCGGGCGGCGCCACCCGCTACCGGATGCTGGAGTCCGTCCTCGCCTACAGCCGGGAACGGCTCGACGAGACGGACACGGCCGCGGACATCCGGCACCGGCACGCCCTGCACTTCACCGAACTCGCCGAGCAGGCCGCTCCCTTGCTGCGCGGACCCGCGCAACGGCAATGGCTGCAGCGCCTCGACGCCGAGTCCCTGAACCTGCGGGCCGCCCTGGGCTGCGGGCCGTACGGGCTGCGCCTGGTCAACTCCCTCACCTGGTACTGGCATCTGCGCGGCCGGATCGGCGAGGCGGTCCGGTCGCTGGACCTCGCCCTCGCCCGGCACGACCCGCACGGGGCGGACGGCCCGGACCAGAGTCCGGACCACGCCTCCGCCCGGGCCCGGCGCGCCGCGTGCGCACTGCTCACCGGGCAGGACGTACCGCCCGCGCAGGACTTCTCCGCCGCGGACCCGCACGCCCGCTGGCTGCTCCTCTTCGCCCGCTGCGGTTTCGGCGGCCCGCCCGAGCAGGAGGCGGATGCCGCCGAGCTGACGGCGCTGGGCGCCGAGTTCAGGGCGCTCGGCGACCGCTGGGGGGAGGCCGCCACACTCGGTGCCCGCGCCACGCGCGCCCTCTACCAGGGGGATCTGCCGGCCCTGCGCCGGTACGCCGAGAGCAGTGCGGCCCTGTTCGCCGGGCTCGGGGACCGCTGGGGCGATCTGCAGGCCGCCGAACAGCTCGGCGTCCTCGCCGAGATCGCCGGGGACTACGGGACGGCGGCCCGGCTGCACCGGGACGGGGTGCGGGACGCGGAGGAGCTGCGGCTCTGGACGAGCGCCTCCTTCGGACTGGCCCGGCTGGGCCGGATCGCGCTGCTGACCGGTGACGACGCGCAGGCCACCGAGTTCCACGAGCGGGCCCGGAAGCTGGCGGTCGAGCAGGCGCACGGGCCCGCGCAGCAGTTCGCGGAGACCGGCCTGGCCCTCGGGGCCCGGCGGCGCGGCGAACTGGACTCGGCGGAGGCGCTGTTGCTGCCCTGGCTGGAGTGGAACCGGCGCCTCGGCGTGGATTCCGGCGCCGCGCTGATCCTGGCGCAGCTCGGGTACGCCGCCGAGCAGCGCGGCGACGCGGAGCGGGCACTGGCCCTGCACCAGGAGGGCCTGGCCGCCGCCCGCCGGACCGGCGACCCGCGGGCCCTGGCACTCGCGCTGGAGGGCCTGGCGGGCGCCCACGCACTGGCCGGCCGGTCCGGACAGGCCGCATCCCTGCTGGGCACGGCCGCCGCCCTGCGCGATTCGGTCGGCTCCCCGCTGCCCCCGGGGGAGCGTACCGACACCGACCGCACGGCAGCCCTCGCCCGGAGGGCCCTGGGCGCGCCGGGGTTCGCGGCCGCTTTCGCGTCGGGCCGCGAGCTGTCCCCCGAGGGGATCCAGTGAGGTACGTACACGGCACTAGGTCAGCACGGGGGTGCCGAGGCCGGAGCCGCGCGCGTACATCCGTATCAGGTGGGGCAGTTCGTACTGCGCCGCGTGCGCGGTGACCTCGCCGCAGGGGGACGTCACCATTCCGGCGTCGATGAGCGCCTCCACCACCCGTACGGCGTGCCGCTCGTCGCAGCCGAGGGCCTCGGCCGCCTCGGTCAGGCCGAAGGGGCCCTCCCCGGTGCCCGCGGCGAGCCGTCCCGCGTCCCGGCCCCACTCCTGCGGGAGCGCCTCCCAGCCGTGGGCCAGCCACCGCCGGACGGACACGTCCCCGGAGGTCAGCTCGTCCAGCGCCCCCGCGGGGTCGGTGAGCCGGTCCGCGAACTCCCGCAGCGGCACGTGGCGGAGCACCGCGAGCCGCATCCCGCTCACCCGGACCGCCAGCGGCGACCCGCCGCAGGCGCGCACGATGCGCAGTGCGGACTCCCGGTCGGCCCGCACCCGGCCCTGGCCGACGAGCCCCGCGAGCAGCTGCACCGAATCGGCGGTGCCGAGCGGCGGGACGCAGACCCGGTGCACGGGTGCCAGGCCGCCCAGCTGGCCGCGCGCGGTGAGCAGCACCCTGCCCCGGCCGCCGCACGGGAGCAGCGGCCGGACGGTGCGTTCGTCGGGCACGTCGTCCAGGATCACGAGCACGCGGTGCTCCGCCAGCCATTCCCGCCATGCCCCGGGCCCGGACAGCCCGGTCTGGCCGGTCCGTTCACCGAGCTCCGCGAGCACGGCGGACAGCGGGCGGGTACGGCCGTCCGCGTCACGCAGGCGGACGCAGAGCCGCCCGTCGGCGAACCGGTCGCCGAGCAGGTGGGCGGCCCGCACCGCCAGCGTGGTCTTCCCGGCCCCGGCGGGGCCCGAGAGCAGCGCGACGCGGTCGGCGCCGTCGTCCTCCAAGAGGCCGACGAGGTGCCGCAGTTCCTCGCCGTGTCCGGTGAAGTCGACGAGGTCGGGCGGCAGGACGGCCGGCGGCCGGGCGGCCCGCGGACGGGGGGCCGTGGCCGCCCCGGTCCGGTCGCCACCGGCGAGGATCGCCCGGTAGCGGGCGGCCATGGCGCCACCCGGCTCCAGGCCCAGTTCCCGGGCGAGGAGCTGCCGGTACTCGTCGTACGCCGCGAGCGCCTCGGCCTGCCGGCCGGCCCCGCTCAGCGCGCACATCCAGGCGGAGCGGAGCCGTTCCCGGAGCGGGTGGCGGTCCACCAGTTCACGCAGTCCCTCGGCCACCGCCGGCGCGCCGCCCAGTTCCAGTTCCGCCTCCGCCCAGCCCTCGTAGGCCGTCAGACGGCGCAGCTCCAGCCGCTCGGCCTCCTCGGCGAGCCGGGGCGACTGCCGCAGGTCGTCGCCGAGCGGCGGCCCCTGCCACAGGTCGAGGGCCTGGCGCAGCAGTCGGGCCGCCGGGCGGGCCCCCTGCCCCTCGGCGGCCCGCACCAGGGAGCGGAACCGCAGGAGGTCGAGCTCGTCCTCCGCGACGCGCAGCACGTATCCGCCGCCCGTGTGGGTGAGCCGCGGCCGGTCCGGGTCGTCATCCCCGAGCAGCGTGCGCAAGGCACTCACGTACACCTGGAGGTTCTTGCGGGCGGTGCGCGGGGGCTCCTCCTGCCAGACCGCGTCGGTCAGCGCGTCCACGGACACCGGGCTGTTGGCCGAGCCGAGCAGGGCCGCCAGCACGACCCGCTGCTTCAGCGGGCCGAGCGGCAGCGCCCGGCCGTCCCGGTGGACCGTGAGCGGGCCGAGGACGGAGAACCTCAGCAGGCCGGACGGCGCTGCGGGCTGCGCGAACGGACGCGGCATCGAGCGAACCTCCGTGGGTGACGGGAGTTGGTCGGTCCACTCGATGATCGGCGGCCCGTGACCGTCACACATCGGTGCCGGGCCCGCAGAGTCGTGCCGCCCGTGACCGCGTCATGGGGGACCGGGCCCCCATATTGACGGGAGCGGCCCCCATCCCGGCGGCGGGCCCCTAGGGGCTGTCCGCGGACTCCGCCGACAGGGCGCACAGCGCCGAGCGGTCCGCGGAGCCGGTCTTGAGCATCAGGCTCGCCATGTGCTTCTCCACCGTCCGGGGCGAGATGCACAGGCTCTGGGCGATCTGCTGGTTGCCGGGCCGCTCCGCGAGCAGTACGAACACCTCGTACTCGCGCGGCGTGACGCCGGCGGTGCGCAGACCCGCCGGGATCCGCTCCCGGCCGCCGCGGCGCTGCGGGACGCTGACCCCCGCCCGCCGCATGAGGGCCCGGCAGGCCCCGGCCACCGGCGGTACGCCCGCTTCGTGGAAGTACTCCTCGGCGGTCCGCAGCCAGGCGACCGGCTCGCCCCAGGAGCCGGCGAGCGCCGCCTCGGCGGTGAGCCGCAGGGCGAGGTGCCAGGCCTGCGGGAACACCGTCGCCGCGCGGCCGGCCCGCTCCACGGCGCGCCGCGCACCGTCCGGGTCGCCGTCCCGGCCGCGCAGCACCGCGTCCGCCATGCCGAGGAACATCCGGTTCCAGGCCAGCTGTCCGCCCGGGGAGGCCAGCGCCTCCCGGTACGCCTCCCGGCCGGCTTCCTCGCCGTCGAGGATCCGCAGCAGGGGGCCCAGTCCGTACCGGCCGCTGAGGTAGAAGAAGCTCGGGTGCTCCCGCTCCCACGCCAGCGCCGCCCCGATCTCGGCCTTCGCCCGTTCCCGGTCCTCCCCCATCAGCGCGCCCACGGCCTGGCACAGTCCGCGCTGCAGGGGCACGAGCATGGACTCCTCGCCGCCCGCCCGGCGGAACCGGAGCAGGGCGCGTTCCTGCTCGCGGGCCCTCCCCTGGTGGGCCGCGAGGGTCGCGTCGACGAGGAGCAGGTAGCGGTGCGTCGACAGGTTCTGGAGACGGGCGCTGGCCTCCACCGACCGCTCGACGATCTCCCGGGCCCGGTCCCAGCGCCCGCCCAGCACGCTCTGCATGGCGAGGAACCCGTCGACTGCCTGGAGCAGGGCCAGCGATCCGAGTTCGTGGGCCGCCGCGCGGGCGGTCTCCAGGCGGGTCGCCTCACCGGTCCGCATGAACGCGTTGGTGCCGAGCCGCACCAGTGCCTCGGCCCGGTACACGGCGAGCCGGTGCTCCTCGGCGACCGTCAGCATCCGTTCCAGGCAGGCGTCGGCCTCGTCGAACCCGCGCTCCCGGGACAGCATGGCCAGCAGCTGCCACGCCTGGCAGGCCACCACGGGCCGGCCGCGCTGCTCCGCGGTGAGCGCGGCGCGCCTGGCGGAACGTTCCGCCTCTTCCAGTCGCTCGCGGCCGTCCTCCCCGCCCCGGCCCACCGGGCCGCGCCCCTCGCCCCGGCCGCCCTGCTCCGGCAGCAGCGCGAGATGGCCCTCGACCACCGCGAGCGCCGCCTCCTGCTCCGGGCGCGGGGCGGCGCCGAGCAGGGCGCGGGCCGCCCGGATCCGGCGGCGCGCCTCCTCCTTCTGCTCCGCCATGGTCGCGACCCAGGCGACCTGCGTGTGCGCCTGGGCCCGTAACTCCGCGGCATGCGACCCGGCGGGCACCGGCGGAAGATCGTCGAGCAGTGCGGCCGCCTCGTCGAGCCGCCCGGACTCGGCCTGGGCGATCGCCAGCTGCACCGTGACCTCGTGCCGCTCCTCGTCGGCCGCGAGCCCCAGGGCGCGCTCCAGCAGCACGGCGGCCGAACCCGACGCGCCGGCGTCCAGCATCTGCCGTCCGACCTCGGCGAACTGCCGGGACGCCGCCACCGTGTCGCCCGCCGCCAACCGTAGGGCGGCCACCAGCTGGCGCTGGTCACCTGCGAGTTCACCGGCGGATTCCTCGATGGCCGAGGCCGCCCGGCGGGCCAGCGCGGCCTGCTCGGCGGGCGGCAGCGAGGCCCTGAGGGCGTCCGCCGTCAGGGCGTGCCGGAAGGCGTAGTGGTCGTGGGCGGCCCCGTCCGGGGCGATGATCCCCACCTCGGAGGCGGACCGGAGGTGGGCGAACAGGGCCCGGTCGTCGAGTCCGGTCACCGCCCTGAGGGCCCCGACGGAGAACCGGCCGCCGAGCGTCGCCGCGACGAGGAGCAGTTCGCGCACCGGTTCGTCGAGCCGGTCCAGCCGGCGCGCCCAGCTGCGGACCGCGCCCGCCGGTACCGTCGCCCCGCCGTGCTCCGCGAACCGCCACCCGCCGTCGGCCCGGCTCAGCCGTCCCGTGTCCAGCAGGTCGGCCAGCAGCACCTCCACCAGGTACGGGTTCCCGCCGGCCCACTGCGCGAGGTGCCGGTGCGCGGCCGGGGGCACCTCGGCCGGTGCGACGTCCAGACACGCGGCCGCCATGTCGCGCACGGCGGCCCCGTCCAGCGGCCCCAGCTCCCGCAGCGACACGGTGTTGCGCAGCTCGGCGGCGAGCGCGAGGTCCAGCGCCGGGCCGGGGTCGGGCCGGAGCGTGCCGACCAGGAGCACCGGCAGCTCCGCCACGTTGTCGACGACGTACTCGACGACCGCGATCGTCTCGGTGTCGGCGTCGTGCAGGTCCTCCAGCAGGATCACGCAGCCCCGCTCCCGGCCGAGCACCGCCAGCAGTCTGAGCAGCGCCTCGGCCAGTTCGACCAGCGAGATCGCGTATCCGGGCGCCACCGTGCCGGCCCGCCACTCGGGTACCAGGCCGGCCAACGCGGGCCGGTAGGGCTGGAGTTCCGGGTCGTCCGGGGCGCCCGCCGCCCGGAACCGCGAGGACAGCGCCTCGACCAGCGGCCGGAAGGGCACGACGAGCCCGGTGGAGGTGGCACGGCCGCGCAGCACCGGCATGTCCCGGTCGTACGCGCGCAGGGCTGACTCGCCGGCCAGCCGCGACTTGCCGATCCCCGCCTCGCCCAGGAGGAACACCGCCCGTCCGGCACCCCTCCCGACGCTCTCCAGGGCCTCGTCCAGCACCCGGATCTCGGCGTCCCGCCCCACGATGACCGACGACGTCGCTCGCATGGGCGCAGGCTACTTGACCTTGTTCGGGCACGGCAAAGGGCCGGGGAACCCCCCGGCCTCCGCCCGGTCCGTCACGGCATCGTCCCGGGCACGCCGCCGGGGCGGCGTGCCCGTCCTCCGCTCAGAACAGCGTGAGGGAGCCGGTGGTCCAGGGCACGTCCACCGAGAAGGCGGCGGCGTCGGAGTCCGCCGACCGGAGCAGCCGGCTGCGCAGCCCCAGCATGCCGCCCGTCCCGAACACGACCTCGCCGACCGGGTGGTCCTGGGCGGCGGCCTCCGCGCCGGCGCTGCTGTCGACGTACCTCACCGAGTCGTTGATCTGCATGGTCATCGTCCGTCCTTCGGGTCCGCGGGAGTGGTGGTCGTGCCGAGCCGTGCGGGGGTGCGGTGGGTCCGGTCGTGCGGTCGTGCGGTCGGGGTGCCCGGCGGGGGTCAGGCCGGGCCGGACGTGTGCAGGAGGAGCAGGGAGGGCACTCGTTCCGGGAACCCCGCCCGGAGGAGTCCGTGCCCGATCCCCGCCAGCCCGGTCAGCAGGCCGGGATGCGCGACCCCGTCCGGGGCGCCGCTGCGGGCACCCGTCTCCTCGGCGGAGGCGAGGAGTGCTCCCGCCCGGCGGATCCAGTGCGGGCGCACCTCCGGGACCGCGCCGTGGCCCAGGAGTTCGCAGAGTCCGGCCTCGCCGTGGCAGAGGCTGTCGTCGGCGGCCGGACCGTCCCGGCCCAGCCCTTCGACGGTCCTGCGGGCCCAGGCCGCGAGGTCCGGGTCGTCCAGGGCGCCCGGCGCGTCCAGCACCGCGAGCGCGATGCCGGCGCGCCCCCGGCACCAGCCCGGGTCCCGGGCCTCGTGGCCCCCCGGACCCGGGCCTGCGTCCGGTTCCCCGGCCACGGCCGCCCGCAGCGCGGACAGGCCCGCGAGCCGGTACCGCTGACCGCCTTCGGCGTCGGCGTCGGCCTCGGCCCCGGCGAACCGCAGCAGGGCCCAGCCGAGCCCGGCGGCCCCCGTCGTGAAGCCCCGCCCGCCGGCCGTGGGGTCCACCGCGGCCAGCCGTTCCGCGCAGGCCCGCGCGTCCCGCCAGGTCTCCTGCCCCGCCTCCCCGGCACCGGCCCCGGCCCCGTGCGCGGCCAGCAGTGCGACGAGCCCGCCCGCGACGCCCGCGCCCACCCCGTGCTCCCCCTCGGACCGGGCCGCCGCGCCCGCCAGCCGCAGCGCGGCGGACGCCCATGAGCCGACCTCCGGATCGTCCAGCAGCCGTGCCGTCTCGGCGAGCGCGTACGCGATGCCGCCGAGGCCGGAGAAGGCCCCCGAGCCCACCGCGCCGAGGTCCGCCGGCCGGGCGCGCAGCGCGCCGAGCAGCCCGGGCACCGGCGCCAGGGCCGTGCGGGCCGCCTCCGCGTAGTGACCGGCCCCGGTGAGTGCCGCCAACTGGGCCAGGAACAGGGCCGGGCCGGTGTACCCGCCGGCCAGGTCGGCCGGCATCGGGCCGATCCGCCAGTAGCGGTCGTCCAGGAGCTCCAGGCCGATCCAGTTGCTGCGCGGTCCTTCGCGGTACGCGAGGGAGACCAGCCGGTCCCCGACGGACCGGGCCGCCGACAGCAGCCGCTCCGGCTCGGGGGCGCGCTCCGCCGTACGGGTGCGCCGGTCCTCGACGGGCCGGTGCGCGGGCGCGCGGGAGGCCGTCGCCATCGAGGCCCGCACGATCCACTCCTGGTCCTGGCGGTCGACCGTGTCCAGGGCGGCGAGCCGCGCGGCGACCCGGGCGGTCCCGGACAGCTCCGCGCGGCCGCCCAGCGGCCGTTCCGGCGTACCCCACAGGCGGTCCCGGCCCGGACGGGCGGTGAACAGCGGTACGTCTCCCGCCCAGAGCTGCGCGATCTCCTCGTCCACCAGGTCGGACGCGAGGACCGCCCCGAGCGCGTCGGTCCGCAGGGTCTCCAGGACCCGCTGCCGCTCGCCCGCGTCCTTCAGCAGACCGGGGTGCGTCGACTCGTCGAGCATCGTGCTGTACACCCAGGTGGGACGTACCAGCACCCGCACCTCGTCCTCGGCGAACGCCTTCAACAGGTCCGTCCCGTGCAGCAGTTCCTCCCTGGCCGCGGCGACCGCCGAGTACCCGGCGCGGAATCCGGCGCAGAGCGCCTCGACGTGGGCCGCCGGCTCGACGGGTCCGCCGTCCGCGAGGCGCGGCCGGTTGGCGGACTCGCCGAACCGGCCGGCGCGGCGCACCAGGCGCATCCGGTCGGTGCCGGTGTCGGCCCAGTCCGCCCGGACGACGGGCGACACCGCTTCGCGGCCGCCGCCGACCGCGGACACGTCCAGGGCGCTGTGGTCGCCCACCAGCAGCTGGGGCAGCAGCCCGACCCGGTACACCGAGTCGTGGAGCGCACGGGCGGCGGGGTCCTCCGTGGCGGTGCCCGCCAACGGCGGGTGGAACAAGGTCTCCACGTCGACCAGCACCGGGTGGGCGCCGGCGGCGATCAGGTTCTCGTGGTGCAGGTCGGTCCCGTCGATCAGGTGCAGCACCGCCAGCAGCGCGCCCTGGCGCCGGTAGAACGCCTCGACCTCCGCCCCGGAGGCGCAGGGCCGCGCGGCGACGAACTCCACCCATCCGTAGTCGCCCCGGTCCAGCAGCCGCAGCGTACGGAGGTCCACGGAGCCGGGCAGCCCGTTGAACCAGGCGACGAGGTCGTTGAAGTGGCGGTGCACGGAGAGCGGCCGCGGCTTGTACACCAGCCGGGTGCCGTCGGCGAAGCGCAGCAGCATCACGCTCCGCCCGCCCCGGTGCCCGTCGCCGGCGCCCGGTTCGACGCCGACGAGCAGCCCCGGATCCCCGCCGGAATCCTCCAGCAGACCGGCGGTCAGCACGTCGTGGTCGTCCGCCAGCCGCTCCAGCGCCTCCGCGACGGCGTCCGCCGCGTCGAGCGCCGCCCGCCCCAGGATCCGCGCCAGCACCGGCCGGCCGGCCAGCAGGGCCGCCAGACCGCGCCGGGACGCGGTACGCCCCAGGAAGTCCCGGAACCGGGCCCGCGTGTCGTCCCCGTCGAGCCGCCCGGCGCTCCGCGCCTCGTACAGCTCCAGCACCAGCGTCCGCGCCGCGGCCCGGGCCAGCCTGCCGCCGAGGTGCCTCTCCAGGTCGTCCCGTACGGCGGTCATGTCCACGAGCCCGCGCGCCCGCCCCGACACGCCGCGCTCCAGCCGGTCCCCCGCGCGGACGGTGAACGGCCTCAGCACCCACTCGAAGCCGCTCAGCCCCGGATGGTCCCCCTCGGGCGCCACGGCCTCCTCGGGTGCGGCGGCCGACACCTCTTCGGCGAACGCGGCCCAGTCCGGCCGCCCTTCACCGCCGCCACCGCCGACGAGCCCGGCCTCCCACCACCGCTCGACCGCCGACAGTGAGTCCCCGGCCCGTCCCTGCCCAGCCACCATCGTCCCTCCTCGGCCCCGCCCCACCGCACCGCTCCGCGCCACGCCCGATCCTGGTACGGGCGGTACCCCCGCCACATGGGGAAGAGTCCCCCATGTTTTCCACCCCGACGCGACCCTGCCTCGACCCGGCCCCGAGCGGGCCGCGAGCGAGTCGCGAGCACCCGTGACGTCCCGAGGGGCGATCCCGCCCGATACCGGTCGCATGGCGCCGCCGAACCGTTTCCATACCTGCCGGTCCTAGCGTCTGCCACGACCGTTGTGGCCGCCCTTCACCACCCCGCGAGGAGATCCCGTGCTCGAAGGCTTCGCCGAAGCGCTCGCGGACCGGGAGTACTACCTGCCGCTGACCCGCGTGGCCGACCCCGGCCCGCGCTTCGCCCCCGGCGAGGTGCCGCCGGGCCGGCGCGGCGCCGCCCAGGGCATCTGGACGGTCTGGGGCGGTCCGCGGACCGGGCTCGCCGGGCAGGGCTGGAAGATCCACGTGTCGGCGCGGCTGGACCGGGCGCAGCACGTGCTCGACACGGTCGCCGGGATCTGCTTCTCCGAAGGCGTGCCGTTCAAGCACCTCAGCGCCCGGCTCTTCTTCCTGTTCCTCCATCACAAGCACGCCGGGCGGGCCCAGTCGGGCAAGTTCTGCGCCGTCTACCCGCCGGACACGGCGACCGCCCGCCGGCTCCTGGAACGCCTGCGCGACGCGCTCGACGGGGAGGAGGGGCCGTACGTCCTCACCGACCGGCGCTACCGCGACTCGCGGACGGTGCACTACCGCTACGGCTCCTTCGGGGGCCGCAGCCGGCTGCGGGCCGACGGCACCCGGGAGGGGCTGGTCCGCGACGGTTCCGGCCGCGAGGTCGCGGACCTGCGGCTGCCCGCCTTCCACCTGCCCGCGGGGATCACGGACCCCTTCGCCGAGCAGGAGGAGGAGCCGCACGCGGGCCCGATCCTGATCCGCGACTACGAGGTGACCCGCGCGGTGCGCCTGAGCAACGCCGGCGGCGCCTACGAGGCCCGGGACCGGCGGACCGGCCGCACCGTCTTCGTCAAGGAGGCCCGCGCCCACAACGGCCTGGTGTTCGACGGGACCGACGCGCAGCAGCGGCTGCGGCACGAGTACCGCGTGCTGCGCGAGCTGCACGCGGCGGCCCCCGGGGTGGGGCCGGAGCCGCTGGACCACTTCACGGAGTGGGAGCACGACTTCCTCGTCACCGAGTACGTGGCGGGGCAGCCGCTGGTGGGCTGGCTGAGCCGCTCCTCCCCGCTGGCCCGTGCCGACCGCACGGCCGGGTCCGTCGCCGCGTACTACGAGGAGTGCCGGCGCCTGCTGGCCGCGCTGGACGACGCGCTGGAGCGGCTGCACGCGGCCGGCTACCGGTTCGGTGACCTCAGCCTGGGCAACGTCCTGGTCACCCCGTCGGGCGGGGTCCGGCTGGTGGACTTCGAGGCGGCCTCGGCGCTGTCCGCGCCACCCTCCGCGATGGGCACCCCGGGGTTCACGCCGCCGCCCGCGCTGCTCCGGGGCGCCACCGATCCGCTGCTGCGGGACCGGTACGGCATGTCGGCGGTCGCGCTCGCCTGCCTCGCGCCGTTCAACGAGACCGCCGGACACGCGCCCGCCAACCTCGCCCTGCTGCGCCGCGACCTGGCGGACGCGGCTCCGCCGCAGGACCTGTGGCGGCGGGCGACCGCCTTCCACCCGGCGGAGGACCGGGCACGCGAGGAGGACGGTGGCGGCCGGCCGCCCTCCCCCGCCGAGCTGGACGCCGATCCGCGCGGCTGCCTCGCCCGGCTGGCCGGGGAGGTGGCCGCGGGGCTGCTGGAGACGGCTGACGCCGACCGGCCGGACTGGGCCTTCCCGCCCTCGCCCGAGGCGTTCCGGACCAACAACGTGTGCCTGGCCTACGGCACGGCCGGGGTGGTGCACGCCCTGCTGCGCGCCGGGGTCGCGGTGCCCGAGGAGATCGGCGAGCGCCTGCGCCGCGACGCGCTGGCGCTGCGCGGAGAGCTGCCGCCCGGGCTGCTCGTCGGCTCGGCCGGCGTCGCCCGGGTGCTGGCCGGCCTCGGCCGGCTGGACGAGGCCGTCGGCCTGCTCCGGGACGCCGACCGCCACCCGCTCACGGCCTCCTGCGGCACCCTGGCCGGCGGGCGGGCCGGGGTCGGCCTGGGCTGGCTCGCCCTGTACCGGCTGACCGGGGAGAGCGGCCACCTGGAGCGGGCCGCCGCGGCGGGGGAGGCCCTGCTGCGCACCCCCGACCTGCCGGCCGTCCTCGGCGAGCACGACGCCCGCGGTCTGCTGCACGGCCGCTCGGGGCTCGCCCTCTTCCTCCACCGCCTGGCCCGCGAGACCGGCGAGGCCCGCTGCCTGGAGGCGGGCCGCCTGCTGCTCCACCAGGAGCTCGACCGGACCTTCGCGCCGGGCGACGGCACCCTGTCCGTCTCCGACGACGCGCGGCTCACCCGTGCCATGCCGTACCTGGCCACGGGCGCGGCCGGGGTCGCGGCGGTGCTCACCCGCTACGTGGCCACCGCGCCGGACGAGCGCTGCGCCGCGGCGCTGCCGAGGCTGGTCGCCGGCGTCCGGGTCTCCTGCGCCACGAAGGAGGCGGGCCTGTACCGGGGGCTGGCCGGACTGGCCTGGTTCCTGACCGGGCACGCCGAGCTCACCGGCACGGACGCCGCCCGCGGGGACGCCGTGCGCGCCGCGACCGGCCTGCTGAAGTACGCCGTCCCGTACCGGCGCGGTGTCCGCTTCCTCGGAGCGGGTTCACAGCGCTTCACCTCCGACCTGTCCAGTGGCGGCGCCGGTGTCCTCCTGGCCCTGCGCCGCCTGCTGGACGGCCCGCTCCTGACGGCCGTCTGACGGCACCGGGCGGGCGATCCCCCCTGAACTCCCGGGCGCGGCGGCGAGCAGCTCCGCGCCCGGGTACGCGGTACCGAACGGTACGACCCCGAGAAGAAAGAGAGGGCATCATGGCCCAGATCCTCGCGCTGCAGTCCCTGGACACCGAGCCGGAGACCCAGTCCTTCCCGCCCTGCTTCAGCGTCGCGTGGAGCATCAGCGACATCTTCCCCGAGCCGATGTGACGGGCCGGCACCCCCGGAGGGCCGGGACCGGTGGCCCTGCCACCGGTCCCGGCCCGGTGCGTCCGCCGGAGCCGCGGATCAGAAGTCGAAGACCTTGCCGGTCGCGAGGGTCAGCAGGCAGTCGTTCTCGTACACGTGCCGCCAGTGGACCTCCCGTCCCCCGTAGGTGCCGTCCGCGGTCACGGTGACCCACGAGGAGTCGTTCGAGCAGAGGGCCGTTTCCTGCCCCGGCAGGCGGTCGAGGTCGCCGTCCGCGGCGGCCAGGTCGGCGCAGGCCGATGCGCGGTTCGGGTGGTGCGGAGCCTGCCGGGCGGGGCAGTCGAGCCAGACGGAGCCGTTGCTCCCGGGGCCGCCCGCGGCACGGGTGACGGTGAGCCGGACGTGGGCGTCGGCGACCGGAGTCGGGAGGGCGGTGGCCGGGGCGGCGAGGGCCGGGACGGCGGTGGCGAGAACCGCTCCGAGGGCGAGGAGGATCTTCTTCATGGGCGGTCCAACGCGGCCGTCCCCGCCGAGGTCACCGCGCAGGGGGATGAGGAGTACCCGGCGGCGTGAAGAGGCGCAGAAGTCCCTTGTGCCCGGCGTGCCTTCTGCAGTGGGCTGTCCCCCATGAAGACGAGAAGTGTCGCGGCACTGACCGCTGCCCTGGCCGTGGCGCCCCTTCTGGCCGCGGGCGGCACGGGACAGCGTGCGGTGGCCGCCGAATCCGGTGCCGGCGGTTCCTCCTCCCGTGCGGAGTCGGTGCTCCTGCGCGGAACGGACCTGGACTCGGTGACGATCCCCGAGCTGCAGACGCGCATGAAGCGCGGGTCACTGACCTCGTCGGAGCTGACCCTCGCGTACCTGCGGCGGATCAGGGCCGTCGATCCGAAGATCAACTCGGTGCTGCGCACCAGCCCGGGGGCCCTGGGGGAGGCGGCCGCCAGTGATGTCCGGCACCGCCTCGGAAAGGTGCGCGGACCGCTCGACGGCATCCCCGTCCTGCTGAAGGACAACGTGAACACGCGCGACATGCCGACCACGGCCGGTTCGCTGGCGCTGGCCGGAAGTCCGCCGGCCACGGACGCGGAGCTGGTCGCGCGGCTGCGGGCGGCGGGCGCGGTGGTCCTCGGCAAGGCCAACATGTCCGAGTGGGCCAACTTCCGCGCGGCCAGGCCCACATCGGGCTGGTCGGCGGTGGGCGGGCAGACGCACAACCCGTACGTCCTGGACCGCAACCCGTGCGGATCCTCCGCCGGCTCGGCCGCCGCGATCGCCGCGTCGCTGGCGCAGGTGGCGATCGGCACCGAGACGGACGGTTCCATCGTCTGCCCGGCCGGGATGAACGGGGTCGTCGGCCACAAGCCCAGCCTCGGGCTGGTCAGCCAGTCCGGCATCGTGCCCATCTCCGCCGAGCAGGACACGGCCGGCCCCATGGCACGCAGCGTCGTCGACACGGCGATCGCCTTCTCGGTGCTCAGCGGCCACGACGCGGCGGGCGCCGACGGCGCCTTCGGCCTCACGGAGGCGGACACGCGCACCGGCGGTCTGCGCGGCAAGCGGATCGGCCTGTGGCGGCTCCCCTCGCTCGGCGCCGACGTGGACGCCTTGATGACCCGGACCGCGGAGCGGCTGCGTGCCGCCGGCGCGCAGGTCGTCGAAGTGACCCCGCCGCACCAGGACCGGCTCGCCGAACTGGAGTTCCCCGCCCTGCTGAGCGAGTTCCACCGGGACATCGACGCGTACCTCGCCTCCCGTAACGGGCCGCGCGATCTCGCCGGGCTGATCGCGTTCAACCGCGCGCACCCGGCCGAACGGACCTGCTTCGCCGGCCAGGAACTGTTCGAACAGGCCCTGGCCGCGCCGTCGACCGCGGACCCGCGCTACCGGGCCGTGCGCGCGGAGCTGAAGGACCTGTCCCGGCGGTCCATCGACGAGACCATGGCCGCCCACGCCCTGGACGCCATCGCCTCCCCGGCGAACCCGCCCGCCTGGACGACCGACTGCGCGCGGGGCGACAACGACGTGATCCCGTCCTCCACCCCGGCGGCCGTCGCCGGCTACCCCTCGCTGTCCGTACCCGCCGGGTTCGTCGGCGAGCTGCCGGTCGGCCTGCTCCTGATGGCCGGAGACCGGCAGGACGCCGGACTGCTGTCGCTGGGCGCGGCGGTGGAGCAGCGGCTGGACGCCCGGCGCGCACCGCGGTACCTGCCCTCGTCGGCATCCGGCAGCGCCGGCCAGGAGCCGCCCCGTGCGGGGTGACGAGCTTCGGCGGGTCAACGCGTTCCTGTCGGGGTTCGCACGGCGGCAGGCCGAGCGGACCGTGGAACTGCCGGGCGGATTCGCGGTGTTCGACGACCGGTTCGCGGAATCCTGGTCGCACAACCAGGTCGTGGTCGAACGGGCCGGTGCGGATCCGGCGGCCCTGCCGGGCCTGGTGGACGAGGCGATGGGCGGGCGGCCGTTCCGCATCGTGTCCGTCCTGGACGACGGCTTCGGCCGGGCGTGCGCCGAGCCCCTGCTGCGGGCCGGCTACCGGCATTCCACCTATCTGGTGATGCTGCACACCGCCCCCGTCCCCGGCCCCCCGGCCGGGGGCGGGGGCGCGGTCGACGAGGTGGGCCTGGAGGCGATCCGGGAACCGCTGGCGGCCGGTTGGCGGATCGCGATGCCCCAGGCCGGCGAGGAGGTGATCCGGATGCTGGTCGACCGGCACGAGACGCGCCGCCGGGGCGCCGAGCAGGTACGCCTGCTCGGCGCGCGGGCGCGGAACGGCGACGTGGCCGCCTGGACGGACCTCTACCTCGAACCCGGCCTCGGGATCGCCCAGATCGAGGCCCTGATGACCGCCGAGGAGCACCGGCGCCGCGGTCACGGCGACGCGGTCCTGGCCGCCGCGCTGCGCCGGGCGGCGGACGCCGGCTGCGGCACGCGTTTCCTGATCGCCGACGCCGACGACTGGCCACGCCACTGGTACGGACGACGCGGCTTCACCGTCATCGGGCGCTCCCACGGCTTCGAACGCACCTGACGCGGCGGGGCCGTCCCGGGTCAGGTGCGCCGGGAGGGCAGCGGCGCTGCCGCCGGGCGGTGTGAGGCCGGGGTGGCGGCGCGTTCCCGGCGCTCGGCTGCCACGCCGAGCCCGGCGAGGAGGAGCCCGGCGAGGGTGACGAGGGCCCCGGCCCAGTTGAGGGCGGGGTAGCCGAGCCCGGCGTCGATGATCCTGCCGCCGAGCAGGGGGCCGGCGGCGTTGGCGAGGTTGAAGGCGGCGATGTTCGACGCCGAGGCGAGTGTGGGGGCGCCGTCGGCCTTGGCCATGATCCGCGTCTGGAGCGGGGCGATGGTGGCGAAGGTGGCCGCGCCGAAGAGGAAGACGGTCACGCAGGTGGCGGCCTTGTCGTGCACCGTGAAGGTGAACGCGCCGAGCACGAGGGTCAGCAGGGCCAGCGCACCGCACATGGCGCTCCTGGGGGCGCGGTCCGCGATCCGGCCGCCCGCCAGGTTGCCGGCGAACATGCCGACGCCGAAGAGCACCATGATCAGGGTGACGGCGTCGTCCGTGAAGCCGGTGACCCGGGTGACCGTTTCGGCGATGTAGGTGTACGAGGTCATGACGCCGCCGAAGCCGAGCACGGTGGTGAGCAGGACCAGCAGGACCTGCGGGCGGCGCAGCACCGCCAGTTCGGAGCGCAGCCCGGTGCCTCCGGGCGCCGGGGTCCGGGGCACGAGCGCGGCGGTGCCCGCCAGGCCGAGGGCGGCGAAGAGCGCGACCATCCAGAACGCCCAGCGCCAGCCGAGGTGCTGGCCGATGAAGGTGCCCGCGGGGACGCCGAGGATCGTGGAGAGGGTGAGGCCCGCGGCGACCATCGAGACCGCGCGGCCCTTGCGGTCCGCGGGGACGAGGTCGGCGGCGACGACCATCGCGACACCGAAGAACGCGCCGTGGGCGAGGGCCGACAGCACCCGGCCGGTCATGAGCAGCCCGTAGCCGGGGGCGAGGGCGGAGAGGACGGTCCCGGCGAGGAAGAGCAGCATGAGCCGGATCAGCAGGCTCCTGCGTTCGGTGCGGGCGCACAGCACGGTGAGGCCGGGGGCGCCGACGACGACGCCGAGCGCGTACCCGGACACCAGGAGTCCCGCGGTGGGGACGGAGACGGAGAGGTCGGCTCCGATGTCGGGGAGGATCCCCGCGATGACGAACTCGGCGACGCCGATGGCGAAGCCGCTGAGGGACAGGGCGATGACGGCTATGGGCACGGGTGTGCTCCCGGGTCGGTCTTCCACGGAACGGCAGGGCGGCGCGGCGGCCGCGGTCGGCTGGACGTCTCCCCGCGCACCTCCCCCGGCCGGGCCCCGTACCGAACGGCCGACTGTCGTCGGCTGTCGGCGTACAGCCGCGTGTTCATCTCAGCTAACGCCCCGACCGTAGGTGCGACCCTGAACGCTGTCAACTAGGATTGGCTGCCGCCACCCTGCCGGTTCATGCTGGCGAACGAGAAGGACTCCAGATGCCCCCCTTGGCAGACAAGGTCGACAAACTCTTCAGGACCATCCGCACCGACGGCCGGGAGTACACGTACGACGAGGTCGCCCGTGGGTGCAGCGAGCTGAGCGGAGGCACGTTCTCCAAGACGTACGTCTGGCAGCTGCGCACCGGACAGCGCGACAACCCCACCAAGCGGCACCTGGAGGCGCTGGCCGCGTTCTTCCGCGTGCCCGCCGCGTACTTCTTCGACGACGACGCAGCCGAGCGGGTCGACGCGCAGCTCGCCCTCGCCTCGGCCATGGGCAACGCCGAGGTCCGTGACATCGCGCTGCGGGCCATGAGCATGGACGACTCCGGCCGCAAGCACCTGGCACGCATCATCCGCGAGGTCAGCCTGCTCCACGCGGCGGCCTCCTCGCGCGGGCAGTCGGGCCGGTCCGGCGGGACGGCCGACGACCCGGAGGGCACGGGCACCGGCGGCCCGGCGGATGCCGGGGAGTAGACCGCCCATGCGATTCCCCCAGCGGTTCCGGCGCCGCGGCGGCCTGCGGGCACTGCGCAGGGAGAGCCGGCGGCGGCTGGCCTCCTTCGGGCTGCCCGGGTCCTACGACCTCATGACCCTGTGCGACCACCTCGGCGCTTCCCGGGGCCGGCCCATCCATCTGCTGCCCATGCCCCTGGGCGCGTCCGGCCCGTGCGGGCTGTGGCTGGCCTTCCCGGACGCCGACTACGTGGTCTACGAGCAGCACACCAGCCGGCACCACCAGGAGCACATCGTCGCCCACGAGCTCGGGCACATGGTGTGCGGCCACCGCAGCGACACCGCAGGCTCGGCCGCCGTCGCCACGCTCTTCCCGGACCTCGACCCCTCGCTCGTGCAGGACCTGCTGTGCCGCGACACCTACTCCGACGGCCAGGAGCGGGAGGCCGAGGTGATGGCGTTCCTCCTCGGCGAGGGCCTGCGCTCCCGGCCCGGCACGGCCGCCACCGAGGCGGACGGGGTGCTCGGCCGGATCCAGGGCTCCCTCGACTGGCGCCGCCGGGGCCGGGCATGAACAGTCTCCGCTATCCGCTGGGCGCGCTGATCTGCTGGTTCGCGTTCGCCCGCACCCTGGCGCCGGTCCTGCGCCGCGGACGGGAACCGGCGCTGGTCGCCCTGTGCGCGTCCTTCGGCTGCCAGGGCATGTACCTGGCCATGTCCACGCCCAGCCGGCTGACCGGAAAGCTCTTCGGCACGGTCACCTGGTACAACGTGTCCGTCCAGATGTGGATCATCGCGGCGATCGCCTGCCAGCAGGTGCTGCTCATCCACTGGCTGCACCCCAGGGAGGAGGCCCGCGCCCGCGCGCGCCGACGGCTCGCCCTGCTGGGCTGCGTGCCGGTCGCCATGGCCGTCCTCTTCGAGCTCGCCCTGCTGCACGGCCACCCCCGGAACACGTTCGCGCACCCGCGGGAGCAGCCGTACTTCGTCGCCTACCAGGTCGTCTACCTCACGGCCTTCACCCTCGGCAAGGCCGTGGTGGCCAGGGCCTGCCGGTTCTACGCCCGGCTGACCGAGGACGTCTGGCTCCGGCGCGGACTGCGGACCGCGGCGGCCGGCGCGTGCCTCGACCTCGTCTACTCCCTGGGGCGGTTCGCGGACGTCTTCCTCGTACGGTACGGGTGGGACCCGGCCGCCCGGGCGGGCGTCATCCGGACGTGTCTGACGGTGGGACTGACCCTGAACACCATCGGATGGACGGCACCGCTGTGGGGTCCCCGGGCGGAGGCGGTACGGGCCTGGTGGGCCGACTACCGGCGCTACCGCCGGCTGCGCCCGCTCTGGTACGCCCTCCACCGGGCCCACCCCGAGACGTCCCTTCAGCCCGCTCCCCGCAGCGACCTGTTCGCCCTCTGGGACCTGCGCTTCCGCCTGCACCGGCGGGTGATCGAGATCCGGGACGGCTGTCTGGCCCTGGGCGGACAGGTCCCCCCGGGGCTGGGGCCCGCCCCGGGCCCCGACGGGAGCGAGGAGGAGCGGGCGCGGTGGGAGGCGGCGCGGATCGCCGCCTCCCTCGCGGCGCGGACGGGCCGGGACGGCGGGCAGGGCCGGGAGGACGTGGCCGTGGCCGTGCCGGTGGTGAGCCCGGACGACCTGGACTTCGCCGCCGATGTGCGGTGGCTCGTCAAGGTCTCCCGGGCCTTCGCCCTCGCCCCCGTCGCCCGGCCGGAACCCGACGCCGTGGCGGCCGCCCCGTGAGCCGACGGCGAGGGGGTGTCCGCGGAGTTGCGCGGACACCCCCTCGGGGCGTGCGTCAGGCGGGCTTCTCGGCGGTCTTGTCCGTCGTGGTGCCGCTTCCGTCCTGGGCCTGCGGACCGGCGGGCGGCTCCGGTACGGGAGGGGTGCGGACCAGGAGCGCGACCAGCACGGTCAGTCCGCCGAGTACGGCACCGATGCCGAAGCCCCACCGGACACCCGCGGCCAGGGCGCCGGTGGCGTCGGCGCCGTCGGCCGCCTCCGAGGCGGCGCGTCCCGTCATGACGCTGATGACCAGGGCGGTTCCGGCGGCGGCCGCGACCTGCTGGAGCGAGCCCAGGATGGCGGAGCCGTGGGGGTAGAGGTGCGGCGGCAGCACGGACAGGCCCGAGGTGAAGACGGGGGTGAAGACGAGCGCCATGCCGGCGCTCAGGGCCACGTGCAGGGCGAGCACCAGCCACGGCGAGGTCCCTTCGCCCGTGAGGGCGAACAGCGCGAGGCAGAGCGCCGTGAGCACGGCTCCGGGTACGACCAGGCGCGGTGCGCCGAGCCGGTCGTAGAGCTTGCCGACCTGCGGTCCGAGCAGGCCCATGGTCAGACCGCCGGGGATGAGGAGCAGTCCGGTCTGCAGCGAGGTCAGGCCGCACACCTCCTGGAGGTAGATCGGCAGGAGGATGAAGGCGCCCATGAGGCCCATGAAGGACAGGCACATCAGGGCGAGTGCCACGGAGAAGTGGCGGAAGGTCAGGGTGCGCAGGTCGAGCAGCGGTGTGGACGAGCGCTGCAGCGCCAGCTGCCGCCAGGCGAACAGGGCCACCAGTACGGCGCCCACCACGGTCGTGGCCGCCGGGGGGACGGGGGCCCGGGACGCGTCCCCGGCACCGAGCTCGCTCAGGCCGTAGACCAGGGCGCCGAAGCCGGCCGCCGCCAGCGGGACGGACAGCCAGTCGATCGGGCCGGCCTGCGGCTCGCCGACGTTGACCAGGGTGCGCCGGCCGAAGAGGGCCATGGCCCCCGCGATGGGCAGCACGGCCAGGAACAGCAGGCGCCAGCTCCCCAGCTGGAGCAGCACGCCGGAGACCGCGGGGCCGAGGGCGGGTGCGACGGAGATGACGAGGGTGATGTTGCCCATGACGCGGCCGCGGTCCTGCGGGGGCACGAGGGTCATCAGCGTCGTCATGAGCAGCGGCATCATGACGGCGGTGCCGCTGGCCTGGATGACGCGGGCGGCCAGCAGTACGGGGAAGGCGGGCGCGGCCGCGGCCAGGGCCGTGCCGACGAGGAACAGCACCATGGCCAGGCCGAAGGCGGTCCGGGTCGTCACGCGCTGGAGGAACCAGCCCGTCACGGGGATGACGACGGCCATGGTGAGCATGAAGGCCGTGGACAGCCACCCGGCGGCCGCGGCGGTGACCTCGAACTCACGCATGAGCCTCGGGATCGCGTTGACCATGATCGTCTCGTTGAGGAACACGACGAACGTGGACAGCACGAGGACCCGCAGCACGGCGGTGACGCGGGCGGGCGGGTGGGCGGGCGTTGCGGGAGATGCGGGGGGTACGGGCATGATGCCTTCCGTCGGGTGAGCTTCCTGCGCGCGTGGCCGGACACACTGGCAGACCTCGGCGCCGGGAAGAACTCATCGGTGTCACCCGATGTTGTCGGTACCGCCGCCGGTGCTCAAACCATTTTGTCTGCCCCGACCGGGCCCCACGTCACTCCGGAGGGTTCCGGCCGGCCTGCCCGGGGTGCCCGGCGCGGGGGCTCGGCCCGGCACGACGGGGTGAAGGGCGCGACTGGACTCCGGCCCCGCGGGTAGACGCGGCTCCATGGAGACGCAGCGGCACGAAGACCGGGCGGGACCCGTCCTCGGCTGGGTGCTGGAGCGCTCGCACGACGCGTCGGCACGCCAGATACCGGCGCTGATCGACCGGGCCGCCCGACGGCTGGGCCTGGCCGGCACCCGTCTGTACCTGGCCGACCTGCGGCAGGTCCGCCTGCTGGCCCTGCCCCAGCTCGCCTCCCCCCGGCCGGACGCGGAGGAGGCGACCGAGGCGGACCGGCGGGCGGAGGGGCTCGACGTCGACGGCTCCCTCGCCGGGCTGGCCTACCGCAGCCAGCACACCCAGCTGTCGCGTGACGGCACCACCGCCTGGGTGCCGATGATCGACGGCGTGGAGCGCATCGGCGTCATGAAGGCCACCGGGCCGGTCCTGGACGAGCCGGTGCTGGAGGTCTGCCGGGCCCTGGCGGGGCTGGCGACGCTGATCGTCGTCTCCAAGTCCACCCACAACGACCTCCTGGTCGTCAGGAGCCGCAGCCGCCCCATGACCCTGCAGGCCGAGCTGGTGTGGGGCTTCCTCCCGCCGCGCACGATCGGGATCAGTCAGGCGACCTCGACCGCCGTGCTGGAGCCGGCGTACGACATCGGCGGTGACGCCTTCGACCACAACTTCAGCGACGGCCTGCTGCACGTCACCCTGCTGGACGCCATGGGGCACGACCTCGCCTCCGGGGGCGCCAGTGCGGCCGGCCTGGCCGCGTGCCGGTCGACCCGCCGGTCCGGCGGCACGCTGCCCGACATCGCCGTCACCATCGAACGCACCCTGCAACGGTGGATCCCGGACCGGCTGATGACGGGAATCCTCGCCAACCTCGACACCGAGCACGGGGAGTTCACCTGGGTCAACTGCGGCCACCCGCCGCCCCTGCTGATCCGGGGCGGCCACGTCCTGCCCGAGTTCCTGGAGCGTCCGGCCCAACTGCCGTGGGGCCTGGGCTTCCACGGCCAGGCCCCACGGCAGGACCGGGTGCGCCTCCAGCCCGGCGACCGGGTCCTGTGCTACAGCGACGGTGTCATCGAGGCACGGTCCGGCTCGGGCGAACTGTTCGGCGAGGAGCGGCTGGCCGACACCGTCATCCGCTCCATGGCCTCGGGCGCCACCGCCCCGGAGGCCCTGCGCCGCCTGGTCCTGGACCTCCTCACCCACCAGGACCAGCGGCTGTCCGACGACGCCACCATCGTGCTGTCCGAATGGCACCCGACCCTCTGAACGCCGGTCAGGGGCCCGTCTCGAACTCGGGGGGCTCCAGTCCGTCCAGGCATCCGGTCCTGGGCGCCGCCGGGTCGTCGAAGAAGGAGACGGTGATCTCCTGCGCGCACTTCGACGTCGCGAACACCACGTGGGGCTCGTAGGGGATGGTGAGGACGTGGGCCTTGCTCAGGGTCCGGGCCACGTAGGGACCGTTGTCCGCGCCGGTCTGGGCGTCGAAGCCGCCGGAGAGGGCGAGGGTGGGGACGTCGCTGTTCGTGGTGTCACGGATCGAGCCCGGCGCCGGGGGGACCTTCCAGACGTCGCAGTCGGGCCGCAGTGAGGCGAGCTGCGGGCCCTGTTCCTGTACCGACCGGGGGAACGACGGGTAGGCGGCCTGGCCTCCCTCGAGCGCCTGCTGCTGGGTCTCGTAGGGGGTCCACTCGCTGCAGAAGACGCCGTAGACGAGACCGTGGGACGTGCTCCCGATGGCCTGGGGGGCGAGCCTCCAGCCCGCCCACTGCTGCGCGATCCGCTGCGGCTTGCCGTGGGCCAGTTCGTCGAGGGAACGGGGCACCCCGGCGGCCCCGTGGGTCGCGCTGGTCAGCCAGGTCACGAGGGCCCCGCCGTCCAGTACGACCTTCACCGGCTTCGCCTGGCCGGGGACCGTGACGGTGGTGGTGACCGGCTTGGCTTCGAGTTCACGGACGAGGCGTTCGAAGGTCGCCGACAGGTTCGGGTACCGGCTGTTGCAGGCGGGCTGTTCCGCGCAGGCCTTGAACAGGCCGTCGAAGCCCTGCCGGGCGCTGCTCCAGGCCGCGGCCGAGCCGCCCTTGGAGGGCGGCAGGATGCCGTCGAGGCCGACCGCCCGGATGCCCTCCGGGTGCAGGCGCATGTAGACGAGCGCCAGATGGGTTCCGTAGGAGATGCCGAAGACGTTCCACTCCTTGAGGCCCAGCGCGGTGCGCAGGTCCGCGAGGTCGGCGGCGCTCTCGATGTCGTTGTACGCGCTGAGGTCGGCGCCGAGGGCGGCCAGCCGTTCGCGGCAGGCCTTCGTGGCCTGGACGTGCGCGGTCTCCGTGGACGGCGCGCCGGAGACGAGGCCGATCACCTTTGCGTTGAACTCGTCGATGTTGGGGCAGGTGAGCGCCGGGTCGGCCGAGTAGGTGCCCCGCTGGGACATGAGGATCACGTCGCGGTCGCGGTTGAGGCCGCCGTCGGCCGCCATCTTCGCCTCTCCGACCGCGTCGTCCCCGGGTCCGCCGGCGAGCCAGACGATCGGGTCGGGCTTGGGCTGGGCCGCCTTCGCCGGCAGGATCGCGACGCCGAGCTCGATGGTGCGGCTGCCGGGCTTGGTGCGGTTCTCGGGCACGGTCAGGGTGCCGCAGCGGGCTCCTTCGAGCTCGGCGACGGGCTGCGGCGTCTTCGGACAGGGGCCCGGTTCGTAGGTCGCGTCGCCGGCCTTCCCGGCGGCCGTTCCGATCGGCCCTCCGGTGTCGTCCCGGGCCTGGGCGGGTGCGCCCAGCAGGCCGGTGATGAGCAGCCCGGTCGCGGCGCCGGCCGCGGTGGCGCGGATCCGGCGTGCGGTGCGGCGGCAGGGCGCGGAGTGGGAAGCCATCTGTCCTCCCGGTCACTTCGGGGTGATCGTGAACGGTGCCGGCGTGAGGCCGGCCACGCAGCCGGTGTCGGGGGCGGTCGGATGCGCGAGGAACGAGGCCAGCACCTGCTGCGCGCACTTCGACTGCGGGACCACCCAGTGGCCGATCCCGGGGATCAGCACGGAGGTGGAGCGGGACAGGGTGCGGGAGGCGTCCTTCGCGTAGCTCGCCCCTGTCTTCACGTCGAACGTTCCGGAGATGACGAGCGCCGGTACCGCGCTGACGGTGGCCACCCGGTGCCGGGCCGCGTTGTCGGCGACGTTCCAGACCTTGCACACGTCGTACTCGAAGGGCAGTTGCGGTGTCTGTGCCAGGACTGTTTCCGGCCAGCCGGGGAAGGCCTCGCGCCCGGCGGCGAGCACGTCGGGCTCCGAGGTGCCCGGGACCCATTCGGCGCACGCCACGGACTGGGCCAGGCCGTGCGCGGTCAGTCCGACGGCCGCGACGGAGTCCTTCGCGCGGCCCTGGGCGAAGCGCTCCGGGTTGCCCCGGGCGAGCTCGTCCAGTGCCGCCGGGACGTCGGCGGGCTTGACGTTGAAGCCGACCATCATGTTCAGCAGGGTGCCTCCGTCGAGAACGACCTTCACCGGGTTCCCGCCGCCCGGCGGGCGGGCGTTCAGCGTCAGGGGGTTCGCCTCCAGCTTGGCGACCTGTTCGTCCAGGGTCTTGTGGAGGTCGGGGTAGCGGCTCTTGCAGGCGGGCTGGGCCGCGCAGGCGTCGAAGACGGCGTCGAGGCCTTCCCGGGCGCTGCTCCAGCCCCACGGCAGGATCGTGACCTGCGGGGGGCTGAGCGAGTCGATCGCCACCGCGCGGATCCCCTCGGGGTGCAGGCGCAGGTAGGTGAGGCCGAGGTTGCTGCCGTACGAGTACCCGTAGACGTTCCACTGCGCGATGCCGAGGGCCGTGCGCAGGTCGGCGAAGTCGGCGGCGTTCTCGGTGCTGTTGTAGGCGCTCAGGTCGGTCCCGCCGGCCGTCAGGCGGTCCCGGCACTCCTTGAACGCCTTCAGCACGAGCTGCTTGGCCTCCGGCGCGTCCCAGCCGAAGGCGACGGCCTTCGCGCTGGACCGGTCTACCTCCGGGCAGGCCAGGTCCGGCTGGTCGTGGAGATTGCCGCGCTGGGCCATGACGATCAGTTCGCGGTCCTTGTTCAGACCGGAGTCGATCAGGAAGGGGATGTCGTCGAAGGTGTCGGCGCCGGGGCCGCCCGCCATGAACACCACCGGGTCCGGGGCGGGCTCGGCCGAGGCGGGCTTGATGACCGCCACGGCGAGCCTGATGGTCCGGCCGCCGGGGCGGGCCCGGTTCTCGGGGACTTCCAGGTAGCCGCACCGTGCCGTGCCGAGCGCCTCGATCGGCTCGGGCGTCCTGGGGCAGGGGCCGGGCACGAACCGTGCGGACGGTACCGCCGGGCCGGTACCGGCGGGCCGCTCCGGTGCCGCGGCGGCGGTGCCCTGCGCCGGACCGAAGGCCGACAGGCAGGCGAGGGCGGCCGCGGCGGCGGCAGCGTGGAGGGTGTGCTTCGACATACCGGATCCCGCTCCTCGGCCGACATCCCCGAGCGGCCCGCCGGACGAGGCCCGGCGGTGGACGGAACGCACGTGATCGACGCTACCGCCCGGTCGGGGGCCCTGCACATCGGCGTCGTGTCACCGGTCCTGGATGCGCCGGAACGGCTGCTCGGCCTCCAGCTGGAAGGCGATCTCCAGCAGTTTGCGTTCGCCGCCGGGGCGGGCGGAGAACATGACGCCGACCGGCAGTCCGTCCGGCGTGGTGCTCGGCGCGGGGAGCGAGATCGAGGGGGTGCCGACGACGTTGTCGACCGGTGTGAAGGCCACGTACGCGAGGATCCGCTCGATCAGCGCGGGGTAGGGGACGGCCGGGCTGAGGTGGCCGATCCGCGGGGTGGTGTGGGCGAGCACGGGGGTGAGGACGAGGTCGAGCCCGCGGAAGGCGGCGGCGTACGCCTCCCTGGTGCGCTTCAGCCTGCGCAGCACGCCGGGGGTGCGCCGCCAGTTCTCCAGGTACGTCTCGCGCAGCCCCCGGCTGAGGGCGTCCATGCGGTTCCGGTCGAAGTCCTGGCCGAGGGTGCGGCCCGTGACGCCGATGAGGAAGGACAGCATTCCCCAGTAGGTGAGGAAGTCGTCGGTGAAGGCGGGGTCGATGGCCATCTCCACCGGCTCCACCGTGTGCCCGAGCCCCTGGAGCAGGGCAGCCGTCCGGTCGACGGCCTCCCGGGTGGCGTCGTCGGACCGGACGCCGTTCGGGGAGTCCGCCAGGAAGCCGATCCGCAGCCGCTGCCCGGAGGGGCCTTCGGCCAGGCCCACGGGCGGCAGCGCGGGGTTGCGCCAGTACGTCTCGGCGGCGGCGAGGAAGGCGGCGGCATCGCGGACGGAGCGGCTCACGACGCCGTCGCAGACGAGGTCGAGCGGGAGCCGGCGGCTCTGGTCGTTCGGCACGACCCGGCCGCGGGTGGGCTTGAGGCCGACGAGTCCGCAGCAGGCGGCGGGGATCCGGATCGAGCCGCCGCCGTCGTTGGCATGTGCGAGGGGTACCGCTCCGGCGGCGACGAGGGCCGCCGCGCCGCCGGAGGAGCCGCCGGCGGAGTGGCCCGTGTGCCACGGGTTGCGGACGGGTTCGGCGTCCTCGTACTCGGTGCTCGGGCTGAACCCGAACTCGGGCAGCCGGGTCTTGCCCAGCACCGTGACGCCGCTGCTCAGCAGCTGCCGGGCGAAGGGGGCGTGCCGCCGCGCGGGCCCGGGCCGGAAGGCGGTGCTGCCGTGGCCGGTGGGCAGCCCCTGGTAGTCGGTGTTGTCCTTGACGAAGGTGGGCACGCCCGCGAAGGCGCCGGCCGCCGCGCCCGTGGGAGCGGGGGTGTCCGCGTACGCCTGGACCGCGTTGAGCCGGTCCTCGACCGCCCGGACCCGCTCCCGGGCATCCCGGGCGGCCTCGGCGGCTGAGACCTCGCCGCTGCGGATCGCCGCGGCGAGGCCGACGGCGTCGTGCTCGCCCAAGGCGTCGTCCCGGAACGCGTGCACCCTGGTCCGGTCGTCGAAAGTGGTCACCGCTGATCAGCCCCCGCCGTGTGAGTGGTCGCCCGCCATCATTGCCTACCGGGAAGTAACACGGGAGGGGTTCACCGGGTTCGGCACACGATCACCGGCCGGGGTCCTCTTCCGGGCCCGGCAGGTAGGCGATGCATTCCACGTCGATCTGGTCCGCGAAGGCCATCAGTACGCCGGCCAGGCCGAGGGTGGTCTTCGGATCGAGCTCTGCCTCGCCCTGGTAGACGGCGTACAGCCACTCCCCCGCGAGGTGCCGCAGCAGCCCGGTGACCTCGTCGGCGGGGATCAGCACCCGGCCGTCCGGTTCGGAGATCAGGGGGATGGACGCGTTCACGGCGCCGCCTCCCTCGCTCCCGCGCCGGATGTGGCGGGCCTCAGCTGCCGGGTTCGGCGGCCGCGATGGCCGCGAGGGCGGAACCGGGATCGCTCTCGACCGCGAGGTCACCCAGGGTGACGACGCCCACCAGCTCCCCGTCCTCGGTCAGCACGGGCAGCCTGCGCAGCGCGTTGCGGCGCATGAGGGCGACGGCCTGGTGGACGTCGTCGCCGGGCCGGACGGTGAGCGGCTCGGTGGTGCAGACGGCGTGCACGGTCGTCTCGGCCGGGTCCCGGTTCTCGGCCATGCCGCGGATGACGAGGTCCCGGTCGGTCACGATGCCGTGGAGGCGGCCCCCGTCGACGACGAGGACGTCGCCGATGCCGGCGTCCCGCATCACCCGTGCGGCTTCCGCCAGCGAGGTCAGCTTCTCAACGGTCACCGGGTTCGAGGTCATCACCTCGTGGACGCTTCGGGTCGTCATGGGTCCTCCCGCTGCTGGAAGCGGCTCCTGCCGGGCGCCTACCCGCCCCGGCGGGCGGTACGCACACCCGCCTGCCGCGGCCCGGTGAGAGCGGCCCGCCCGCCGCGCGGCCGTCCGCGTACGCGGCGGCCACCTCGACGCGGGTCAGGCGTCCATGGACTCGGCGAGGGAGCGGGGGCGCAGGTCGGTCCAGTGGGTGTCGACGAAGGCCAGGCACGCGTCCCGGGTGTCCTCGCCGAAGACGGTCGTCCAGCCGCCGGGCACCGCGGCGAAGGAGGGCCAGAGCGAGTGCTGGCCCTCGTCGTTCACCAGGACGAGGAAGCGGCCTTCGGCGTCGTCGAACGGATTGGTGCTCACGGTCGGTGCCTCCCCGGAACGCTCTGATTAGGTTAGGCTCACCTGATTGCGATGAGCTTAGACGTTCCCCTTGCCGCTCACAAGGAGACCTCGATGCGCCCCACGGATGCGGTGAACGGCCCCTCGGAGGGCGCCCGGAGCGGCTTCGCCGCGTACGGACTTCCCGGCGGTCCCGGCGGCGAGGAGTTCTGGTCCGCCGTGGGCACGGCGGGCCCGCCCGCGTCGGTGCCGGCAGGCGACGGCGGGGGCTGGACGACCCTGTTCCTGTGGCGCGGCTCCCCGGCGGACGTGGTCTTCGAGAGCTGGTCGGACCCGGTGCCGCTGCGCCGGTGGGCCGGCACGGACTGCTGGTACGCCGAGGTGCGGATGCCCGAACGGCTGCGCGTGACCTACTGGTTCCGCGCGGGCGGCGCCGCGTACGCCGACCCCTTCAACCCGGCCGGCGCGGGCGGCGACCGGTCCGTCGCCGCTACCCCGGACGCCCCCGCCCAGCCGTACTGGCCCGACCTCGGCCCGGACGCCGTGCTGCCCCTGCCCCGCGCCAGGATCCGCTGGGCGGGCGGGGGGATCGGCGGGCGGCGCACCGTACGCCTGCACCCGGTGGGCGGGGGCGGACCGGTGGTGCTGCTGCTCGACGGGGACGACTGGCTGTACCTGCACCCGGCGATGGCCGCCTTCGACTCGGCCGTGGCCGCCGGCGCGGTGCCCCCCGTCACCCTCGTCTTCCTGCCGGCCGGGGACCGGGAGGCCGAGTTCACGTGCGAACGGCGGCTGTGGGAGGCGGTCCGGGACGAACTGCTGCCGCTGGTGGCGGAATCCGGCGTGCCCGCGGACCCGGACCGGCTGGTGGTCGCGGGGCAGAGCCTCGGCGGGCTCAGCGCGGTGTACGCGGCGCTGGAGTTCCCGGAGCTGGTGTCCCGCGTGGCCTGCCAGTCGGGGTCCTTCTGGTGGGCGCCCGGCGCGCCGGGCTCGGCGGACCCGCTGGGCGGACCGGTCGGCGGTGCCGTCGCCGCGCGCCTGCGCGGGCGCCCCGACCTGTCCGGGCTGCGGGTCGCCTTCGACGTCGGGGAGCACGAGACGCGGATGCTGCCCCACTGCGCGCTGACCGAGACCCTGGCCGAGCGGGCCGGTGCGGCCGTACGCGTCTCGCGCTCGGCGTCGGCGCACGACCGGGCGGGGTGGCGCCACGCCCTGCTGCGGGACGTCGCCTGGGCGCTCGGCTGATCCCGGGAGGCGGGGTCAACGGGCCACGGCCCGGCAGTAGCCGGCGTCGCCGGCCAGCAGGTTGCGGTGGGTGTCCTCGGCGGTGATGACGCCGCCGTCCAGGACGAGGACCCGGTCGGCGGCGTCCAGGAGCGGCGGGCTGCTGGTGATCACGACCGTGGTGCGGCCCCGGCGCAGCTCCGCGACGCCCCGTGCGATGAGCTGTTCGGTGACCGCGTCGACGGCCGTCGTCGGGTCGTGCAGGACCAGGATCTCGCTGTCGGCGGCGAGCGCCCGGGCCAGGGACAGGCGCTGGCGCTGCCCGCCCGAGAGGTTCGCGCCGCGGTCGCGGACGGGGTGGTCGAGGCCTTCGCGGTGCAGGGCGACGACATCGGCCAGCATCGACGCCCCGACGGCCTCGGGGACCTTCGCGCTGGTGCCCGAGGGGTCGATGTTCGTACGGAGGGTGCCCGCGAAGATCTCCCCGTCGTACGGGTTCACCAGCAGCTGTTCCCGGACCGCGGCCACCGACAGGCCCGCGACGTCCTGTCCGCCGAGCCGTACCGCTCCCCCGTACGCGCCCGGCGGCACCCGCAGGGCCAGCACCGAGGCGAGCTCGGCCGCGGCGCGCGGCTGGTAGGCGGCGATCGCCACGAACTCGCCCGCCGGCACCCGGAACCGCAGCCCGCGCAGGGAGCCGTGGCGGACGCCGTCGACCTCCAGGTCCGCGCCGGGGGCCGGGCGGCCCGCCCCCGGGACGGCCACCGGGGGCGCCGCCAGCAGCAGGGCCATGCGGTCGGCGGAGGCGCGCGCCGTCATCACGTACTTCGGCATGTCCGAGAACAGCTTGAGCGGTTCCATGATGAACTGCGCCAGGCCCACGGCCATGACGAGCTCGCCGATGGTGATCGTGCCCTCGAAGGCCAGCCCGCCGGCGGTCAGGGTCACGGCGGCGGCGAGGGCCGCGTTGAGGGCCAGCGCGGTGCCCGCGTACGCGCCGTTGACCCGGGCGACGGTGACCGCCTGCCGCCTCGCCTCGGTGCTGACCTTCCGGTAGGAGCGGAACGCCGCGTGGTTGCCGCCGAAGCCGTGCAGCGGGCGCAGGCCGGTGATCAGGTCGGCGACCTTGGCTCCGGCCCGCGCCACCCGGGCCTGCTGTTCGCGGGTGCCGGCGCCGATCCGCCGGGACAGCACGCTGAGGACCGACAGGATCGCCACGGTACCCGCGATCACCAGCAGGCCGAGCCGGAGGTCGGCCAGGCCCAGTGCGACGGCCGCGACCAGGACCGCGACGAGCGAGCTGATCAGCAGGGGCACCACCTCGATGATGTCGGCGGTCTGGTCGGCGTCCTCGGTGGCCAGGGTCAGCACCTCGCCGGACTTCAGGCCGGTGTCCCTGGCCACCGGCTGGAGTCCGCAGTCCGCGACGCGGACCCGCCAGCGGTGGGCCTCGGTGGTGTTGGCCTTCTGCAGGACGCGCATGCCGAACCGCCACGACAGCGACACGGTCGTGATGATCACGGCCAGTGCGGCGACCGACAGGACCAGCGCGCCCGGACTCCGCTCCCGCAGCGCGAGCTCGACGATCAGGCCGAGCGCGATGGGGAACGCGGTCTCGCCCGCCTGGTACAGGCCCATGAGGACGGTGCCCCGGGCCATCGCGCCGAGGTTGCGGCGCAGCGCGGTGCGCAGGATGTCGGAGCCCGTGCGCGGCTCCCGCGTGTCAGGAGTGTTCATCGAGGTGTCGGGCAATCGCTTCCGGGGTGCGCAGCGTGAACAGGTCTCGGACGGTGATGACGGGACCGTACTCGCGGCGGAGCAGCCCGATCAGCCGCACCGCCAGCATGGAGTGCCCTCCGAGGGACACGAAGTCGCCCACCGCGCTCACCTCTTCGTCGTCCAGGTCCAGTGCCTCCGCGAAGTACGCGCGGACCACGGTCTCGGTCCCGGGACGCGGGCCGCGCTCCCCCGCCGTGGTGAGGGCGCCGAGCGGCCTGGCCTCCGGGAGCGCCTTGGTGTCGGCCTTCCCGTTGACGGTCAGCGGTATGGCCCCGACCCGCGCGTAGTGGGTCGGGCGCAGGAAGTCCGGCAGCGCGGCGCACACCTCGGCGGCGACCGCCGCCAGTTCGGCGCCGTCCTCCAGGACGAGGTACGCGGCCAGCCGGTGGGATCCGCCGGCCTGCGGATCGGGCTGGGCGACGGCGGCCGCGAACCGGACCGCCGGGTGCGCGGCGAACGCGGCCTCGGCCTCGCCGGGTTCGACCCGGTGGCCCCGGATCTTGACCTGCTGGTCGGTGCGGCCCAGGTAGGCGAGGTTCCCGTCGGGCCGCCGCAGCACCAGGTCGCCGGTCCGGTACATCCGTTCGCCGGGCGCGCCGAACGGGCAGGCCACGAAACGGTGCGCGGTCTGGCCGGGCTGCCCGAGGTAGCCGCGGGCGATGCCGATGCCCGACACGTACAGCTCGCCGGGCACTCCGTCCGGCAACGGCCGCAGCCAGGGGTCGAGCACGTACACGTCGGTGTTGTCGATGGCGACGCCCACCACCGGGTCCTGGCATTCGAAGGTGCCGACGCCGAGGGTGTTGATGGTGTACTCGGTGGGCCCGTACAGGTTGTAGCCGGCGGTCCCGCCGGTGTCGGCGAGCCGCTGCCACAGGGCCGGGGTGACGGCCTCGCCGCCCAGCAGCACCAGCGCGGGGCGGCGCTCCGGGTCGTCGAGGAGGCCTTCGGCCACCAGCTGCTGGGCGTAGGTCGGGGTGACGTTGACGACGTCGATGCCGTGTTCGAGGCAGTACCCGGTCAGCCGGGGGGCGTCGCGGCGCAGTTCCTCGTCGCAGACGTGCACTTCGTGGCCGTCGGCGAGCCACAGGAGCTCCTCCCACGACATGTCGAAGGCGAAGGACACGGTGTGGGCGATGCGGAAGGTGCGGTGTCCGTGTTCGGCGAGCACGGGCTCGAAGATCCGGCGCTGGTGGTTGACCAGCATGTTGGTGAGCCCGGCGTACTCGGTGACCACGCCCTTGGGCCGGCCGGTGGATCCGGAGGTGTAGATCGTGTACGCGGGGTGCCGCAGCCGGTACGGGTCCCCGGGCGTGAACGTCACGAGCGGCTCGGCCTCCGGGAGCGGCCGGTCCAGCTCGATCAGTTCGCCGGTCAGCCGGGGGGTGACCGCGCTGACGGTGAGGATCGCGTCGGGGCGGGCGTCCGCGAGGATGGCGGCGATCCGCTCGTCGGGGTGGTCCAGCTCCAGCGGTACGTACGCGGCCCCGGTGCGCAGGACGGCGAACAGCGCCACGATCGAGTCGAGGGAGCGCGGAACGGCGAGGCCCACGGTCTTCTCGGGGCCGATGCCGCGCCGGGCGAGCACTCCGGCGACCTCGCGGCTGCGGTCGCGGAGCCGGCCGAAGGTCATGCCCCGGCCGTGGGCGACGAGCGCGACCCGCTCCGGGTGGCGGTCCGCCGCGCGGTCGAACCGGTCGACGACGGTGTCCGTGCCGATGTCCGTGCGTACGCCGGCCACGGGCTCGGGGCCGAGGCCCGGCAGCGCACCGACGGGTCCGCCCGCGCCGGCCAGGCCGTCGAGGACGCGCAGGTAGTCGTCGAGGAGGCGGCGCGCGCCGGGCGTGTCGTGGTCGCGGTACTCCAGTTTGACGGTGAGCCGCTCGCCCGGGGTGACGACCCAGGTGAACGGGTAGTGGGTGGAGTCGTCGGCGCGCACCGCGGTGATGCCGTGCCGGGTGTTCATCGCGGCGAAGGCGTCCATGTCCAGGAAGTTCTGGAGCACGAACAGGTTGTCGAAGAGGGTGTCGTGGCCGCCGGCCCGCTGGATCTCGCCGAGCCCCAGGTGCTCGTGCTCCATCGCCGCGACCCGCGCCGCCTGTACGTCCGTCAGGTACTCCCGCACCGTCGCGCCCGGCCGGGGCCGCGTCCAGACGGGCACGGTGTTGAGGAGTACGCCGACGATGCCGGACAGGCCCTCGCCCTCGCGGCCGGAGACGGTCACGCCGAACACGGCGTCGGCGCGGCCGGTGCGCGCGCCGAGCAGCAGGCCGAACGCGCCGGTCAGCACCGTGTTCAGGGTGACTCCGTGCGCCCGGGCGGCGTCCCGCAGCCGCTGCGAGCGCTCGGCGGAGAGCGTGTCGACGAGGGTGCGGGGCAGGCCGTCCGCGAGGGCCGGTGCCGCTCCGGCGAGCAGGGTCGGACCGGGGAGGCCGGCCAGGTGCTCCGCCCAGAAGCGCTCCGCCGCCGCGGGGTCCCTGGCGGCGAGCGCCCGGGCGTACTCCTCGAAGCCCGGTGCGGCGGGGGCGGGGGCCGTGAGGGTCCCCGCGAGGGCGGCCTCGTAGGCGTCGAACAGGTCGCGCAGCACGGTCTCGCGGGACCAGCCGTCCCAGAGCAGCAGGTGGTAGCTCAGCAGCAGGCCGTCGCGCCCGCCGGGCCGTCGCACCACGGTCAGCCGGAGCAGCGGCGGCTCGTCCGGGTCGAAGCCGGTGTCGCGGTCGCGGGCGAGCAGGTCCTCGACCTCCGCGTCCGTCGTGAGGGCGAGCGTGCGGACGGGGGCGCGCCGGCCCGCCGCGAGGACCTGGACCGGGTTGCCTTCGCCGTCGGTGGTGAATCCGGCGCCGACGGCCGGGTGGCGTGCGATCACCCAGGCCATGGCGGCGGCCAGGGCGCCGGTGTCGAGGCGGCGGTCGAAGGTGAACCAGCTCTGGGCGACGTAGTGTCCGGCCGGGCCGCCGAGCTGGGCCTGGAAGTACAGGCCGCGCTGGAGCGGGGTGACGGGCGCCGTGCGCCCCTCCACGCCGGCGGCGCCGGCGGTGTCCGCGAGGAGCTCCAGGGCGTCCAGCCAGTGCCCGGTGATCTCGTCGGGGACGTCCTCGGCGAGGGTGAACTCCGCGTGCAGGGCGCCGGTGGCCGCGTCGGTCCAGGCGTTGACCTCCACGGCGTACGGGCTGCCCTCCCCGCCCCCGGTGATGCGCGGCACCTGCGACTCGCCGCCGCGGCCGAGGTAGTTGAGGAGGACCTGCGGGGTCCCGGTGGCGGCCAGCAGCGGGGCGGTCTGCGGGTCGAGGTGGCGCAGCCGTCCGTAGGCGAGGTGCGCCGCCGCGTCGGGCCGGCGTTCGGCGGCCTCCCGGGCCGCGGCGACGGGGTCGGTATGGGCGGTGAGCCGTACGGGGGCGATGGACGTGAACCAGCCGACGGTGCGGGTGTAGTCGTGGTGGGGCAGCACCGGGTCCCGGCCGTGCCGCTCCAGGTCGACCGCGAGGTCGGCGGGCGCGGCCTGGACCCGGGTCAGCGCGGTGCGCAGCGCGCCGCACAGCAGCTCGGTGAGGCCGGTGCCGATCGCGGCCGGGGCGGTGCGCGTCAGGAGGTCGCTCGCGGCGGGCGGGAGCACGGCCGTCACCCCGCGCAGCCGGCCCTGCTCCGGTCCGGGCAGCAGCGGGGGCGCCTGGAGGGTGTGGATCCAGTGCGCGAGGTCACCGGCGCCGGGGCCGGACCCGTACGCCAGCGCCCGCGCGTACTCGGCGTAGGAGGTGGTCGGCGGCGCCGGCGGGGTGCCGCGCAGGGCGGCGGTCAGGTCGTCGAGGAGGACCAGCCAGGACACGGCGTCGACGGCGAGGTGGTGCGCGGTGACCACCAGGGTCCGGGTCTGCTCCAGCCAGGTGAAGGCGATGACTTCCCCGGCGGCGGGATCGAGCCGCCCGGCGGCCTCGTTCGCCGCGGCCGTCGGATCGGCCGTCTCCGCCCGTACGAGGTCCACCTCGCGGGCGGGTCCGGTGCTCAGCTCCCACACCCCGTGCTCGACGCGCAGCCGCAGCCGCAGGACCGGGTGCGCGGCCACCACGGCGTTCGCGGCGCGCTCGGCGTCGGCGAAACCGGCGCCCTCGGGGACGGCGAGGGTCCTTGCCTGCGCGAACCGGGCGAGGGATCCGCCGAGTTCGCGTTGGCGCAGGATGACCGGCGTCGGGGGGAGCGGGCCGTCGGCCTCGGGGGGCGTGGCCGTGGGCGGCGGCGGCGGGGTGGTCGCCGACAGGTGCTCGGCGAGCGCGCGCGGGGTCCTGAGCAGGAAAACGTCCCGGGGTGTGATCGCGTGGCCGAGCGCCCTGGCCCGGTTGACGACGGTGATGGCGAGGATGCTGTCGCCCCCGGCCCGGAAGAAGTCGCTGTCGGCGTCGACGGCGGTGCCGGGCAGGGCGTCGGTGAAGACGGTGACCAGTGCGGTGAGCGCGGGCCCGGCGGGGGCCGCCGGGAGGTCCTGCTGCCGGGCGGCCCGCTCGGTCAGGGCCGCGCGGTCCAGTTTGCCGTTGACCGTCAGCGGCAGGGCGTCGGCCGTGAGGACCCGGCCGGGCACCATGTGCGCGGGCAGTCTGGCGGACAGCAGGCCGGCGAGGGCGGCGGGGCCGCCGGGGACCCGGCCCACGACGTGGGCGACGAGGTGGTCGCCGCTGTCCGCCACGGTGACGGCGGCGTCGGTCACCCCGTCCAGTTCCCTGATCGCGGACTCGACCTCGCCGGGTTCGATGCGGAAGCCCTTGAGCTGGATTTGGTCGTCGGCGCGGCCGGTGAACTCCAGCTCGCCGCCGAGGGTGCGGCGGGCGAGGTCGCCCGTGTGGTACATGCGGGAGCCGTCGCCCGCGAACGGGTCCGCCACGAAGCGGCCCGCCGTGAGCCCCGGCCGGCCCAGGTAGCCGAGCGCCACCTGGTCCCCGGCCACGTAGACGGCGCCCACCCGGCCCGGCGGTACCGGGCGGAGCCGGTCGTCGAGCAGGTGGGTGACCAGGCCGGGGAGCGGGGTTCCGATCGGGCTGGCCGCGTCGGCGCGGTCGAAGTCCGCGTCGGTCAGGCGCCGGTGAGTGACGTGGACGGTGGTCTCGGTGATCCCGTACATGTTGACGAGCTCGGGCGAGGCCGTGCCGTGCCGCTCGACCCAGCCGCGCAGCCGGCCGAGGTCCAGCGCTTCCCCGCCGAAGACGATCCGGCGCAGTGCGGTGGGCGGCCCGCCGGCCTGCCGGTCGGCCTCGATGAACTGGTGGAAGGCCGAGGGGGTCTGGTTGAGGACGGTCACCCCGCGCTCGCGGACCAGCCGGTGGAAGTCGGCCGGGGAGCGGGTCAGCGCGTAGTCCGGCACCAGCAGTTCGCCGCCGTGCGCGAGGGCTCCCCACAGTTCCCAGACGGCGAAGTCGAAGGCGTACGAGTGGAACTGCACCCAGACGTCGTCGGGTGAGGGGTCAAGGTGGTGCCAGGTGTTCGCGAGCAGGGCGACCACGGCGGCGTGGGTGACGACGACGCCCTTGGGCCTGCCCGTGGATCCGGAGGTGTAGATCACGTACGCGGGGTCGTGCGGGGACGCCACCGGGCCCGGGACGTCGCCGGTGTCCGCCGGCTCCTCCTCCCCCGGCACCAGCAGCCGGGCCGGCACCCCCGCCCGGGCCAGCAGCCGGGCGAAGCGGTCCCGCTGCCCGGCCTCGACGAGCACGGCCTGCGGGGCCGCGTCGGCGAGGAGGGACTCCAGGCGTTCGTCCGGGTGGGCGAGGTCCAGCGGTACGTACGCGCCGCCCGCGCTGACGATCGCGACCAGGGCGGTGACCTGCTCCAGGGAACGCGGTACGGCGACGGCGACCCGTACCCCCGGTCCGACCCCGGCGCCCCGCAGGACGGAGGCCAGCTCCCGTTTGGCGTCGGCCAGTTCGCCGTAGGTCAGGGAGCGGGTGGCGCCGTCGAGGGCGCACTGGGTGACGGCGGTCGCCGCCGGGTCACGGCGGGCGGCGGCGTCGAAGAGCGCGCCGAGGGTCGTGCGGGCGGTCGCGGCGGGGAGCCGGGCCCCGTCGGCGGGGGCCAGGCCGGCGACGAGGGCGTCGGGGCGGGTGAGCAGGGCGGTGAGGGTGCGGGTGAACGTCTCCAGGAGCGCCCGGGCGCCGTCCTCCCGCAGCAGCGCGCCGTCGTGGATCAGGTTGAAGCGCGGACGGCCGCCGGCCGCGCGTTCCACCACGAGGGTGAGCGGGTAGTGCGGGGCGCCCTCGTTCACGATGCCGGTGACGGCCAGGGTGTCGTCCGGTCCGCGCAGTCCGGCCGGATCGGTGGCGACGTCGAAGACCACGAGGGTGTCGAAGAGCGGGCCGGTCCCGGCCCGCCGGGTGATCCGCGCCAGGGAGACGTGCTGGTGCGCCAGCACCGCGCTCTGGTGTTCCCGTACGGAGGCGAGCAGGTCGCGGGCCGTGGTGGTGCCGGTCCACCGGGCGCGTACGGGGACGGTGTTGATGAACAGGCCCACCATGTCCTCGATGCCGGGCACGTCCGCGTCACGCCCGGACACCGTCGAGCCGAACACCACGTCCGTGGCGTGCAGGAGGCCGCCCAGGGTCAGCGCCCAGGCGCTGTGCACGGCGGCGCTCAGCGGGACGCCGGCCGAGCGGGCGGCCCCGTCGGGGTCGCCGTTCGCGTCCGCGGCGGCGTCGGCGAACCGGTCGGAGGGCGTGTGCCCTTCGGCGACCAGCGAGGGGCCGGGCAGCGCGGCGAGCTGTTCGCCCCACACCCGGTCGCTCTCGTCCTGGTCGCGCCCGGCCAGCCAGCGCACGTAGTCGGTGAAGCCGCCGCGCGGGTGCACGCTGCCCGGCGCGTGGTACTCGGCCAGCAGAGCGCGGAGCATCGGCGGCACGGACCAGCCGTCGGCGACGAGGTGGTGCACGGTCTGCACCAGGACGCTCCGTCCGGGGCCGGTGCGGATCAGCGTGTACCGCATGAGCGGGCCGGTGGCCAGGTCGAAGCCGGCCCGGCGGTCCCGCTCGGCGTGGGCGCGGATCTCCTCGGCGGTGGCGCCGGGCCGGTCCAGGGTGGTGAACGGGGCGTCCACGCCGCTTTCCAGTACGGAGACCACCCGGCCGTCGGCGAGGTCCGTGAACCGCGCGGCGAGGTTCGGGAAGAGCGCGAGCAGCCGGGTGGCGGCCGCCGCGAGCCGGCCGGGGTCCACCTCGCCCTCCAGGGTCAGCAACTGCTGTTCGACGTAGCTTCCCGGGGAGTCGTCGTCGAAGACGGAGTGGAAGTAGAGGCCTTCCTGGAGCGGGGTCAGCGGCAGTACGTCCCGCAGGGCGGGCCCGTCGAGGCCGTCCACGTCGCCCTGGGTGAGCGCCACGAGGGGGAAGTCGCCGGGCGAGTGGCCGCCCAGGCCGAGCCGGGCGAGGGCGGCCAGTCCGGTGAGGGCCTCGCGGAACCAGCCGGTGAGGGTGGTGATGTCCTCGTCCGTGAACATCCCCTCGGGCCAGGTGAGGGTGGTGGCCAGCTCGTACCCGCCGGCCGGGGCCGGTTCGGCGACGGCGTTGAACTCCAGGGCGCGCGGCAGCCGCATCCGCGGGTCGCGCCGCTCCCCCAACTGGCTGCTCGTCCCGGCGGGTTCCCAGTCGGCGGGGGTTCCGGCGCCGAACCGGCCCAGGTAGTTGAACAGCACCTGGGGGGCGGGGGCGTCGAAGTCCGTGCCGGCGAGGTGGCGCAGGACGCCGTAGGAGAGGCCGCTGCCGGGGACCCGGGCGAGGTCGTCCTTGACCGCCTTGAGCGCGGCGGCCAGGTACGCGGGCGCGGTGGGGTCGTCGGCGGGACCCGGGTCCACGGTGACGGGGAAGAGGGTGGTGAACCAGCCCACGGTGCGTGACAGTTCGGGCTCGAAGCCGGCGGTGTCGGTCAGCAGGCGGCCTTCGCGTCCGTGGCCCTCCAGTTCGATGTGCGCGTACGTCTGGTCCTGCCCGAGCCGGCGGCGCCACCGGGCGAGGGTGACGGCGAGCGCGGTGAGCAGTACGGCGCCCGTGCCCGTGTGGAACCGCGCGGGGAGGGTGCCGAGCAGGGCGGCCGTGACGCCGGGGCCGACGGTGACGGTCGCCGCCCGCTCCCGGGCGACGGTGTCGGCGGCGGACAGGGCGCGCCGGCCGAGGGGTGCGTCCGGTCCGGGCAGCGGCCGCAGGTAGTGGTCCCGGTCGGCGCCGAAGTCGGCGCGCTCCAGCAGCTGGGTCCAGCGCCGGAACGACGTGGCCACCGGGGGGAGTTCGACCGGGTCGCCAGCGGCCGTCTGCCGCCAGGCCGTGGCGAGGTCGTCCCGCAGGATCCGCCAGGACACCCCGTCGATCACCACGTGGTGGACGACCAGGACCAGCTGGCGGGCCGCGCGGCGCCAGACGGCGCGCAGCATCACGCCGCCCTCCGGGTCCAGTCCGGCGGTGGCGAGCGCCACGCACGCGTGGAGGGGCCGGTCGCTCTCCTCCCACCGGGCGCGGGCCCGGTCGGCGTCCGGTACGTCGAAGCCCCAGCGGTCGCCGCGTACCAGGCGGGCGCGCAGCATGTCGTGCCGCCGCAGCACGGCGGTGAGGATCCGGTCGAGGGCTTCGGCGGTGAGCGCCGCGGGGGTGTCGAGCACCACCGACTGGACGAAGCCGTCGATGGCGTCGGTGGTCTCGCCGAGCCACCGCACGATCGGTGATCCGGTCACGGGGCCGGTGGCGGTGGCGGCGTCGTCCGCGGGGGCCGCGCCTTCGCGGCCGGCCACCGCCGCCAGGGCTCCTACGACGCTGTGGGTGAAGATCTGGCGGGCGGTGACGTGCAGCCCGGCTTCCCGTAAGGCGCTCAGCAGGGAGATCGCCAGGAGGCTGTCCCCGCCGAGCCGGAAGAAGTCCTGGTCGACGCCGACCTCGTCGAGCCGGAGCACGGCCGCGACCGCCGCGCAGACCAGGCGTTCGTTCTCGGTGGCGGGTGCGACGAGCGGGCCGGCCCCGGTCTCGGGCTCCGGCAGCGCGTCCCGGTCGATCTTGCCGTTGGCGGTGAGGGGGAACTCCTTCAGCACGACGACGCGGGCGGGGACCATGTACTCCACCATGTGCGCGGCGGCCCAGTCCCGGACCTCGTCGGCCCGCAGGTGCTCGCTGCCGGCGGCCGGGATGACGTACCCCACGAGGTGGGTGGCGCCGGCCGCGTTCTCGCGCGCGACGACGCAGGTGTGCCGGACCTCGGGGTGTTCGGCGAGGCCGGCCTCGACGTCCTCGGTCTCCAGCCGCATGCCGCGGATCTTGACCTGGTTGTCGGCCCGGCCGAGGAAGTCCAGCGAGCCGTCCGGGGCGTACCGGGCGAGGTCGCCGGTCCGGTAGAGCCGGGAGCCGTCCGCGGCGAAGGGGTCGGCGACGAAGCGGGAGGCGGTGAGGCCGGGCGCGCCCGCGTATCCGCGTCCGAGGAGGAAGCCGCCCACGTACAGCTCGCCGCCGACGCCGACGGGGACGGGACGCAGTTCCTCGTCGAGGACGTACAGCCGGGTGTTGGGGTTGGCCTTGCCGATGGAGGTGGTGAGGCGTTCGGCGGCGCCCCGGTAGACGACGTGGGAGACGCCGATCGTCGTCTCGGCCGGGCCGTACCCGTGGTACAGGGGGATGCCGAGCCGAGCGCGGAAGCGTTCGTACAGCTCGGGGGTGAGCACCTCGCCGCCGCACCAGACGTGCCGCAGGCTGTCGAGCCGGCCGGAGTCGCCCGCGATCTCCAGCAGTACGTCCAGCATGGAGGACACGAGGTAGGTGAAGGTGACGCGCTGCTCGGCGATGACGCGGAGCAGGTGGTGCGGGTCCCGTTCGCCGCCGGGCCGCAGGACCACCAGCCGGCCGCCGGTGACCAGCGGCAGGAAGATCTCGTTGACGGAGATGTCGAAGGACAGCGGCGCCTTGAACAGTGACGCGTCGTCGGGTCCGAAGCCCAGGACCTCCCGGCTCTGCCAGAGCAGGCGCTCGCTGATCGCCTCGTGCCGGATCATCGCGCCCTTGGGCCGGCCGGTCGATCCCGACGTGAAGATGACGTAGGCGAGGGCGGCGCCGGGGACGGTGGTGCCGGGCCCGTCGGCGGGGTGGGAGGCGAAGCCCCAGTCGCCGAGGTCGACGGCCACGGCCTCCGGTTCGGCGGGGTCGTGTGCGCCGGAGTCGTTGAGCTGGAGCACCACGCCGGCGTCCTGGATGACGGCGGCTCTGCGCGCGGCCGGCCACTGCGGGTCGAGGGGCACGAACGCGGCCCCCGCCTGGAGCACGCCGAGCAGGGCGATCACCATGTCGGCGGAGCGGGGCAGGGAGATGCCGACGGCCTGTTCGGCGGTGACGCCGCGCTCGGTCAGGTGGTGGGCCAGCTGGGCGGCGAGTTCCGCGGCCCGGCCGTAGGTCAGCGACCGGTGCCCGTCCACGACGGCGACGGCGTCCGGCCTGGTCCGCGCCTGCTCGCGGAACATCTCCACGACGGTCGGGCGGGCCCGCTCGGCGCCGGTGTCGTTCCACGCGGCCAGGGTGCGGGCGCGTTCCGCCGCCCCGCCCGGTCCGATGGTGCCGAGGGGGCGGGCCGGGAAGTCGGCCAGGTCGTCCAGCGCCCGCTGCGCGTCGGCCCGTCCGACGCCTTCGGGGACGGCGATGCTCCGGCCGTCCGCGCCGACCTCCCAGCCGGCCGGCGCGGCCCAGGCGCCGCCGGCGACCAGGCCGAGGAGGTCGGTGAACGGGGTGCCGGGGGTGAGTTCCGTGCCGTCGGGGCCGTGGCCCGTCGCCCAGTACGCCAGCCCTATGGCGCAGGCCGTGGTGATGGTTCTGTCGCCGTGGTCGCCGAGGTCGCCGGCCCGCCGGCGCACACCGGCCAGCCGGGTGGGAGTGAGCCGTACGAGACGAGCGGTCGGTTCGGTCATCAAAGACTCAACGCCCCTTCGGTTTCCATCCGGCGGCCCACCGGTTCAGGTGGGCCGGCTTCCCTCGCGCCAGGCCCGCCACAGGTCCGCGTACCGACCGCCCAGGGCCACCAGTTCCTCGTGGGTGCCCTGTTCGGCCACCCGTCCCGCGTCCAGTACGGCGATCCGGTCCGCGGCCATCGCCTGCGTCAGCCGGTGCGCCACGAACAGGGTGGTCCGGCCGGCGCACGCGGCGCGCACGGCCCGCTCCAGTCCGGCGGCGCCCTCGCTGCCCGCCTCCGCCGTGGACTCGTCGAGCACCACCACCGGCGTACCGCCCAGCACCAGCCGGGCGAGGGCGATCCGGGCGACCAGGGTGGCGTCCGGGCGCTGTCCGCCCTCACCGACCGCGGTGTCCAGCCCGTCGGGCAGGGCTCCGGCCCACTCGTCGGCGCCGACGGTGCGCAGGGCGTCCGTGAGTTCGGCGTCGGACGCCCCGGGTGCGGCGAGGCGCAGGTCGTCGGCGAGCGTCCCGGAGAAGACGTGCGTCTCCTGGGTCAGGATGCTCACCAGGGCCCGGGCCCCGGCCTCGTCGAGGTCGGCGAGGTCGGTCGGGCCGATGTGCACCGAGCCGGCCTGCGGGGTCCCGATGCCCGCGACGAGGGCGGCCAGGGTGGACTTGCCCGCGCCCGTCGCCCCCACCAGGGCGAGCGAGCCGCCGGCCGGGATCGCCAGGTCGACGTCCCGCAGCACCGGCGCCTCGGCGCCGGGGTAGGTGAAGGTCAGGCCCTTGACCGTGACCGGGTGGGGGCCGGCCCCGGCCGGTGCGACCGCCGGCGCGCCCACCAGCCGGCCGGCGGCGCCTTCCCCGAGCACTCCGACCAGCCGGGTCAGGCTCGCGCCCGACTTCTGCGCCTCGTCGAAGGTGAACATGATGGAGCCGAGGGGGGTGAAGAGCCGGTGGAACACCAGTGGGGCCGCCGCCACCTCGCCCAGGCTCGCGGCGCCGGCCTCCAGCAGGGCGTACCCCACCACGATGATCAGGACCAGTCCGATGAACTCGGCGCGGTTCTCCCTGCCGACGAAGCGGCCGAAGAGCCGGAACACCTCGATGCCGAGGTCGCGCACCCGCCAGGACTCGGCGGTGACCTTCTCGCGGACGGCTCCTTCGAGCCGGTACGCCCGGACCGTGTCGATCCCGTCGAGCCCGCTGATCAGCGCCTGCGCCCGGTCGGCCTGGACGGTGCGCTGCCTGCGGTAGAGCGGGGCGGACCGGGGCAGGTACCAGCGCAGTGCGAGCGCGTACGCGGGCAGCGCGCCGGCGCCGGCCAGGCCGAGCCGCCAGTCCAGGCCGAACATGCCGGCCGTGGCGATCGCCACCAGCACGCCCGCCGAGAAGACGGTGGGCACGGCCGAGCGGATGCCCCGGGACAGCACGGCGACGTCGTCGCCGACCCGGGAGAGCACGTCGCCCCGTCCGACCTGCTCGATCCGGGCGCTGGGCATGCCCAGGACCGCCCGGACGGCGCCCTCGCGCAGCCGGGCGAGCAGGTCCGCGCCGAGTCTTCCGACCAGGTACGTGGAGAGGGCGCCGGCCACCGCGCCGAGCAGCGCGGCGGCCGCCATCACCGCCCCGGTGGTGAACAGCACCGAGCGGGGTCCGCCGGTGGCGGCCGCGTCGACCACCCGGCCGAGCAGCAGCAGCGGGAGCACCTGGAGCGCGGCTCCCGCCACCGTGGTGAGCACGGTGGCGGAGGTCAGCCAGGGCCTCTCGCGGCAGTGCGCCGCGACCCAGCGGGCTGCTTCGCGGCCCGTCGTCGTGCGCAGGGCCGACGGCGCCGGGCGGGTGCCGGTGCCCGTGCCGGTGTCGGTGGCGCTCACGCCTACCCGGCCGACTTGACGAGTTCGTCGATCGCGTAGGGCAGGGAGAGCAGGGTGCCCTGGGACATGGCGGCGCCGACCGCCGGTCCCTCGCTGTCCAGGAGGTAGGAGACCTTCCCGTTCTTGACGGCCTTCAGGTTGCTGAAGAGCTCGGACTTCTTCAGGGCTTCCTGGTCCGCCTTGTCGTTGATGACGAAGATGCGGTCGACGTCGATCAGGTCCATCCGTTCCGGGGAGAGCACGGTGAAGAACTTGCCGTCCGCGATCTTGTCGATCTCGGTCCGCCCCTGGTAGCCGATGCCCGTCACCAGCCTGCCGCGTACGTCGGTGGTGGTGAACGGCGCCGCCGCGTCCTTGTACCAGGACAGGGCCACGGCCGTCTGGCCCGCGAACTCGGGGTGGGCCTTGCGGGCCGCGTCGAGCCTGTCCTGGATGCCCTTCACCAGTTCGGTGCCCTGCCGCTCCTGGCCGAGGGCCTTGGCGATGTGGACGGCGTTGTCCTGCCAGGGGGCGCTGAACGGCTCCTTCTCGGCCTTCGTGCGGCCCACCGTCGGGGCGATCTTGGAGAGCTTGTCGTAGGCGGCCCGGTCGATCTCGGAGTAGACGGCGATGATCAGGTCCGGGCGCAGGGCGGCGATCTTCTCGTAGTTCGGGCCGGTGTCGCCGTTGTTCATGACGACCTCGGGGCGGGCGTCGCCCCACTTGTCCTTCACCCAGGGCCACTGGGTGTTGAGGTCGGGGCTCGTGCCCGGCGGGTTGGGGTACTGGTCGACCATGCCGACCGGCTTGATGCCGAGCGCGAGGACGGCCTGGTCGTCGGTGTAGCCGACGGAGACCACCCGGCGGGGTGCCCCGGCGACCTCGGTGGTGCCGAACGCGTGCTCCACGGTGACCGGGAAGGCGCCGGCCGCGGCGGGGGCGTCGTCGGCCTTCCCGGCGGCCGGGCCGGCCGGACCGGAGCCGCATCCGGCGAGGAGGGCGGCCCCGAGGGCCGCGGCGGACAGGGCGGCGGCCGGCCGCCGCCACGGGTTCGCACGTGGTGCCGTAGGTGGTGCCGTACGTGGTGCCGTTCGCTGGAGGAGCATCCGCGATCCCTTGCTCTCGTGCCGTCCATTGCGGTGCCGCCCGGAGGCAGCCAAACCCTAGCGCTCCAACTAAGGCCAGCCTAGCCTTAGTTGAGTCCGTATCTATGTCCGAGCCGGGCCGCGCCGTACGTGCGCGCGGCCTATCGGGACGATGAGCGGCCGGTCTCCCACCGGGTCGTCGATGACCTCCGCGCGCAGACCGAACGCCTCGTGCAGCAGGCCGGCGGTGACGACCTCGCGCGGATGGCCCTGCGCCAGGACCGAACCCGCCCTCATCACCACGAGGTTGTCGCTGTAGCGCGTGGCGAGGTTGAGGTCGTGCAGCACCATGACCACCGTGCGGCCGCTCTCGTGCAGGTCGTCCACCAGGTCGAGGACGTCGATCGCGTGGGCCAGGTCCAGGTAGGTGGTCGGTTCGTCGAGCAGCAGCAGGTCGGTGCCCTGGGCCAGCGCCATCGAGATCCAGACGCGCTGGCGCTGGCCGCCCGAGAGGGTGTCCACCGGGCGGTCGGCCAGGTCGGACACCCCGGTCATGGCCAGCGCCCGCTCCACCACGGCGGCGTCGTCCGAGGACCACTGCCGCAGCCAGCCCTGGTGCGGGTGCCGGCCCCGGGCGACCAGGTCGGACACCGTGAGCCCCTCCGGGGCCACCGGCGCCTGCGGCAGCAGGCCGAGCTTCTTCGCCACGTCCCTGGTGCGGAGCCGGCCGATGTCCTCGCCGTCCAGCACCACGGTCCCGCCGGTCGGCCTGAGCAGCCGCGACAGGGTCCGCAGCAGGGTCGACTTCCCGCACCCGTTGGGGCCGATGATGGTGGTGACCACCCCCGGCGGGATCTCCACGTCGAGGCCCTCGATGACGCTCCGGCCGCCGTACCCGACCGTGACCCCCCTGGCGGCCAGCCGGGAGGCGCCGCCGGCCCCGGGCGCTCCCCCGGTGTCGTGCTGTGCGGCCACTGGTCCCCCTGTTCCGTGTGTGCCCGAATGTGTGCCGGTCAGCGGAGGTTGGCCCGCACCAGCAGGTATACGAGGAAGGGTCCGCCGATCGCGGCCGTGACCACGCCGACGGGAAGGGTGACGGGCAGCGCCGTACGGGCGACCAGGTCCGCCCCGATCAGCAGCAGGGCGCCCACCAGCCCGGAGGCCGCCAACGGCGGTGTCGGGCACCTCGCCAGACGCATCGCCGCCTGCGGCGCCACCAGCGCCACGAACGGGACCGGGCCCGCCGCGCTCACCGCGACACCGGCCATCAGCACCGCACACAGCAGCAGCACGGCCCGTACGGCCGAGTAGCGCACGCCCAGCCCGGCGGCGACCTCGTCACCGAGGTGCAGCGGCTTGGACTGGAACGCCGCACACGCCACCACGCCCAGCAGCACGAGCGTGCACCAGAGCGCCACCCGGACCTCGCCCCACGAGCGGCCGTCCAGCGAGCCGATCAGCCACGCCTGCGCCCGGGCCACGTCCCTGATGTCGGCCGTGACCAGCAGCCAGGTGGTGACCGCCTCCGTCACGGCACTGACCGAGATGCCGATGAGGATCAGCCGGAAGCCGTCGATCCCGCGCCGCCACGCCAGGAAGTAGACCAGCAGGCCCGCGCCGAGCCCGCCCGCGAGCGCCGCCGCGGACAGGCCCACGGAGTCGGCGACCGCCGTGGCGGCTCCTCCGGAGACCGTGACCAGGAAGACCGCCACCATGCCGGCGCCCCCGGTGATCCCCAGGATGTCCGGGCTGGCCAGCGGATTGCGCGCGACGGACTGGGTGATCGCCCCGGACACCCCGAGGGCGACGCCCACGACCAGCCCGGCCAGCGCCCTCGGCATCCGCAAGTCCATGATCACGAACTGGTCGACCCGCTCGCCGCCGCCCAGGACGGTGGCCACCACCCGCGGCAGGGCGATGGGGAACTCCCCGACGCCGATGGACAGGCAGGCCAGCAGGAAGACCGCCGCCGCCAGCAGCAGGGTGACCGCCGCGATCCACGGCCGCCAGACGAACGACACCCGCCCGAGCCGCACGCCCGGCGCCACCACTGCCCTCATGTCCGCCCCGTTCACGCGCTCTTGAACTTTCCGCGCCACACCAGCACCGCGAAGAACGGCGCCCCGAGCAGGGCCACCAGGACCCCCGCGTCCAGCTCGCCCGGCCCCACCACCAGACGCCCCGCGATGTCGCAGACCAGCAGCACGATCGCGCCGAGCAGGCCCGCGTACGGCACCAGCCGGCGGTAGTCCGGCCCGGCCAGGTAGCGGGCCAGGTGGGCCACCATCAGGCCGAGGAAAGCGATGGGACCGCACGCCGCCGTGGCCGCGCCCGCCAGCAGGGTGATCGCGACGATGCCGGCGGTCCGGACCAGCGGGACGTTCACGCCGAGCCCGCGCGCCACGTCGTCCCCCAGGTTCAGCAGGTTGACCGCGGGCAGGGTGACCAGGGCCAGTACCAGTCCGGCCGCGACGAACGCGGCCACCGGCCGGATGACGTCGAAGCCGACCCCGGACACGGAGCCCGCGTTCCAGAACCGCAGCGCGTTCAGCGACGCCTGGTCCGACAGCGCGACCGCCGTGGTCATCGCCGCGAGGAACACCGTGACCCCCTGCCCGGCCAGTGCCAGGGTCAGCGGATTGCCGGCCCCCCGTCCGATGCTCGCCAGCCCGAACACGACGGCCCCGGAGACCGCCGCCCCCAGGAAGGCGAACCAGACGTACTGGAACGGGCTGCCGAACCCGAACACCGCGATGACGGTCACCACGGCGAACGAGGCGCCGGAGTTCACCCCCAGCAGGCCCGTGTCGGCGATCGGGTTGCGCGTGTACCCCTGGATCAGCGCTCCGCCGACCCCCAGGGCGCAGCCCGCCACGATCGCGAGCACCGTCCGGGGCACCCGTACGGTCTGCACGATGAGCCTGATCTCGGTGAGCCGCCGGTCGGCGTCCGGCTCGGCGAACAGGCCGTGCCACACCTCCGCGGGAGTCAGCGCGCGGGCACCGACGGCCAGCGAGACCAGGGCCGCCGCGAGCAGGACCGCCACCAGCGTGCCCGGCCCCGCCACCCGCCGCCGGCGCGGCGCCCGGGAGGCGGCGCCCCCGGGCGCGGGGCGTTCCACCGCGCTCGTGCCCATGTCCGCGTACGCCCTCCCTTCCGCTAGCGGGTGGTGCTGCCGGTGCCGTCCGCGACGGTACGGGCCGTGCCGGAGCCGGATCCGGAGCCGGGGCTCCGGCCGAGGAGGGAGTCGAGGATCTCGCCGACCCTGACGGCGGTGTTGGACAGCAGGGAGGAGGTGATGCCGTGCGTGTGCTCGGTTCCCCCCTGTACGTAGATGCCGCAGCGCACGCCGGGGTCGGTGCCGATGCGGTAGTCGCGTTCGACGCGTACGCGTCCTTCCTCGTCGCGCAGGCAGCGGCCGGCGACCTCGCCGAGGAGGCCGAGGGGGTCGGCGGGCCGGTAGCCGGTGGCGAAGACCACGGCGTCGGCGTCCAGGGGGGTCTCCTCGCCGGTGACGAGGGACCGCACGGTGGCCCGCACCCCGGCCGCCGGGTTCTCCTTCACCTCCGTCAGCCGGGAGACGTTGAGGAAGCGCAGGCGTTCGGTGCCGAGGACCTTCTCCTGGTACATCTGCCGGTAGAGGTCGTCGATCAGGTCGATGTCCACCACGGAGTAGTTGGTGTTGCGGTGGTAGTCCATCAGGCCGCGCTTGACGTCCTCGGGGGCGGTGAAGAACTCGTCGACCGCCTCCGGGTCGAAGATCCGGTTGGCGAAGCCGCTGTCGTCGGCGGGGCTGTAGCCGTAGCGGGTGAAGACGGCGCAGACCTCGGCCCCGGGGAAGCGGCGGTGCAGGTAGGCCACGTTCTCCGCGGCGCTCTGCCCCGCGCCCACGACGATGAACCGGGAGGGCGCGGCCCCCGCCATCTCCTCGACCCTGGTCAGCAGTTCGGAGGTGTGCCAGACGTGCTCCGTGCGTTCCACGCCCTCGGGCATCAGGGGGCGCAGCCCGGTGCCGATGACGAGGTTGCGGGCCCGGTGCAGCGCGAGTCCCTCCCCGGAGCGGACGGTGATGTCGAGGTGTTCCACGACCCCGTCGGCCAGGACGGGGGTGACCCCCACGACCTCGTGGCCGTAGCAGACCATGTCGTCGACCTGGGCCGCCGCCCATTCCAGGTAGTCGTGGAACTCCACCCGCAGGGGGAAGAGGCTCTTGTGGTTGATGAAGTCGACCAGCCGGCCCTTGCTCTTGAGGTAGCACAGGAAGCTGAACTCGCTGGCCGGGTTCCGCAGGGTCACCAGGTCCTTGAGGAAGGACACTTGCATGGTGGCGTCGTCGATGAGCATGCCGCGGTGCCAGCCGAAGCGCGGCTGGACCTCGAAGAACTGGGCGGTGACCGCGTCCTGTCTGCCGACGTGTGCGTTGTGCTCGCTGAGCGCGATCGCCATGGCCACGTTGGACGGGCCGAAGCCGATGCCTACGAGGTCGTGGATCAGGGGGGCGTCGCCGGGACGAGCCTGTGCCATGTCACTCCCATCGTGCGCGGGCGGCCGCAGCGCCGCGCGGCGGCCGTTGGTCGAGCGGTGGCCGTTGGTCGAGCGGTGGGGAAGTACGGGGCGCGGGCCCGCCGGCCGAGACCCCGACCCAAAACTTAGGTAAGGCTAAGCTGATGCTCTCGGGGCTGTCGAGGGGTCGAAGCGGGCCGGCGGGAGCACGCGGACACCAACACGCCCCCCAATGCGCCCCGTTGCGCGCTTAGGCAAGCCTTGCTTAACTGACCGGCGGCCAACCCCCTGCGCTGAGGAGGAACTCCATGCGGGTCGTCATGTTCGGCTACCAGACCTGGGGGCACCGCACCCTGCAAGCCCTCCTGGACTCCGAACACGACGTGGTACTGGTCGTCACGCACCCCAAGAGCGAGCACGTCTACGAGAAGATCTGGAGCGACTCCGTCGCCGACCTCGCCGAGGAGCACGGCGTCCCGGTACTGCTGCGCAACCGCCCCGACGACGAGGAGCTGTTCCAGCGCCTCGGGGCGGCCGATCCGGACGTCATCGTCGCCAACAACTGGCGGACCTGGATCCCCCCGCGCGTCTTCGGCCTCCCCCGCCACGGCACGCTGAACGTGCACGACTCGCTGCTCCCGAAGTACGCCGGCTTCTCCCCGCTGATCTGGGCCCTGATCAACGGGGAGACCGAAGTGGGCGTCACCGCCCACATGATGAACGACGAGCTCGACGCCGGCGACATCGTGCGGCAGGAGGCGGTCCCGGTCGGACCGGCGGACACCGCCACCGACCTCTTCCACAAGACCGTCGACCTCATCGCCCCGGTCACCATCGGCGCGCTCGGCCTGATCGCCTCCGGGCAGCGGGAGTTCACCCGCCAGGACCGCTCGCAGGCGAGCTTCTTCCACAAGCGCTCCGTCGAGGACGGCCGCATCGACTGGACCTGGCCCGCCCAGACCCTCGAACGCCTGGTCCGCGCCCAGTCCGACCCGTACCCCAGCGCGTTCACCTTCCACCGGGGCCGGCGCGTCGAGGTGCTGGCCGCCAGGGTCTCCCGCGCCCGGTACGGCGGCACGCCCGGCCGGATCTTCTACCGCGAGGGCGACGGGGTGGTGATCGTCGCCGGCGCCGACGCCGCGACCGGCCGCAACCACGGCCTGGCCGTCACGCGGGTGCGGACCGAGGACGGGCGCGAGCTGCCCGCGACCGAGTACTTCACGTCCATGGGCGGCTACCTGACCCGTACGCCGTGAGTTCCCGGGGGTCCGGCCGGCGGTTCCCGGGCATGCGGGACCACGGCGGGGGCAGCTCGTCCGGGCCGGTCAGCTCCCTCGGTACGAGGTCGCCGATACGGGCGGCCCCGTGGTGGCGGGCGCAGACGGAATAGACGTAGCGGCGGCCGGGCCGGTCACCCGCGCGGGCTGTGGCCGGAACAGGGCGCCCGGCGGGGACGCCCGGGCGGCCGTGCGCACGGCCGCCCACCCCCGGCCGGTACGGTTCCGGCATGGACGTTTCAGCAACGAGTTCGAATCCCGAACGCACGGGCCCGGCGGTCCGGGTCATGGACGCCGCACGTGCGCAGCTGGCGAAGCTGGGGGCCGCAGGTCTGTCCCTGGAGGCCGTGGCGCGCGAGAGCGGCCTCGCCGTCACCGACGTGGAAGCCGTCTTCCCGCACCGGGACGACCTGCTGACCGCCCTGGTCATCGACGCGTACAACGCGTCCGGCGCCGCGATGGAGCGGGCCGACGCCGCCGCCGCGGCCGAGGGGGCCCCGGCGGGCGGGCGGCTGCTCGCGGCCACGCGGGCGCTGCGGCAGTGGTCGTTCGAGAACCCGGCCGAGTTCACCCTGATCTACGGCTCGCCCGTACCGGGGTACCACGCGCCGCAGGACACGGTCCCGCCCGCCTCGCGTACGCCCGCCGTGCTCGCCGGGGTCATCCGCTCGGCCCTGGAGGCCGGTGAACTCACCCCGCCCCGGCGGACGCCGCCCGCCCGCCGGCTCCTGCTGCCCGAGGCCGTGGCTGCCTTCGGCGGTGTGCCCGGGGCTCCGTTCTCGGACATCATCGAGCGCGGCATCGTCCTGTGGAGCAACCTGATCGGCCTCCTGGTCTTCCAGGTGTTCAGCCGCACCCACGACAGCGTCAGCGACGAGGCCTCCTTCTTCGACTACGCGATCGCCGTGGCGGCCGAGGGCGTCGGACTCGACGTCCCCCTGGCCGACGGGACCGAGAAGACCGGCAAGACCGAGAAGACCGCCTGACCCGTCCGCCCCCTACGCGGCACCCGCAGAAAATCCAGGACGTGAACACCACCAGAACCCTCTGCTTCGTCATAGCGGCGCTGTCTTCGTACGCGGCGCTCGTCTACCGGCTCTTCCAGGCACGGCGCAGCTGGCGGGACAGCGCCTACCGCGCGCTGATCACCACCCTCCTGCTCCAGTGCCTGACCTTCACGATGGGCGCCGTCGCCATGGGAGGCGGCAGCGTCCTCGGCGTCGGCAACCTCGCCATCCTCCTCATGCACCTGGCGGCGGTGGCCTTCTGCGTCAGCTCGCAGATCATCCTGCTGAAGTGGGCGGACGCCGACGAGGAGGCGCTGCGCAGGGCGCGCTGGTGGACCGTCACCGGCTTCGCCCTGAACGTGCTGCTCGTCGCGCTGTTCCTGCTCGCGGACGGCACGAACCGGCCGTCCTCCGACTTCGACACGGGCAGCGGCCAGCCGCTGGTGCTCACCTACCTGCTGGCCTTCATCGTGTCGCAGGCGGTCCCGTGCGTGACGATCTTCCGCCAGTGCGGCCCCTACGCCGAGATGACCGACAACGCCTCGCTGCGGCAGGCGCTGCGGATGCTGCGCGTGGCCGCGGTCGTCCTCTTCCTGTACTGCTCGGCGAGGACGGTCAACATCCTGACGTCGGCGGCGGGGATCGACATCGGCGTCTGGAAGCTCGCGTCGAACGTCTTCAGCGCCGCGGGCATCGTGATCCTGTCGCTGAGCCTGACCAACTCCTCCTGGGGCCCCTCCGCCACCAGGCTGCTGGACTGGGCGAGCAGCTACCGGTCCTACCGGGCGCTGTACCCGCTGTGGCGGGACCTGTACGAGTCCTCCCCGGACATCGCGCTGGAGCCGCCGGGCGCCTCGGTCTCCGAGATGGACTACCGGCTGCACCGCCGGGTGGTGGAGATACGCGACGGGTGGCGGGATCTGCGCCCTTACATCGACCGCACCGCGCCCGGTTCCGGGGGTCCCGGCAAGGACGCCAGCGAGGAGTCCCGGCAGGCGTTCACGGAAGCGGCGCAGATCAAGCAGGCCCTGCTGGCGAAGCGGAACGGCACCGTCCCTCACGACAACAAGGACGCCGGCGATTTCGACGACCGCGACACCGACAACTTCACGGCGGAGGTCGCATGGCTCACCAAAGTCGCGGCCGCCTACAGTAAGCTCGGCACCGCGAGTTGAAGCTCCCGCCCGGTTTGCATCCCCCGTCAAACCGGGCGGGTGGCTCCCCCGTTACCCCCCGTCTCCGCACGGGGCGGGACGGGCGGTCACCGCCCGGACTGGCCCGGCCCATCCCCCGAGGGCCGGGCCAGTCCGTTTTTCACCGGCAAGCCAACCGACAAACCCCCGTGAGTCGAGTTAACTGCCAGCTATCGGCGAGACCCAACGTTGGCGGAGTCCAGCCCAATTGTCAACTGACCGCTAATCTGTGAAACTGACGTATAGCCAAGGGCTATACCGAGGAGGTGACGGGAGGAAGGATCACCATGACCGACACCGAGACCGAGGCCGACGACAGGCCCCTTCTCGCGACGCGCCTCGACGACCTCTTCAAGACCGTCCGCCCCAAGGGCAGGCACTGGACGAACGCCGAGGTGGCGGAGGAACTCAAGCGGGCCAACCCCGAACTCAAGGTCGGCGGCGTCTACCTGTCCCAGCTGCGGACGGGCAAGCGCTCCAACCCCTCGCCCGACCTCCTCGCGGCCCTCGCCCGCTTCTTCGGTGTCTCGGTCGCCTACTTCTTCGACGACAAGGTCGCCGAGTCCGTGCTCAGCCAGGTTGCCGCCATCGAGGCGCTGCGCCAGTCCGGCGTCCGCGCCGTGGCGATGCGGGCGGCGGGCATGAAGAAGGAGAACCTCGCCGCGATCACGGCCATCATGGACCAGTACCGGCAGCTGCAGGGCCTTCCCCCCGTCACCGACTCCAACGACGCCGAATGAGGGGCGTCTGGAAGGAGCGGGCCGCCGACCACGACCGCCGCAGCCGGCTGAAGAAGCTGCGGAAGGCCGGAGCCCGCCGGCTCGCCGAACTCGACCTCCCCGAGGCCCCCGACGTCGCCGAGCTCTGCCGCCACCTCGGCGAGGTCCGCGACCGCCCGATCATCCTGGTCCCGATGCAGATGCCCTCGTCGCACCCGTGCGGCATGTGGGTCGCCGCCCGTGACGAGGACCTGATCTTCTACGACGCCAACACCACCAGCGCGCATCAGGAGCACATCATCTTGCACGAGCTGGGCCACATCATCTGCTGCCACCGCGGGGCCGGCGGACTGGACGAGGCGGCCGCCCGCCTCCTGTTCCCCGACCTCGACCCCGACATCGTGCGCGACATGCTCCTGCGCGCGACCTACGACGACGTCCAGGAACAGGAGGCGGAGATCATCGCCTACCTGCTCTCGCAGCGCATGGGCGGCGCCGAACAGCCGCACGGCACCGACCCGGACGCGCAGGAGGGCGACGCCCCCGCCAAGAGCGCCACCCTCTGCCGCATCGAACGCACCCTGATCTGAGATGGCCTTACCCGGAGGGCCATCTCCCAGCGGCTCAGCTCCCGGCGGACGCCACCTCCGCGGCCAGCAGGGCGACGGCACGCCTGATGTCGTCCTCGCGGTGCTCGCTGGTGATGAAGAACCGCAGCCGCGACAGCCCCTCCTCCACGGCGGGGTGGAAGATGGGATCGGCGACGACGCCCCGCTCGAAGAGCCCGTGCGCCACCCGCAGGGTCTTCGCCGAGTCCCCGAGGATGCACGGCACGATCGGAGTCCCGCCGCTGGAGCCCGTCGACAGCCCGGCCGCGGCGGCGAGGTCCAGGAAGAGCCCCGAGTTGCGCCCCAGCGCCCGGACCCGCTCCGGCTGCGCCGTCATCAGCTCGGTGGCGGCCAGCGCCGCCGCCGCGTTGGCCGGGGTCAGGCCGACGCTGTAGACGAATCCGGGGAGGGTGTGGCGCAGCCAGCGCACCATCCTGGCCGAGCCGCCGAGGTAGCCGCCGCAGCTGGCGAAGGCCTTGGAGAGGGTGCCCATCCACAGGTCCACGTCGGAGCGGTCGACGGCGTAGAACTCGCCGACGCCCCGGCCGCGTTCGCCCACCGTGCCGATGCTGTGCGCCTCGTCCACCATCAGCAGGGCGCCGAAGCGCTTCTTCAGCTCGATCACGGCCGGCAGGTCGACGAGGTCCCCGTCCATGCTGTACGCGCCCTCGACGGCGATCAGGACCCGCCGGAACCGGGACCGGTTGAGCCTCAGCATCCGCTCCAGGGCGGCCATGTCGTTGTGCGCGAAGGGACGGCGGGCGGCTCCCGACAGGGCGCAGCCCTGGAGGATGCTGTCGTGGGCGAGCGAGTCGTGGACCACCAGGTCGCCGGGGCCCACGAGATGGCCTATCGCGGTGACGTTGGTGGCGTGCCCGCTGACCAGCGTGAGGCAGTCCCCGACGCCGAGGAACTCGGTGAGCGCCCGCTCCAGCCGGACGGTCAGGTCCCGTTCGCCGGAGAGCACCCGGCTCGCCGAGACCGAGGTCCCGTACCGGTCCACGGCCTCGTGCACGGCCGCGCTGACCGCCGGATGGCCGGACAGGCCGAGGTAGTTGTAGCTGCCGAAGGACAGGTACGAGCGGCCGCCGATCACCGTGGTGTCGCTGACGGTGCCCTCGTGGACCCGGAAGTACGGGTAGCCCGAGGGGCTGCCGGCGACCGCGTCGAGCCGCTCCTCGAACCGGGCCACCTCGGGGAACTCGTCGGCGTTGGCGGAGTCGGGGCTCCACTGCGGCGGCACGTCCAGAAGGATCGTTTCCGCAGGGGCCGCCCGGACCTCCGGCGCGTCCTGGGCCCCCTCCCCGGCGGCCAGGGCGATCAGCCGGCCGATGGTGAGGCCGGGCGTGAACAGCTCCTCGGCGCGGAAGCCCGGCACCCGCTTGCCGATGTTGACCTCCAGCTCCTGGAGCATGAGGGAGTCGAAGCCGAGGTCGGTGACCAGCGACATGCCCGTGCCCAGGTCCGAGAGCGGGAAGACACCGGCCCGCGAGACCTCCTCCAGCACGACGGTGGCGACGGATTCCGCGCCGGGGGCGGCCGCCGGGACCCCGGCCGGCCGCTCCGCCGCGTACGCGTCCCCGGGCGCGTCCGGGCCGGCCACCTCCCGGGCCGACTCGTCCACGGCCCAGTGCCGCCGCGGGGCGAGCGGGCTCGGCGGCAGCGTGCACGGCGGTACGCGCGGCCCGGGCACCGCGGGCCGCTCCGCCCCGGGGTCCCCCGTACGCCCCGCCTCCACCCCGGCGGCGGCCTCCGTCAGCCGCGCCACGGCGTCGGCGGCGTCCTCCACCACCAGGGTGAGGCGTTCCCCGAGCAGCGCCCGGCGGGCCAGGGTGTCCGCCACCGCGGCCGGCTCCGGCCGGTCCTCGGCGATGACCTCGGCCAGTTCCCGGGCGTGCCGGGCCAGCCCCGCCCGGTCGCGGGCGCTGAGCACCAGCACGTGCGGCCCCTTCCCCGGCGCGGCGGGCACGGCCGGGCCGGGGGCCTGCTCCACCACCATGTGGACGCCGGTGCCGCCGAAGCCGAAGGCGCTCACCCCGGCCCGCCGCGGTCCATCGGCCTCCTGCCAGCGGACCGGTGCCGTCGGGACGGTCAGCCGCGCGGAGTCCAGCAGGGCGGCGTCGGCCGGCGCGAACCCCGGCTGCGGGGGTATGACTCCCCGGTGCACGGCCAGCACCGACTTGATGAGCCCCGCCATGCCGGCGGAGTTCAGCGAGTGGCCGACCACCGCCTTCACCGCGCCGAGGCGGGCCGGGCGGGCGCCCTCGCCGCGCAGCTCACGCAGGACCTCCAGCTCGACGGGGTCGCCGACCGTGGTTCCGGTCCCGTGCGCCTCCAGGTAGCCCACCGCGTCCGGTGCCAGGTCCGCGTCCCGGTAGGCGCGGCGCAGGGCGCGGAGCTGGCCGGCTGCCTGGGGGTGCATTCCGCCCTGCACGGTCCCGTCGTTGGCGGTGCCGATGCCCCGGATCACCGCGTACACGCGGTCGCCGGCGGCGAGGGCGTCGGACAGGGGCCGCAGGACCAGGATCCCGGCGCCCTCGCCGAGGACGAACCCGTCGGCCTTCGCCCCGAAGGGCAGGCACCGGCCGCTGCGCGAGATCGCCCCGATCCTGCACAGGCCCACCAGCAGGTCGGGGGTGAGCACCAGCTGGGCGCCGCCCGCCAGCGCGATGCGGGTGCGGCCCGCGCGCAGCGCGTACACGGCGTTGGCCACGGCCATGAGACCGCCGGAACAGGCGGAGTCCAGGGCGTAGCTCTCGCCGTGCAGGTCGAAGACCGAGCTGATGGTGTTCGGCCCCATGTTGAGCAGCAGCCCGGCGGCGGAAGTCCCGTGCAGGCCGTCGACCGCGCGGACCGTCTCCTGCCAGCGCGGGTCGGCCGCCCGCGCCCCGAACTCGCCGCCGGCCAGCTGGCGCATGCGCAGCCGCATGGTGCTGAGCTGGCGGTAGCCGCTCTCGGTGAGCGCGGTGATGACCGAGGTCTCCTCGCGGTCGAAGCCGTCCACCTCCCACCCCGCGTCCTGGACCGCCTCGCGGGCGAGGTCGATCAGCAGCCGGTGCTGGGGGTCCATGGCCCTGGCCCGGCGGGGCGGGATGCCGTAGTGCGCGGCGTCGAACCGGTCCACGTCCGGCAGCAGGGCCATGGTGTCCGTGTAGGCGGCCGAGGTGTCGCGGAAGTCGTCGCTGAGGAAGGCTGCGGCGCGCCAGCGCGAGTCGGGTATGCCGGAGAACTGCGGCTCCGGGTCCGTCAGGAGCCGCCAGTACTGGTTGACGTCGCGGGCGCCGGGGAACCTGCACGCCATGCCGACGACGGCGATGTCGTCGCGCGTCACCGGGGAGGGCGGGGTCGGCAGGGTCATCGGCCGGCTGCCAGGCGCTCGCGCCACCATGCCACGGTCTCCTTCACCTGCTCGTCGACGGGGGTGGCCCGGACGCCGAACCCGGCTTCCCAGGCGCTCGCGTCGACGACGAACGGGCGGTCGAACTGGTAGCGGATCTCCTTGAGTTCGCGCAGCAGCGGGGAGAAGAGCCCGCCGACGGCCAGGACGGCCGGGGGCAGCCCGCGCACCGCGACCGGTCCGGTGCCGGCCTCGGCCGCCAGCAGGCCGGTCATCTCGCGTACGGACAGCGCGGGTTCGGTCGGCACGTGCCAGGCCCTGCCCCAGGCCCGCTCCTCGCCCGCGGCCTCGGCCAGGGCCCGGGCCACGTCGGGGAGGTAGGTCCAGCTGTGCGGGGCGTCCGGGTCGCCGAGGGTGGAGACCGGCTTGCCGCGCAGCAGCGGGGGCACCACGCGGGCGGCCAGGTGCCCGCCGTCGGTGACGCCGGGTCCGAAGAAGTCCGAGGCCCGCACCTCGACGGCCTTGACGCGGCCCTGTTCGTGGAGGGCGCGCGCCCGCTCCCAGACGGCCGCGCGGACCCGCCCCTTGGGGCCCGTCGCCGCGAGCGGCAGGTCCTCCGTCATGGGCACGTCCACCGGCCCGTACCCGTAGAGGTTGCCCAGCATGACCAGGACCGCACCGGTGGCCTCGGCGGCCGCGCACAACGACGCGGCCAGCGCGGGCCATTCGGCGGCCCAGCGGTGGTAGGGCGGCGAGGCGCAGTTGTAGAGGGCGACGGCGTCCCGCGCCACCTCGGTCAGCCGCCCGCTGTCCCGGGCGTCCAGTGCGACGTGCTCGATGCCGGGCTCCGGGGCCCGGCCCGAGGTGGTGACGACCTTGACTGAGTGGCCCCGTCCGGCGAGCAGCCGAGCGGTGGCGGCCCCGGCGGGCCCGAAACCTATGACGACATGAGAGTTCACGTACGCACAGTAGCGCGGGGGGTGCGGGTCCCCGGCAAGGCACCCTTGGGTCGCACCGGCCCGTTTGGCTTGAAGAAGCCTGCGGTTTCCGGCGGTCAGGATGGCTTTGCGCAGTGGAACGGGTGCCGGGTGCCGGACGGGACCCGGCGGACGGATCAGGATTCGAGAAGCGCCGGACCCCGGACCCCGCATAGCGTGGCTGCCGTACGGTGCGGCGGTCACGCCGCACGGGCAGGACGAGCGATGGAGACACGACGAGCATGGCCAAGAGGACGGACACCGGGTCGCCCGCGCCCCACATCGCCGACAGCCACGGTCTGATCCGCGTGCACGGCGCGCGCGTGAACAACCTCAAGGACGTCGCGATCGAGATCCCCAAGCGCCGGCTGACGGTGTTCACCGGCGTCTCCGGCTCGGGGAAGAGCTCGCTGGTGTTCGACACGATCGCCGCGGAGTCCCAGCGGATGATCAACGAGACCTACAGCGCCTTCGTCCAGGGGTTCATGCCCACGCAGGCACGGCCCGAGGCCGACGTGCTCGAAGGGCTGACGACGGCGATCATCGTCGACCAGCAGCGGATGGGTGCCGACCCCCGCTCCACGGTCGGCACCGCCACCGACGCCAACGCGATGCTGCGCATCCTCTTCAGCCGTCTCGGCGAGCCGCACATCGGCCCGCCCGGCGCGTACGCCTTCAACGTGCCCTCGGTCCGGGCGAGCGGGGCGATCACCGTCGAGAAGGGCTCCCGGAAGACGGTGAAGGCGACCTTCAACCGCACCGGCGGCATGTGTCCGCGCTGCGAGGGCCGCGGCAGCGTCTCCGACATCGACCTGACCCAGCTCTACGACGACTCCAAGTCCCTCAACGAGGGCGCGCTCACCATCCCCGGCTACAGCATGGACGGCTGGTACGGGCGGATCTTCGGCGGCTGCGGCTTCTTCGACCCGGACAAGCCGATCCGCGAGTTCACCGGGCGGGAGCTGGCCGACCTCCTCCACAAGGAGCCGACCAAGATCAAGGTCGACGGCATCAACCTCACCTACGAGGGCCTGATCCCGAAGATCCAGAAGTCGATGCTGTCCAAGGACATCGACGCGCTCCAGCCGCACATCCGGGCGTTCGTGGAGCGGGCGACGGCCTTCGCCACCTGCCCCGAGTGCGAGGGGACCCGGCTCACCGCCGAGGCCCGGGCGTCGAAGATCGGGCGGATCAGCATCGCCGACGCCTGCGCCATGCAGATCAGCGACCTGGCCGCCTGGGTCCGCGGCCTGGACGAGCCCTCGGTGGCGCCGCTGCTGGACAAGCTCCGTCACACCCTGGACTCGTTCGTGGAGATCGGCCTGGGCTACCTCTCGCTGGACCGCCCGGCGGGCACGCTCTCGGGCGGCGAGGCGCAGCGCGTCAAGATGGTCCGCCACCTCGGCTCGGCGCTCACCGACGTCACCTACGTCTTCGACGAGCCCACCACCGGCCTGCACCCCCACGACATCCGGCGGATGAACGACCTGCTGCTGCGGCTGCGCGACAAGGGCAACACGGTGCTGGTCGTGGAGCACAAGCCGCAGACGATCGCGATCGCCGACCACGTCGTCGACCTCGGCCCCGGGGCGGGCACCGCGGGCGGCACGGTCTGCTTCGAGGGCACCGTGGAGGGGCTGCGGGCCTCCGGCACCGTCACCGGCCGCCACCTGGGCGACCGCACGGGCCTGAAGAAGACCGTACGGACGCCCTCGGGCGCCCTGGAGATCCGCGGGGCGGACGCGCACAACCTGCGGGCGGTCGACGTGGACATCCCCCTGGGCGTGCTGGTGGTGGTCACCGGGGTGGCCGGCTCCGGCAAGAGCTCGCTCGTGCACGGCTCGATCCCCGCGGAGGAGGGCGTGGTCTCCGTCGGCCAGGGCCCGATCCGCGGCTCGCGCCGCAGCAATCCGGCCACGTACACGGGGCTGCTCGACCCGATCCGTTCGGCGTTCGCCAAGGCCAACGGCGTGAAGCCGGCCCTGTTCAGCGCCAATTCCGAGGGCGCCTGCCCGGCCTGCAACGGTGCCGGGGTGGTCTTCACGGACCTGGGGATGATGGCGGGCGTCTCCTCCACCTGCGAGGACTGCGAGGGGAAGCGTTACCAGGCGTCGGTGCTGGACTACCGCCTCGGGGGCCGGGACATCAGCGAGGTGCTGGCGATGCCGGTGCGCGAGGCGGAGGAGTTCTTCGGTTCCGGCGAGGCCCGCGTCCCGGCCGCGCACCGCATCCTGGGCCGGCTCGCGGACGTCGGGCTGGGCTACCTCACCCTCGGCCAGCCGCTCACCACGCTGTCGGGCGGCGAGCGGCAGCGGCTGAAGCTGGCCACCCACATGGCGGACAAGGGCGGGGTCTACGTGCTGGACGAGCCGACGACGGGCCTGCACCTGGCGGACGTGGAACAGCTGCTCGGGCTGCTGGACCGGCTGGTCGACTCCGGCAAGTCGGTGATCGTCGTCGAGCACCACCCGGCGGTCATGGCGCACGCGGACTGGATCATCGACCTGGGTCCGGGGGCCGGGCACGACGGCGGCCGGATCGTGTTCGAGGGCACGCCCGCCGACCTCGTCGCCGACGGCTCCACCCTCACCGCCGAGCACCTCGCGGCCTACGCGGGCGCCTGAGCGGCTCCCCCCGCAGCACGCGAGCCGTCCGGGCACCGGTATCCCCACACCGGAGGCCGGACGGCCCGTGCTGCGCGAACGGAGACGGCACGCACCCGCGTCGCCCGGTCCGTACCCCCACGGTGGGACCGCGCTCCGGTCGGCGTGCCGCCGGCCGTCGTCCGGCTCCGTCGCACCACCAGTCTGTGCCCGGCCGACTCCCCTCGGCGTACTTCCTGACGCGCCCTTTGCACAAGGAGACCGATCTTTGACGCGGGCCTGACGATCCCGTTCCGGATCGCCGGAACTACTGCCAGTCGTCCCAGGGCGGGTCCTCGTCCAGGTCGAAGGGCGGTTCGTCCTCGTGGGCCGGCGGGGGTTCCGCTTCGGCGGCGGCCGGGGCCGCGGCGGCGGGGGCAGCTGCGGCCGGGGCCGCGGTGGCCGTGAACCCGGCCAGGGCCTCGATGACGCCCTCGCCGTACTTGGCGAGCTTGGCCTCGCCGACGCCGCCCACCCCGGACAGTTCCCCGACCGTGCCGGGCAGGCTCGTCGCGATCTCCCGCAGCGTGGCGTCGTGGAAGACGACGTACGCCGGGACGCCCTGCTCGCGCGCCGTCGCGGCCCGCCAGGCGCGCAGGGCCTCGAAGACCGGCACCGCGGCCTCGGGCAGGTCGACCGGCACCCGGGCGCTCTTGCCCGAGCGCGAGCCGGACTCCTTCTTCCGGGCGGCGGCGGCCGGCGCCTTCTCCTTGCGCATCTGGACGGTGCGGCGCCCGCCCAGCACCTCGCCGCTCGCGTCCGTCAGCACCAGGGTGCCGTAGTCGCCCTCCACCGCCAGCAGTCCCAGCGCCAGCAGCTGGCGGACGACCCCGCGCCACTCCGCGGTGCTCAGGTCGGAGCCGACACCGAACACCGACAGGGCGTCGTGGTCGAACTGGATGACCTTGGCGGTCTTCTTGCCCTGGAGGATGTCGATGATCTGCCCGGCGCCGAACTTCTGGCGCCGCTCCCGCGCCAGCCGCCACACCGTGGACAGCAGCTTCTGCGCGGCGACCGTCCCGTCCCAGGACTCGGCGGGCGTCAGGCAGGTGTCGCAGTTGCCGCAGGGCTCGCCGGACTGCCCGAAGTACGCGAGCAGCCGGACCCGCCGGCAGTCGACGGTCTCGCACAGCGCCAGCATGGCGTCCAGGTGGGCGGCCAGGGAGCGCCGGTGGTTCTCGTCGCCCTCGGACCCGTCGATGAGCTTGCGCTGCTGGACCACGTCCTGGAGGCCGTACGCGAGCCAGGCGGTGGCCGGCTCGCCGTCGCGGCCGGCGCGGCCGGTCTCCTGGTAGTAGCCCTCGACGGACTTGGGCAGGTCCAGGTGGGCCACGAAGCGCACGTCGGGCTTGTCGATGCCCATGCCGAAGGCGATCGTGGCCACCACCACGACGCCGTCCTCCCGCAGGAAGCGCGCCTGGTTCGCGGCGCGCGTGCGGGCGTCCATCCCGGCGTGGTAGGCCACGGCGTCGATGCCCTGTTCCACCAGGAAGGCGGCGGTCTTCTCCACCGAGGCCCGCGACAGGCAGTAGACGACGCCGGCGTCCCCGTCGTGCTCGGACCTGATCAGCTCCAGCAGCTGCGCCAGGGGCTTGTCCTTGGCGACGATGCGGTACTGGATGTTCGGCCGGTCGAAGCTGGCGACGAAGTGCCGGGCGTCCTCCAGGCCCAGCCGTGCCGCGATCTCGGCGTGGGTGGCCTCGGTGGCGGTCGCGGTCAGGGCGATCCGCGGCACCTTCGGCCACCGCTCGTGCAGCATCGACAGGGCCAGGTAGTCCGGCCGGAAGTCGTGGCCCCACTGGGCGACGCAGTGCGCCTCGTCGATCGCGAACAGGGACACCCTGCCCCGGTCGAGCAGCCGCTGGGTGCCCTCGGTGCGCAGCCGCTCGGGGGCCAGGTAGAGCAGGTCCAGCTCGTCGGCGAGGAAGGCCTGCTCGACGGCCTGCCGCTCGTACGGGTCCTGGGTGGAGTTGAGGAACCCGGCCCGTACCCCGAGGGCGGTGAGCGCGTCCACCTGGTCCTGCATCAGCGCGATCAGCGGCGAGACGACGATGCCGGTGCCGTCTCTGACGAGCGCCGGGATCTGGTAGCAGAGCGACTTGCCGCCGCCGGTCGGCATCAGCACGAGGGCGTCGCCGCCCCCGGCGACCTGCTCCATGATCTGCTCCTGCTCGCCGCGGAAGGAGGTGTAGCCGAATACGCGGTGGAGTACCTGCAGGGAGTCCGAGATCTCGGGGGAAGCGTCCGAAAGAGCCATTAGAGAAGCCTAGCGGCCCCCGCCGACACCCCGTCCCGCCGCCGGCTCAGACCGGACCCAGCCGCCACAGCGGCGCGGCCCGGCGGTCGCCCAGCGCGGCGAACAGGCCCCGTGCCTCCGGGGCGCTCAGCTCCAGCTCCTCGGTGATCCGGCGGGTGGTGGCGTACGCGATCCCCTCCGCCCGCGTCTCCCGTTCCCAGGCGGCGAAGCGGGCCCGGACGGCGGCGGGGTCCCGGTCCGGGCGCGGCGCGGGCGGGGCGGCCGGCAGGGCGGCCGCGCGGCGGCGTTCGCGTTCGATCTCGGAGAAGCCGCACACGGCGCGGGAGGCCTCCTCGGCCTCCCCCAGGCCGCTCGTTCCGGCCAGCGCCCGGGCGAGGGGGCTGAGGGCGAGGACGCGGTCCAGGGCGAGCCGGTGGACGTCGGCGGCCCGGGCGTCCAGGTGCACCGGCTGCGGCGCGTCCCGGGTGCCGCAGACCCCGCGCACCCCGCGGGCGGCCGCCACCAGCAGGGCGCTGGCCTCGGAGGGGTGCCAGTCGAAGACCGTTGCCACGGCCTCGGTGTGCCCGGCGCCGAGGGCGAAGGCGGGCTCGCCGAGCCGGGGCAGCAGGTCGGACGGGGGCACCTCGTTGTCGAGCCCGGGCCCGGCCACGTACACGCCGGTCGGCAGCCCCGTGGCCGAGCAGGCGGCGACGGCGAGGGCGTCGCCGAGCGGGCTGCGCAGGGTGGGCTCGTCGCCCCGGGCCACGATGTCGCCGCCCACGTCGACGAGGTCGATCCGGTCGGCCCGGCACCAGCGGGCGGCGGCCGCGATCTGGCGGGCGAGGCCCAGCGCGCCGCCGTAGGGGTCCAGCAGTCCGAGCCGCGGCCGCAGCTCGCCGGACAGCCGCGGGAGCAGGGAGCCGGCCGGGGCGTGGGGCCGGGTCGCGGGGGTGACCAGGGCGAGGCCCGGTGCGGCGGGCTCGGTGCCGTGGAAGTCGCCGGCGCGCCGGGGGCCCGGGACGGGATCGACGACCAGCCGCTCCCAGGCGTAGGTCAGGACGAGTGCCGGGGTGTCCGGGCCGTACAGGGCGCCGTGGACCATGGCGGCCGTGATGGCGTCGCCGCCGCCCCCGGCGGCGACGAGCAGTCTGCGGGCGCCCCTGGTGTTCTCGGGCTTCGTGGAGTCCATGGCGGACAGGGATATCCCGGGCCGGGCCGGAATCCCACCTTCCACAAAAAGTGCATATGAAGCTCTACATCCCGAAAGCCCTTTCATGGGAATCGCACTGCGGAAAGCGGCACGGGCCCCGACCTAAGGTGACGCCTGGTCACGAAGAGTGACGCCCTCTTTTGCCGAGAGAGAGTCAGTTCCCGTTATGACGACGCCTGTTCTGCTCCCGTCCCCGTCCTTCCCGGGCTCCCCCGCCGAGCCGGATCCGGAAACCCCGTACGAGCAGTACGTGTACGCCTACCCGCACCAGAAGGCGTACCGCCTCCTGGAGAACGGTCCGCTGCTCAGCGACCTGTGGTCCGGGGAGCGCCTCGACGCGCTCTCCCTCTACGCGCACATCCCCTTCTGCGAGATGCGCTGCGGCTTCTGCAACCTCTTCACCCGCACCGGCGCCCCCGAGGAGGTCACCCGCGAGTTCCTCGCCACCCTGGAGCGGCAGGCGCGCGTCACCCGTGAGGCGCTGGAGGCCAAGGGCGAGCCGATCCGCTTCACCCTCGCCGCGTTCGGCGGCGGCACCCCCACCTACCTGACCGCGGACGAGCTCACCCGGCTCTGCGACATCAGCGAGGACATCATGGGAGCCGACCTGAAGGCCGCCTCCTGGTCGGTGGAGACCTCCCCCGCGACCGCGACCGCCGACCGGATCGCCGTACTCGCCGAACGCGGCGCGACCCGGCTGAGCATCGGCGTGCAGAGCTTCGTCGACGAGGAGGCGCGCGCCGCGGTACGGCCGCAGAAGCGCGCGGAGGTCGAGGCCTCGCTCGCCCGCCTCAAGGAGGCGGAGTTCCCGATCCTCAACATCGACCTCATCTACGGCATCGACGGCCAGACCGAGCGCACCTTCAGGGTCTCCCTGGACGCCGCACTCGCCTGGGAGCCCGAGGAGATCTACCTCTACCCGCTGTACGTGCGCCCGCTGACCGGGCTGAGCACCCGCCACGCCACGACGCTCCAGGACTGGAACGACCAGCGGCTGCGGCTCTACCGCTACGGCCGCGACCACCTCCTCTCCGCCGGCTACGAGCAGACCTCCATGCGGGTCTTCCGGCGGTCCGGCACCGCCGCCGTGGAGGACACCGACGGCAGCGGCATCAGCGAGTACAACCAGCAGGCCGGCATGGTCGGACTGGGCGTCGGCGCCCGCTCGTTCACCACCGATCTGCACTACACCACCGACTACGCGGTCGCGGTGCCCGAGGTGCGGCGGATCATCGACGACTACATCGCCACCCCGACCGAGCGGTTCCGGCGCGCCCAGTGGGCGTTCCGGATGGACGACGGCGAGCGCCGCCGGATGTACGTGCTCCAGCACCTGCTGGAGTCCACGGGCATGCGCGCCGACGTCTACGAGCAGCGGTTCGCGACGCGCTTCGAGGACGACTTCGGGCCCCAGGTCGACTTCCTGCTGAAGCGGAACTGGCTGCGGGAGAGCGGCGGGACCCTCGGGCTCACCCTGGACGGCATGGCCTGGGCCGACGCGATAGGCCCGATGTTCTTCTCGGACCGCGTCCGCACGGACATGACCGCGTACCAGGACCGGTAGACGCCCCCTACGGCCGGACCCGGCGCCGCTCCGGCAGGGATACGAGGACCAGCCCGAGCAGCATCAGCGCCGCTCCGGCCGCCGCGGCCGGCCCGGGCCGCTCGCCCAGGACCGCGACCCCCAGCACCGCCGCCACCAGCGGCTCGGTCAGGCTCAGCGTCCCCGTCGTCGCGGCGCTGAGCCGGCCGACGCCGCGGGTGAACAGCAGGTAGCCGAGCGCGGTCGTGCCGAGGCCGAGCCAGCCGGTCAGCGCGAGGGCGCGGCCCGTGGCCAGCCCCTCGGGGGCCACCAGCAGGTACGGGGAGACCAGCAGCCCCGCGCACAGCACGCTCACCGGGGCCGCCGTGACGAGGTCCGCGCCCCGGGCGGCGAGCTGCTTCGACGCGGCGATGTACACGCCGAAGCTCGCCCCGGACACCACTGCGAAGACCAGCCCGAGCAGGTCGGCGCGGGCCCCGCTGCCGGGCAGCAGCAACAGTGCGATGCCGGCCACGGCGCAGCCCGTCCCCCACAGCCAGCGGCGGGTCAGCCGCTCGCCGGTGAGCCACCGGGCGCTCAGCCCGCCGACCACGGGCACGGTCCCGAAGGCGACGGCCGTCGCCAGGGCCGCTCCGCCGCGCTGCACCGCCTGGAGGAAGCAGACCTGGAAGGCGGCCGTCACCAGCACGCTCAGCACGAGCCACCGGCCCGCTCCGGGCTTGCCCAGGGTGCGCAGTCCCGCCGGGCGCACCGTCAGCAGGCTGAGCACGAGACCGCCGAGCAGCATCCGGCAGGCCCCCAGCGACACCGGGTGCACGCCGGTGTCCGCCCACAGCTGGGCGGGCCCCACCGTGCCCCACAGCACCGCGGCCGCCAGTACGGACGCCACCGCTCCCACGGCTTCCCCTTTCGCCACTTCCGGAACGTGGCGAACGTATCGGGCGGGATCCTCCGGGCCTACTGGGGAAAACCATGGGATCCCGCCCGTGCGCGGGGCCCGTTCCGTGCCTTCGCACAAAGGGGCCGGGGCGCTCAGGGCGTGCGGCGCCCCAGCGGCAGCAGGTACTGGAGCGGCTGCTCCAGGTCGTCCAGGCCGAGGAGTTCGTGCGCGAGGTCGTCGTGGAATCCCCCCAGCGGGGTACCGGCCAGGCCCAGCGCCGCACCGGTCAGCAGCAGGGTCTGGGTGAGGTGGCCGGCCTCCAGCAGGGCCAGTCGCAGGGCGCGCAGGCCGTAGCGGCGGCGCAGCAGGCCGAGGTCCGCGTACACGGCCAGGACCGCGGGCGCCTCGTCGACGCCGATCCAGTGGGGGGCCGTGTCCGGCCGGGACAGGTACGTGGAGAGCGCCTTGAGTTCCGCCACGGCCGGCGCAGGGCCGACCGGGCGCAGGGTGCGCCGCTCCGGCAGGCAGTCGTACGTGCCCGCCGGCACCCCCGCCACGTCGAACACCAGCAGCCGCACCCGGGCCGTGTACAGGGCGCCCGCGCTCGGGTAGGGGCGGTGGGACAGGGTCAGGGGCGGGCCGTCCGGCGCCGGCTGCTCGGTGCGGGCGCTCTCGGACAGGGAGTGCCACAGCAGCGAGCCCAGGGTGGCGGCGTCCAGCGGTCCCCGGAGCCGGCCGCGCATCGAGGTGCGGGCGGCCAGCACGGCGGACAGCGGCACCTCGGGCAGCGGGCCGGCGGGCAGGGCCAGTTCGGGCCCCGCCGCCCACGTCCGGTCCGCCCACGCCCGGTCCGCCCCCTCCGGGAGGGAGCGCAGTTCGCTGTCCTCGCCGCGGCCGATCTGGAACTTGCTCCTCTCCAGGTACCGGAAGTCGGCGGCGGTGTGGCCTTCCGGGAAGTAGTCGGGCGCTTCCTCGGTCTCCAGCAGGGTGCGGGCGGCCAGCCGGCACACCGCCCGCTCCTCGTCGGGGGTGATGCCGAGCCGGTTGAACAGCATGTGGAGCTGTGAGCCCCACACCCAGGCGCGCAGTTCCTCCCCCAGGTCCCGCAGTTGTTCGTCGGCCCCGCGGACCTCGGCCGCCCACCGCAGGAGCCGGGGCGCCGCGGTACCCGCGCCGAGCCGCTCGCGCAGTTCCCCGGCCCGCCGCCGCAGGCCCGTGCGCTGCGCCGCGTACACGGTGTTGACCCTGGTGTGGACGGACGCGCCGGGCAGCAGCGGCACCTCGGTGACCCACCGCCAGCCGCCGGCGTGCCCGCGCAGCCGGCGCGCCGCGGTGAGCGGGTCCATGCCGAGCGCGTGCACCGTCGTATGGGCCAGGTCGGCCGCGGCGGTCAGCCGGGCTCCCGCTCCGCCGCCCGCGGGCAGGGCGCGCAGCGTGTCGAGGGCGGCCCGGGTGGACGCCTCGAAGACCTGCTCGGCGACGGGCAGCGCCCGCGGGCCGCCGTAGCGCCCGGTCTCCGGTTCGTAGGGCACGGCGCGCACCTCGCCGTGGCGGGACGGCCACGGGCCGGGCACCTCGGGCACCGCCTTCGCCGCGCGGGCCAGTTCGCCGGGGAGTCCGGCGGCGGCAGCGGCGCTCAGGCCGCGGACCCGGACGCGTAGGTGGGGTCCGCCCTCCCCGTAGCGGATGAAGAACCATCCGGCGGCCTCCCCCGCCGCGACGAGGCCGTCGAGGAGCGGGCCCGCCTCGTGGACCAGGAACGCGTCCGTTTCCTCGGTGGCGGAGTGCAGGAAGAGGTGGTGGCTGTGCCAGGTCTCGGGGGTCGTCACGGCGTCACGTCCGGTCCTCGTTCGGTTCGGCAGGGGGCACGGGGGTCAGGGGAAGGGGTGCGGGTGGAGGGCGAGGTCCTCGTAGCGCAGCGGCCGGTCCGTGCGGCCCAGCCGGTGGGGCACCTCCAGCAGCCGGGGCAGGCCCCGGGTTCGCCGGTTGACGTGCCCGAAGGTCATCGGCAGCGAGCCGGGCACGACGGCCTTCACGCAGTGCAGGCCGAGGCGCCGGCGCAGTCCCGGCTCGGTCTGGTCGACGGTGACCACCTCCAGGCCGGCCGCCGCCAGCCGGTCCACCGTCGCGGTGAGCAGGGCGGAGAGGTCGGTGACCGGCTCGGGCGCCCCCGGCCAGGTCTCGGCGACGCTCAGGCAGGGGGTGTCGGCGAAGAGGAACTCCAGCCTCGGGGCCGCTTCGGGCAGTGCGTTGAGCCCGACGTGGTCGTCGAGGGTGACCACCAGCTCGGGCCGGTCCAGCATCGGGCGCAGCCGCCCGGGATCGCGCGGGCGGTCCTCGGCGAGGGCGCGCTGCGCGGACTCCAGCACGTTGGTGACGGCCTCGGCCACCGCGGAGCGGATCGCGGCGCGCGGGTCGTGGTGGGCGCCGGCGGCCAGGAACATCCGCGGGGCGTCGGGGTGGGCGCCCTCGTAGCGGCAGACGGCGACGACCGCCGGGATCCCGAAGTCGTTCGTCGCGTCGAGCAGCAGGAGCCGGTAGCCGGCCAGGGCCGCCCGGTCGGCGAGCAGGGCCGTCTCGGTGTCCTCGGGCGGCGGCTGGACGCGGCGCAGCGGGGTGGCGGTGTACCAGGCCATCAGGAAGGCGTCGCGTTCGGCGACCTCGAACAGGCCGTAGAGCGCGGCCTCCTCGGGGCTGTTGCCGAGGCCGCAGCCGTTGGAGGACTCGTAGACGACGCGCGGGCGGCCCTCGCCGGGCGGATCCCAGTACGCCACGTGCTCGGGGACGGCGATCTCCCGGCGCCGGGTGAGCGACCAGCCCCGCACCCAGTCCAGTTCCAGGGCGGGGGTGTAGGGAACGGTGGGCGAGGCCGGGTGCCCGTGGTGGGCGGGGTCGGGCAGGCCGAGGCGTTGCGGGTCCAGGGCGCGTTCGGGGCCGAGTTCGGCGAAGGAGGCCCGCAGGTCGGAGCGGCGGCCGGTGGGGCGCATCCCGGCGTACCGTTCGACGGCCTCGAAGAGGGCGATCCGCTCGCTGCCGGCGAAGTCCCCGGCCCGGCCGTAGCCGCCGTCGTCGACGTCCCGGCCGTCGGTGACGAGGGCGCTGGTCAGGCAGAAGGCGGAGTCCTCCGTGCGGAACAGGCCCCGGACCGGCCCGAACCGCTCGTCGTACAGGGCCGCGCGCAACCCGTCCGCCGTGGTGCGGGGGTTGGGGGCGCGCAGGAGCCGGGGGTCGGGCAGCGGGCGGGGTGCGGAGGGCAGCGGGGCCGCGGGGGCGGCGGAGTCGGCGGGCAGCGGGTGGCAGACGGCGCAGCCGCCGACCGGGCGGATCCGGTGGCCGGACCAGGTGCCGCGCCCCTGGTGGAGCAGGTGGACGGTGGCGGTCGGCGGGTCCTGGGCGGGCTCCGGCCCGGCACGGCCGTCCAGGAGGTCCTGTACGAGGGCGCCGAGGGACTCGGCGAGCGCCGGGGACGGTACGCCGGCCAGCGCCAGCTTCGGGCTCTGCCGGGGCACGCGTCCGCCGGCCGTGGCGAGGCGCTGGTACTCGGCGCAGCACAGGCAGGCCGGCGCGCCGGGTGCGAGCAGCGGCCCGACCACCGCGAGCGGCCCGTCGAAGCGTACGGGGACCAGTGCCACGGGGTGGGCCAGCGCGTGCCGGCTCAGCTGCTCGGCGAGCCCCTGCGTCCAGTCGGTGAGCAGGACGGCGGCCGGGCCGGCGGTGGCCGCCAGCGCGGCTCCGGCGTCGAGCACCGGGACGGGCAGGGCGTCGAAGAGTGCGGCCGCGGCCGGGGCGGTGCGGACGGCTGTGGTCATCACGGCTCCTCGGGGGTGTGCAGGACGGTGAATCCGAAGGCCCGGAGCCGGTCCCGGAGTTCGTGGTCGCCGGCCGGAGCGGTCGTCGCGGAGTCCCGGTCCGGTCCGCCCTGCCCGCGCAGCGCGTCCTGGAAGGCCTCCTCGCGTGCGGCGGTGTCGGCCAGCCAGCGGCCGGTCCAGCCGGCGTCCTCCCAGCCGGCGGTACGGGCACCGGCCGCGGCCAGCGGGGCGACGGCGCCCCCGGAGGGCGGGCCGCCGGAGGTTCCGCCGGCCCGGACGGCGGCCACGGCGGCGAGCGCGGCGAAGGCGGCCGCGTCCCCCGGGGTGGCCTCCACGGCCTCCCCCAGCACCTCGGGGTCCCCGGCCCGGCGGATCACGGCGTGGTACACCCCGTCCGGGCCGGCCCGCAGCACCCGGAGCCGGGCGGGCACCTCCAGACGGGCCGTCAGGGTGTGCCACCAGTGCCGGAACTGGGGGTGCCCGGACCACTGGGGCCCGGCGACGGCGACGGCCCCGGGGGTTCCGCCGGGCGTCCGGGCCGCACGGCGGGTGAAGGCGGCGCGCAGGGCCCGGCCGCGGGCGTGGCCGGGGTTCGCGCCGACGGTGGATCCCGGCGCGGCCAGCAGCTGTTCCGCGGCCCGGCACAGCAGCTCCAGCCGGGCCAGGTCCAGCCTCGGCGCCCCGGCGGTCAGGCGCCGGCGGGCCGGGCCGTCGCCGGGGAGTTCGCAGGTGGCGAGGGGTACCGGGAGCTGGTGCAGGTCCGCGGGGAGCGGGGCGGGCAGGGCGCCGCACCGCTCGTCGGTCAGGGCCGACAGCCGCCGGAGCGCTTCGCCGAGGGTGGCCGCGGGGGCGAGGTCCGTCCGCCGGTCGGGGTCCAGCCGGCGGGGCCCGAGCCAGGTGCGGTACTCGGCCCGCAGCGGCCGGGTGCCGGCGAGGAGCACCGCCGGGAGGCCGGGCAGCAGCCGGTCGTCGCCGCCTTCGCCCGCCGGGTCCGGGAGCCCGGCGGCCGCGCACAGCAGCCGGTGCGCGGCCGCGCCGCCGAGCAGTGGGGCGAGTGCCGGGACCGCGTCGGCTGCGGCGTCGGGGGCGGTGGCGGGGGCGGCGGGACCCGGCCGGGCCTCCAGGGCGGTCGCGTCGGCGCGGGCCTGGGCCGGGCTGCCGGGGGCGGTGGCGTAGCCGCCGTCGGGGAGGAGCCCGGCCGCGAGGGCGCGGACCGGTCCGGTGCCGTGGAGCCGGAGCAGCACCCGGCCCTCGGGCAGGGCCGGGTCGGCGGTGCGGGTGACCGGCAGTCCGCCCCGGGCCAGCGCCCGCCCGGCGGCACGCGCCAGGGGCCCGTCGGGGGCGGCGGCCAGTACCTCGGCCCGGGCGCCGGCGAGTGCGGCGCGGGCGGCGGCGGGCCGCTCGGCGGCCGCCCCGAGCCACAGCGCGACGGGGTCGTGGCGCTGGTCCCCGTACCCGGTCTCCGCGTACGGGGCGGGGTCGGACACGAGCAGCCCGTGGGCCTCCAGCTGCCCGAGCAGGGTCTCCACGGCGGTGCGCAGCGCCGGACCGGCTCCGGCCGCGTCGAGGTGGTCGTCGAGTGCGCCGGCGCGCAGCGGCTCCTCCAGCCACTGCCACAGGGCGGGCAGTGCGGTGCTGCCCTCCAGGGTGACGCTGCCGCCGCGGCCCCGCAGGTGGAGCCCGGCCCGCAGCGGGGTCACGGCGACACCCGGCCGGAGCCTGCGCGCGTCCCGGGCGGCGGCCGTCACCTGCTCGGTGGCGGTCATGCGCCGCCCTCCACGGCGGCGACGGCCGCGTCGAGTTCCGTGCGCCAGTCGGAGCCGGTCAGCGCGGGGACCGTGCGGACCACCAGGTGCGCGGCCAGGTACCGCTCCAGCGGGCGGACGTCGCAGATGGCGAGGAGCCGGTAGAGGGCGTTGGTGCAGGCCCGGTGGACCAGGTAGTCGGGGTCGGTGAACATCGCCCCGCCCGGGTCGGCGCGGCCGAGCAGCCGGTGGAACTCGCTGTAGCGGGTGCGGGTGTCCGGGTTCCAGCGTTCGGCCGCCGCCCGGTCCCCGGTGGCGGCGGCCCGGTCCCGGTAGGCGGGCGGGCTGCCGTGCAGGTCGGCGCCGGCCTCGTACCGGGAGCGGGTCAGCTTCCGGGCGCCGGCGGAGAAGTCGGCCCAGGACCGTTCCCATCCCTGGGCTCCGCCGCCGGCGATCCGTCCGACGAGTGCGGTGACGGTGTCCCCCGTGCGCTCCCACTGCCGGTCGAAGGAGGCCCTCAGCCGTCCGTCGGGGTCGTCGTGGAGGAGGAAGTCCTCCAGGTGGGAGACGTACGACCAGTGGCCGCCGGCCAGGCCGCCGGGGTGGGCGGCGGCGTGCGCGGCGAGCGCGGTCACCGCGAGCCGCAGCCGGGCCCGGGCGCTGTCGTCGCCGTCGCCGAGGAAGCCGGCGCCGGCCCGCAGCGCGCCGAGCCCGTCGCGCAGCAGGCGGTCGCGCAGGGCGGCGCCGTCGTCGCCGAGCAGGGCGCGTACGGAGGACCGGTCGGCGGGCTCGACGCGGACCGTGTTGTCCGGGGTGATCGGCCCGTAGGGCGGGGGGACGAGTTCGGCGCGCCCGGCCTCGGCGGCCGCCGCCAGCAGCTCGGCCTCGGTGCGGTCGCTGCGCGAGGGGTGCAGGCGCAGCCAGTCGCGGATCCCGGAGGCGGCGGACTCCGCCGCGGCCTCCACCTGGGCGGCCGGGCCCTGGAGGCGCAGCCGCAGGTGGGGGCCGTACAGCCAGTGCCGCTCGACGTGGGCGGCGAGTCCCTGCCGCACGCCGGCCGCGGCGAGGGGGAGCAGCGCCTCGCGCAGCAGCGGGGCCTTGACCGGGTGGTGGTGGTAGGCGATCACGTCGAGGGCGCGGCTGGTGGGTGCCGGCATGGTCGTTTCCTCTGCTGTCCGGGGGCGGGTCATCGGGTCCGCCCGGCCCGGTAGACCTCCAGTACGAGTTCGACGGCGCGGGCGGGCGCGTCCTGGGCGCCGGGGGCGGGCAGCGCCTCTTCGAGGACGGCGCCGCCGCCGTGGCGGGAGAGCCATTTGGCCAGGCAGCGCAGGTGCAGGGCGTTGCCGAGGTCGACGAGCTGGGGTTTGGGGCGGCTCAGCCCGCTGAGGAAGTCCTCTGCGGGGCGCCCGGTGGGGGCGCCGGCGGCGGGGTGCAGGAAGAGCTGTTCGGGGAGGCCGAGGGCGGCGCGCCAGCGGGCGGCGGCCTCCGCCGGGACCTCGCCGCCGGCGGCGAGGTCGGCGCGCAGCCGCTCGACGGCGTCGGGCGGGAGCAGCCAGCGGCGGCGGCGCAGCACCACGTCGCGGTGGCGCAGCCTGGGCGTGTGGGTGATCCGGCCGCCGCCGGGCGCGGTGAGGGCGGTGCGGGGGACGAGCGGGCGGAAGTCGACGACGCCGTGGGGCTGGTCGGCGAGGTGCGCGCCGAGGCGGCGCGGCAGCAGCACCGGGGACAGGAAGCCGGGGTAGAGCACGTCGAGGAGTTCGCCGGTGCTGCGGAGCCGGATGCGTACCTGGTCGTCGGCCTCGTCGTGGACGAGGTCCAGGTCCGCTTCGCCGAGGGGGGTCCAGCGGCGGTCGGGGCCGATCTCGTCGGGGACGAGGAGGGGGTGGAGGTTGGCGTTGAACCCGCCGACGGGCCGGATCTGGGCGGCCCGGGCGTCGGGGCCGAGGGCGCGCCGGACCTGCCGGGAGACCCCGGTGGCGGCGCCGGGGTCGAGGGTGTCGAGGAACCGGCTGGTGAAGCGGCCCCAGCCGCCGTAGACCTGGTTGACGCAGAGCAGGCCGTGGCGGGGGTCGCGCTGGAGGAAGTACGCGTAGCCGAGCGGCCGGGACAGGGCCCAGTCGGGGAGCCGGTCGCCGAGGCCCTTGAGGAGGTCCGGGGGCAGGACGAGCTCGGCGGCCGCGGCCGGGTCGCCGTGCGGGGCTTCCCGGACGGCGGCGAGGGCCTCGGCGCGCAGGGCCGCGAGCGGGCCGGTGCCGGTGGGGAGGGCGTCGGCCGGGTCGAGGGCGGAGAGCCGCCCGGCGGTCTCCCAGGCTTCGGCGACCTCGGCTCCGAACTCCCACGGGTTGGGGCAGGTCCCGCCGGGTCCGTAGCGGGCGACGAAGCGGTCGCGGACGACGCGGCGCAGGAGGTGGCCGAGGTCGAAGAGTTCCGCCAGCGGGGTGACCTCGCGGAGCGCCTCGTGGTCGGCTGCGCCGAGGAACCCGTCGAGGTCGAGCGGGTGCGGGGCGACGACGTCCTCGGAGACCGCGCTGAGCGGGGCGGACACGGCCGGGACGGGGCGGCCGGCGGCGGCCAGCGCCTGCGTCCAGCGGTCGGACAGGGCGGCCAGCAGGGCGGGGCGGCCGGCGGCGGGGGTGTCGGCGAACCGGGCGGTCAGCCGCGCGAGCTCGTCGAGGTGTCCGGCCTGGGCGGCGTCGGCGGCGGCGTCCTCGGCGGTGGCGGCGTCCAGGGACCGCAGCCAGTCCGCGAGGCGGCCCAGCGGGTCGGGGTGCTGCGGCGGGACCGGTTCGCCCGGCACCAGCAGCCCCGCGTCCGCGAGCCGGGCGAGGAAGCCGGCGGCGGCGGCCCGGCCGTCGCCGCCGGCCCCCGCTCCCGCCCCCGCTCCCGCTCCCTTCAGGGCGGCGGCCAGCAGTCCGGTCAGCTCGTCCAGCGGTACGGGGTTCCCGGCCCGGTCGGTGACCAGGCCGAGCGGGCCGGTGGCGGGCAGCTCGGCCTCGTCCTCGCCGGCCACGAGGTAGCGGCCTCCGGCGAAGGCGGTCCGGTCCCGGGAGTACGCGGCCCGCCCGCCGGTGGTACGGGCGGTGCTGGTGATGCGGTGGGGCAGGGCGGCCCGGCGGTGCGGGGCGTCCAGGAGGGCGAGGGTGAGGGCGGTGGTCAGGGCCCGGCTGGGCTGTGCGACCGACCGGAGCGGGCCGTCGAACAGGGGGGCACGCCCCCAGGAGGGAACGGCGCGGGACGGCTCCGCCGGCAGGGGTCCCCAGCCGACGGCGGTGAACCAGGACAGCGGGCTGGTCTTGGTGCTGGCCCGCAGGGCGTAGCGCAGGACGGCCGCCTCCTCCTTGCGGGCCCTGCGGTCCTGTGTCCCGGTCGCGGCCCGTTCCACGGCCCGCAGCAGGTCGGTGCTGGTGAGGGCGACGGCCTTGGCGAGGGCGGGCTCGCGGCAGAGGGCGGCCAGGGCGCCGCGTTCGGCGGCCAGGGCCGGTGCGGCGGCGGCCGCGAGTCCGGCGAGGAGCGCGGTGCGGTGTTCACGCAGGGCGAGCCAGCCGGCGAGCCGGGGCAGCCGCTGGGGGAGGTCGCCGAGGCGTTCCAGCAGGGCGGGCCGGGGTTCGCGTCCGTTGTGCAGGGCGCGGCGCAGCGGGAGGACCACGTCGCGGTGGAGGGCGGCGGGGTGCCCGGTCCGGCTGTCGTGGAGGTCGTCGCAGAGCGGTGCGGCGGTCTCCAGCAGTCGACGTTCCGTCTCCCCGAGGCGGGCGAGCAGGGTGCGGAACGCGGCGGCGTCCGGTGTCTGGGCGGGGTGGGTCAGTACGGTGGCGCGGACCAGCGCGTACGGCGCGGCCCACACCCGGTAGCCGTCGGCTTCGGCCTCGGCCTCGGCCGGCGTGCGGTGCGGCTGCGGCATGCCGGTCCCCTCCTGTGGGTGTGGCGCGCGGGCTTCCCGCCGCACGCGGGGTGCGGCGGGAAGCGGTTGCGTGTCGTGGGTGTGCGGGGGTTGCTCGCGGGACGGTCAGCCGAGGGGCGTGTCCATGTTCGGCTTGTTGCAGGAGGAGGAGGCCTGGCAGGAGCAGGAGCCCCAGGACGCGCCGCCCTCGGGAAGCGCGACGGTGTCCCGCATGGCGGTGACGGTGAGGTCCCCGAGGTCCAGGTCCAGGTCCTCGAAGGCGAATTCGGGGGTGCGCGCGGTGTCGGACATGAGTGTCTCCCTACATGTGGAAGCGGAAGCCGAAATGTGCACTGGACGGAATTCCGCAGGCCGCGGAAACGGCTCGCGGGCCGCCGAATGAAATGCAGGATTTACCCGGGTTCCGGCCCGGCCGGATATCGATGACATCCGGCCAGTGGTGCGGCCGACCCGGGCCTCAGAATCACCCAGGCGCCCGAAGGACCGCTAGAGCGGAGATCCAGCCGCATTTCCGAACCCGTACGGCAAGTGGCGGGATTTCACGGAAAAATCCTCCCCGCCGGGCATCCGATCCGCCTGTTCGGGCCATCTTGGCCGAAAGACGGCGGCAATGGCCGGCCCGGATACGGCGACGCCCCCGGCCACCAGGGGTGGACGGGGGCGGAAAGGGGGTGGGGCGTCAGTGGGAAATCAGCCTTTTCTCACCACGCTCGACTTCAGCTGCATGGCACCGAAGCCCTCGATCTTGCAGTCGATGTCGTGGCCGTCGACTCCGTCGACGAGGCGGATGTTGCGGACCTTGGTGCCCGCCTTGATGCCGGTCGGGTGGCCCTTGACCTTCAGGCCCTTCACCACGGTCACGGTGTCCCCGTCGGCGAGCACGTTGCCCACCGAGTCCTTGACCACCCGCTCTTGGGGGGCGCCGCCGTCCTCGCCGGCCGCGAGGGGCCATTCGTGCCCGCATTCGGGGCAGACGAGCAGGGCGCCCATCTCGTAGGCGTACGGTCCGGAGCATTCGGGACAGGGGGGAAGCACGTTCTCGGTCACCGGACCAGTCTATGGAACGCACGGTGCCCCGCCGACCGCGGTCGGCGGGGCACCGGATCAGGCGATGCGCGGGATCAGACCTGCGGGACCGGGTAGGTCGGGTACTCCACCCCGGAGACGTGCTGGACGACGCGGATCACCTGGCACGAGTAGCCGAACTCGTTGTCGTACCAGAGGTAGAGGATCGCGTTGTCGCCGTCGACCTTGGTGGCGCCGGCGTCGACGATGGAGGCGTGGCGCGAGCCGACGAAGTCCATGGAGACGGCGTCGGGGGCGGTCGTGAAGTCGATCTGGCGCTTGAGCGGCGAGTGCAGCGAGACGCCGCGCAGGTACTCCAGGACCTCTTCACGGGTGGTCTCGCGGCCCAGGCGCAGGCTCAGGATGGCGATCGAGACGTCCGGGACGGGGACGCGGATCGAGCTGCCGGTGATCGGGGCCTTGAGGTCGGGCAGCGCCTTGGCGACGGCCGAGGCGGCGCCGGTCTCCGTGATGACCATGTTGAGCGGCGCGGAGCGGCCGCGGCGGTCGGCCTTGTGGTAGTTGTCCAGCAGGTTCTGGTCGTTCGTGAACGAGTGGACGGTCTCCACGTGGCCGCGGAGCACACCGTACTCGTCGTCCATCGCCTTCAGCGGCGGGACGATCGCGTTCGTGGTGCAGGAGGCGCAGGACAGGACGCGCTCGTCCGGCTTGATGGTGTCGTGGTTGACGCCGTGGACGATGTTCGGGACGTCGCCCTTGCCGGGGGCCGTCAGGACGACCTTGTCGATGCCCGGGCGCAGGTGCTGCGAGAGGCCCTCGCGGTCGCGCCACTTGCCCGTGTTGTCGATGAGGATGGCGTCGTTGATGCCGTACTCGGTGTAGTCGATCTCCGACGGGTCGTTCGCGTAGATCACCTTGATGGTGTTGCCGTTCGCGACGATCGTGCCCGCGGCCTCGTCCACCGTGATGGTGCCCTGGAACTGGCCGTGGATGGAGTCGCGGCGCAGCAGCGAGGCGCGCTTCACGAGGTCCTGGTCACCGCCACCGCGCACGACGATGGCGCGCAGCCGCAGGCCGTTGCCGGAACCGGCCTTCTCGATGAGCAGGCGGGCGACGAGGCGGCCGATGCGGCCGAAGCCGTAGAGGACGACGTCGCGTCCCTCGCGGCGTTCGATCTTGTTCTCGCCGGTGGCGCCGACGACGGCCTCGGCGGTGAAGTCCGCGACCGACAGACCGCGGTCGTCGCTCTTGTAGGTGGCGGCGAGCATGCCGATGTCGATCTGGGACGGGCCCAGGTCGAGGGCGGTGAGGGCCTGGAGGAACGGCATCGTCTCGGTGACCGACAGCTCCTCGCCGTCGATCTGCCGGGCGAAGCGGTGGGCCTTGAGAATGCTCACGACCGACTTGTTCACCAGGGAGCGGCTGTGGAGCAGGATCGTGACGTCCCGTTCCCGGTGCAGCTTCCCGATGAGGGGGATCATCGACTCCGCGATCTCCTCGCGGGTCTTCCAGTTGGCGAACGAGTCCTCGTTGACAGTCACAGACGTTATCTTTCGAGCTAGGCGGCGCTCATATGCTAACCCGCCGCCGGATCGTTCCTTCAAGGGGGACCGCCTGAGCGTCGCCGGGGCCGGTCGACCCGGGCCTGACCTGCGGCCCCCGGGTTTCAGTCGAGCGCCGGACGGGCCTCCGGGTGAGCGTCCCACCACGCTCGGTGGAAGTCGTTGTTGTCCACGTTCGCCAGGTACGCGGCGACCGCCGCGCGGTAGAGCCGCTCGGCCTGCTGCGCCGGGACCGCCGAGCGGTTCCAGGCCAGGCGGATGCGGCCGGTGATCGGCGTGCCGGCCAGAGGGCGCATCACGGTCCCCGCCACGGGCGGGGCCGTGGGCTGGCAGAGCGCGATCGCGCGGCCCGCGGCGATCAGGTCGTGCCGCATCTGGCGGTCGGTGATCCGGTGGCGCAGCGAGGGGATGAAGCCCGCCTTCGCGCAGGCCTCGACCAGGGCCTCGGGGCCGCCGTCGTCGTCCTCCACGAGGGTCATCCACTGCTCGCCCGCCAGCTCGGCCAGATCCAGGGTGGCGCGTCCCGCGAGGCGGTGCCCCGAGGACATCCGGATGCAGAACGGCTCCTGGGGAACCACCGTCCGGGCCGTGACCCCCCTCGGGAGCGGGACCTCGTAGTCGTTCACCTCCCCGTACACGATCACGTCGTACTGACCGGCGCCGAGCATCCGCACCAGTGCCGTGACGGAGTCCTCCAGGTCCACGGTGACCTCCCGCCCGGACAGGGCCTGGTCGGTCCGGGCGAGCAGGCCGTCCAGGAGCACGAGCAGGATGCAGCCGAGCCTGAGCGGGGCGTCGGCCGCCAGGGCGCGGGCCTCGGCGCCGAGGGCGTCCATCTCGCCCAGCACCCGGCGCGCCTTGGCCAGTACGAAGTGCCCCAGGGCGGTGGGCTCCACCCCGTGGCGGCCCCGGGCGAAGAGTTCGCCTCCGGTGACCGCCTCGATCCGGCGCAGCTGGGCGGAGAGCGCCGGCTGCGAGATCCCCAGCCGCCGGGCCGCCTCCCCCAGACTGCCCGCTTCCGCGATCCGGCAGACGGCTTGCAGATGCCTCAACTCCAGCTGCATCCGGGCAGCTTACGAAGCGCCACGGCGGCGCACCATAACCCGCGCCTTATGCCCGCAGGGATGTCCCAATCTCGCCATGTCCACGCTCATACTCGGCGACGGCGTACAGCCAGCCACCCCCCACACACGATCGGAGTGGACTCGTGCAGCCCACCAGATGGACGGCGTCCGTGGCAGCCCTCGCGCTGACCGCGAGCCTCGCCGGCGCGCTGGCCGGCACCGCGGCGGCCGCGCAGCAGCCGGATCCCGTACCACCCCGCCAGTCCAAGGCCGAGCGGGCCGTGGCCGCCGCGGACGCGGCCGTCCGCAGCGGCCTCGACACCCTGGTCAACTCCCCCCGCCAGCAGTACGAGCGGCGCCTGGTCACGCCCTGGGTGAAGGACCTGTACTCCGTCGCCTACGAGCGGAGCTACCAGGGCCTGCCGGTCGTCGGCGGCGACGCGGTCGTCCTCGCGGACGGCGAGGGCCGGGTCCGCGCCCTCCAGTCGGCCTCCGCGACCGTGATCGACGTGGCCACCACCCCGGACGTCGACGCCAAGGCCGCCGAGGCGTCCTCCCGGCGCGAGCTGGAGAAGGTGGACAAGGCCGAGAGCAGCCGGCTCGTCGTCCGGCTCAAGGACGACAAGCCCGTACTGGCCTGGGAGACCGTCCTCACCGGCCGCAGCCGTACGGCGCCCAGCCGGCTGCACGTGTTCGTGGACGCCCGCACCGGGAAGGTCGTCGACCGCTACGACGACGTCGTGGCCGGCACCGGCAACAGCAAGTGGAACGGGCCCAACCCGCTGACGATCGACACCACCGCCTCCGGCGGCTCGTACTCCCTGCGCGACCCGAACCGCCCGGGTCTGAGCTGCGCGGACTACAGCACCGGAACCGTCTTCAGCAAGTCCTCGGACTCCTGGGGCACCGGCAACCCGACCTCCAAGGAGACCGGGTGCACGGACCTGATGTTCGCCGCGCAGAAGCAGTGGGACATGCTGGGCCAGTGGCTCGGCCGCAACGGCGTCAGCGGCAACGGGCGCAGCTTCCCGGGCAAGGTCGGCCTGAGCGACCTCAACGCCTACTGGGACGGCAGCTCGGTCACCATCGGCCGCAACAGCGCCAACGAGTGGATCGCCGGCGTGGACGTGGTGGCCCACGAGTACGGGCACGCCATCGACTCCAACACCCCCGGCGGCACCAGCGGCCAGGAGGCCGGTCTGGGCGAGGGCACCGGTGACATCTTCGGCGCGCTGACCGAGGCGTACATCAACGAGCCGGCCCCGTACGACACCCCCGACTACACCGTCGGCGAGGTCATCAACCTCCAGGGCCGCGGCCCGATCCGGAACATGTACAACCCCTCCGCGATCAACAACGACCCGTCCTGCTACAGCTCCTCCATACCCGGGACCGAGGTGCACGCGGCCGCGGGACCGCTGAACCACTGGTTCTACCTGCTGGCCGAGGGCAGCAACCCGGGCGGCGGCAAGCCGAACAGCAGCACCTGCAACCAGTCCACGGTGACCGGGGTCGGCGTCCAGAACGCCGGCAAGATCTTCTACGGCGGCATGCTGCTCAAGACCAGCAGCATGTCCTACAAGAAGTACCGGACGGCCACCCTGAGTTCGGCCAAGTCCCTCGACGCCACCTGCGACCTGTTCAACAGGACCAAGGCCGCCTGGGACGCCATCAGCGTGCCCGCCCAGAGCGGTGACCCGACCTGCGCCCCGAGCGGGCAGAACGACTTCTCGCTCTCCCTGAACCCGGCCTCCGGCACGGTCCAGCAGGGCGGCTCCGTCACCACCACCGTGGCGACCAGCACCACCAGCGGATCCGCCCAGCAGGTGACGCTCACCGCGACGGGCCTGCCGGCCGGGGTCACCGCGTCCTTCAGCCCGGCCACCGTGCAGTCCGGGCAGTCCTCGACGCTGACCCTCTCCGCCTCGTCCAGCACGGCGCCCGGGGCCTCCACCGTCACCGTCAAGGGCCAGGGCGCGTCCCTCGCGCACACCGTCGACTACGCCCTCAACGTGGGCGGCACCCAGCCCGATCCGACCGCGCCCGACATCAGCGTCGCCAACGTCCAGGCGCACCTGGCCCAGCTCGGCACCATCGCCTCGCAGAACGGGGGCAACCGCCGGGCCGGCAGCGCGGGCTACACCCAGTCCCTCGCGTACGTGAAGGGCAAGCTCCAGGCCGCCGGCTACACCGTCACCGAACAGGCCTGCACCTCCTGCACCTACCCGTCGAACAACCTGATCGCCGACTGGCCGGGCGGCCCCGCCGACAAGACCGTGATGTTCGGCGCCCACCTCGACAGCGTCTCGGCCGGACCGGGCATCAACGACAACGGCTCGGGCTCCGCCACCCTCCTGGAGAACGCCCTCGTCCTGGCCCAGAAGAACCCGACGATGACCCAGCACGTGCGGTTCGCCTGGTGGACCGACGAGGAACAGGGCCTCAACGGCTCGGAGTTCTACGTCAACCAGCTCACCAGCGCCCAGCGGGCGGTCATCAAGGGCTACTACAACTTCGACATGGTCGGCTCGACCAACGGCGGCTACTTCATCAACAACGTCAACTCCGCCACGGCCGCCCCCCTGAAGGCGTACTGGACCTCACTGAACCTCGCCCCGGAGGAGAACACCGAGGGCCAGGGCCGCAGTGACGACTACTCCTTCCAGCAGGCGGGCATCCCCACCTCCGGCTACGCCGCCGGCGCCAGCGCCCGCAAGACCTCCGCGCAGGCCGCGAAGTGGGGCGGCACCGCCAACGCGGCGTACGACTCCTGCTACCACAGCTCCTGCGACACCACGTCCAACATCAGCGCCACCGTCCTCGACCGCAGCGCCGACGGCGTCGCGTACGCCATCTGGAAGACGGCCGTCGGCGGCGGGACCCCCGCCTCCGACTTCTCGATCGGCACCAGCCCGGCCGCCGGCTCCGCCAACCCGGGCGGCGGCGTCACCTCCACGGTGAACACCGCCACCGTCAGCGGCAGCCCGCAGACCGTCGCCCTGTCCGCCTCGGGCGCCCCCTCCGGAGTGACCGCGACCGTCAGCCCGGCCTCGGTCCAGTCCGGCCAGTCCGCCACCCTCTCGGTCCAGGTCGCCGCGGGCACCCCGGCCGGCACGCACACCCTGACCGTCACCGGCACCGGTTCCACCACCCACGCCACCACGTACACGCTGACCATCGGCGGGGGCGGCGGCACGTGCACCCCGGCCCAGGTCGTCGCCAACGGCGGCTTCGAGAGCGGCTCCTCCCCGTGGTCCGCGACCTCCGGGGTGATCACCAACCAGGCGGGCGAGACCCCGCACGGCGGCTCGTACATGGCCTGGCTGAACGGCTGGGGCAGCTCCCGCACGGACAGCGCCTCGCAGTCCGTCACCCTTCCCGCCGGCTGCGCCTCCGGCCGGCTCTCCTTCTACCTGCACATCGACACCGCCGAGAACGAGGACGTCGCCTATGACACCTTCACGGTCTCGGTGGGCGGCCGGACCCTGGAGACCCTGTCCAACCTGGACGCGGGCTCCGGCTACACCCTGAAGAGCTACGACGTCTCCCAGTTCGCCGGGCAGACCGTCGTCCTGCAGTTCACGGGAGTGGAGGACCAGTCCCTCCAGACCTCCTTCGTGGTGGACGACGTGACCCTCCAGACGAGCTGACCCACCGCACGGCGCACAGGAGCCCGGTCCGGTGGTCACCGGACCGGGCTCCGCCCCGTGCGCTCAGTCGGCCTCCGCCATCACCTCGACGAGTTCGGGGAGTTCGCGCAGCCGGCCCACCGTCTGGTTCAGCAGGCGCACGGCGGCGTCGGCCCGCCCGCGCTCGATGGGCGCGGGTGCCGAGGGATCACCGGCCCGCTCCTTCAGCTCGGTGAGGAGCCGCCGGATCTCGGCCGCTCCCGCGTGCACCTCGCGGATCCGGGCCTCGATGCGGGAGAGCGGGTCGACGGCCGGGGGCGGCCCGGCGGGTTCGTCACCCGCCGCCCCGTCGGCCGGGGGCCGGGCCGCGGGCACCGGCGCCCGTACCGGCGCCGGTACGGGCGGCGGCGGGGTGAGGTCCTCGTCGGCTGCGGGGGCGCCCTCCTCCGTCCCGAGCCGCGTCTGCTCCGGTGCGGGAGCCGGGCGGGGCGGAGCGGGAAGAGGGGCGGGTGCAGGGGGCGGAACCGGTGCGGCGGCCGCCTTGCGCGGGCGCGTACCGGTCTCCTTGGGGAAGGTCACGTCGAGCCAGAGGGGGGTCATCGGCCTCCCGTCCATCTGCATCCCGGACTCGCTCACCTGCCACGGCCGGCGGTCGCCGTCCTCCATGGCCTCGACGAGCGACATCAGGACACCGACAGCCGCCTTCCTCTTGTGGCGCAGCGCCTGGAGGACGTTCGGCACGCCGCGCCGCGACCTCCGGTGGAGCTCGCCCGACTCCCCGATGACCTCCTGCCCGTCGAGGGACCCCCGGTCCGGTTCGACGATGCCGAAGGACGCCAGCCAGTGTGCGGCCCGGTACGAGACGAGCTCCTCGAAGGCATCGTCATCGGTGTCGGCCGCCGCCAGCAGGTCGGGCAGGGAGCGGCCGGAAAGGACGATCCCCTCACGGGCCTTGCTGGTGAAGATCTGCCCGATGCGCGGATTCCACGGCTCCGGATAACTCAGCGACGTCAGGGCCGACCAGGCCCTGGCCCGCTGGTTGATCTCTTCCGTCTTCAGCTGGGACGGGGGCCCCTCGCTGAGCGCACGGCGCAAGAGGTGCCGCTTCTGGGGATCGACCGGAAAGAGCTCTTGCAGGAGGGCCATGGAGCGCAGGTCCCGCAGTTCGGCCACCGACATCTCCGGTGTCGCGCCCGGGAGTTCACGTACGGGAGCCAGTCCCGAGAGCGCTTCGGCGGTCTTCTCGTCCATGAGCCCGCGCGCGACGTACATCCCGAGCACGCTGCGCCCCAGGGCCCGGGAACGGTCGACGGGGTCGAATTCCAGCGGGGGATGGACGTGGTCCCTGCGGTTGCTCATCTGCACGATGCGGTACAGCCGCTGGGGTGTGGGGCTGCCGACGACGAGGTGGGCGTCCACCACGGCGACGGCCGCCGCGCGACGCGCCCTCGGCGCGTTCTTGGGGTCCAGATCCTCCGCAGCTTCCGCGTATTCCCTGTATTCCCTGTTCAGGAGGGTGGAGAACTCCGTGAGCCACTCGTGCGGGTCCCAGACGGTGCCGCCCCCCGGCCGACCCAGCTTCTCCGCCGGGACACCCGTGAGCACTTCGCCGGACCTCAGACCGAAAATCGACTGACGCTTTTGCGTTCGATTGTTTCCGCGTACGGCCATCCACCCCCAGAACGCGTTCGGGTGAAGCGGCTCCCCCTGGGCGTTCGATTCGGGCGGCTCCTGGAGCAGGACTTGCTGCGGAACGTACATTCCGGGTTCCTGCTGACCATTGAGGACGAGATCCTCCTCAAGATCGTACGGCCGTACCTTGTCACGCTTCAGCAGCGCATCCGCCGCGTCTTCGGCGTCCATGAGCAAGGCCTGGCGGTTCTTGGCGCCGCTCCTGAGCGCGGCCAGGAAGCGCTCGCCCCCCTGGGCGTCGACCTCACTCCAGGGGAGCACGGAGGCCAGCGCCTTCTCCGTTCCCCGCCCCACGGTCGGATCCGCGACGGAACGCCAGATCGAGCTGATGCGTTCGTTGTGGCTCCACTGCACACCGCCCGCACCGTGCATACGGACGACGAGCACCACCATGTCACCCGCGTCGGTGTGGAGGCGCCGTACCGACGCCCCCTTGGCCCGGCGGACACCGCTGGCATCCGGCTCGCCGAGCGTCTCCTCGGGCTCCACGATGAACGGCGCCACGTTCTCCAGCGCGGCGCGCGGGACATTGACTCCGTCCGTCGCCAGGACGGCTTCGATCCAAGCGGATTGCCGCTCGCGGGAGGGCGGCAGAGGAAAGGGGGGCTGCGTCTCGACGTCTGTCATGGCCTCACATCACTCGGATTGACGAAAACATTCGGCAAGCCATGCCAGGGGCCTTTGCGCGATCCGTACGATCGGATTGTCACTGAAGAGACCCCAACAGGCGATGCCAAGACGGACGAGGGCGATGGCAGGTCCGAATTCGCGACGGCGCCGCCTGTGGCGACGCCGCCTCCGCCCGTCACCCGAGCCCGAGGATTCCACAGGAGAGGTCACGATCGAGGCCCTTTCGAAAATATCGCGGCAGCCTCGACCACATGGCCAACTCCCCTACCGCGGCGGTTTGTTCGTGAGGCAACGATGGCACGTCCGGCAGCACCGCGAAGCCCGCGGCCGGATCCTTCATCCGTTCGGGGGGCGCATGGAACACCTGCACCAATGCGGCGCTGCTAAATAACAACGCCGTGCCCGCGCAGCGGAGTCCGAACTTTTCACCGCGCCAGCGAGTCAGCGGATCATTCACCCTTCAGGGCGATTGACAATCTGCCACCACGTCGAAAGAGGCGGCAGGCGAGACACCGTCGTGGACAGGTGTGGGGGCGCGACCGGGTTGCTACGTTGCGTCGGACCGTCGATCACAGGAGTTGCCGCACATGTCCGACATCAAGGTCCGCGCCGTCCAGCCCGGGGACTTCGCCCAGTGGCGTGTCCTGTACCGGGGCTACGCCGACTTCTACCGGGTGGAGCAGACCGAGGAGGCAGCCGCCACCGTGTGGGCGTGGGTGAACGACCCCGGACACGAGGTGGGCGCCCTGGTGGCCGAGGACACGGAAGGGCGGCTGCTGGGGCTGGCGCACTACCGGCCCTTCGCCCGGCCGCTGTCCGCGACCGTCGGCTGCTTCCTGGACGACCTGTTCGTGGCCCCCGAACACCGCGGTTCCGGAGCCGCCGACCTGCTGCTCGGGGCCCTGCGCGAGCTCGCCGCCGAGCGCGGCTGGAGCGTGGTGCGGTGGATCACCGCCGACGACAACCACCGGGCGCGGTCCAAGTACGACCAGGTGGCGACCCGGACCATGTGGGTCACCTACGACATGGCACCCGGCCGCTGATCATCCCCCGTCGGCCGCGTCGTCGCAGGCGGGGCAGATCCGGTCCGCGTGCTCCCGGGGGTACCAGCCGGATCCGGGGTGCTCGGCCGGCTGCCAGGGGGCCGTCCCCATGGCGAAGGTGTCCTTGCCGCACAGGGTCCTCGGACCCCGCACGCCGCTCCGGCCGGGGGCGGCGGGCGCCGCGTGCACGCGCAGGACCGGCCCCCGGTCCCCGGGAGCCGCTCCCGCGGTGTCGTCGTACTCGTACACCACGACCGTCGCACTCATACCTCGACCATAGGCCTCCCGGCCGCGCCACGCCGGGCCGCGCCCCGGCGGAGCACTCCGTCCCCGGTCGCACCGGGGAGGGGGGCGGGGAGACGATGGGAAGGCGGCACCCGCGCTCGCCGCGCCCCCGTCCCGGACAAGGAGGAAGATCCCATGACCCCGCGCACCCGGCTCCTGGTCCTCGGCCCCCTCGTGGCCGCCTCGCTCGTCACCGCCCCCACCGCCCTCGCGGCGGTCCCCCAGGACCCGCCGGGCGCCGCCCCGGCCGCGACGTGCTCGATCTCCGGCATCCTCGGAAACGGGAAGGTGCACCTGTCCGGCGGCGGCTTCACCCCCGGTCCGGCCTACGTCTACGGGTCGGCCGGGTTCGGCGGGACGATCGAGATCGCCCAGAACGGCGGGTTCCAGATCCTGAACGTGACGCCCGCCGAGTACAGCGTCCGCCAGGGCGGCGAACTGACCCGGTGCAGCGGTTTCAACGACTGAGGTCGTCTAGCGGCACAGCTCCGCGACCCGTTCCAGCTCGTCCCCCCATACGGTGACGTCGCGCGGGCCGACGTGCGGGGCGGCGAGCGACCGTACGCGGAAGCGGTTGCGCGGTGTGGTCCCGTCGGCCTCGCGGATCATCAGGTCCTGGAGCGGGAGCGGGATCGAGCGGTCCTCGGTGAACCGGAGGAAGGTGCGCGGCACCCGGCCCCAGCGGTCCGCCAGCCCGCGGGAGTCGGCGGTACCGATCGCCGCGGACTCGTCGGGCTCCAGCGTGGCCAGGAGCGCCCGGACCTCGGCGTCCGTCCGGTCGGCGGCCAGGGCCTCCTTCATCACGGCGAAGAGGGCCGGGTCGGCGGAGCGCCAGTTGACCCGGTTGACCCCCAGCTCCGGCGGGGTCTTGAACGGGGGGATCCGGAACAGCGCGCTGGAGGAGCCCTCGGGGGTCATCATCAGGTCCGTCACCGAGGTGTGCCGCGTCGGGCAGAAGGCGGAGGCGTACACCAGGTGGGAGAGCAGTTCGGGTACCCGGTTGGCGACCGCGTTCAGGGTCGCCCCGCCCAGGCTCTGCCCGACCAGGACCACGGGGCCGTTGCGGTGGGCGGCGCGTACGACGTCCACGACGTGCTCCGCGAAGTCGGCCAGTGTGACCCTGCCGATCGGCGAGGGCTCGGTGGCCAGCCGCTCCAGGTCCTGCGGGGACTGGTAGGAGAGGGGGAAGTAGGCGCCGGGACCGTGGCCGGGGAGGTCGACGGCGATCGTCCGGTGCCCGCGCAGGCCCAGCTCGGCGAGGACCGCGGACCAGCCGTAGGAGTTGCTCCCGGAGCCGTGGACCAGGACGAAGGTCGGCGCGCCCCGCCGGCGGCCGTCGGCGTGCGCGGCGGAGGCTCCGGCGCCCACGGCGGCGACCGCGCCCGCGCCGGCCGCGGTGACCCGCAGGACCCCGCGCCGCGACCAGCCGCCGCCTTCGACGTTGTCGTTCGATTCGCTCATACGGCCGACCCTATGATCGACTCCGACCGGTACCGTCCGGATCCGGCCAGTGTCCGCTGCCCGGTCAACTCCCGCTGTCGAAGCCCTCGTCGGCCGGCACGAAGGCGCGCAGACCGGCGTGGGTGATCTGCCGCTCCTCCCAGAGGGCGCGGGCGGTCGGGGGACGGCCCGGCAGCCCGTGCCAGCGGTGCGTCCAGCGGATCCGGCCGGCGCGCAGCCGCCCGTCCTGCGGGTCGGTCACCCTGAAGCGCTCCAGCTCCGTCCACGGCACCCGGGCGGCGAGCCGGGCCAGGCGGGCGGCGGTGGCCTCCACGGTCGACGGGTCCACGCCCCGGTTGGAGCGGGCGCAGGCGACGAGCCGGGCTCCGTCGACGAACCACGGGTGGGCGGTGTCGGAGAGGGCGTCCTCGCGCACGGCGGGGTAGGACAGCAGCAGGTCGGCGAACTCCCGGTCCTCCGCGCGCCGTTCGACGCGGTCCTCGCCCTCGACGAGGGCCTCGACCGGGTCGCGCCGGCCGTCCCAGGCGTACGCGGAGGACACGTACGGCAGCGGGAAGGGCAGCTCCACCGACCACACGGTGACGTAGTCCTTCGAGGCCTCCAGAGCGGCGGCGGGCTTCAGCATCCGGGCGAGGCCGCCGAAGTCTTCGTGGTCGACGAGTTCCAGGTCGAAGACGGTGAGGCGGAAACCCTCCCGGTCCATCCGCACGACGCCCTCCGCGACCAGTTCGCGGGCGTGCCGGGCCAGACCCACCAGGCGCTCCAGGTGCGGGGCCTCCTTGACCCGCTCCCCCATGGTGGCGCCACCCTCCCATTCGGCCGGGTCCTGCGGTACGTGCTGCTCGATCCGGCCGAAGCCGACGGCCGGATCGGGGCAGGTCTCCTGGTACGCGAACCCGCGGTCGCGCGCGTACTGCTCGCGCCGCTCCAGGAGTTCGGCGTGGGCCAGCAGGTCTTCGGCGCGCTCCAGCTCCAGCCTGCGCAGCGCCTCCTTGCGGTGGCGCAGGCCCCACACCAGGAGGGCGGCGAGGACCAGCAGCAAGGTGATGCCGCCGGCCGGGTAGCCACTGAGGACCACGGCCGCGAAGACGGCGGCGAGGGTGGCGAGGGCGACCAGGTTCAGCAGGAGCCGGCTGGTCTCCAGGGGGTGGCCGGGCAGGGGGAGGCGTCGCATGCCGGGCAGGCTAGGAGCCGCCCGTGACGGCCCTGATCTTTCCGGCCATCGTCGGATCGTCATCCGATCGGATCGCGGCCGCACGCCGGCGGTCCCGGGCGGGCCGGAAGGGGCCGGAAGGGACCCGACGCCCCATCAGGTCATCCGTCCCGGACTCTTGACTCCTTTCGAGCCAGTCGGGATTCTCGTCCCACCTTTGTGCGGGGCATGACAATTCATGCCCGGATCCGACCGCGCCGCATCCGACGACCGAAGACATGTGATGACCTTGACCCCTCACCCGCCCCCACGGCCGTACCGCGGCGCCGCGCGCCGACGGCGCCGCCGCCTCGCGCTCCTGACACCGCTCGTCGCCGCGCTGGCCATGCTGCTCGGCCCCGCGCCCCTGTCCTCCGCCGAGGCCGGCCCCACGGCCGACGCCGGCTGGTGGAACCCCACCGCCCGGCCCCAGCCCGACTCCGCGATCAACGTCACCGGTGAGCCCTTCAAGGGCACCGACGCCCAGGGCAAGGTGCGCGGGTTCGTCGACGCGCACGACCACCTGATGTCCAACGAGGGCTTCGGCGGCCGCCTGATCTGCGGCAAGCCCTTCTCCGAGATGGGCGTCGCGGACGCCCTCAAGGACTGTCCCGAGCACTACCCCGACGGCACCCTCGCCGTCTTCGACTTCATCACCAAGGGCGGGGACGGGAAGCACGACCCCAACGGCTGGCCCACCTTCAAGGACTGGCCCGCCCACGACTCGCTGACCCACCAGCAGAACTACTACGCCTGGGTCGAGCGCGCCTGGCGCGGCGGCCAGCGCGTCCTCGTCAACGACCTCGTCACCAACGGGGTGATCTGCTCGGTCTACTTCTTCAAGGACCGCGGCTGCGACGAGATGACCGCCATCCGCCTGGAGGCGCAGAAGACGTACGACATGCAGGCCTTCGTCGACAGGATGTACGGCGGCCCGGGCAAGGGCTGGTTCCGCATCGTCACCGACTCCGACCAGGCCCGCGAGGTGATCAAGCAGGGGAAGCTGGCCGTGGTCATGGGGGTCGAGACCTCCGAGCCCTTCGGCTGCAAGCAGATCCTCGACGTCGCCCAGTGCGGCAAGGACGACATCGACCGGGGCCTCGACGAGCTGCACAAGCTGGGCGTGCGCAGCATGTTCCTCTGCCACAAGTTCGACAACGCCCTGTGCGGGGTCCGCTTCGACGAGGGCGCACTCGGCACCGCGATCAACGTCGGCCAGTTCCTGTCGACCGGCACCTTCTGGCAGACCGAGCAGTGCGCCGGCCCGCAGAAGGACAACCCGATCGGCCTCGCGGCGGCTCCGGCGGCGCAGAAGGAGCTCCCGGCCGGGGTCGCGGTCCCCTCGTACTCCGCCGACGCCCGCTGCAACAAGCGCGGTCTCACCGAACTCGGCGAGTACGCCGTCCGCGGGATGATGAAGCGCGGGATGATGCTCGAGGTCGACCACATGAGCGTCAAGGCCGCGGGCCGCGCCTTCGACATCCTCGAGTCCGAGTCCTACCCGGGCGTCATCTCCTCGCACAGCTGGATGGACCTGGGCTGGACCGAGCGGCTCTACAAGCTGGGCGGCTTCGCGGCCCAGTACATGAGCGGCTCCGAGGCCTTCAGCGCGGAGGCCAAGCGCACGGACGCCCTGCGCGACAAGTACAAGGTCGGCTACGGCTACGGCACCGACATGAACGGCGTCGGCGGCTGGCCGGGCCCCCGGGGCGCGAACACGCCGAACCCGGTGAAGTACCCCTTCACCAGCACCGACGGCGGTTCGGTCATCGACAGGCAGACCACCGGGCAGCGCACCTGGGACCTCAACACGGACGGCGCCTCGCACTACGGCCTGGTCCCCGACTGGATCGAGGACATCCGGCTCGTCGGCGGGCAGGACGTGGTGGACGACCTCTTCAGGGGCGCCGAGTCCTACCTCGGCACCTGGGGGGCCTCGGAGCGGCACAAGTCCGGGGTGAACCTCGCCGCCGGATCCTCCGCCTCGGCCTCGTCGTCCGAGTGGTGGAACCCCTTCGTCGACTACTCCCCCGGCCGGGCCGTGGACGGCGACTCCGGCTCCCGCTGGGCCAGCGAGTGGAACGACAACCAGTGGCTGCGCATCGACCTCGGCTCCGCGCACCGGATCGGGCGGGTCACCCTCGACTGGGAGCGGGCGTACGCGAAGGCGTACCGGCTGGAGGCCTCCACGGACGGCACGAACTGGCAGACGGTCTGGTCCGCGTCCGACAGCGACGGCGGCCTCGACACGGCCCGGTTCGCCGGGGTGACGGCCCGGTACCTGCGCGTGCAGGGCGTCCAGCGCTCCACCCAGTGGGGGTACTCCCTCCACGAGGTCGGCGTCTACAGCAGCTGACACCACAGGCGGGGCCGGCCGGACCGCGAGGCCGGCCCCGCCGCCGTACCGCGAGGCCCCACCCCGAGGAGTTCCATGCCCCGTATGCCGTCGGCCGAGCGGCGCGCCCAGCTGACCGAGGCGGCGATCCGCGCGATGACCCGGGACGGCGTCGCCCGGACCACGACCCGCTCGATCGCCGCCGAGGCCGGCGTGTCCCTGAGCGTCTTCCACTACTGCTTCGACTCCAAGCAGGAGCTCCTGGAATCCGTCCTCGACGCGATCACCGCGCACTACATCACCGTGGTGAGGGAGGCGATCCGGCCGAAACCCACCCTTCGCGAGACCGTCCGGGCCGGGTTCCAGGCGTACTGGGACCACGTGGGCGCCCAGCCCGGCGAGCACATGCTCACCTACGAGCTCACCCAGTACGCCCTGCGCCGGCCCGGCTTCGAGCACCTCGCCCGCCGCCAGTACGAGCTGTACTGCCAGACGTACGAGGAACTGATCGGCCAGCTGTGCCGGGACATGGGACTCGTGCCGAAGGTCCCGGCCCCCGTCCTGGCCCGGTACCTGGCGGCCATGACCGACGGGCTGACCCTGAGCGTGCTGGTCCTCGGCGACGAGAAGGCCGCCGCGGCGATCCTCGACATGATCACCGAGCACGTCCTGGGGCTGATGGAGGGCTGAGGGGCCGGCCGGTCAGGCCTGCTCCGCGGCCTGCCAGACGGTGGTGATGTTGCAGAACTCGCGGATGCCGTGCCCGGACAGCTCCCGCCCGTACCCGGACCGCTTGACCCCGCCGAAGGGCAGGGCCGGGTGGGAGGCGGTCATCCCGTTGACGAAGATGCCGCCGGCGTCGAGCTCGCCGACGAAGCGCTCCAGGTCGGAGTCCTCCCGGGTCCACACGTTGGAGCTGAGTCCGAAGGGCGTGTGGTTGGCCCGCTCCACGGCCTCGTCCAGGCTGTCCACCCGGTAGAGGGTGGCGACGGGGCCGAAGGTCTCCTCCAGGTCGATGCGCATCGCCGGGGTGACGTCGGCCAGCACCGTCGGCTCGTAGAACCAGCCGTCCGGGCGGCCGGGCGGCCGGCGCCCGCCGCACAGGACCGTGGCCCCGTGGCGTACGGCGTCGTCGACCAGCTCCTCCACGTCGGCCCGGCCGCTCTCGGTGGCCAGCGGGCCGACGTCGGTGGACTCCTGCATGGGGTCGCCGACGGTCAGCGCCCGCATGCCCTCCGTGAAGAGGCGGGTGAACTCCTCGTAGACCTCGGTGTGGACGATGAACCGCTTGGCGGCGATGCAGGACTGCCCGTTGTTCTGCACCCGCGCGGTCACCGCGGTCCTCGCCGCCCGGGCGACGTCCGCCGAGGGCATCACGATGTACGGGTCGCTGCCGCCGAGCTCCAGGACGGTCTTCTTGACCTCGTCCCCCGCGACGGAGGCCACGGCGCGGCCGGCCGGTTCGCTGCCCGTCAGGGTGGCCGCCGCCACCCGCGGGTCGCGCAGGATGCCCTCGACGGGGCCCGAGCCGATGAGCAGGGTCTGGAAGCAGCCCTGCGGGAAGCCCGCCCGGTGGAAGAGGTCGCCGAGGTACAGGGCCGTCTGGGGGACGTTCGACGAGTGCTTGAGCAGGCCCACGTTGCCGGCCATCAGCGCGGGCGCCGCGAAGCGGACGACCTGCCAGAGCGGGAAGTTCCACGGCATGACGGCGAGCACCACGCCCAGGGGCCGGTAGCGGACCCGTACGGCCGAGGCGCCCGCGTCACGGACGTCGGCGTCGGCGGGGTGCTCGTCCGCGAGGAGGGACTCGGCGCGGGCCGCGTACCAGCGCATCGCCTTGACGCACTTGGCGGCTTCCGCGCGGGCCGCCCCGAGCGGTTTGCCCATTTCGACGGTCATGGTGCGGGCGACGTCCTCCGCCTCCGCCTCCAGCAGGTCCCCGGCCCGGTTCAGCAGCGCGGAACGCTCGGCGAAGGAGGTGCGCCGGTACGACGCGGCCGTGCGCGCGGCCAGGGCCAGGCAGTGTTCGATGCCGGCGGCGTCGAGGGCGTCGAAGGAGAGCAGCGTCCGGCCCGTGGTGGGATTGACGGTGGCGATGGGCATGGTCCGACCTTGCCCGCCCGGCCCAGGCCCCGCAACGCGAGGACCGGCCCGCCGTCGTACCTAGCGGCGGCCGCGGGGCTTGCCGCCCCGCTTGGCGGCGGGCTTGCCGCCCGACCGGGCCGCGGGCTTGCCCGTGGTCCTGCCGCCGGCGGTCTTCGCGCCGCCCGTCTTGGCGCCCGTCTTGCCGCCGGCGGCCCCGGCGGCCTTGCGCTGCTTGGGCTGCGGCGGGGTGGGCTGCCGGCCCCGGGTGCTGTTCACGGTCCGGCCGCGGACGATCCCGATGAACTCCTCCACCAGGTCGGTGGTCTTCTCCTCCGGCCATGACAGCGCGATCCGCGAGGCGGGGGCGTCGGAGACCGTCCGGTAGGTGAGGTCCTTGCGGTGGTGCAGGCGGGCGAGGGACTGCGGGACGACGAGGACGCCGATGCCCGCCGCGACCAGCTCGATGGCGTCGGCCGTGGTGGCGGGCCGCTCGAAGGCGGGGCGCCCGGGCAGGGTCTCCCAGGGGAGGACGTCGTCGAGGGGGTGCAGCACGATCTCGTCGGCCAGGTCCTCGGTGGTGATCTCCTCCACGGCGGCCACGACGTGGTCCTTCGGGACGACCACGACGGTCGTCTCGGTGTAGAGGGGGATCGCGCTGAGGTCCGCCCCGTCCACGGGCATCCGTACGAACCCGGCGTCGGCGTCGCTGGTGCGCAGCGCGGCGAACGCCTCGGCGGCGGGCACGCCGACGAGGGTCAGCGGGACGTCGGGCAGCCGCTCGTTCCAGATCCGCACCCACTTGGTGGGCGTCACTCCCGGGACATAGGCGAGCCGGAACGAAGGGGGTGTATCCGAGCCTGTCACCCCGCCAGGTTACCGGTCGTGGTCGGAGGTAGTGCACATGCTCGATACCCTTGACCCCATGACGTCGCACCAGAGCACCCAGACGATGAAGCCCGCGACCGCGGCGAAGAAGCTGGGTGTGTACCTCGAGGCCACCCCCGCAGAGTTCCAGGAGGGCGTGGTCTCGCGCACCGAGCTGAACGCACTCCAGGCCGAGCCGCCGGCCTGGCTGGTGGAGCTGCGGCGCAACGGCCCGCACCCGCGTCCGGTGGTCGCCTCCAAGCTGGGCATCTCCATCGCCGGTCTCGCGCGCGGCGGGGTCACCGAGGCGCTCACCACCGAGCAGATCGAGGCGATCAAGCAGGAGAACCCGGAGTGGCTGCAGAAGGAGCGCTCCACCCAGGCCGAGGTCCGCAAGGAAGCGGTGCGGATCAAGGAGAAGCAGGCGCAGGACGCGGCCCGGCGCGCCGGGAAGCAGGACTGAGCCCCGCCACCACGGAACACCGACGGCCGGGCCGGAACCCTTCGGGGTCCCGGCCCGGCCGTTCGCCGTCTAGGGCCTGTCCGGCGGATCATGGCCGGTGGACCTTCCCGGGCACGGCACTAGGGGGTGTCTGGTGGATCAGGGCCGGGCCCGGGCCGCCTGGCACCGCGCCTTGCCGCGTTGTCGTCGGTCGCCGACGTCCCCCAGCTACCGCTGGGAGGTGCCCCCACCGCGTCGACTCCCTCCTCCGCCTTGCAATCCACGGCACCAGACGACCCGGGCTATCCGACCCTGATCCACCAGACACCCCCTACGCGCCCCCGAAGGGGTCCGCTTCGTGTGAGCACCTGAAACCCGTTCGGCCGCAGGGCGTTAGAGGGACGTACGGCCGGCGTGCGCCCCCCGCCCCGCGCCGGTCCGTACGACGACGCCGACCACGGACCACACGGGCCACACGAGCACGAGTACGAGGGACACCATGACGGACCCCACGCCGGCCGGATCCGGCCGAAGGAGACTTGCCGCCCGCTGCCGCAGCATCACCGAGGCCCCGCCGTTCGGGATGGGCGTCTTCGCGGTGATCCTGCTCAACGCGGCGCTGATGGGCCTGGAGACCTACAGCGGGCTGGCCGCCGAGTACCGCCAGGTGCTCCAGACCGCGGAGCAGTCCTGCCTCACCCTCTTCACGCTGGAGATGCTGCTGCGCCTGGGCGCCCACGCCGACCGGCCGAAAGCATTCTTCCGGGACCCCTGGAACATCTTCGACCTGCTGATCGTCGCCTCCGCCTTCCTGCCGTTCCTGCGGGACAACACCACCGTGCTGCGGCTGCTGCGCCTCGCCCGCGTGCTGCGCACCGCCCGCTTCCTGCCCCACCTGCGGATCCTGCTGCTGGCGGTCGGGCGCAGCCTGCCGGGCACGGCCAGCTTCCTGTTCATCGGCGCGCTGGTGGTGTACGTGTACGCCATGGTCGGCTGGGTCTGCTTCGCCTCCTCCGACCCGCAGCACTACGGCTCGATCGGGCGGGCCGCGCTCACCCTGTTTCTGCTGACCACCCTGGACGGGCTGACGGACGCGGTCCGGGCGGGGCTGGAGATTTCCCGGTTCAGCATCGTCTACTACGCCTCGTACGCCCTGCTCGCCTCCTTCGTCCTGGTCAACGTCCTGATCGGGGTCGTGCTCAACTCCCTGGACGAGGCCCGGGAGATGGAGGAGGCGGACGCGCGGGCCCGGGAGCGCGCGGCGAACGACATGGACCCGGCGGACGAGGTCCGGGACCGGATCGCCGCGGCCCGTCTGGCACTGGACGACCTGGAGGCGAGCCTCGATCTGGCCAGGGCCGTACCGCCTCCCGCCCCGGAACCGGAGCGCCTGGCGGACCGGCGGCTCGAAACCGCCAGGTAGCGGACCGCGCCCGGGCCCGCCGCCGGGGCCCGGGCCGCCCGGTTTCGGCCATCCCCGGCGCACTCGCGCCCGGGCCTTGCCCCAACTCCCCTCCTCCGTGCAAGAGTTGCCCCACGACACCGAGCCGCTGGGCAACGGGGAGGGTGGGCGGTCATGAGTACCGAGGTGCGTACGGTCGAGGTCCCCCTGGGGGACGGCACCGACGGGGTGCTGCGGGTGCAGATCCGCGAGATCGACGAGTCGCTGGCGCGGGTCGGGCGCGGCGGCGGCTCCGTCGCACGGGCGTCGCGCTCCTTCGGGGAGATGGTGGACAGCATCCGGCCGCTGGCCGACGGCTTCGTGGGCCGGCTCAGCGGGCTGGCCCACCGGCCGGACGAGATCACCCTGGAGTTCGGGGTCTCCCTGTCGGCCGAGGCGGACATCGTCATCGCCAGCACCGCCACCCAGGCCAACTTCGGCGTGACCCTGACCTGGAACTCCCGGGCCCCGCAGGACGACCAGCCGAGCACCCCCTGATGACCACGGCGGGATGGGCCGGGGAGGCGGCGGACGCCGTGCTCGGCTCCGCCACCGTCCGGGTGGCGGGCCCGGACGGGCCGGTCGGCGTCGGCTTCCTGGTGGCCCCCGACCTGGCGCTGACCTGCGCCCACGTCGTGGCCGACGCCCTGGGCGCACCCCGTACGCAGGTCCCCGCGCCGACGGGCGTCCTGACCCTCGACCGCCCCCTGTCCGGGGACTCCCGGCAGGCCCCGGCCGAGGTGGAGCACTGGGTTCCGCTGCGCGCCGACGGCACCGGGGACATCGCGGTCCTGCGCCTGCGGACGCCCGTCGCGGGTGCGGGCGCGCTCGCCATGGCCTCGCCCACGAGCGTCTGGGACCACCCCGTACGCGTGGCCGGCTTCACCGCGGCCTTCCCGGGCGGCGTCTGGCACGCGGGCCGGCTGCGCGGCTGGACCGCCGAGAACTGGGTGCAGCTGTCGGGGGCCGACCGGCAGGGCGTCCCGGTGGACAAGGGCTTCAGCGGCAGCCCCGTCTGGGACGAGGCGGCCGGGGCCGTGGTCGGCATGGTGGTGGCCGCCCAGCTGTCCGGAGACCGGCAGAGCTTCGTGATCCCCACCCGGACCCTGATCGCGGAGGTCCCCGCGCTCGGCCCCCTGCTGAGCCCGGCCTCCCCCTTCCGCGGCCTCGCCGCCTTCCAGGAGGCCGACGCGGAGGTGTACTTCGGCCGGGACCCGGAGGCCGAGGACGTCGCCGGCCTGCTGGACGCGGGCCCGCGCTCCCGCGTGGCCCTCGTCGGTCCGTCCGGCTGCGGGAAGTCCTCCCTGGCCCTGGCCGGGGTGGCACCCCGGCTGCGCGCCCGGGGGTACGAGGTGCTGGTGGTGCGGGCCGCCGAGGGGCTGCCCGTGCGCACGGCGCTCGCCTCGGAGCTGGCCCGCCTCGGCGGCGGGCCGGCGGGGCCGCGGGAACTGGAGGAGGACCTGGCCCGGCACGGCCTGACCGCGGCCGCCCGGCTGGCCCTCGGGGACCGGGCGGGCCGGCTGCTCGTCGTACTCGACCAGGCCGAGGCGCTGCTCGCGGAGGGCCGGTCCGGTGACGACGACTCCGCCGCACTGCTCTTCCCCGAGCCGCACCCCGCCGGACTGCGGGTGCTGCTCACGCTCCGGGCCGACTTCCTGGAGGCCGCCCTCGCGCACCCCGTCCTCGGCCCCGCCCTCGGCCGGGCGTCGGTCCGGCCGCTGCTGCCGATGACCCGGGCCCAGATGTCCGAGGTCATCCTGCGGCCGCTGGCCCGGATCCCCGCCGTGTCGTACGACCCCGGCCTCGTCACCCGGATGCTGGACGACGCGGGCGCCGAGCCCGGGACGCTGCCGCTGCTGGGCTTCGTACTGGCGCGGCTGTGGGACGAACAGGCCATGGGCCGTCTGCGCTTCGCCTCGTACGAGGAGATCGGCGGCGTCCGCGGCGCCCTGGGCCGGCACGCGGAGGCGGCCTGGCGGTCCTGCGTCGCGGAGGCCGACGAGGAGGAGGCCCTGCGGCTGCTGACCGCGCTGGTCAGGATGGCGCCGGGAGGCGAGGCCCCGCTGCGCGGGGTGCTGAGCCGGTCCGACGCCGGGGAGGAGCGGTGGCGGATCGCCGGCCTGCTCGCCGAGCGGCGGATCCTCGTCGTCGGCGGGGACCCGGAGCGCGGCCAGACCGTCGAACTGGCCCACGAGGCGCTGATCGGAGCCTGGCCCACCCTGGCCCGCCGGGTCGCGCAGGACCGGGAGTTCCTCACCTGGCGGGCGGGCTTCCGGCGCGACCTGGACCGCTGGGAGGAGCTCGGCCGGGCCCCGGACCAGCTGCTCACGGGCGCCCCGCTCGACGCCGCCGTCGCCCAGACCGGGCTGCGCGGGGACGAACTCTCCTCCCTGGAGCACGAGTTCCTCGAAGCCGGGCTGGCCCGCCGCGCCGCCGAGGCGGCCCAGACCCGGCGCTCGCGCAGGCTCAAGCAGGCGGGCATCTCCCTGCTGAGCGTCCTCCTGGTCATCGCCGTCGTCGCCTCCTGGCAGCTGTACGGGGCGAACGGCCGGCTGGACGACGACCTGCGCGAGGCCGCCTCCCCGCAGATCGCGCAGCTGGCGGGCAGGCTGGACGACGTCTCGCTCGCCACCTCGGCGCTGATGAGCGCGGCGGCGAACCGCACGGCCCCGAGCCCCGAGGCGCAGACGGCCCTGTTCGAGCAGTACGTGCGGATGCGGCACGTCGAGCAGATCGTCTACGAGGGCAACGGCGAGGTCCGGGACACGGTGGTGAGCGAGGACGGCAAGCGGATCACCATCGGCCTGCACTCCGGCGCGGTACTGGGAGCCGACCTCGGAACCGGACCTCCGCACCTCACCCAGTTCCGGGACAACGTCCGTCTGGTCACGGCCGGCCCCGACGGCCGCACCGTGGCGAGCTCCGATCCCTTCGGCATCCTCACGGCGGGCGTCCACGCGGCCGACGGCAGCTGGCGTACGGTGGGGCTGCGCGGTGCCGAGCAGGCCAAGCAGAACGCCCGGGCGCCCACCGACCTCCGCTTCGACGGCTCGGGACGGCGGCTGCTCGCGGCCATCCCCGGAGACGGTGTCTCGGTGTGGGAGGCGGCGGACGGAACCCGTGTCGGCGGGGCTCTGGCACCACCTGCGAGCTGGACCGTCTCACACGCCTGGTTCGGGCCGAACGGCGACAGCGTGATCGGCCGGATCGTACCGGAAGGCTCCGCCGCCGGGGCAAAGGGCCGGCTGGTCCGCTGGCAGCTGTCCGACGGGCGTCTCGACGAACAGCCCTGGGGCGCCCAGGAGACGGGCCCGGCCACGGTCAGCGCCGACGGCTCCACCCTCGTCCGTTGCACGGCTGACGGAATCCTCCAGGCCTGGGACCTGAACGGGCAGCCCAAGGTGAAGAAGCAGTACAGCACGAGCCAGCTGAGCCTGGTGTGCCCGCTGTACGTGCCCCGGCTCGACCGCACCGGCCGGTTCCTGCTCAACCCCGCGCAGCGGTTCGGAGCGAGCCTGGGCCGCTACCGGTTCCTGGTACTGGATCTCCAGGACGGACTGCCCGCCACCCTCGACCTGCCCGCCCCCGCGCAGCAGGACGAGGGCATCGCGGGCTCCCAGGCCCTGCCGGCCGTGAGCCTGGCGGGTCCCCCGGACGCGATGAAGGTCGCGGTCAGTGCGGGGGGCACGGTCGTCGTCGCCCGGGTTCCCGCGCCGACCGGCTTCGACAGCGCCATGCTCACGAGCCTGATCCGAACCGTGGACGTGGACCACGGGCGGGTCGCCAGTATCGACGCGGACGGCCTGGCCCTGCGCCTCTGGGACCTGAAGACGCGCCGCCAGCTCGCGGCGGTGCGCCCCTCGGCCCCGCTGGCGCGGCTCTACCCGTCGTTCGGCCCGGACGGCAAACGGCTGCTGACCGTCACCACGGACGGCCTCGGGGTGCTGGTCTGGGATCTCAAGCCGTCCGGCGACGGCCCCGGACTCGCCGAGGTCCGCCGCCTCGGACTGCCCGCACCCCCCGGGATCGATCCGGCACGCGCCGATTCCCGCACGGGCCGGACCCCGGCCTGGGTCAACGTCTGGTTCGACGGGAACGACCACGCCGTGGTCTCGGCGGTCTCCTACGTGTCCCGTTGGGATCTCAAGTCCGGCACGCAGGCCGGTTACACGTACCGGCCGTCGGTGCAGGAGCCGATCGAAGTGTCGACGGCGGCCTCCATCCTCTTCGGGGTGGCCCGTCCCGGTCACGGACAGGCAGCGGTCCGCGCGAAGGGGGACAGGATCGAGATCTGGGACTTCAAGAAGGGCAAGGTGGTGGAGGACTTCGAGTCCGAGAAGGGCCCGGCCCGGCAGCTGGCCTTCGACCAGACCGGCAGACTGCTGGCCGTGGTCACCACCGACGGGGCCCTCAGGATCCGGGACATGGACAAGGGCACCTGGCGGACGCTGGCCTACCAGGGCATCCAGTGGCTGAACGGCTTTCCCACCCCGTCCAGGCTGAGCACGGTCGCGACGGTGAACTCCTTCACCTTCTGGGATGCGGGACGCGGAACCGAGCTCTACCACTTCACCCCCGGGTACGGAGCCACGGGCGACTGGTCCGCGGACGGTGCGAAACTCGCCTGGTCGGAGGGCTCGGGCATCGAGGTGCTGCCCCTGGACCCGGAGACCTGGCGCGAGCGCGCCTGCGCGCTCGCCGGGCGCGCCCTGACCGGGCCGGAGACCGCACTCCTGCCGCCGGGCAGCCGCCCCGACGCCTGCGCCGGCCTGTGACCCGCCCGGATGTGACGGAAGTCTGACGGCGGGCGCTCCGCCCTGGTGCGGGCCACGGGCGGGTGGTCGAATCGCCGGGTGAGCACAGAGGGAAACACCGGACAGCAGGCGGAGCCCGAACCGCGGGCCGACCCCGACGGGCAGGGCGCCCCGGTCGGGCGGCGCCTGGTCCTCGGCATGGTCGGGCTCGGCGCCGCCGGGCTGGCCGCCGCGCCCTGGCTGCGGCGGGGTGTGGAGACGGGGCTCGGCGCGGCCGCCGACAAGGATCCGACCGGCCTGACCGGGCTGCTGCCGAACGGGGGCGGGTTCCGGTACTACTCGGTGACCGCCTCCGTGCCCGAGCGCGGCCCGGGCGACTACCGGCTCACCGTCGACGGCCTGGTCGAGCGCCCGGCGATGTACGCCCTGGACGCGCTGCGCGGGATGCCGCAGACCAGGGTGGTCCGCGACGTGCAGTGCGTCACCGGCTGGCGCGTCCCCGGCACCCCCTTCGAGGGCGTGCCGGTGTGGCGGCTGCTCGACGCGGCAGGGGTCCGGCCGGAGGGCCGGGCCGTCCGCTTCAGCTGCTTCGACGGCACCTACACCGAGAGCCTCACCCTCCCCCAGGCCCGGCGCGACGACGTCATGGTGGCCCTGAGGATGCAGGACAAGCCGCTGAGCCACGGCCACGGCGGACCGGCGAGGCTGTACGTCGCGCCCATGTACTTCTACAAGTCGGCGAAGTGGCTCTCGGGGATCACCGTGACCCGGGACGTCGAGCCCGGCTACTGGGAGGGGCTGGGCTATGACGTCGACGCCTGGGTCGGCAAGTCGAACGGACGCGACGATGCCCCGACCGTCTGACGCGCCCGCACGGGTGCGCCGCTTCGACCGCGCCCAGCGATGGATCCACCGGGCCACGGCCGCCCTCATGGGGATCTGCGTGGGCTCCGCCGGCTGTCTGTACCTGCCGCCCCTCGCGGAGCTCGTCGGACGCCGGCACCTGGTGGCCACCGTCCACACCTGGTCGGGGCTGGCCCTGCTCGCCCCCTTCCTGCTCGGTCTGGGCTCGCGCGTCTTCCGCGCGGACCTGCGCGTGCTGAACCGGTACGGCCCGCACGACCGGGTCTGGCTGCGCTCCGCGCTGCGGCGCCGGGGGCCGCGGCCCGCCGGGAAGTTCAACGCCGGGCAGAAGGTGTACGCGGCCTGGCTGGCCGGGGCGGTCCTGGTGATGCTGGGAACGGGGCTGCTGATGTGGTGCACGGGACTCGCGCCGCTCGCGCTGCGGACCGGCGCCACGTTCCTGCACGACTGGCTGGCCCTGGCGCTGGCCGTCGTACTCGCGGGGCACATCGGCAAGGCCCTCGGTGATCCGGAGGCCCGGCGCGGCCTGCGCACCGGTTCCGTGGCGCGGTGGTGGGCCGAGCGCGAGCACCCGCTGTGGCGGCCGGGCGACTGAGGACCCGGCCGCCGGAGCCCGCGGGCGGTCAGCCGCCGTCGCGGACCGCGACGATGCCGTTGAACACGCCGACGTACGCCGTGCCGTCGGGGCCGAGGGTGATCGGCGCCCAGTTGTTGTCGTACAGGGGTCCGGTGCCGGTCAGCTGACGCCAGCGGCGCTCACCGGTGCGGAAGTCGACCGCGGTGAGGTACCAGGAGTCGATGCCCCAGAAGCTGGGCTCCTTCTCGTAGAAGTAGAGCAGCCCGTTCGCGGTGGAGAGCTTGGGGACCACGGAGGGAGCGCGGACCGCGCTCTCCCACACCGTGTCGCAGCCGCTGCCGTCGGCGCGGACGTCGATGCGGCTGACACCGCCGACGACCGACTTGCCCAGGAGCAGCGAGGTGGGGTTCTCGTAGCCGTAGTTGTTCTCGACGATGATGCTGTTGCCCCAGGTGATCAGGGAGTTGTCGGTGGTCGAGGCGCCGGATCCGAAGACGGGCACCTTGCACACCAGCCGCCGGTCCGCCGGGACGTCGGCGCCCCGCCGGTAGACGAGGACGTTCATCCGGTCGTCGGCGTTGTCGGTGATGGCGACGTAGCCGTCGCCGAAGAGGTCCGGGGTGGTGCCCGAGCCCTGGTTCACGGAGCCGGGCTTGGTCCCGGTCCCTCGGTCGTACGTCTGGCGCCACTGGGCCTCGGGGGTGCCGTCGGCGCGGGCGCGGAAGCCGTACAGGGCGTGGTCGGTGACGATGGAGACCCCGTCCTCGGCGACGGAGAAGGAGTTCTGGATCTCCTCGCCCTCCAGCCGGACGGACCGGATCTGCCCGCTCGCCGGGTCCACGGTGCCCACGCGGCCCTGGCGGGTGACCCACCAGACGCGGCCGTTCCAGTCGGGCATGACCGAGGTGACGGGGTCGCAGGTGCCGCTGGGCCACAGGTTGGTCCAGCTGACGCAGTCGTGCGGTACCTGGCCGGTGAGGTCCCAGTCGTCGTCGACCGTGAACTTCCAGCTCCCGTCGGGGTTCTGGGAGTGGGCGAGGCGCAGGATGTGCTGGCGGGAGTCGGCGAGCACCGCGCGGTCCCGGTCGTCCAGGTAGAAGTAGGCGCCGCCCGAGGTGTCCTTGAAGATCTTCGCGAAGTCGAGCGAGGTGATCGCCTCGACCGTGGAAGAACGCTGCGGGAGCTGGTACTCCGCGAGCGTGGCGAGCGTACGGGGCTCCAGGAGCTTGACCTTGAAGCCGGAGAAGGTGCCGCAGACGGTGACGAGGCGGCCTCCGGCGTCGAAGGTGGCGGTGGCGCACTCGCCGCCGAGGGCCGCGATCTTCTCGCTCTTGACCTGGGGGTTCTTCCCCAGGGGGCCGGACCACGGGACGGTGGCGCTGCCGCCCGCGTCCGAGTGCATGCCGTTGCGGCCGTTGGGTGCGAGGAAGGGGTGCTGCGGCGGGGCCTCGCCCGGCAGCGGGGCGGCGGTCGCGGGGCCGCCGTCGTAGTGGCTGACCAGGCGGTGGCCGGGGGCCTTGGGGATCTCCTCGGCCCGGGCGGCCGGCGCGATCCCGCCGATCAGCGTCAGGGTGGCGATGGCCGGTACCGCGGCGCAGTTCAGCGCTCTTCGGAACATCCGGTCGTCCTCCTTGTTCCTCAGTGTTGTTGACATTGCGTCTGACATCGCGCCGCCGCCAGACGCTAGATCGCACTGCCCGAGGAGTCCATGGAGGGGGAGGATGATTCACGAAGGCGCAACAGTCGGTCAACCGCCGGCGATGTCGCCCCAGTTCGCCGTGCGGTCGCACCACCGGCCGAGCAGCACCGGATCGTGCCCGACGGCCAGCAGACCGGCTCCGGTCTCCCTGCGGTACTCCTCGACCACCCCGACCAGAGCGGCGGTGGTGGAGGCGTCGAGCATCGCGGTCATCTCGTCGCAGACCAGCCAGCGCGGCCGCAGCACCAGCGCCCGGGCCACGCAGGCGCGCTGGAGCTGGCCGTCGCTGACCTCGTGGGGGCGCCGGGCGAGGAGGTCGGCGCCCAGGCCGACCCGGCCGGCCAGCTCGGCGACGGCCGCTTCCGCCTCCTTGCGCCGGCCCGTGGCGCGGAGCGGTTCCGCGACGAGGTCGTACAGCCTGAGGCGGGGGTCGGCGGACAGACGGGGCTGCTGGAACACGACGCCGACTTCGGTGCGCAGGGAGCGCGGGGCCCGGTGCCGGAAGCCCGTCACGGTGCGGCCGTCGAGGGTCACCGTCCCCCGGTCGGGCCGGTGCAGCAGGGCGGCGACCCGGGCCAGGGTGGACTTGCCGCAGCCGCTGGGCCCGAGCAGCCCGAGGGCCTCGCCGGGGTGGAGTGCGAGGTGCGCGTTCCGCACGACGGGGCCCCGGCGGTCGTAGCCGGCTGTGATGCCCTTGAGCTCAAGCATGGTGGCAGGCCACCCCTTCGGTCAGCGGGGGCCGCCCGGCCCGGCAGGCGGCGTCGGCCAGGGCGCAGCGGGCGGCGAAGGCGCAGCCGGGCGGCAGGTCGCCCAGCTCGGGCGGGGCGCCGGGGATCGGGGTGAAGGCCCGCTCGGGCAGGGCGTCGAGCAGGCCCCGCGCGTAGGGGTGGCGGGGGCCGGGCGCGCCGAAGAAGGTGTCTGCGGGGGCGAGTTCCACGATCCGGCCGGCGTACATGACGGCGACGGTGTCGGCGATGCGCTGGGCGGCCGCCAGGTCGTGGGTGATCATCAGCAGGGCGCGGCCGGCGTCCCGGGTGTGGGCGCGCAGTTCGTCGACGGTGCGCTCCACGAGGTCCCGGTCGAGGCCGGTGGTCGGTTCGTCGGCGAGGAGCAGGGGTGCGTCCCCGATGAGCGCGAGGGCGGTGGCGGCGCGCTGGGCGAGGCCGCCGGAGAGCTGGTGGGGGTGGTGGTCGAGGTGGCTCGCGGGGAAGGCGGCCCGGGCGGCCGCGGCCTCGGCGGCCGCGCGCGGGTCACCGGGGCCGGTGAGCTCCCGGACGGTCTCCTCCAGGTGGGAGCGGACGGTGCGGACGGGGGTGAGGTGCGCGGCGGGGCTCTGCGGGACCAGGCCGACGCGGCGGCCGCGTACCGTGCGGGCGAGGGTCTTCTCGTCGGCGGCGAGCAGGTCGAGGCCGTCGCCGAGGCGGGCCGAGCCCGCGGTCTCGGCGTTGCCGGGGAGCAGGCCGAGCAGGGCGGAGGCGAGGACGGACTTGCCGCAGCCGCTCTCGCCGACGAGGGCGAGGCATTCGCCGGGCCCGAGGCGGAACGCGGCGTCGGAGACGGCCTCGACGTACCGTCCGCCGCGCATCCGGAAGCGGACGGAGAGCCCCTCGACGCGCAGGACCTCCCCGGCGGGGGGCGTGGGTGCGGGGTACGGGGTCACAGGGTCAGCTCCGAGCGGCGGCGGGGGCTCAGGCGGTCGCGCCAGGCGCCCGCGAGGCCGGCGACGGCCAGGGTGGGGACGATCAGCAGCAGGCCGGGGAAGAGGGTGGGCCACCAGTCGCCGGCGAGCAGCGAGCCGCGGCCGGCCTGGACGAGGGTGCCGAGGCTGGCCTGGTGGGCCGGCAGGCCGAGGCCGAGGAAGGAGAGGGCGGACTCGTGCCACATGGCGTGCGGGATCATGAGCACCGCCGCCAGTCCGGCCTGCGGCAGCACCCCCGGGACCAGGTGGCGGACGGTGACCCGCCATCGGGAGGCGCCGCCGGAGACGGCCGCGTCCACGTAGGGGCGGCCGCGCAGCGAGAGCACCTCGGCGCGCACGATGCGGGCGGTGGAGAGCCAGTGGGTGAGCGCCACGGACACCAGGACCGGCCATGGGCCCGGCCGGAACAGGGCCACGACGAAGATGCCGAGCAGCAGGTGCGGGATGGCGGAGAGGGCGTCGACGGCCCGCATCACGAGCCGGTCGGCAGGGCCGCCGAGGGCTCCGGCGGCGGCGCCCACGGCGGTGCCGAGGACGGTGGCGACGAGCGCCGCGACCACGCCGACCAGCAGGGAGACGCGCAGCCCGTAGACGCAGCGCAGCAGCAGGTCGCGGCCCACGTCGTCGGTGCCGAAGGGGTGGTCCCAGGAGGGCGGCAGCAGCTTCGCGGAGAGGTCCACGGCCTGCTGGTCGAGCCGGACCAGCGGGGGCACCAGCAGGACGGCGAGGACGAGGAGGGCGGTGACGGCGACCGCGGTGCGTACGCGCAGGGCGCGGGTGGTGCGGCGGTCGGGGCCGTGCCGGCGCCAGGCGGTGTCAGCGGTGTCAGCGGTGTCAGCCATCGAAGCCCACCCTCGGGTCGGCCAGTCCGTACAGCAGGTCGGACAGCAGGTTGCCGGCGAGTACGGCGGCGGTGGCCAGGACGGTGAGCGCGGCCAGCAGCGGGAAGTCCACCGAGGTGGCGGCGGTGACGGTGGCGGCGGCGATGCCGGGCCAGCTGAAGACGGTCTCGACCAGCAGGGCGCCGGTGATCAGCTCCGGGACCCGGGAGCCGATGAGGGTGAGCATGGGCAGCATCCCGGAGCGCAGCCCGTGGCCGAGCAGGACCCGCCGTTCGGACAGGCCCCGCGCGCGGGCCCCGCGGACGGGGTCCTCGCCGAGGGCGTCGGCCACGCCCTGGCGTACGTAGAGGAAGAACCAGGGCAGCTGGGAGACGCCGAGGACCAGTGCGGGCAGCACCAGGTGGGAGGCGACCCCGGAGAGGGTGACGGTGTCGTCGGCGGCGTCGGTGAGCCCGCCCGAGGGCAGTACGCCGAGCCGTACGGAGAAGAACCAGACGGCGAGCAGCCCGAGCCAGAACGCGGGGGCCGCCTCCAGGGTGTACGCGAGGCCGGACACGGCCCGGTCCAGGGCCCCGCCCTGGCGGCGGGCGGCGAGCACCCCGAGCAGCGTGCCCAGCAGGACGGCCACGGCGAAGGCGCAGCCGGCGAGCAGCGCGGACCAGCCCACGCGCTCGGCGATGACGTCGGCGACGGGCTGGCGCATCACGGCGGAGTCGCCGAGGTCGCCGGTGAGCGCGGAGGTGACCCAGTCCCACCACTGGGCGGGGAAGGGCCGGTCCACACCGAGGTTGGTGCGCAGCTGGTCGAGTTCGGCCCGGGAGGCGGTGAGGCCGGCGGTGCCGGCGTAGGCCTTCACGGGGTCGAAGGGGGACAGCGCGGCGACGGCGAAGACCGCGAAGGTGACGGCGAGGAGGACGGGGACGGCGGACAGGGTCCGCCGTCCCGCCATGCGGGCCATCGGCCCCCAGGGCGGGCGGCCCGCACCGGGGCCCGGGCGGCTGGGCCCCGGACGGTGGCGGAACGTCACTTCTGCTTCGGCTTCCAGCTCTCGACGTTCCACCAGGGGCCGGAGCCGAGACCGTGGTCGTGCGGCTCGACCTGGGTGGAGGGGCCCTCCCACTTGTCGTTCACCACGTAGACGTGGTCGATGTGGGTGAGGAACACGTATCCCGGGTTCTGGACGAGTTCGCGCTGCACCGTGTCGTACGCGGCCTTGCGGGCGGCCGGGTCGCCGCTGGTGCGGCCGTCGGCCACGGCCCGGTCGACGGCCGGGTTGGCGTACTGGGCCATGTTGTTGAAGCCGTCGCCCGCGAGGGAGGAGGTCAGCAGCTGGTACTGGTCGAAGTCGGGGTCGGCCGGGGAGCCGCCGCCGGCGAGGACGGCGTCGGTCTTCATCCGGGGCTCGATGACCTCCCAGGTCCCGGCCTCGGTCTTGACCTCGATGCCGGCCTTCTTCGCGTCGGAGGCGAAGGCCAGCGCGTGGTCCTGGCGGATCTTGTCGCCGGAGGTGTACCAGAGCGGGAAGGAGGCGCGGACCCCGTCCTTGGCGCGGATGCCGTCCTCGCCGGCCTTCCAGCCCGCTTCGTCGAGGATCTGCTTGGCCCGTTCGAGGTCGTACGGGCGCTCCGTACCCGGGGTGAACCAGCGGCTGTCGGTGGGCACGGGCCCGTAGGCGGCCTTGCCCGCGTCCTCGAGGAGCTTGTCGACCATGGCCTGCCGGTCCACGGAGATGTCCAGCGCCCGGCGCACGGCCACGTCACCGGTGACGGCGTTGTGCGTCGGGAGGGTCACGTTGCGGTAGTCGAAGGTCTTGGCGGCGAACGTCTTGCGCGCCTTGTCCTGCGCGAAGCCCCGGGCGAGGTTGGGGGGCAGGACGGCGGCGTCCAGCTCCCCCGCGCGCAGCCGGGTCGCGCGGACGTCGTCGTCCTTGACGACGGCCATGGTGAACTTCTTCACGGCGGGCTCGCCGCCCCAGTAGGCGGGGTTGGCCCTGAAGCTGAGCTTCTCGCCCTTGGACCAGCCGGTGAGCAGGTACGGGCCGGTGCCGACGGGCCTGGTGGCGAACTCGCCGCTGTTGACGTCCTGCCGGCCCGCGATGTGCTCGGGGGCGATGGGCAGTACGGTCCGCTCGGCGAAGGGGGCGTAGGGGTACTTGAGGGTGAAGACGACCTTGTCGGCGCCCTGGGCCGTGACGCTCTCCACGGCGTCCAGCTCGGCCTTGGAGGCGTTGTTCGTCTTCGGGTCGAGGATGGTCCGGTAGGTGAACTCGACGTCCTTGGCGGAGAAGGGCTCCCCGTCGCTGAACTTCACGCCCTGCCGCAGCTTGTACGTGTACGTGCGGCCGTCCGCGGAGACCTCGGGCAGGGCCTCGGCCAGCGCGGGCTTCAGCTTCATGTCCGCGTCGTGGGTGAGCAGCCCGTCGAAGATCTTGGAGTTGCCGTCCTTGCCGTAGCCGAGCAGGGGGCTGAGGCTCTCCGGCTCGGTCGCGATGCCGACCACCGCGGAATCCGCCCGCGAGGCGGTCCCCGAGGGGTTCGAGCAGGCCGCCAGGCCCGTGATGAGCGCGGTGGCGAGCGTCGCGCCGGCCGCTCCCCGTACTGTCCGGGCCGTCATGCTGTGCACATCCCTGTTCAAAATCATCCGTTATTGCAAAGAGATCGCAATAATGCCAGACAAGAGCAGATGAAGACGAACCCGCCCAGACCGGCGCCCCCGGCCGCACCCGCCGGCCCCGGGGCCTTGCGGGCCCGCCCCGCCCGTGCCATATATGTCTAGACCAATAGCGGACCCAGGGGGCATCCCGTGCGCGCCACCACCTCCCCGCGCCACGCCGGGGCGGCGGCGCTCGCCCTCGGCATGGCCGTCGCCCTGTCCGCGTGCGGCGCGGACGGCGACACCCGGCCCCCGGGGACCCCCGCCGGGGTCACCGCGCAGGCGGGCAGCGCCACCTCGGTCCACGTGATGTGGCGGACGCCCGACACCGCCGACGGGGTCAGCGGCTACCAGGTGTTCCAGGGCGGCCAGTTGGTCCGGGAACTCCCCGCCGACAAGACCATGACCGACATCACCGGCCTCGCCCCGCGGACCGCGTACGCCTTCACCGTCCGGGCCAAGGACGCCGCCGGGAACCGCTCCCCGCTCAGCACCCCGGCCGAAGTGACCACCCCCGCAGCCAAGGCCGAGGACCGCCTGCCCCCCACCGCCCCGCCCACCGCCACCGGCCGTGCGGAGGGGCCCCACGAGGCCCGGCTGAGCTGGGGCGCGGCGACCGACGACACCGGCGTGACCGCGTACGACGTCTACCAGGGCGGGGTCCGCGTCCACACCGCCCCCGGCACGGACGGCGCCACCACCGTCACCGGGCTCCAGCCGGGCACCGCCTACGTGTTCACCGTCCGCGCCCGCGACGGCTCCGACAACTCCTCCCCGGACGGCCCGCCGGTGGCGCTGACCACCCCCGCCGACCCGGGCCGGGCCCCGCGCACGGCCCCCGGCTCGTTCACCGCGGCCGCCTCCCCCGGCGCGGTGGAGCTGACCTGGACCGCCCCCGGCACCGGCCGCGCGACGGGCGAGTACCAGCTCTACGTCAACGACCGGCCCGTCACCGTCATCCAGTTCGGCGCCGGGGCCGTACCCGAGGGCCGTGCCTCCTACCGGCTCACCACCACCGAGCCGGCCGGAACGGTCTGGACGCTCAAACTGCGCGCCCGGCTGCCCGACGGCAACTGGGGCGCCTTCTCCGAGGAACGGCGGATCCAGCTGTCCGGCTGACCCCCCGTCGGCCCGGCCCGGGGCCGATCCGCCCCGAACGGCAGACCCCGCGAAAGAAGATCGCGCACAATACATCCGTGTTCGGTGAGTACTCGGTCAACCACAATCAGGCAGACTCCGCATGCGGGGACCCCCCGCCGGGCCCGGGCGCCGTCCCGGGACACCTGCCGGGCAACCTGCCCCCGGAAGCAGCCGGCTTCGTCGGCCGCGAGGAGGAACTGGGCGCCCTCGACGACCTGTTGGGGCGACGAAGGCTGGTCACCCTGACCGGGGTGGGCGGCGTCGGCAAGTCCCGGCTCGCCCTGCGCGCCGTCACCCGCCGCGGCCCGGCCGCCCGGCCGGGCGGCCCCCGCCCCGGCCGCGCCTGGCCCGACGGGATCTGGTGGGTGGACCTCTCGCCGCTGCGTGACCCCGCGCTGCTCACCACGACCGTCGCGCACGCCATCGGCCTCGCCGACCACTCCGTGCACCCCCTGGACGAGGAACTGTGCGCGTGGATGGCCGACAAGGCCCTGCTGCTCGTCCTCGACACCTGCGAGCACATGGTCTCCGACGTCCGCCACCTCGCGGGCGAACTGCTGCAGTCCGCACCCGGCCTGACGGTGCTGACCACCTCACGGGAGCGGCTCGACTCCCCCGGCGAGACGGTGCTCGAAGTCCGCCCGCTGTCCTGCGAGGGCCCCGACAGCGAGGCACTGGCCCTCTTCCGGGCCCGCGCCCTCGCCGCCAGCCCGGGCGCCTCGGCCGTCTTCGCCGACCCCGCGCGGTCGCGGACCGCCGCCGAGGTGTGCCGCCGGCTGGACGGCATCCCCCTCGCCCTGGAGCTGGCCGGGGCCCGGATGCGGCGGTGGAGCCTGGAACAGATGGCGCAGCGCCTCGGGGCGCGCTTCGAGGTGCTCTCCGGCACCCGCGCCGTGCTCCCGCCCCGCCACCAGACCATGCGGACCGCGATCGGCTGGAGCCACGAGCTGTGCGAGCCGGTGGAACGGCTGTTGTGGGCGCGGCTGTCGGTGTTCAGCGGGGACTTCGACATCGCCGCCGCGCGCGCCGTGTGCGCGGGCGGGCCGCTGCCGGCCGCGCGGGTGGAGCGGGTGCTGGAGGGGCTGGTCGCGAAGTCCGTCGTACGGCGCTCCCGGGAGCGCGGGGCCGGGGCCCGCTACCGGATGCTCGACACCATCCGGGAGTTCGGCCTCGACTGGCTCGCCGAGCTGGACGAGGTACGGACCGTGGCGGACCGGCACGCCCACTGGTACGCCGCGCTCTGCGGGGCCGCCGACCGGGGCTGGCTGGGGCCCGGCCAGCTGGACTGGTACCGCAGGATGAGCGCCGAGCACGCGCAGCTGCGCACCGCCCTGGAGCACCTGCTCGGCACGGACCCCTCGGCAGCCCTGGAAATGGCCGGGGCCCTGTGGTTCTTCTGGTTCTCGTGCGGGCACGTCCACGAGGGCCGGGCCTTCCTGGAGCGGGCCCTGCACGGGGCCCCGGAACCGGGGGCCGCCCGGGTCCAGGCGCAGTGGGCGCTCGGGCTGACGATGCTGCTCCAGGGGGACATGGACGGGGCCCGGGCGATGGGCGCCGAGTGCGTCGGGGCGGCGTCCCTGCTCGCCGACCCGGAGCGGCGGCTGCGCGCCGCCTACCTGCGGGGGGTGTCGGTCCTGATGCCGGGCGACCCGGTGGAGGCGCTCGCGGTGGCGGGGCCCCGGGCGCGGGCGGCCCACGAGGGGCGGGCCGACGGGCCGGGCCGGCTGCTGTGCCGGCTGGTCACGGCGTACGCCCTGTGCGTCCTCGGGCGCTTCGAGGAGGCCGCCGAGGAGGCGCACGGGCTGCGCGAGGCGTGCGCGGACCTGGGCGAGCGCTGGCTGCGGGCGTACGCGGACTACGTGCTGGCCGTCGCGGCGCTGGGGCTCGGCCAGTACGGCGAGGCCGCGCGGCACGTACGGGCCATGCTGTCCGGGAAACGGCTGCTGGGCGACCGCTTCGGCATCGCGCTGGGCCTGGACCTGCTCGCGGCGGCGGTGGCGGCCCTCGGTGACGGGGAGCTGGCGGCGCGGCTGCTCGGCACCGCACACGCCTGGTGGCGCACGGTGGGCAGGCCGCAGATGGGCTCGCCCTCGCTGACGGCCCTGCGGGACCAGGGCGAGCGGCAGGCCAGGGCGGCGATCGGCGACGCGGCGTACGAGACCGCGTTCCGGGGCGGTGCGGCGGCACCCACCGGCTGACCGGCAGCCGGTGGGCCGCGTAATGCCTGGGCTCCCGTCAGTACGGGAGGGGTCTGCCCGACGGTGTGCGCAGGTCCAGGTCTCGGGGGGCGGGCTTGGGGACGGGCTTGCGGATCAGCTGCTGGCGCATGCTGCCTCCTCGCTCAGACCAGCGCCGGGCGACGGGGTTCCACCGTCCGGCCTTCGGGGAGCAGTTCACCGGTGTCGTCGAAGATGACCACCCCGTTGCAGAGCAGGCTCCAGCCCTGTTCGGGATGGGAGGCCACGACGCGCGCGGCCTCGTGGTCGGCGCTGTCGGCGGGCGGGCAGGGGGGCTGGTGGGAGCACATGGCGCACCTCCTCGCAGTGTGGGGCGGGAGGGCCGGTGGTCACCCGGTCGAACCCACGATCCACGGTGGCGGTGAGTATTACTGATCGCCGCCCTCCGACGGAAGCCATATTCGACGTCCAGTTCAGGGTGTGTATGCCCGCTTACCATGCGCTCATGCCCGTTATCCGGATCATTCGCCGCACGCCCCTCCCGCCGGCCGAGGTGTGGAGGCGGCTGACGGACTGGGAACGCCACGGCGAACAGGTGCCGCTGACCCGGACGATCATCGAGACGGAGCCGCCGACGCGCGCCGGAACGCGCTTCACGGCGCGCACGGGAGTGGGAAGCATCACGTTGGACGACACCATGGAGGTCGTCGTCTGGGAGCCCCCGCGACTGGTCCGGCTGGAGAAGCGCGGCAGGACGGTGACGGGCTGGGCCGAGATAGAGCTCCGCGCGGCCCCCGGCGGGGGCACGGAGGTCCACTGGCGCGAGGACCTGCGTCTGCGCCCCCTCCCCCGCGCCCTGGACCCCCTGGTGGCCCGCGCGGGCCACCACCTCTTCGCCCGGGCCCTGACCCGCCTCCTGGCCTGAAGCCCGCCCCTGCCCCCCGGGCGCGGCCCGGAACCCCGGCCACAGGCCGGAACGGGGGTCTGGGCCCAGCCCGGGTCCCGGGCGGAGACCCGGGAGGGGCGGCGGGGGCGGGCGGCGCCCCCGGCTCCGTAGAACCGCGGCTAGCGGATCGGCATGCCCGACAGGGTGCGGGCGATCACCAGGCGCTGGATCTCGCTCGTCCCCTCGAAGATCGTGTAGATGGCGGCGTCGCGGTGCATCCGCTCCACCGGGTACTCGCGGGTGAAGCCGTTGCCGCCGAGGATCTGGACCGCCTGGGCGGTGACCTTCTTCGCCACCTCGCTCGCGAAGAGCTTCGACATGGAGCCCTCGGCCGAGGTGAAGGGCCTGCCCGCGACCGCCATCCAGGACGCCCGCCACACCAGCAGCCGGGCCGCGTCGATCTGCGTGCGCATGTCCGCGAGCTGGAAGGCCACCCCCTGGTTGTCGATGATCGGGCGGCCGAACTGGGTGCGGGTCTTCGCGTAGTCGAGGGCGACCTCGTACGCGGCCCGGGCGGTGCCGACCGCCATGGCGCCCACCGCCGGGCGGGAGGCCTCGAAGGTGGCCATGGCGGCGTTCTTCACCCGCTCGCCCCCGCCCGCCGCCGCCCGCTCACGGGCCCGCGCGAGCCGCTCGTCGAGCTTCTCCTTGCCGCCGAGCAGGCAGGAGCCGGGGATCCGTACGTCCTCCAGGACCACCTCGGCGGTGTGCGAGGCGCGGATGCCGTGCTTCTTGAACTTCTGCCCCTGGGACAGGCCGGGGGTGTTCGGCGGCACGATGAAGGAGGCGTGGCCCTTGGTGCCGAGCTCGGGGTCGACGACGGCGACGACGATGTGGACGTTCGCGATGCCGCCGTTGGTGGCCCAGGTCTTGGTGCCGTTCAGCACCCACTCGTCCTTGGCCTGGTCGTAGACGGCCCGGGTGCGCATCGCACCGACGTCGGAGCCGGCGTCCGGCTCGGAGGAGCAGAAGGCGGCGACCTTGACGTCGTCCGGGGTCCCGTACATCTGCGGGATCCAGGTGCCGATCTGCTCCTCGGTGCCGTTGGCGACGACCCCGATGGCCGCGAGGCCGGTGCCGACGATGGACAGGGCGATGCCGGCGTCGCCCCAGAAGAGCTCCTCCATCGCCATGGGGATCCCGAGGCCGGTCGGGTCGAAGAACTGCTGGGCGTAGAAGTCCAGCGAGTAGATGCCGACCTTGGCCGCCTCCTGGATGACGGGCCACGGAGTCTCTTCCCGCTCGTCCCATTCGGCGGCCGCCGGCCTGATCACGTCGGCGGCGAAGCCGTGGATCCAGTCCCGCACCTGCTTCTGGTCGTCGTTGAGCTCCATGGTGAACTCCGCCATGTCCCCTCCAGCTGTCTCACACGGTTACCGTTACTGCCGGTAACCCTCACCGTGGCCACAGTCTGTTACCGGCTGGTAAGCACTGTCAAGCGCCGCCGATTCGGTGACGGGGGTACGCGGGGTGTTACGTTGCGTGGGCGTCACGCACATCGCAAGGGCGGGGAGAGAAACACGTCATGGAGACCAGTCAGCAGCCGGGCGAGCCGGGAGCGGGAGAACGCCGCCGGCGCGAGCTGCTCGAAGCGGCGGACCGCGTCGTACTCAGGGACGGCCCCAAGGCCTCGATGAACGCCATCGCGGCCGAGGCCGGCATCACCAAGCCGATCCTCTACCGGCACTTCGGCGACAAGGCGGGTCTCTACCAGGCGCTCGCCGTACGCCACACCGACGCCCTGCTCGACTCCCTGCGGGCCGCGCTCGACGCCCCGGCCGAACGCCGCAGGCGGGTGGAATCCACCCTGGACACCTACCTCGCCGCCATCGAGGCCCGCCCGCAGGTCTACCGGTTCCTGATGCACCCCGCCGAGGACTCCCAGAGCAGCGAGCGCGGCTTCGACGTCGGCCTGCACTCCGCCCCGCTGCTGCGGCGGCTCGGCGAGGAGCTGGCGAAGGTGGTCGGGGAACGGGTCGACCTCGGCCCCGGCGGCGAACAGCTCGCCCGGATCTGGGGCCACGGCATCGTCGGCATGATGCACGCGGCCGGCGACTGGTGGCTCGGCGAGCGCCCCTGTGAGCGGGCCGCGCTGGTGGCGGGCCTCACCGACCTGCTCTGGGGCCGGCTGGCCACCGCGGGCAACCGCGCGGACGGCCCCGGCTTCTGACCCGCGCCGCCGTTCAGCCCCGGGTCCCGCCCCACGGGGCCTTGCCGATGGCCCGGCGCAGCCGGCGGGCGCGCAGGCCGGTCACCCGGTCCGCGTAGACCGTGCCGTCGAGGTGGTCGCACTCGTGCTGGAGGCACCGGGCGAAGAACCCCGTGCCCTCCACCCGCACCGGCGTCCCGTCGGAGGCGACCCCCTCGACGACCGCCCGGTCGAAGCGGACGGTGCCCGCCTCCAGGCCGGGCAGCGACAGACAGCCCTCGGGGCCGCGGAACTCGTCCCCGTCTGCCGCGACCAGCCGGGGATTGACGACGTGTCCCACGTGGCGGACGTCCTCGTCGTCGGGGCAGTCGTAGACGAAGACCCGCAGCCCGGTCCCGATCTGGTTCGCGGCCAGCCCGACGCCCTGGGCGGCGTACATCGTGGCGAACATGTCCTCGATGAGCCGGTCGAGTTCGGGCCCGAAGTCGGTGACCTCGGCGCAGGGAGAGTGCAGCACCGGTTCGCCCAGCAGGGTCATCGGGCGTACGGAACCGGTGGTACCGGGGAGGGGACGCTGTCGCATGGCGGTAAGGGTACGACGGGCGAATATATGAGTGGATCCGCGGCGACCTGGGGCGCCGCGGTCAAGGCCGCGGCCGGTACTGGATAGGCTGGGGCGACCGACGCTAGGAGGACAAGGGACGATGGCAGGCAACACGGAGCCGCTTTCGCCGCGGGCCAAGCTGGCCGTGACGGCGGGCAAGGCCGCGGCGGCGGTGTCGCGGGCCGCGGGACGCGGAAGCGGATCGGTTATCGGAGGCAAGGTCGCACTCAGGCTGGACCCCGATCTTCTCGGCGCGCTGGCGCAGCATCTCGATGTCGTCCTCGTCTCCGCGACGAACGGCAAGACCACGACGACCCGCCTGATCGCGGAGGCCCTGCGGGCCAGCGGTCCGGTCGTGTCCAACGCGCTGGGCGCGAACATGCCGGCCGGTATCACCTCGGCGCTCGCCGGCGGCTCGGACGCCAAGTACGGCGTCATCGAGGTGGACGAGAAGTACCTGGCCGGGGTGGCCCGGGACGTCACCCCCAAGGTGATCGCCCTGCTGAACCTCTCCCGCGACCAGCTGGACCGCGCGGCCGAGACCCGCATGCTCGCCGAGAAGTGGCGCGAGGGGCTCCAGGGCTCCAAGGCGGTCATCGTCGCGAACTGCGACGACCCGCTGATCGTGTGGTCGGCGTCCTCGTCGCAGAACGTGGTCTGGGTGGCGGCCGGCCAGGAGTGGAAGGACGACGCCTGGTCGTGCCCCTCCTGCGGTGGCGTCATGCAGCGCCCGGGCGACGACTGGTTCTGCGGCGAGTGCGGCTTCCGTCGCCCCGCCCCGAGCTGGGTGCTCTCCGGCGACCACGTGCTCGACCCGCACGGCAGCGCCTGGCCGATCCACCTCCAGCTGCCCGGCCGCGCGAACAAGGCCAACGCCGCCACCTCCGCCGCCGTGGCCGCCGTGTTCGGCGTGCCGCCGCAGGTCGCGCTGGAGCGCATGTACCAGGTGCAGGCCGTGGCCGGCCGCTACGACGTGGTCAGCTTCATGAACCGTGAGCTGCGGCTGCTGCTCGCGAAGAACCCGGCGGGCTGGCTCGAAACGTTTTCGCTGATCGACGGGCCGCCGGCGCCGGTGATCCTCGCGGTCAACGCCCGCGGCGCGGACGGCACCGACACCTCCTGGCTGTGGGACGTGGACTACCCGCGCCTCGCCGGGCACCCGATCTTCGTGATCGGCGACCGCAAGCTCGACCTCGCGGTCCGCCTGGAGGTCGCGGGCCTGGACTTCCGCGTCTGCGAGACCCTCGACGAGGCCGTCCAGCTGGCGCCGCCCGGGCAGATCGAGCTGATCGCCAACTACACGGCCTTCCAGGACGTGCGCCGCCGCGTCGGCAACTAGTACCCAGACCTTCGAAGGACAAGAGCATGAGCGACAACAGCCTGCGTCTGGTGTGGGTCTACCCCGACCTGCTCAGCACGTACGGAGACCAGGGCAACTGCCTCGTCGTGGAGCGCCGGGCGCGCCAGCGCGGCCTGGACGTGCAGCGCGTGGACGTGCGCAGCGACCAGCCCATCCCGACCTCGGGCGACATCTACCTGATCGGCGGCGGCGAGGACCGGCCGCAGCGGCTGGCCGCCGAGCGGCTGCTGCGTGACGGCGGCCTGGAGCGCGCCGTCTCGAACGGGGCGATCGTCTTCTCCGTCTGCGCCGGGTACCAGATCCTCGGCAACGAGTTCGTCAACGACATGGGCGAGCGCCAGCAGGGCCTGGGCCTGCTGGACGTGGTGACCGTGCGCGGCGAGGGCGAGCGGTGCGTCGGCGACGTCATCGCCGACATCGACCCGCGCCTCGGCCTGCCGCAGCTGACGGGCTTCGAGAACCACCAGGGCGTCACGCACCTCGGCCCGACGGCGCGGCCGTTCGCCCGGGTGACGATGGGCCGCGGCAACGGCACCGGAGACGGCACCGAGGGCGCGTACAACGACACCGTCTTCGGCACGTACATGCACGGCCCCGTGATGGCGCGCAACCCGCTCATCGCGGACCACCTGCTGAAGCTGGCCCTCGACGTGAACGCGCTGCCGGCCATAGACGACCGCTGGTACGACGCGCTGCGCGCGGAGCGCATCGCGGCGGCCACGCAGACCGCGTAGCGGGCGCTGCCGCCCCTGCCGCACGGCCACCGGCCCGGACCACCCCCCTCGGGGAGTCCGGGCCGGTGTGCGTTCGTACGATCTTCTGTTTGTTCCGACCATCCTGTGGAGGATGGTTCAGTCCAGCGGGAAACCGCTTGTAGGGTGACGGGTAGTTCCAACCGGACGACGTGGTCCGGTCGTCGGCCCACGTTGCAAAGGTTCTTCCTGCCATGCGCATTGGTGTGCTCACTTCCGGCGGCGACTGCCCCGGCCTCAATGCCGTCATCCGCTCCGTCGTGCACCGCGCCGTCGTCGACCACGGCGACGAGGTCATCGGCTTCCACGACGGCTGGCGCGGCCTCCTGGAGTGCGACTACCGCAAGCTCGACCTGGACTCCGTCGCCGGCATCCTGGCCCGCGGCGGCACCATCCTCGGCTCCTCCCGGGTCCAGCCCGCGCACCTGCGCGACGGCGTGGAGCGGGCCCGCGGGCACGTCGCGGACCTCGGCCTGGACGCCATCATCCCGATCGGCGGCGAGGGCACCCTGAAGGCGGCCAACCTGCTCGCCCAGGGCGGCCTGCCGATCGTCGGCGTGCCGAAGACCATCGACAACGACATCGCCTCCACCGACGTCACCTTCGGCTTCGACACCGCCGTCGGGGTCGCCACCGACGCCCTGGACCGGCTGAAGACCACCGCCGAGTCCCACCAGCGCGTGATGGTCGTGGAGGTCATGGGCCGCCACACCGGCTGGATCGCCCTGCACTCGGGCATGGCGGCCGGCGCGCACGCCATCGTCGTCCCGGAGCGCCCCTTCGACATCGAGGAGCTGACGGCCATCGTCGGCGAGCGCTTCTCGGCGGGCAAGCGGTTCGCGATCGTCGTGGTCGCCGAGGGCGCCAAGCCCCTCCCCGGCACGATGGAGTACCAGGCGGGCGGCAAGGACCAGTACGGCCACGAGCGCTTCGCGGGCATCGGCAACATCCTGGCCGTCGAACTGGAGCGGCGCCTGGGCAAGGAGGCCCGTCCGGTCATCCTGGGCCACGTCCAGCGCGGCGGCACGCCCACCGCGTACGACCGGGTGCTGGCCACCCGCTTCGGCTGGCACGCGGTGGAGGCGGCGCACCGGGGCGAGTTCGGCATGCTGACGGCCCTGCGCGGCACGGACATCGTGATGGTCCCCCTCGCGGAGGCCACCTCGACCCTGAAGACGGTCCCGACGGACCGTTACTCCGAGGCCCAGACCGTTCTGTGATGTTTTCCCCCTTCTGATGCCGCCCCCGGACGCGATCGCGTCCGGGGGCGGCACTACTGTGGTGGGGCGCCACAGTCAAGGGAGTGAAGGCATGGATCACAGCGGTCACGGCATGGACATGAACATGGACCTGCCACCGTTCACTCTCGGGCGCGGACTGGAGTTCTCCTTCGACGCCTTCTTCCTGTTCGGCTCGCTGCTGGGGCTCGCCCTGTACGGGTGGGGCGTACTGCGGCTGCGCGGGCGCGGGGACTCCTGGTCGCCGGGCCGGACGGCCGCCTTCGTCACCGGCGTGCTGACGGTGGTGCTGGTGATGTGCACCAAGCTGAACGACTACGGCATGGTCATGTTCAGCGTGCACATGGTCCAGCACATGGTGATCAGCATGGTCACCCCGATCCTGCTGCTCCTCGGCGCCCCGGTGACGCTGGCCCTGCGGGCGCTGCCGCCGGCTGCGCGCGGGCACAAGGGGCCGCGCGAGCTGCTCCTGATGCTGCTGCACAGCCGGTACATGCGGATCATCACCCACCCGGCGTTCACCATCCCGATGTTCATCGCGAGCCTCTACGCGCTGTACTTCACCCCGGTCTTCGACTTCCTGATGGAGAGCAGGGCCGGCCACATCGGCATGATGGTCCACTTCCTCGCCGTCGGCCTGATCTTCTTCTGGCCGATCATGGGCGTGGACCCGGGCCCGCACCGTCCCGGCTACGTGATGCGCATGCTGGAGCTGTTCGCGGGCATGCCCTTCCACGCCTTCTTCGGCATCGCGCTGATGATGGCCAGCGAGCCGATGATCAAGACGTACGCGAGCCCGCCGGCCTCCCTGGAGATCGACCCGCTGCTCGACCAGCAGTGGGGCGGCGGCATCGCCTGGGCGTTCAGCGAGATCCCCTCGGTACTGGTGCTGATCGCGCTGGTCTACCAGTGGTACCACTCGGAGCAGCGGGTGGCGCGGCGCTCGGACCGGGCCGCCGACCGGGACGGCGACAAGGAGCTCGCCGCCTACAACGCGTATCTCGCCTCGCTCCAGCAGCGCGGCCAGTAGCGCGGAGCCCGCATCAGGCGCCACCATGGGGCATGACCGGATCCGTTAAGGCGATGGCCGTGACGACCTTCGCCGCTCTGGTGGCCGTCTCCACGTACTCGGTGGCGCTCGGCAGCAACGGCTGGCTGTGGTTCGGCTGGGTGGTGCTGGGGCTGCTGACGATGGGGCTGGCCGCCTCGCGCAGCGCCTGACCCTCCCGGCCCCGCGTTGACTGTCCGTAGGATGGCCGTGACATAGGGGCATCGACGGGAGCGGCCTGGTGTTCTACCACTTGCTCAAGCACGTACTGCTCGGTCCGCTGCTGCGGCTGCTGTTCCGGCCGCGGATCGAGGGGCTGGAGAACATCCCCCCGGAGGGCGCCGCGATCGTCGCGGGCAACCACCTGTCCTTCTCGGACCACTTCCTGATGCCCGCGATCCTCAAGCGCCGGATCACCTTCCTCGCCAAGGCCGAGTACTTCACCGGGCCCGGCCTCAAGGGCCGGCTGACCGCCGCCTTCTTCCGCAGCGCCGGGCAGATCCCGGTGGACCGCTCCGGCAAGGACGCCGGGCAGGCGGCCCTGCGCGAGGGGCTCGGGGTACTGGCCAAGGGCGAGCTGCTCGGCATCTATCCCGAGGGCACCCGCTCCCACGACGGACGGCTCTACAAGGGCAAGGTCGGGGTGGCGGCCATGGCCCTGGGCGCGGGCGTGCCGGTGGTGCCCTGCGCGATGCTCGGGACCTTCGAGATCCAGCCGCCCGGCCAGAGGCTCCCGAAGATCCGGCGGGTCACGATCCGCTTCGGGGCGCCGCTGGAGTTCTCCCGGTACGCGGGCATGGAGGGCGAGCGGGCGGTGCTGCGCGCGGTCACGGACGAGATCATGTACGCGATCCTGGGCCTGTCCGGCCAGGAGTACGTGGACCGGTACGCGGCCGAGGCCAAGGCCGAGGAGGAAGAGAAGCGGAAGAAGGCCCGGCGCTCCTCGCGCTGAGCCTTCTCCCGCCCCTCACGGGGTCCTACGGGGTCCTACGGGTCCTACGGGTCCTACGGGTCCTACGGGTCCTACGGGGGCTGCCTTCCGGGTCCTAGCGGACGGCCGGGAGCTCCTCGTGCTGCGCCAGCGCGGCGGCCGGGGCCTCCGCGAGGGACTTCGCCGCGGCCGGGGCCGGCGGCACCGGGGTGGCGTGCGGGCCGCACTTCACGTCCTGGGCGTCGACCTTGCCGGTGAGCAGGTAGGCGTCCACGCGGGTGTTGATGCAGGGGTTCACCAGGCTGGTGACGCCGTGCGAGCCGGCGTTCTGCTCGGTGATCAGGCGCGAGCCCGCCAGGCGGCGGTGCAGCTCGACGGCGCCCTTGTACGGGGTGGCCGCGTCACGCTCGGACTGGACGATCAGGACCGGGGCGATGCCGCGCTTGGCGCCGACCTCGATCGGGGTGCTCTGCTTGGACTTCCAGGTCGCGCACGGCAGGTTCATCCACGCGTTCGACCAGGTCAGGAACGGGTACTTCTTGTGCAGCTCGGTGTTGTCCCGGTCCCACTTGGCCCAGCTGGTGGGCCACTTGGCATCGGCGCACTCCACCGCGGTGTACACGGCGTTGCTGTTCTCGGAAGCGGCGTTGCCCTTGGTGTCGGACATGTCCGGGGCGATGGCCTCGATCAGCGGCTTCTCGTCACCGGCGGCCCAGGCGCTGAACGCCTGCGCGACCGGGACCCACGAGGAGTCGTAGTACGGGGCGCCCTGGAAGAAGCCGATCAGCTCGGCCGGGCCGACGACGCCGCCGAGCGGGTTGGCCTTGGCCTTGCCGCGCAGCTCCTGGTACTTGGCCTCGACCTTGGCGCGGGTGTCGCCGAGGTGGAAGGCGGCGTCGTTCTTGGCGACCCAGTCCTGCCAGTCGTTCCAGCGCATCTGGAAGGCGACGTCCTGCTCCAGGTTGGCCTCGTACCAGATGTTGTCCTGCGCCGGGTTGACGACGCTGTCGACGATCATGCGGCGCACGTGGGTCGGGAAGAGGGTCGCGTAGACCCCGCCCAGGTAGGTGCCGTAGGAGACGCCGAGGAAGTTCAGCTTCTGCTCGCCGAGGGCGGCCCGGATGACGTCCAGGTCGCGTGCGGTGTTCGGCGTGGTCATGTGCGGCAGCATCTCGCCGCTGCGCTCCTTGCAGCCGTCCGCGTACTCGGCGGCGAGCTTGCGCTGGGCGCGCTTGTCGGCCTCGCTGGAGGGGACCGGGTCGGCCTTGGGGGCCTTCACGAACTCCTGCGGGTCGATGCAGGAGATCGGCGCGGAGTGGCCGACGCCGCGGGGGTCGAAGCCCACGAAGTCGTACGCCTTGGAGGTGTTGACCCACAGCGGGCTCTTGGTGGTGACCCGGCGCGGGAAGCGCATGCCGGAACCGCCCGGACCGCCCGGGTTGTAGACGAGGGCGCCCTGGCGCTCCTCCTTGGTGCCCGTGCTGACGGCACGGTCGACGGCGAGCTCGATGGTCTTGCCGAAGGGCTTGGTGTAGTCGAGCGGAACCTTGACCCAGCCGCACTGGATCGGCTTGTCGAAGCCCCAGTCGGCAGGACAGTCTTTCCAGTCGATGCCGGCGCGTGCGGCGCGGGCGGCGGCGATCTGGACGCCGATCGCCTCGGCGCCGCCGTTGTCCCGGCCGGCCGGAGCGGCCGAGGCCGGCGGCGCGAGCAGCAGGCCGGCCGCCAGCGCGCCGGTGATGAGGGTGGCGGCGCTCCCCAGCGTCGCGTTGCGTATCACGTGATTGATCCCCCTGGTCATATGCCGCCCGGAGCGGCGGGTTTGGGACAGGGGGATCCTTTCGTCTGACCGGTACCTGGCAACAGAGCACGGTCGAGTTCTTTGCCAACCCGATAACCGGAAACGTGTGTACCGCTGAGCGGTGTCCCATTGCCCCGGTTCTGTCCCCCCCGTCACCACCCGTACGTGCGCAGCGCCCCGTCGAGCAGTTCGCGCAGTCGCAGCGCGTCCGGCGCGAGGGCCGTGACGAGTACGGCGGGACCGGCCAGCGGGGTGGCCGCCGCGAACTCGCCCAGTACGGCGGCCCGGGGCGGGTCCTGCTCGAAGCGCGGGTCGACGACGAGGAGCTGGCCCAGGGCGCGGTGGCCCGCCGTGACGGCCGGGCCGTCCCAGCCGCCCGGTGCTCCCGGGCCGCAGGACAGCTCCTGGTCCAGCAGGGGCCGGCCGTCCCGGGTGACCGTGAGCCGGCTGCGCAGCAGGCCGGGGGCCTCGGCGCTGCGTCCCAGCACCTGCTCCTCGCGCAGCAGGAGGCGGGCGGTGGGGGCCAGTTCGGCGCGGGTGGTGGCGCGCAGGTCGCTTCCGCGCACGGAGACGAGCGGCTCCGGCAGCCAGCGCACCGCCGCCCGGTCGGCCAGCGCGAGCCGTACGTCGTACCGCGCGGGCTCTGCGGTGCGGCCGGGCAGGGCCAGGGTGGCTGCCGCCGAGCGCAGGGCGAGGCGGGCGCCGGGGCCCGCCTCGGCCTCCACCGTGAGGTGGTCGCCGCCGAGGGGGGCGCTCATCGCGCCGACCAGCATCACTCCCGCCTCGGCGCCCTCGCCCCGGGTGCGGCGCAGGGCGAGCGGCCCCTCCCCGGCCAGCAGGGGCAGGGCGGTGCCGCCGCGCCCGTCGGCGGCCGCGCGGATGCGGGCGGTGGCGCGGAGGGAGGCCGGGTGGGGGGCGGCGGGGGGCGCGCTGGTCACCGTACGGCCCAGGCGGCGATCCGGCCGCGTACCCAGTCGGCCACCGGGGCGACGCCTTCGGCGCCGCGCAGGGACTGGAAGGCGACGGGCAGTTCACCGCGCTGGGCGGCGGCGTCGCGGGCCATGCGTTCCAGGTCGGAGCCGACGTGGGGGGCGAGGTCGGTCTTGTTGACGACGAGGAGGTCGGAGGTGGTGACGCCGGGGCCGCCCTTGCGGGGGATGTCGTCGCCGCCGGCCACGTCGATGACGAAGATCTGGGCGTCGACCAGGCCCCGGGAGAAGGTGGCGGTCAGGTTGTCGCCGCCGGACTCGACGAGGATCAGGTCGAGGGGGGCGCTGTCCCGGAAGGCCTCCTCCAGTTCCTCCACGGCCTCCAGGTTGGCGGAGATGTCGTCGCGGATGGCGGTGTGGGGGCAGGCGCCGGTCTCCACGGCGCTGATCCGCTCGGGGGGCAGGACGGCCTCGCGGAGCAGGAACTCGGCGTCCTCGCGGGTGTAGATGTCGTTGGTGACGACGGCCATGGACAGTTCGGCGCGCAGGGCCCGGCAGAGGGCGGCGACGGTGGCCGTCTTGCCGGAGCCGACGGGGCCGCCGAGGCCCACGCGCAGGGCGCGGCGGGTGCCGTCGGCGCGCAGCGGGCCGGCGTTGTGGGTGTGGCGGTGGGGGAACGTCACGTCGTGGTCGAGGTGCACGTCAGGTCTCCTTGGGGAAGGTGGTGGGGGCGCTCGCGCTCAGGAGGCGAAGAGGCGTACCGCCCAGTCGGCATGTGCCTCCGCCGCGATCTCCAGCAGCGGTGAGGAGGCCGCGGGCAGGACGTGCGCGCCCTCGGTGCGGGCGAGCCGGGCCGTCTCGGCCGCCCGGGCGGCGACGGCGTCGAGGTCGGGGGCGAGCCGGGCGAGTACGGCGCTGGCCTCGAAGGGGTCGAGGCCGAGCAGCCGCACGGTCGCCGTGGCCGGCCCGCTGACGCTCTCGTACGCCGCCACGTGCGCGGCGTCCAGGGCCCCGAGCCCGGCGGCCCGGGCGGTGACGCCGAGCACCACGGGCTGGTGCGCCCCGCGCGGGAAGGCGGCGGCCAGCGCGTCCAGTTCGGCGGCGGGCCAGGTGGCGCGGGCGGCCCGCAGCAGCTGCCGGCCGAGCCGCCGCGCGGCGGCGCGCAGCGCGGGCGAGGGGGTGCGGGCGTCGGCGGCGGCGTCGAGTTCCGCCGGGTCGAGGCCGAGGGCGGCGGCAGCGGCCAGCCCGGCGGCGGTGAGCCCGGCGGTGTGCAGCCGGCCCCGGCAGAACTGCTCCAGGGTGGCGGCGTCGTGGATCCGGCCCGCCTTGCAGGCGGCCTCCGCCCCGCCGGAGTGGGCGTGTCCTCCGGCGGGGAAGCGGCCGTCCGCGAGGACGAGCAGCGCGGCGAGGCTCATCAGAACAGGAAGTATCTCTGTGCCATGGGCAGTTCGGCCGCGGGTGCCGGCTCCACGGCCTCGCCGTCGATGGTGACGGTGAAGGTGTCGGGGTCGACCTCCACCCTCGGCATGGCGTCGTTGTTGCGCATGTCGGACTTGCCGAGCTTGCGGGTGTTCTCGATGGCCGTGAACTTCTTCCCGAGGCCGAGGCGTTCGGGGAGGCCGTCGTCGAGGGCGGCCTGTGAGGTGAAGTTGAGGGAGTTGAGGGCGGGCGCGCGTCCGATGGCGCCGTACATGGGCCGGGGCAGGACCGGCTGCGGGGTGGGGATGGAGGCGTTGGCGTCGCCCATCTGCGCGTACGCGATCTGGCCGCCCTTGACGACGAGCTCGGGCTTGACGCCGAAGAAGGCGGGGGTCCACAGCACGAGGTCGGCGAGCTTGCCCACCTCGACGGAGCCGATCTCCTTGGCGAGGCCCTGGGCCACGGCCGGGTTGATCGTGTACTTGGCGACGTAGCGGCGGGCCCGGTGGTTGTCGGCGGGGCCGTCGCCGGGCAGGAAGCCGCGGCGCTGCTTCATCACGTGGGCGGTCTGCCAGGTGCGCAGCACGACCTCGCCGACGCGGCCCATGGCCTGGGAGTCGGAGGAGATGATGGAGATGGCCCCGAGGTCGTGGAGCACGTCCTCCGCGGCGATGGTGGAGGGCCGGATCCGGGATTCCGCGAAGGCGAGGTCCTCGGGGACGGCCGGGTTGAGGTGGTGGCAGACCATCAGCATGTCGAGGTGTTCCTCGACGGTGTTGAGGGTGTGCGGGCGGGTGGGGTTGGTGGAGCTGGGCAGGACGTTGGGCTCGGAGACCACGGTGATGATGTCGGGTGCGTGGCCGCCGCCCGCGCCCTCGGTGTGGTACGAGTGGATGGTCCGTCCGGCGATGGCCGCGAGGGTGTCGGCGACGAAGCCCGCCTCGTTGAGGGTGTCGGTGTGGATGGCGACCTGGGCCCCGGTCTCGTCGGCGACGCTCAGGCAGGTGTCGATGGCGGCGGGGGTGGCGCCCCAGTCCTCGTGGATCTTGAAGCCGAGTGCTCCGCCGCGCAGCTGGGAGAGCATGCCCTCGCGGGACACCGTGTTGCCCTTGCCGAGCAGGCCGATGTTGACGGGGTAGGCCTCCAGGGCCGCGAACATCCGGGCCAGGTGCCAGGGTCCGGGGGTGACGGTGGTGGCCTTGGAGCCCTCGGCGGGGCCGGTGCCGCCGCCGACGAGGGTGGTGATGCCGGAGGCGAGGGCCTCGTCGACGACGGTCGGGGAGATGAAGTGCACGTGGGCGTCGATGGCGCCGGCGGTGACGATCTTCCCGTTGCCCGCGATGATCTCGGTCTCGGGGCCGATGACGAGTGCGGGGTCGACGCCGTCCATGGTGTCGGGGTTGCCGGCCTTGCCGATGCCGCAGATGCGGCCGCCCAGGATGCCGAGGTCGGCCTTGACGATGCCCCAGTGGTCGAGGATGACCACGCCGGTGATGACGGTGTCGGGGGCGCCCTCGGCGCGCGTGGTGCGGGCCTGCCCCATGGACTCCCGGATGACCTTGCCGCCGCCGAAGACCGCCTCGTCGCCGGAGTTGCCGGGGCCGCCGCTGAGGTCCCGTTCGATCTCGACGAAGAGGGCGGTGTCGGCGAGCCGGATCCGGTCACCGGCGGTCGGCCCGAAGAGGTCGGTGTAGGCCTGGCGGGAGAGTTCAGCCATCGAGCTGCCCTCCGGTCTCGCCGCGCAGTCCGGGCACGGTGCGCAGGCCTCCGATCGGTACGAGTTCCACGGCGACGGGGATGCCCGGCTCGAAGCGGACGGCGGTGCCGGCGGCGATGTTCAGGCGCCGGCCGCGCGCGGCCCGCCGGTCGAACTCGAGGCCGGGGTTGGCCTCGGCGAAGTGGTAGTGGGAGCCGACCTGTACGGGCCGGTCGGCGGCGTTGAGGACGGTGAGGCGGGTGACGGGGCGGCCTTCGTTGAGGCGCACCGGTCCGTCCCCGTGGACGATCTCGCCGGGGATCATGCTGCGGCTCCCCCTCAGACGATCGGGTCGTGGACGGTGACGAGCTTGGTGCCGTCGGGGAAGGTCGCCTCGACCTGGACGTCGTGGATCATCTCGGGGATGCCCTCCATGACCTCCGCCCGGGTGAGCACGGTGCGGCCGGAGGCCATCAGCTCGGCCACGGTCCGTCCGTCCCGGGCCCCTTCGAGGAGGTGCGAGGTGATCAGGGCCACGGCCTCGGGGTGGTTGAGGAGCACCCCGCGCGCCCTGCGTTTCTCGGCCACGTCGGCGGCCACATGGATGAGGAGTCTCTCTTGTTCATGTGGTGTCAATTGCACCTGTATCACCAAGCTTCCGGGACATGGCCTTCATCGCGCCGGAGCGACCGTACCGGCCGTCAACACGTTGTTGACCTGCGCTTATCCGTGCCAAGCGTCTCTTGCCCAAGGCAGGGCGAGCCTTTCCGCCTCCATCACCGCCGCTTTACCGGAGCGTGGGTGATCATTGGCGGATGAGCGAGGAACACACCGTAGGGCGCGTATTTTTCCGCCGAGTTAACCCACGTTTCGGGAAGGCACTCGGTTCGGTTCCGCCCCGGTCCCGGAGGGGCGGTTCGTATACGGCCCGCGGCCGGTGGGCTCAACAGCCCCTGAGGGTGCGCGCGGCGGCGCCGGCGGGCCAGGGCAGGGCGATCCACACGGTCTTGCCGCCGTCCTCGGTGGGGCTGACCGAGAGCCGGCCGCCGGCCTCGGCCGCCAGCCAGCGGATGATGACCATCCCGCGGCCGTTGTCCTGCTGGACGGCGGCGGGGAGCCGCTTGGGCCAGCGCGGGTGGCTGTCCGTCACTCCGACGCGCAGCCATTCCTCGCGTTCGAGGCGGACGTCGACGGTGAAGGTGGGCGACTGGCCGAAGGTGTGCTGCACGGAGTTGGTCGCGAGTTCCGAGACGATGAGCCGGACGGTGTCCGCGGTGCCCGCGTCCTCGGGAAGTCCCCAGTCGCTCAGTACCTGCGCCACGTAGCGGCGGGCGGCGGCCACCGACACCGGATCGCTCGGCAGAGTGACGGATGCTTCCAGCTGATCTGCCATGGCGACGTCCCTTTCCCACCGGGACGGAGCCGCCCCGGATCTACGCTGAGCGCCAGAGTGCCACCCATCGTGCCGCCGTTTCCGCCGTTCCCCCAAGATATGCATATATCTGTCGCTCAATGCGGTGAACTCTGCTACGGAAGAGCGTATTTGGACGGCAGACTGGTGCGGAGTGTGCCGGTGGAAGGAGAGCGGGTATGCAGCACGGTCCCGCGGTACGTCGGCGCAAACTCGGCGAGGAGCTGCGCGCGCTGCGCGACCGCTCCGGTCTCACCAGCGGCGAGGTGGCCCGCATCGTCGGCTGGCACCAGTCGAAGGTAAGCCGGATCGAGACGGGCCGCAGCGGCGTGAAGACCGAGGACATCCGGCTGCTGCTGGACGCCTACGGGGACGTGGTCAGCGCCCAGCAGCGCGCCCTGCTGGAGGCCCTCGGGGCCTCGGCGGCCGGTCCGGCGGCGAGCGGGGACGCGGCGCGGGGGCGGCAGTGGTGGCACGACTACCGGGGCCTGCTCCCGCAGGAGTACCGGGACTTCATCAGCCTGGAGGCCGGGGCCCGGGCGGCGCGGACCGTCGAGCTGTCGGTGGTGCCGGGGCTGCTCCAGACCCCGGACTACGCGCGGGCCGTGACCCGGGCCGCGCTGGGCGGGCTGCCGGAGCCGAAGGTGGACGCGCTGGTGGACGTACGGCTGGCCCGGCAGGCGGTGCTGCGGTCCGATCCGCCGCTGGAGCTGAGCGCCGTGCTGGACGAGGCGGTGCTGCGCCGGCAGATCGGCGGGCCGGGGGTGATGGAGGAGCAGCTGAGGCACCTGGTGGAGGTGGCGCGGCTGCCCCAAGTGCGGCTCCAGGTACTGCCGTTCACCGTGGGGGGCCATCTCGGCCTGACCGGACCGTTCGTAATTTTCTCATTTCCGAACATCGCCGATCTGGATGTGGTGGTGCTCGACCATTTGACGAGTAGCCTCTATCTGGAGCGGAAGGAAGACCTAGAGGCGTACAGCGCCGCGTTCCGCACCATCCAGGCGCACGCCCTCCCGCCCCGTGACTCGTCGGATCTCATCAGCTCTATCGCTGACGACGCGTAAAAGGAGGCACCCCCGTGTCCGCAACCCCCTTATCCACCAGCGGACTTCTGAACAGCGCGCGGTGGCGGCGGAGCAGCCGCAGCACCGGAATGAACAACTGCGTGGAAGCGGCCGCCCTGACCGGCGGCCTGCTGGCCGTCCGCGACTCCAAGCGGACGGACGGCCCGGCCGTGCTCTTCACCGGGCCGGCCTGGGACGGCTTCCTCGCCTCCGTAAGGGCGGACGTGCGCGTGTGACGTGACGCCTAGCGGTCCGTGGCCCCGGCCGGAGCGGTCCCGAGGACCGTGCCGACGGCCCGGCTGATCTCGTCCCCCGTGAGATCCGCCCGAGCCGTCAGCCGCAGCCGGGAGATGCCGTCCGGCACCGACGGCGGACGGAAGCACCCCACGGACAGACCTGCCTCGCGGCAGTCGGCGGCCCAGCGCAGTGCCGCCGAAGCCGACGGGGCCCGCACCGACACCACGGCCGCGTCCGGCCGGGCCGCGGTCAGGCCGGACGCGGTGAGCCGCCCGTACAGCTCGGCGGCCACCTCCCGGACCCGGGCCGCGCGCTCCGGTTCCCGGCCCAGCAGGCGCAGGCTCGCCAGCGCCGCACCGGCGGCGGCCGGGGCCAGCCCGGTGTCGAAGATGAAGGCACGGGCCGTGTTGACCAGGTGCCGGATGACCTTCGCCGGCCCCAGCACCGCGCCGCCCTGGCTCCCCAGTGACTTCGAGAGGGTCATCGTGGCGACCACCCCCGGCGCGCCCGCGAGCCCGGCGGCGTGCAGCGCGCCGCGGCCGCCCTCGCCCAGCACCCCCAGCCCGTGCGCGTCGTCCACGACCAGCGCGGCGCCCTCGGCCCGGCAGGCGGCGTGGTACTCGGCGAGCGGGGCGGCGTCCCCGTCGACGGAGAACACCGAGTCGGTCACCAGCAGCGCCCGGCCCTCGTGCCCGGCCAGCGTCTTGCGGGCCGTCTCCGGATCGCCGTGCGGGGTGACCGCGACCTCGGCCCGCGAGAGCCGGCAGCCGTCGACGATCGAGGCGTGGTTCCCGGCGTCGGAGACCACGAGCGTGCCCCGGCCGCTGAGCGCGGTCACGGCGGCCAGGTTCGCGGCGTATCCGGACGAAAGCACCAGAGCGGACTCGAAGCCCGCGAACGCGGCGAGCTCCCGCTCAAGTTCGGCATGAAGTTCGGTCGATCCCGTGACCAGGCGCGATCCAGTGGCGCCGGCACCCCAGCGCTCGGCCGCCTCGCAGGCACCACGCACGGTCTCCGGGTGCCGGGACAGGCCCAGGTAGTCGTTGCTCGCCAGGTCCAGCAGGGGTGAGGAGGCGGGCCTCGGGCGCAGGGTCCGCACCAGTCCCGCCTGCTCTCGGACGCGCTCCGCGCCGTCGATCCAGGCGAAGACGTCCTCGGGTTGCGGGGTGTGCTGGGTCATCGGCGGTCCTCGCGTCGCGTCTCGCGGTGTGTCTCGCGTTTTGTCGGCAGTCGACAGATCTGCTCGACCCTATCCGCCGTGACCCGAGGGGCTGGTGTGGCGATCCACACACCTCCTTCCGGCCATGTTGTCCGATCTCTCCTTGGCCGGGAGTGGTCGCGTGGGACAGGATCGGGCGCATGGACCTGCTGAACACCCTGGTGGAAAAGGGACTGCGGCGCGAGCTGCCGACCCGCGAGGAGGCGCTCGCCGTACTGGCGACCTCCGACGACGAACTGCTCGACGTGGTGACCGCTGCCGGCAAGGTGCGCCGCCAGTGGTTCGGGCGCCGCGTCAAGCTGAACTACCTGGTCAACCTGAAGTCGGGGCTCTGCCCCGAGGACTGCTCGTACTGCTCCCAGCGCCTGGGGTCGAAGGCCGAGATCCTCAAGTACACGTGGCTCAAGCCCGAGGAGGCCTCCCAGGCGGCCGCGGCCGGCGTCGCCGGCGGCGCCAAGCGGGTCTGCCTCGTGGCCAGCGGACGCGGTCCGACCGACCGTGACGTGGCCCGCGTCGGCGAGACGATCGCCGCCATCAAGGAGCAGAACGAGGGCGTCGAGGTCTGCGCCTGTCTGGGCCTGCTCGCCGAGGGCCAGGCCGAGAAGCTCCGCGAGGCGGGTGCGGACGCCTACAACCACAACCTGAACACCTCCGAGGCCACGTACGGCCAGATCACCAAGACGCACACCTACGCGGACCGCGTCGACACGGTGCAGAAGGCGCACGCGGCGGGCCTGTCGGCCTGCTCCGGCCTGATCGCCGGCATGGGCGAGAGCGACGAGGACCTGGTCGACGTCGTCTACTCGCTGCGCGAGCTGGACTCGGACTCCGTCCCGGTGAACTTCCTGATCCCCTTCGAGGGCACCCCGCTGGCCAAGGAGTGGAACCTCACCCCGCAGCGCTGCCTGCGGATCCTCGCGATGGTCCGCTTCGTCTGCCCCGACGTGGAGGTCCGGATCGCGGGCGGCCGCGAGGTGCACCTGCGCTCGATGCAGCCGCTCGCGCTGCACATCGCCAACTCCATCTTCCTCGGCGACTACCTCACCAGTGAGGGCCAGGCCGGCCAGGCCGACCTCGACATGATCGCGGACGCCGGTTTCGAGGTGGAGGGCGCCGGTACGACCACCCTGCCCGCGCACCGCGCCGACGTCGCGGCCGCGGCCGCGGCCGCCCCCGCGGGCGGCATGTGCGGGTCCTCGGCCGGCTCCGGCGGCTGCGGGCCGGCGGACGGTGCGCAGGCCCCCGGCTGCGGCTCGGCCTGCGGCGGCTGCTCCGGACACGCCGCGGAAGCCCCGGCGCCCGCCCAGGCGGAGGCCGGCGAGGTGCGTTCGGACCTGGTGGCGGTACGCCGCCGCGGCGCGGGGACGGACATCGCCCCCAATGCGTGACCAGTTCCCGCTGCACGACCCGCTCGACCCCTCGTCGGACACGGCGGACCTGCTCGCCCTGGACCGGCAGCACGTCTGGCACCCGTACGGCCCGATGCCCGGGCGGCAGGAGACCCTCGTGGTCTCCTCCGCCTCGGGGGTCCGGCTGCGGCTCGCCTCCCCCGCCCAGGGGCGGGAGGAGCTGGTCGACGGCATGTCCTCCTGGTGGTCGGCGATCCACGGCTACAACCATCCGGTGCTGAACGAGGCGGCGACCTCGCAGCTGGGCCGGATGTCGCACGTGATGTTCGGCGGGCTCACCCACGAGCCCGCCGTCCGGCTGGCGGCCCGGCTGGTGGAGATCACCCCCGCCGGTCTGGAGCACGTCTTCCTCTCCGACTCCGGGTCGGTGTCCGTCGAGGTCGCCGTCAAGATGTGCCTGCAGTACTGGCGTTCGCTGGGCCGCACCGGCAAGACCCGGCTGCTGACCTGGCGCGGCGGCTACCACGGCGACACCTGGCAGCCGATGGCCGTGTGCGACCCCGACGGCGGCATGCACGAGCTGTGGCAGGGCCACCTGCCCCGTCAGGTCTTCGCCGACGCCCCGCCCGGGGACTTCGACACCCCCGTCGATCCGGCGTACACGGACCACCTGCGCTCGCTGGTCGCCGCGCACGCCGACGAGCTGGCCGCGGTGATCGTGGAGCCGGTGGTGCAGGGCGCGGGCGGCATGCGCTTCCACCACCCGGGGTACCTGCGGGTGCTGCGCGAGCTGTGCGACGAGTACGGGGTCCTGCTGATCCTGGACGAGATCGCGACGGGCTTCGGCCGCACGGGCGCGCTCTTCGCCGCCGACCACGCAGGCATCACCCCGGACGTCATGTGCCTGGGCAAGTCCCTGACCGGCGGCTACCTCACCCTCGCGGCCACCCTGTGCACCGAGCGGGTCGCCGACGGGATCTCGCGGGGCGAGGTCCCGGTGCTGGCGCACGGACCGACCTTCATGGGCAACCCGCTCGCCACGGCCGTGGCCCTGGCCTCCGTCGACCTGCTGCTCGGCCAGGACTGGGCCCGCGAGGTCAAGCGGATCGAGGCGGGCCTGCGCGAGGGCCTCGCCGAGGCCTCCGCCGTACCCGGGGTCAAGGACGTACGCGTGCTCGGGGCCATCGGCGTGGTCCAGCTCGACCACCCGGTCGACGTCTGGGCGGCCACCCGGGCGGCGGTCCGGGAGGGCGTCTGGCTGCGCCCGTTCCGCGACCTCATCTACACCATGCCCCCGTTCGTCACCGGCGACGCCGACGTGGCCCGGATCTGCCGCGCGGCCGTCGCAGCGGCGCAGGAAGGCTGAGATGTCCGTAGTCGTCGTGTCCGGTACCGGCACGGAGATCGGCAAGACGGTGGTCACCGCGACCATCGCGACCGCCGCCCTGGCCGCCGGGCGTTCGGTGGCGGTGCTCAAGCCAGCCCAGACCGGGGTGGGCCCGGACGAGCCCGGGGACGCCGCCGAGGTCGTGCGGCTCGCCGGCCCGGCCGTGACCGCGCTGGAACTGGCCCGCTACCCCGAGCCCCTGGCCCCGGACACCGCCGCGCGGCGCTCCGGGCGGGCGACGCTGACCCCGGCCGGGATCGCGGAGGCCGCCGCACGGCTGGCCGCCGAGCACGACCTGGTGCTCGTGGAGGGCGCGGGCGGGCTGCTCGTGCGCTTCGACGAGGAGGGGCATACCCTGGCGGACGCGGCGCGGCTGATGGCGGCGCCGGTGCTGGTGGTGGCCCCCTCGGGGCTGGGCACGCTGAACACCACCGACCTGACGGCGGAGGCCCTCGCGGCCCGGTCCGTCAGCGCGCTCGGGGTGGTGGTCGGCAGCTGGCCCGCCGCGCCCGACCTGGCCTCCCGGTGCAACCTCGCCGACCTCCCGAAGTCCGGGCTCCCGCTGCTGGGCGCCGTACCGGAGGGGGCCGGCGGGCTGGAGCCCGCCGCCTTCCGCGCGGCCGCGCCGGGATGGCTGGGGGCCCCGCTGGACGGCACCTGGTCGGCGGAGTCCTTCCTCGCCGAGTGGCCCGCCTGATCTGAGGCGGCGGCCGGGGGCCGGTGGCGGGGTCAGTGGCCCCCGGCCGGCTCCTTGCAGCCGCCCTCCAGGTACACCCCGTGCGCCTCGACGCGGGCGGGGTCCGCGGCCCACCCCGACACGCAGGGGCCGGTGCCGGGCAGCATCAGCGCGAAGCCGGGTCCCTGGGCGGCGTTCCCCTCGAACACGTCACCGCTGCCGACGGGGTAGCCCAGGCCGCGCAGCAGCACGGTGAGTTCGGCCGGGTTCGCCGCGGGTGCGGCGGCCAGCTTCGCCCTGATCCGCGCCGCGTGGGCCTCTCCGCTGCAGCGGGCGGCGGGGCCCGGCTCCGTCTGCTGCCGGTACGCGTGGTTCTCGGCGTACTTGCGCGACTCCGGATCCGTGGGCGTGCCCCCGGTGGCGGCCGTCGGCGGGGCGGTGGCGGCCGGCGGGGCGGTGGCGGTGGCGCAGCGCGCGGCCACCTCCGCGAGGAACGCGGCGTTCGGATCGGCCGCGGGCGCCTCGGCCCGGGGTGCCGGCTCGGGAGCGGAGTCGCAGCCGGCGAGCAGGAACGCCGCGGCGGCGAGCAGTGCGGCGGCCGCGCCCCGGACGGGGGCCGTACGGGATGTCAAGGTTCCGCTCTCCTCCTGTGCGCGCCCCCAAGTGCGGTGGCCGGAGTACCGATTATGGCCTCCGCCGCTCGGGCGTGGCCGGTTTCGGGACGGGCCCGGGTGGGGAACAGCCCCGAAGGGCACGCGCAGCCGTGTCGTCCGTCCGCCGCCCGCCCGCGCCCGGAGGCCCGCCATGCCCAGCCCCGTCCCCGATCCGGTCCACCACCCGTACTTCGCCCGGTTCTACGCCCGGGCCAGCACCGCCGCCGAGACCCGCGCCGGTATCGGCGCCCTGCGCCGGGAGCTCCTGGAGGGCGTGTCCGGGCGGGTCGTCGAGATCGGCGCGGGCAACGGCCTGAACTTCGCGTACTACCCCGCCGCCGTCTCCGAGGTCGTCGCCATCGAGCCGGAGCGCACCCTGCGCCGGCTGGCCGCGGCGGCCGCGCTGCGCTCCGAGGTGCCGGTGGACCTCGTACCGGGTGTCGCCGAGGCGCTCCCGGTCAAGAGCGAGGCCTTCGACGTCGCGGTCGCCTCGCTGGTGCTGTGCACCGTACGCAACCTGCCGCGCGCCCTCGCCGAACTGCACCGGGTGCTCCGCCCGGGCGCCGAACTGCGTTTCCTGGAGCACGGTCTGGCTCCCGGCCCGGGGATGGCCGCCGTCCAGCGGGCGCTCGACCGGACGGTGTGGCCCCGCCTGTTCGGCGGCTGCCACACGGCGCGCGACCCGCTCGCCGCGATCGAGGCGGCCGGCTTCCGGATCGCCTCGCACCGCTCCTTCCGCCTGCCCGAGCGCGGCCCGGCGCTCCCCACGTCGTACTGCGTCATCGGCTCGGCCCGCCGCCTGGACGACTGAACCGGCGGGCCGTTCCGTACCTCTTCCGGCGGACTGGCAGTCAGACGCGCCCGGCAGGCATCACAATCGAGCCGGGGCCGCGCGGTCCGGGGCGGCCCGGTGTCGTGTCCGGAGTGGAGCGGAGGGGGAGCATGGCACACGGGGCGCAGCCGGGACAGCTGGTCAACCACCGTTACCGGCTGGTCCGGGTCCTCGGGTCCGGGGGAATGGGCCGGGTCTGGAAGGCACACGACGTGCAGCTCGACACCGATGTCGCGGTGAAGGAGCTGGTGCTGCCCCCGGGCCTGTCGGGCGCGGACGCGTCGGACCTGCTGAAGCGGGCCCTGCGGGAGGCCCGCAACACGGCCAGACTGCGCCACCACCCGAACGTCGTGACGGTCCATGACGTCGTCCTGGTGGGCCGGGTGCCGTGGATCGTCATGGAGCTCGTCAGCGGCGCGACGCTGCGGGAACGGCTGCGGGTGCGGGGCCGGCTGCCGGTGGAGGACGTGGCGGAGGTGGCCTCGGCTCTGCTGAAGGCCCTCGGAGCGGCGCACGGGGAGGGCATCGTCCACCGCGACGTCAAACCGGCCAACGTGATGCTGGCCGACGACGGCCGGATCCTCCTCGCCGACTTCGGGATCGCCCTCAACGAGGCCGAGGACGGCCTGACCAGAACGGGCGTGATCATCGGTTCGACGCCGTACCTTGCGCCGGAGCGGGCCCGGGGCGAGAAGGGCGGTGCCCCGAGTGACCTGTTCTCCCTGGGGACGACCCTGTACGAGGCCGTCGAGGGAGTGTCGCCGTTCCGCAGGGAGACCCAGGTCGGCTCGCAGTACGCGGTCGTGAACGACTCGGCCCCGCCCCTGCGGCACGCGGGCCGGCTGGCGCCGCTGATCACGGGGCTGCTGGAGAAGGACCCGGACGCGCGCCTGACGGCGGCGCGGGCGATGGAGCTGCTCGCGCCGCCGTCTCCGGAGCCGGCCCCGTCCGGGCCGGCTGCCCCCGCGGCGTCGTCGGGGGAGCCCGCCGCGCCGGCGCTTCCGTTCCTCCCGGGCCGTCGGGCCACCGCCGAGCCCGTACGCCGCCGGGCCGGGTCGGCGCCCCCCGGCCGCGCGGACGGCCCGGCCCGGCGGGCGGGGCCGCCGCCGCGGAACACCGTTCGCCGCGCGGTCCTCTCCGCCGTCGCGGCCCTCGTGGTCATCGGCACCGTGTTCGCCGGGCACCGGTGGACGCAGAGCCAGTACTACGTGGGCGCCAACGACGGGCACGTCGCGGTGTACCGGGGCATCAGCCAGAAGCTGGCCTCCATGGACCTGTCGGAGGTGGAGACCGATCACCCCGAGATCGAGCTGCGGTACCTGCCGTCGTACCGTCGCCTGCAGGTCGAGTCGACGATCGTGGCGACCAGCCTCGAGGACGCCCGGGCCCGCGCGGCCGAACTCGCCCTCCAGGCCTCAGCCTGCGCGAAGAACGCCGGACAGAACGGGGAGGACTCCACCCTCTCGGAGGAGGAGCAGGCCCTCACGGCCCAATGCGACAGGTGAGCGCCCCGGTCGGGACGGCCGGCGGCGGACGGCAGGTCCGTTACGATCTTGAACTCGTGCGGATCGAGGGGGACATGCCAATGACTGGGCCGGACCGGGAACCCGTGGACGGAAACGGAACGGGCGCACTGCGGCCGCTCGAACCGGGTGACCCGCGGGAGATCTCCGGGTACCGGCTCCTCGCCCGGGTCGGCGAGGGCGGGATGGGATCCGTCTACCTCTCCCGCACCCGCGGCAGCCAGCCCGTCGCGCTGAAGATGATCCGCCGCGAGTACGCGAACGACCCCGGATTCCGCGGACGCTTCGAGCAGGAGGTGCGGTCGGCTCAACAGGTGCGCGGGTACCACCTCGTACCCGTGGTGGACCACGACACCCGGGGTGACCAGCCCTGGCTGGCCACCGCCTACGTTCCGGGCCTGCCGCTGGACGAGGCCCTGGACGCCTACGGGCCGCTGCCGCTGACCGCCGCCCTGCACGTGGTGGCGTGCGTGGCGCGGGCCCTGGAGTCCGTGCACGCGGCGGGGATCGTCCACCGGGACCTGAAGCCGGGGAACATCATGCTGGCGGCGGACGGACCCTGGGTGATCGACTTCGGGATCGCGCGGGCCGCCGAGTCCACCCGCCTCACCAGCACCGGCGGGTTCGTCGGGACGCCCCAGTTCATGTCGCCCGAGCAGGGCATCGGCGGGGACATCACACCGGCGAGCGACGTGTTCACCCTGGGGCTGATCGCCGCCGTGGCCGCGACCGGACGCCACCCGTACGGCGAGGGCGGCGCGCTGACCGTTGCGACGCAGATCGCCAACACGGGCGTACGTCCGCCGGACCTCTCGGGATATCCGGACTGGCTGCGGCCGCTGCTGGAGGGCGCGCTCGCGGCGGATCCGGACGAACGCCCCGCTCCGGGCCGGCTGGTGGAGCTGTGCGAGCGCCTGGGGGGCCGCGCCACGTCCGATGTCGAGGACTGGCTCCCCGAGCCCTGGGCCGGCGCGGTCGCGCTGCGGCAGGCGCAGCTCGACCGCCTCCCGGCGGCCGGCCCGGCGCCAGGGTACGCCCCGACGTACGTACCCACGGGGGCGGGCGGCCCGTCGGTGCACACCGCGCCGACGCAGGCCCCGCCCGTGCCGCCGGTCCCGCCCGTGCCGCCCAGGGCACCCGCCGCTCCCCCGCTGCCCGCCGCCCCGTACGGGAACCGGACGCGCCTGTTCGCCGCGGCCGCCGCCGCGGTGCTGGTGGTCGGCGGGGGCATCGCCTGGGCGAGTTCCGGCGGGGAGGAGGACAACGGCGGCGGCAGCGGTGCCGCGCCCCGGAAGCCGCCGGCGACCGAGCAGCGGCCCGCGGAGACCCCGTCCGGGCAGAAGCCCTCCCAGCCGCCGGTGTACGAGCTGGTGTTCAAGGACAAGCCCCTGCTCATCGGGTCTCCCGGGAGCTCGGTCGTCACGGTCGACCTGGACACCCCGAAGGTGGTGCCGAACGGCGAGACCGGCGACAAGAAGGCCGAGTTCTACTACATCGTCCCGCACATGGTCTTCCACCGTGCCCTGGCCAAGTCCCCGGGAACCACGCCCGAGGTCTGCCGCCAGGCGGTGGACACCCTGCCGCTCCCGGCCGAGCTCACCAACACGGCGCTCATGAAGGGAGAGGCCATCGTCAAGGGCGACGTGCTGTGCTCGGTGACCTCCGAGGGCAACCTGGCGATGCTCCGGATCACCGACGTCAAGCCGACGGGCCACCCCGAGAACCCGCCCGCCTACGCCGCGGACCTCACCCTCTGGAAGCAGCCGGCCCGCTAGGGGGTGGCCGGGCGTCGCGGGGCAGCGGGAGGGACTTGCCGACACCCCCTACGGGGCGACCTTGCCGATGCCTCCCGGGGCCTGCGCGGCGCGCCGGTCGATCTGCCACAGCTGGCCCTCGCGGTTGCTGACGTAGATCCAGCCGCCCTCCAGCGCGAGTCCCTCGCAGGTCCCGAGGCCCGAGGCCACCACCCGGTGCGCGCCGTCGGCGAGGGTGATCTCGTGGAGGAGGCCGTTCGCGTGGTCGATGGTGTACGCCCGGCCCGCGCCGTCGAGTTCCACGCGGATGGTGCGCGCCCCGGCGGGAAGGGTGGCCACCACGCGGGGGGCGCCGCCGGCCAGGGGGATCTCGTACAGCTTGGCGCCGTTGTCCTTCTGGCCGACGTACGCCCTGCCCCTGCCGTCCAGGGCCACTCCGGCGATGCCCTGCCCGAGGCCGGTGGCGATCGTGGTCTTCCGCCCGCCCGGCAGGTCGACGGCGATCAGCTGCCCGTCGGTCCAGTTGGTGACGTAGGCCCTGCTCGCCGCCGCGTCGAGCGCGACGCCGTAGGCCCCCGGCACGTCGGCGATCTTGCGGGAGGTGCCGTCGGACAGGTTCACCGCGAGCAGTCGCCCGCCGGCCCAGTCCGTGGTGTAGGCGGTGCCCTGCCCGTCGACCTCGACGTCGCCGATGTCGCCCAGGGCGCTCGCGGCGACGCGCTGGGCGCCGGTGCCGGCCTTCACCTCGGACAGCCTCAGGCCGCCCCGGTCGGCGACGTACACCGTGCCGTTCGCCGGTTCGGCCGCCACGCCTTCGGAGGTGCCCAGCCCCGTCGCGACCAGGGTGTGGCTCCGCTTGGCGGCGATGAGCTTCGACAGGTCCTCCAGCTTGGGCATGTCCTCGTCGCCGATGCTCACCTTCGGCGGCCCGAAGGCCTTCGTGGTGGACGAGGCCATCCGGGAGGCCGACGCGGGGTCTTCGGTGACCTGGTGCTGCGCGGCGGCTGCGGCCCGGGTGCTCTGGAAGAGCGGCCCGAGGAAGCCCATGACGTCGAACGCCCCGTGGGCGGTCTGGCGTACGAGCCACGGGTCGCGCTCGCTCTCCAGCCGGCGCACCTCTTCCGAGACGCTCCCCGCGCCCGGGGTGTCCTCGCCGAGCTTCCGGCCGGCCTGGTCGGCGGAACCGGCCTGGTCCCCGCCGTTGTCGAAGATGTTCTTGAAGGACATGGTCTCTCCCCTAGAGCGGCTGCGGCTGGGTCTGGTAGTCGAGTACTTCCGGCTGGAACACCCGGTGTTCCCCGGCACGGACCGCGACCCTTTCGGCCGTCCCCTTCTGCAGGAAGCGCTTTCCCTCGTCGGCCAGGTCGAAGCGGCTGGAGTCGAGGGCCGCCTCGCCGAGCTTCCACGCGAGGACCTGGGAGTACCTCGGCTCTGCGCCCTGCTTGGCCGTCTCCTTGACCTCGACGGGCTCGGGGTAGTGCAGGGCGACCCAGCCGCCGAAGGTGACGGGGAACTCGTAGTCGAACTGGCGGACCTCGCGCCGGGTCGTGGCCATGACGTCGGCCCGGCTGCTGATCTGGAAGCTCATCGTCGACACGTGCTTCCATTCGGTGGTCAGCGAACCGCTGACGGAGCCGGTGATCCCGAGCGCGAGCTCGCCCCACAGCTCCCCGGTGCCGGTGGCGGAACTGGTGGCGGTGGTGTTGCTCGTCGCCTCCGTCTGCGTCTCCGTGTTGACGCCCTGGTTGTCCTTGCTGTTGAGCAGGGTGGTCTTCTGGTACTGCTTCATCTCCATGCTCTTCGCCAGCTGCTGCTGGAGCGACGCGATGGACTTCGCCCCGAAGGTGAGCTTCACCTCGCCCTGGAGCGACCAGCTGATCGTGTTCGAGATCGTGAACTCGACGGTGTCCGTCACGGTGATCACGATCGGGTCGGTGCCGTTGACGTACGTCTGCTTGGAGACCATGTCGGGCGGCGGCTGCTGGATGTCGGCGCGCTCCTCGATGACGGGTACGCCGACGTTCATGAAGGCGCGCCAGCCGCGCTCCTGTGCCGTCTGCTCGTCCGCGGGGAACGTGCCGTAGCGCTCCTTGTTCAGGGAGAAGCCGACGGGGTCGAGCGGCTCGCCCCCTCCCTGGCGGTTGCGCCTGAACGCGCCGCGGCGCAGGTTGCGCTCCAGGATGCCGGCGGCCCTGGCGGCGATGTCCAGCTCCTGCTGGTTCTTCGTGGTCAGCGGGTGCCGCATGAACACGTCGTTGATGTAGGCCGTGCCCACGTCGTTCCTGACGCTTCCTTGCCCCATACCGTTTTCCCCTCCCTGTGTGGCAGGTTGGTTACGCTACGCAACCGGTGCAGGGGTGGGCAGCGCCCAGAAGTCGCCACCGGGTGACAACCGGACAGATGCCGCTGACCAGGCACTTGATCATGCCGGGGCGGGGTGCGCTCCGGGGCCGGGCGGCCGTCCCGGGTGCGCCTTTGCATGATCCACTGAGGCCGGGATCCCGGGGGCGGCGCGGCGGCGGGCGACCCGGGCGGGCCCGCCGCGTGTCCGGATCCATGAGCCCGGGGCTGGCTCGGCGTAGCCGGAGCACCGGTTCCGGCTCGAATTGACCCCGGGCGCGTGTTCGAGAGGGGTGGCGCCGGACCCGGGCGGGGGCGTTCACCCGTACGGCGGTCCGGGCGGCGCCGGATCAGCCCGCGAGCGGCTTGACCCAGCGGGTCCAGATGTCCTCGGGCCCGTAGCCGGCCGACCGCCACGCCCCGCGCGCCTGCTCGTTCCCGTCGAGCACCATCGCGTCGGCGCGCCTGCCGCCCAGCGCCGAGAACCGCTCCTCGGCGGCCCCGAGCAGCGCGGAGCCGATCCCCTGCCGGCGGTGGGCCGGGGGCACGGCGAGCCGGTACAGGTGGCAGCGCCAGCCGTCGAAACCTCCGGTCTCACAACACGGAGGCGCGCATGCCTACCCGAGCGGCTTCACCCATCGCCGCCAGTGGTCTTCCTGGTGGTACCCGGCCGCGGCCCAGGCAGCCTGAGCTTGCTTGTTCTCGACCAGCACCATCGCGTCTCCGCGTCGGCCGCCCAGCTCGCGGAACCGCTGTTCGGCCGCCTCAAGGAGCGTCCTGGCGATCCCTTGCCGACGATGGGAGGGGCGCACAGCAAGCCGATAGAGCGATGCCCTCCAGCCGTCCCACCCTGCAATCAGAGTGCCCACGAGGAGCCCGTCAGACTCCGCGAGGATCAGAGCGTCTGGATCACGTCCGATGAGCCGAGCCACCCCCGCGATGTCGTCCGTGATGGACGTGCCTTCGGCCGCCGCCTTCCAGAAAGCCAGAACGCTTTCGGCATCAGCCACCGTGGCGCTGCGTATCTCGATCATGAAGCCGAGCCAAACACAGGAGGGGAACGGCCGACCACTGCCTTTCACAGGACGAGACGGGTCGATGAGCCGAACTTCGAGCTGGACATGTCCGAGGGCCGCATGATGGCGGGCTCCAAGGCGTACGCCAATGCCACGTACCGGGAGAGCGTCTCTGAGAAGCGGCAGAAGCAGCCAGTACTGCAGCCGCAGTTGCTGCGATCCGCGACTGCCCGACCGATCGGGCACTCCTGTTGACCCGCTGGAGCACGTTGCTGCTACACGAGCTCGAACGTGACCGGCGCCACGGACGGTATGAAGATTGTGTCGCCCTCAGCGAGACCTTGGGGGTCCTCGTAACCGACGGGTAGCACGATCAACATCGCGTGAGGACGCGGCAGCCACCCAACGTCTTGAGGGTGGTACGGAGCCAGATGGTGAGGGCTGCGGCGGTGGCGGTGCCGAGGTAGACGTAACGGCGCTTGTCGTAGCGGGTGGCTGGCACCACTCAGATCACCCCGCCCCATGCCCACTACAACGAAATCGGCATGCTGTGGAAACGCCCGTCCTTACGCTATCGGTCATGCCCACTCACAACCCGTCGTTCACTGTCAACGACGACGTCGAGGTGCCCGATCCCGCCTCAGGCGAGGTCTGGACCGTCGGCGCCGTCATCCTCAACCAGGACGGCCAGGCCTTCGCCCAGAAGCGGAGCCCAGACCGTCGCCTGTTTCCCGATACCTGGGACATCGTGGGCGGCCACGTCGAGGCTGGGGAAACGGTTCTGGAAGCTCTCGCACGCGAGGTTGAGGAGGAGACCGGCTGGCGCCTGACCCACGTGCGGCAGTTCCTTGGCACCACAACCTGGACAGGGGACGACGGCGGTGGACTCCGTCACGAGGCCGACTATCTCGTCGAGGTCGACGGCGACTTGGACCACCCCACGCTGGAATGGTCCAAGCACTCTGCCTACGACTGGTTCAACCCCGACAACCTCGCCCGCCTCAAAGAGAACCGCAGACCCGGAGAGTTCTTGATCCACGACCTCATCGCACGGGCCATCGGAGATCGCCCGGACAAGGCCTAGTACTGCAGCCACAGTTAGGGGGGCGGCGGCCGCGAGGGCCAGGGTGATGTGCCGGCACCAGGCCCGGTAGTGGCGTGCGGGCGCCGGCGGCCCGCGCGATCTCCGCGAGCGGCGTGCCCAGCGGGGCGTGCACCAGGTAGTACGCCCGCTCTCCGGTGGTTGGGTGGCGGCGGATCAGCAGCGCGGCGGAGAAGCCGTCGGCGGCCTCTCGGCCCGGCAGCGAGACCTGGGCCCAGGCGCAGTCGCGCAGCCCGTGTGCGCCGTCGCCGGCCGAGCGGATCTCCCAGACGTCCTCGGGCAGGATGGCCGCCAGGGTGCGGGCGTTCTGCCCGCGCGGCCCGGGCCGGTGTTCGTAGCGATGGCCAGCACATACGCCAGCCGTTGGCCGGTCAGCCAGGACCTGAGGGCGGGGTTGTCGCCGTAGACCTCCTCCCCGCACCCGCACCCGCACCCGCACCCGCACACCCAGCGAAACGGCACCCCGGCCGCCACCGCCCGCTGCAGCTTCGCCTTGGCCAGGGCGGGCTTGGTGGCGAACACGACGTCCTGGCCGATCCGTGCGTCCACCCGGCGCTCGGCATCCTCCGGTCCAGGAGGTGGGCAGGTACAGCTCGCGGTCGATCAACGCGCGGCCCGCGACGGAGGCGTAGGCGAGGAACACCCCGAGCTGGCAGTTGTCGATCTTCCCCGGCCTACCGGTCACAGCAACTGCGGCTGCAGTACCAGGCTTCCAGTGCGACCGTCACGACTCAATTGATGTCGAGGTCGATATCGAGAAGTGCGGCAGTGTGCTTGACCTGACGCTCCTGCGGCGCGGCCTCCAACTGCTGTTGCTCCGGCGTCTCCTGGTCGGCCTTCTCGTCAGTCTGCTTCTGATCCCTGGCAGGCGTCTGCTCAGTCATGGCGTACCTCCTGGGTCTCGGGGTTCCAGCGTCTCACCGCTGCAAGCAACAGGCCCGTCGCTCACGAAGGAGATTCCGCCCAAGCCTCAGGCCCCCGCCGCGCGGGCCGCCCGAGCCCTCAGGATCCGTCCGGGTCCGGGTGCCCTGCCGTGTGGAACAGGGACAACGGACTCTGTCAGCACATGTGATCCGGTGATTCACGAACCGCATGACCGATCTCATTTCGCGACCGCCCTTCGCCGCACGTGGGGGTGGTTCCGGACTTCTCGGGTTTCGAGCAGTCGAAGCCCGCGATGACGGTGCCGACGAGCTCGCCGTCGCGCCGGGCGAGCAGGAGGGCCCGGGGTCACGCGCGTGCAGCCGTTCGGCTCCGGCCAGGTCGTCGCTGATGCTCGCGCCCTTGGCTGCGCCCTTCCAGAAGTCCAGGACGGCGGGCAGGTCGGGAGCTGTAGCGGGGCGATGTGAAGATCGTTCATTCCGGGATCCCGCCACCCGCGCCCGCTCGCCCAAAAGGACGAGCCATCGCCTTTGCCTTTCCTTTACCATAGGGTGGGACGGTTTCCCCGATCCACGACGAAAGACGAAAGGTGTGAGCGTCCGCCCATGGGCGAGCCTCCCGGTCCCCGACATCCCAGTACGCGACATCCCGGTACGCGACACCGCGCGGCCCCCCTCCTCCTGACCGATCATGGGACGGAGGTGAACGACCGATGACCGAGGTAGTCCTGCTCATCGTGGCGCTGCTGCTCTGCCTCGCCTGCGGCGTGTTCGTCGCGGCCGAGTTCTCGCTGACGACCGTCGAGCGCAGTGAGCTCGAACGGGCCGTCGAGCGGGGCGAGCGCGGAGCGGACAGTGCCCTGGCCGCGGTCCGCAGCCTCACCTTCCAGCTGTCCGGCGCCCAGCTCGGCATCACGGTGACCGGCCTGGTCATCGGCATGATCTCCAAGCCCTCGATCGCGGCCCTGCTCACGGGCCCGTTCCAGGACATGGGCCTGTCGGCCGGCGCCGCGTCCTCCACCGCCCTGGTCCTCGGCACCGTCCTGTCGACGGTGGTCCTGATGGTCGTCGGCGAACTGGTCCCCAAGAACTGGGCGATCTCCTCGCCCCTGGCGATCGCCAAACGCGTGGCGACCATGCAGCGGGTCTTCTCCCGCGCGTTCAAGCCGCTGATCAGCCACCTGAACACCACCGCCAACCACATGGTCCGCCGCTTCGGCATGGAGCCCGCCGAGGAACTGGCCTCCGCCCGCAGCCCGCAGGAGCTGGTGGCCCTGGCCCGGCACTCCGCCAAGGCCGGCGCGCTGGAGAAGGACACCGCCGAGCTGTTCGTGCGGACCCTGAACCTCGCCGACCTGATCGCGGAGAACGTGATGACCCCGCGCGTCCAGGTCACGGCCCTGGACGTGCACACCACCGCCGAGGACGTGGCCAACGCGACCATGGCCACCGGGCTGTCGCGCTTCCCCGTCTACCGGGGCAGCCTCGACACCGTGGTCGGCATCGTCCACATCAAGGACGTCCTGGCCCTGCCCGCCGCCGAGCGGCACCGCCATCCGGTGTCGCGGCTGCTGCGCGAGCCGCTCCTCGTACCGGAGTCGCTGACCGTGGACCGGCTGCTGGACCGGCTGTCCGGCCGGCAGACGATGGCCGTGGTGATCGACGAGTACGGCGGCACGGCCGGAGTGGCCACGCTGGAGGACATCGTCGAGGAGGTCGTCGGCGAGGTGCGCGACGAGCACGACCCGCACGAGACCCCCGACCTGGCCCCGGCCGGCACGGACGAGGCGGGCCGGACCCTGTACTCGGCCGACGGCGCCGCGCGCACCGATCAGCTCCGGCGGATCGGGCTGCGGGTGCCCGAGGGCCCGTACGAGACCCTGGCCGGGCTGATAGCCACCGAGCTGGGCCGGATCCCGGCCGTCGGCGACCGCCTGGAGCTGGACGGCTGGCGCCTGGACGTGGTCGACGCCAGTGGGCGCCGGGCCGCCCGCGTGCTCCTGCACGAGCCGGCCGGACCCGCCGGCGACGAGACCGCGGAGGAGACCCGATGACCGCGATCCAGCTGCTGATCGGCCTGGCCACGCTGGTCGTCAACGCCTTCTTCGTCGGCGCGGAGTTCGCGCTGATCTCGGTCCGGCGCAGCCAGATCGAGCCGCACGCCGAGCAGGGCGACCGCCGGGCCCGCGCGGTGCTGTGGGGCCTGGAGCACGTGTCGGCCATGATGGCGGCGGCGCAGCTCGGCATCACCCTGTGCACCCTGGTGCTCGGCGTGGTGGCCGAGCCGGCCATCGCGCACCTGCTGAGCCCGCTGCTCGACGCGGTCGGGGTGCCGTCCGGGGTGACGCACGGGATCTCCTTCGTGGTGGCGCTGGCGCTGGCCACGTACCTGCACATGCTGTTCGGCGAGATGGTGCCGAAGAACGTGGCGCTGGCCGAGCCGGTACGCACCGCGCTGGCCCTGGGGCCGCCGCTGGTCGCCCTGACCCGGGGGCTGAAGCCGGTGATCTTCGCGGTGAACGCCTTCGCCAACGCCCTGCTGCGGCTGCTGCGGGTGGACGTGAAGGACGAGGTCGCGGCGACGTTCTCGGACGATGAGCTGGCCCGGATGGTCAAGGACTCCAGTGACGCGGGGCTCATCGACGACCGGGCGAGCGAACGGCTGCACGACGCCCTGGAGCTGGGCCGACGGCCCGTAGCCGACGTGGTGCTGCCCGCGCACCGGGTCGTCACGGCCGGGCAGGGCATCACGGCGGCCGCACTGGAGGCCCTGTCCGCCGAGTCGGGGTACTCCCGCTTCCCGGTGGTCGACGCCCGCCAGCGGATCCTGGGCTACCTGCACGTCAAGGACGCCCTGGACGTGCTGGAGCGGGACGAGCCCTTCCCGCAGGCCGCGCTGCGCCCGATCGCGCAGGTGCGGGCGGAGACCCCGCTGGACGACGTGCTGACCGCCATGCGGCGCAGCCGTACGCACCTGGCGGCGGTCCTCGGGGCGGAGGGGGCCCTCGCGGGGCTGGTGACGATGGAGGACGTGCTGCGGGAGCTGTTCGGCCGCCCCGCCTCCCCCTAGGACGGACGGCGTACCGCGCGGTAGCATCGCTCCGCCATGGAGATGAATGCGTCGTACACCAGTTTCGTCGCGGTCGGGGACTCCTTCACCGAGGGGATGTCCGACCTGCTGCCGGACGGCTCCTACCGGGGCTGGGCCGACCTGCTGGCCGCCCGGCTCGCCGCGCGCGAGCCGGGCTTCCGCTACGCGAACCTGGCGGTGCGCGGCAAGCTGATCGGCCAGATCGCCGAGGACCAGGCCCCGGCCGCCGCCGCGATGGGCGCGGACGTGGTGACCCTGGTGGGCGGGCTCAACGACGCGCTGCGTCCCAAGGTGGACATGGGTCGGGTCCGGGCCCACCTGGAGGGCGCGGTGGAACTCCTCGCACCGTCCTGCAAGCACCTGGTGCTGATGCGCTCGCCCGGCCGCGAAGGCCCGGTGATGGAACGCTTCCGGCCGCGCATGGAGGAGCTCTTCGGCATCCTCGAAGAGCTCGCCGCGCGGCACGGGGCGCTGCTGGTGGACCTGTACGGGGCGCCCGTGCTCGGGGACCCGCGGCTGTGGGACGTCGACCGGCTGCACCTGACCCCGGAGGGGCACCGCAGGGTGGCCGAGGCCGTCTGGCAGACTCTGGGGCTGCCCGCCGAGGAGGACTGGCGGGCACCGCTGCCGCCCGCGGCCGTGCCGGGCTGGCCCGTGCGCCGGGCCGAGGACGTGCGTTTCGCCCGGCAGCACCTGCTCCCCTGGATCGGGCGGCGGCTGACGGGCCGCTCCTCGGGGGACGGCCGCCCCGCGAAGCGGCCGGAGCTGCTGCCGTACGGGACCCCGCCGCCCTCGTAGCAACCCACAATCCCGAGGGCTGCCCCTACCTGCGTAAACGCACAGCCGCCGCCCAAGTAGAATCCCTACACGTGACTGCCAAGCCCCGCATCCCCAATGTCCTGGCCGGCCGCTACGCCTCCGCGGAGCTCGCCGTCCTGTGGTCCCCCGAGTACAAGGTCACGCTGGAGCGGCGGCTGTGGCTCGCCGTGCTGCGCGCCCAGAAGGACCTCGGCATCGAGGTCCCCGACGCCGCCCTCGCCGACTACGAGCGCGTCCTTGAGACCGTCGACCTCGCCTCCATCGCCGAGCGCGAGAAGGTCACCCGGCACGACGTGAAGGCCCGGATCGAGGAGTTCAACGCCCTCGCCGGCCACGAGCACGTCCACAAGGGCATGACCTCCCGCGACCTCACCGAGAACGTCGAGCAGCTGCAGATCCGGCTCTCGCTGGAGCTGGTGCGCGACCGCACGGTCGCCGTCCTGGCCCGCCTCGGCAAGCTCGCCGGTGAGCACGCAGAGCTGGTCATGGCCGGCCGCTCCCACAACGTGGCCGCGCAGGCCACCACGCTGGGCAAGCGCTTCGCGACCGCCGCCGACGAGCTGCTCGTCGCCTACGACCGCCTGGAGAACCTCCTCCAGCGCTACCCGCTGCGCGGGATCAAGGGCCCGGTCGGCACCGCCCAGGACATGCTGGACCTGCTGGGCGGCGACGCCGCCAAGCTGGCCGATCTGGAGCAGCGGATCGCCTCCCACCTCGGCTTCGCCCAGGCGTTCACCTCGGTCGGCCAGGTCTACCCGCGCTCGCTGGACTACGACGTGGTCTCGGCCCTGGTCCAGCTGGCCGGCGCCCCCTCGTCGATCGCGAAGACGATCCGCCTGATGGCCGGCCACGAGCTGGTCACCGAGGGCTTCAAGCCCGGCCAGGTCGGCTCCTCCGCGATGCCGCACAAGATGAACACCCGCTCCTGCGAGCGCGTGAACGGCCTCATGGTCATCCTGCGCGGCTACGCCTCGATGACGGCCGAGCTGGCCGGCGACCAGTGGAACGAGGGCGACGTCTCCTGCTCCGTCGTCCGCCGGGTGGCCCTGCCCGACGCGTTCTTCGCCTTCGACGGCCTGCTGGAGACCTTCCTGACGGTCCTCGACGAGTTCGGTGCCTTCCCGGCCGTCGTGGCCCGCGAGCTGGACCGGTACCTGCCCTTCCTCGCCACCACCAAGGTGCTGATGGGCGCGGTGCGGGCCGGTGTGGGCCGCGAGGCCGCGCACGAGGTCATCAAGGAGCACGCCGTGGCCTCCGCCCTGGCCATGCGCGAGCAGGGCGCCGAGCGCAACGAGCTGCTGGACAAGCTGGCGGCCGACGAGCGGATGCCGCTGGACCGTGCGCAGCTGGACGCCCTCATGGCCGACAAGCTCTCCTTCACGGGCGCCGCGGGTGACCAGGTCGCCTCCGTGGTCTCCCGTATCGAGGCCATCGCCAAGGAGCACCCGGAGGCCGCCGGTTACGCTCCGGGGTCGATCCTCTGACCCCCGACGAGCTCGAAGCCGCCCGCGGCCGCGTCCTCCCGGACGTGGTCGCGGGCGGTCTGCGTGTGCTCTTCTGCGGAATCAATCCGGGTCTCCTCTCCGCCGCGACGGGCCACCACTTCGCCCGCCCCGGCAACCGGTTCTGGCCGGTCCTGCACCTGTCGGGTTTCACCCCCCGCAGGCTGGCCCCCGAGGAGCAGCAGGAGCTGCTGTCCTACCGCCTGGGCATCACCAACGTCGTCGCCCGGGCCACCGCCCGCGCCGACGAGCTGAGCGCCGAGGAGTTCCGCGAGGGCGGCCGAATCCTGACGGCGAAGGTGGAACGGCTGCGCCCCCAGTGGCTGGCCGTGGTCGGCGTCACCGCCTACCGCACCGCTTTCGGTGAGCGGAAGGCCGAGATCGGCCCCCAGGAGCGCACCATCGGCGCCACCCGCATCTGGGCCCTGCCCAACCCCAGCGGTCTGAACGCCCACTGGACCGCCGAGTCCATGGCCGAGGAGTACGCCCGCCTGCGCCTGGCCGCCGGCTCCGACGGCCCCTGAGTCCGGCCGGCGGCTACGGCGGGTCGACCACGGTGACCCCCGCCATCAGCATGAAGGGGAACTCCTTGTCCCATTGGGCGACGCAGACCACCAGCCACCGGTCCCCCGCCCGCCACAGGTGCACATGGTCGGTGATGTTGCTCAGCTCGCCCCACGGTTCCGGTATCTCCTCCCCGTCGAAGCCCCGGTCCATCAGCGACGCCAGGGCGAACATCTGCGGCGGCCCCCACCGGTCGGTCACTGCCTGGGTGAGCGCCGCGTACTCGGCACTGATCTGCTCCTCGGCCTCCTCCCGGCCGGAGCCGTCGTCGTCCCAGAAATCCCGGGTCAGGCTGAGCTGGACCAGGTGGTGACCCGGGCCCGCGCCCTGTTCGCCGGACACGGCCGGCCCGGCCGGGAATTCGAGCGTCCGCAGCCGGTCGATCGTGTCGAGATGGTCTGCCGTGGTCATGCCGTCAGTATCGGGCGGACCACTGACAACTGGCCCGGCGTCACGCGTCGCGCCGCCGCACGGCCAGCCAGCCGGCGGCCAGGGCGGCGAGGGCCCACACGCCGGCGACCGCGAGGCCGCTCCAGGGCCCCAGTGCCCCCTCCGCATGCGCCCTCATCACCATCTGACCCGCCCGGTCCGGCATGAACTGCATGGCCCCGCCCACGACCTGACCCACCACGAAGGGCACGATCAGCAGGAAGGGTATGAGCAGGCTCATCACCAGGGTGCCGCTGCGCACCAGGGCGGTCAGGCCGGCCGACAGCAGGGCGATCAGGGTCAGGTAGACCCCGCTGCCGAAGACGGCGCGCACCGTCCCCGGGTCGCCGAGGGACAGGGCTTGGTCCCCCATGAACGCCTGCCCGGCGACGAAGGTGACGAGACCCGTGATCTGTCCGACCGCGAAGGCGAGTCCGGCGACGGTGGCGGCCTTGGACAGGTACAGCCGGGTCCTGTTGGGCACGGCGGTCAGCGAGACTCTCAGGGCGCCGGCCCGGAACTCGCCCGCGAAGGCGGTCGCGCCGAAGGCGATGGCCGCTATCTGACCGAAGTTGATTCCGAAGAAGGCTCCGAGCAGGCGGTCCTCGCCCATGGCACCGGGCTCGGAGGTACCGATGGCGGCGGCGGTGAGCACGGTGACGCCCGCGGTGGCGGCGAAGACGGCCGCCAGCGATCCGAGGACCGCGCGGGCGGACCGTATCTTGATCCATTCCGAGTGCAGGACGGGGACGGTGGGCAGGGCGGCTGCGGTCACGGTGGTGGCTCCCATCGGGTTCAGGCGGCGGTGGCGGAGAAGGGGGTGCGGTCGGCGGTGAGGTCGAGGTAGGCCTGCTCCAGTGAGGCCCGCTCGTCGGAGAGTTCCAGTACGGCGATGCCCTCCCGGGCGGCCAGGGCTCCGATCCGCTCGGCCCGTATGCCGTCGACGGTCCACCGCCCGTTCTCGGCGGCGGCCAGGCCCAGGCCATCGCGGGCCAGGGCGGCCGCCAGCCGGTCCGGTTCCGAGGTCCGCAGCCGCACCCTGGGCGTACTGCGGGCGTCGATGAACTCCTGCAGTGGGGTGTCGGCGAGCAGCCTGCCCTGCCCGAGGACGACGAGGTGGTCGACGAACGAGGCGGACTCGGCCATCAGGTGGCTGGAGACGAAGACCGTGCGCCCTTCGGCGGCGAGGCTCCGCATCAGCTCGCGGATCCAGATGATGCCCTCCGGGTCGAGGCCGTTGGTCGGCTCGTCCAGCAGCAGGACTCCCGGGTCGCCGAGCAGGGCGGCGGCTATGCCCAGGCGCTGGCGCATGCCGAGTGAGAAGGTGCCGATCCGGCGGCGGGCGACGGGCGCGATACCGGCCTGTTCGAGGACCGCGTCCACCCGGGCGGCCGGGATGCCGTTGCTGACGGCGAGTGCGAGGAGGTGGTCGCGGGCCCTCCGTCCGGCGTGGGGCGCCTGTGGGTCGAGCAGGGCGCCCACCTCGCGCAGCGGGCTCCGCAGGTCGGTGAACCGGCTCCCGGCGATGGTGGCGCTGCCGGCGGTGGGCCGGTCCAGGCCCAGGATCAGGCGCATGGTGGTGGACTTGCCGGCCCCGTTGGGCCCCAGGAATCCGGTGACCCTGCCCGGCAGGACGTCGAAGGTGAGGTGGTCCACGACCCGGTGGGTGCCGTGGTCCTTGGTCAGTTCGCGGATCTCGATGCGGTTCATGGCTCAAGATTCTCCGTCCGGCCCGGCCCCTTCCCTCCCCCATGCGGGGGTGCCGTCTCCCCCACGTGGGGGAGACGGCAGCGGCCCGGGCCCTGCCACGATGGCAGCATGATCCGACTGCTCCGTGCCCCGTTCCGGCCGGTGACGTACTCGCGCTGGCTGCACCTGTGCGTCCCGGTGCTGCTGCTCGCCCTGTGGATGTTCATCAACCCGCGCGTCCCGTGGATGCCGCTGCTGATCGTCATACCGTTCGGCTTCGTACCGTGGGTGCGGCTGGCCGAGGGGCTCCAGGCGCAGTTCCTGCTCACTCCGCAGGACCGGGGCAGTACGGACAGCCTCATCGGCAGCGGCCCGTCGGCGCGTTGGGCGGACCGGTGGCGGACCGTGCTGTGGCTGGAGATACGCCTGGTCGTCGCCGGGGCGGCCATGTTCGCCACCGTGTGGCTGCCGGTCCAGGCCATCGAGCTGATCGCGATCGCGTTCGGGCACCCGCTGGGCTCCGACCTCTCGGTGCCGTTCGCCCCTCCGCGCTGGGCGGCGGCCCTCCTCGTGCCGGTGCCGCTCCTCCTGCTCGTCCTGATCGTGGTCCTGCTCGGCGAGCTGATCACCACCGTCGCCCAGCGGCTGCTGGGGCCGTCGGCCGCCGAGCGGCTGACCGCGCTGGAGGCGCGTACGGAACAGCTGCTGGAGCGGACCCGCATCGCGCGCGAGCTGCACGACTCCATCGGGCACGCCCTGACGGTGGCGGTGATCCAGGCGGGTGCGGCGCGGGCCGCGGGAGACCCCGAGTTCACCGACCGCGCGCTGAGCGCGATCGAGGAGACCGGCCGGGCCGCGCTGGAGGATCTGGAACGGGTCCTGCTGGTGCTGCGGGAGTCCGCGCAGCCGCCGTCGCAGCGGCCGACCCTGATGGAGGCGGACCGGCTGCTGGAGTCCGCCCGCGCCTCGGGAGCGGAGGTCGACGCGCAACTGACGGGCCCGCTGGACAAGTTGCCCGGACCGGTCACCCGTGAGGGGTACCGGATCCTGCAGGAGGCACTCACCAATGTGCTGCGCCACTGCGGTCCCGTTCCCGTCCGGGTGCGGGTGGACATGGCCGGGGGCCGGCTGGAGCTGGAGGTGACGAACCCGCTGCCGGAGCGTCCTGCCGTCACGAGGGGCGGCGGGAGCGGGCTGCGGGGTATGAGGGAGCGGGCGGCGCTGCTCGGGGGCGAGGCCGAAACCGGCCTCCACGAGGGTGGTTGGCGGGTGTGCGCGCGGCTTCCGCTGGAGCGAATACCCTGACCGGATGCCGGTTACCGTACTGCTCGTCGACGACGAGCCCCTGGTGCGCGCGGGTCTGCGTGCAGTCCTGGAGGCCCAGCCCGACATCGAGGTGGTGGGTGAGGCCGCGGACGGGGCGTCCGTCATCCCCCTGGTGCGGCAGTTGCGGCCGGACGTGGTGGCGATGGACGTACGGATGCCGCTGCTCGACGGGATCGAGGCGACCAGGGCCGTGCTGCGGTCGGTGGACTCCCCGCCGAAGATCCTCGTGGTCACCACCTTCGAGAACGACGAGTACGTCTACCAGGCGCTGCGCGCCGGAGCCGACGGCTTCCTGCTGAAGCGGGCCCGTCCCTCGGAGATCGTGCACGCGGTGCGGCTCGTCGCCGAGGGAGAGACCCTGCTCTTCCCGGCGGCCGTACGGGCCCTCGCCGCCGAGTACGGGAACCGGGAGGCCCGCGCGGTCCTGGAGCGGGCCGCGCTGACGGAGCGCGAGGAGGCGGTGCTGCGGCTCATGGCCCGGGGGCTGACCAACGTGGAGATCGCCCGCGAGCTGATCGTCGGTACGGAGACCGTGAAGTCTCATGTCAGCGCCGTCCTGGGCAAGCTGGGGGCGCGCGACCGGACCCAGGCGGTGATCACGGCGTACGAGTCCGGCTTCGTCTCGCCGGCCTGAAGCGAGGGCCGGTTCCCGTCGGCAGGGGGGCCGCTTCTCGCCGCCGCGGCGGGGGCGCAGTACGATCCGCCTGACAGGGTAGTTAGCTGGGAGGACACACGTTGGGGCAGCTGACCGGCGGGGATCCCTCTCTGCTCCGGCGCATCAATTCGGCCGTGGTGCTTCGCGCACTGCGGGCGGCCGGATCGCCCACCCTCACCGACCTCACGCGGGTGACCGGGCTCTCCCGGCCGACCGTCGAGGGGGTCGTGGAGGGGCTGATCGGCACGGGCCTGGTGGTCGAGGCGGAAGCCGAGGAAGGCGCACGCCGCCAGGGCCGCCCGGCGAGGAGGTTCCGCTTCCGCGCCGAGGCGGGGCACCTGCTCGGCGTCGAGATCGGCTCGCACCGGATCGCGGTGCTGCTGTCCGGGCTCGACGGCCGGGTCATCGGAGCCGGCACCAAGGAAGTCTCGGAGACGGCTTCGGCCGATGAGCGCCTGGAACGCGTCAGGGCGGCGGTCGCCGATCTGCTGCGCCGGGCCGGGATCCCCCGCGACTCGCTGCGCGCGGTCGGGGTGGGCAGCCCCGGCATCGTCGAGGCCGACGGGACGGTCCGCCTGGGCACGGCGCTGCCGGGCTGGACGGGACTGCCGCTCGGCGAGCGGCTGCGGCGCTCGTTCCGCTGCCCGGTCCAGGTGGAGAACGACGCCAACGCGGCGGCGCTCGCCGAGCACTGGAAGGGCGCGGCGCGCGACACCGACGACATGGTGTTCGTGATGGCCGGGCTCAGCCCGGGGGCCGGCTCGCTGATCGGCGGCCGGCTGCACCGGGGCTTCGGCGGGGCGGCGGGTGAGATCGGCGCACTGCACCTGCTGGGCCGGGAAGCCACCCCGGAGCGGCTGCTGTCGACGACGGGCGAGCCCCTCCACCCCTTGGACGAGCCGGCGGTCGCCGAGGTGTTCGCGATGGCCAAGCGCGGCGACGAGCGTGCGGTGGCCGCGGTGGACCGGTTCCTCCAGCGGCTGGTGCACGACGTGGCGGCGCTGGTGCTGGCGATGGACCCGGAGCTGGTGGTCGTGGGCGGCTGGGCGGCCGGACTGGACGGGGTCCTGGAGCCCCTGCGCCGGGAGCTGGAGCGGTACTGCCTGCGCCCGCCGCGGGTGGCACTGTCCATGCTCGGCGAGGCCGCCGTGGCGACGGGCGCCCTGCGCCTGGCCCTGGACCACGTGGAGGAAGAGCTCTTCGCGGTGGAGCGGACGGTCACCGCCCGCCGCTGACCGCGCGGGCTTCCGGGCACGGAAAACCCCGGGGCCCTCGGGGCTCCCGGGGTCCGTGTGCGGCGCGGTCAGGAGGCCGCGCGGGTCTCCGTGATCTCCACGCCCGAGTCGCCGAAGGTGAGGCGGCAGGTGTCCGCGCGGTACGTGGCCACCGAGACGGCGGCGGTGCCGGCGGCGGTGAAGTAGCGGGTGGTCACCAGGAGCACGGGTGCGCCGGGCAGCCGGTCCAGCTCCTTGGCGTCGTCGGCCCGTGCGGAGCCCAGCTCGACCGAGCGGTCCTGCCCCTCCAGGGAGAGCCGCTGGAGTTCCCGCATGACGGCGCGGGCCCGGGCGGCCCCGGTCGGGGCGTCGATGGCGGAGAGCCCGGGCACCGAGGCGGCGGGCACGTACAGCAGCTCGGCGGCGACGGCCTGGCCCTGCGTGACGCGGGTCCGGCGCACGGTGTGCACGGCCTCGTCGGCGGCGGTTCCGAGGAGCCCCAGGACGGCGGCGGCGGGGACGGCCTCGACCGCGTCGACGGCCTCCCAGCCGTCGGCGCCCTCGCCGGGCCAGCCCTGCTGCGCGCTGCCGACGGCGACGCCCACGCGCGGCGGGGCCACGGTGGTGCCGACGCCGCGGCGGCGCTGGAGGCGGCCTTCGAGTTCGAGCTGTTCCAGGGCCTGTCGCAGGGTGGCGCGGGCGACTCCGAAGCGCGCGGCGAGCTCACGCTCGTTCGGCAGGACCTCGCCGACCGCGAAGTCCTGGTCCAGCGCGTCGCTGAGCACGGTCTTCAGGTGCCAGTACTTCGGCTCCGGCACCGATTCGAGCTGCGTCGTCCCCACCCTGACTCCTCCTGCAATCGCCGCTGTCACCGTGTCCGGCATCGCCGTGTTCCAGCGGCGTTTCCGCGCCGCAGTTCCGCGCCCTTGTTTATTAAAGGTTCCTGCACTATCCGCGACGATAGGACGGGACACCCCCTTGGTCAAGACCAATCCTCGCCGCTTTGCCGGGCAGATCGGGCATATGTAGCAACCCGTTCACAGGATGTTCTCGCTCGGCACCCCCGCGTCGCGCGGACTTCGCAAAGGCTTGTAGCCGGACGCTACTCGACGGTAATCATGGACGCAGTCGTTACTGACGGCCTGTCTCATACGCGTCCACCCGACGAGGAGCAGCATGACCGCCACGGTCTCCTTCACGATCGATTCGCCGCTGGGCCCCCGCACCGCCACCGTCGCCTACGAGCGCAAGGGCTCCGGCGAACCGCTTCTCCTGCTGCACGGCATCGGCCACCACCTCCAGGCCTGGGATCCGGTGACCCACGTCCTGGCCGCCGATCACGACGTGATCGCGGTCGACCTGCCCGGCTTCGGCGCCTCCGAGCCCCTGCCCGCGGGCGTCCCGTACGACCTCGCCACCGTCACCCGTGCCCTCGGCGCGCTCTGTGCGGCGCTCGGCGTCGAGCGCCCGCACGTCGCGGGCAACTCCCTGGGCGGGCTGCTCGCCCTGGACATGGGGCGCCGAGGTCTCGCCCGCTCCGTCACCGCCCTCTCCCCCGCCGGGTTCTGGTCGGAGGCCGAGCGGCGCTACGCCTTCACCGCGCTGCGCGCCATGCGCGCCGGGGCGAGGGCGCTGCCCCTGCCGGCCCTGGACCGGCTCTCGCGCAGCGGCCCCGGCCGCGCCGCCCTCACCGGCACCATCTACGCCCGCCCCGCCCACCGCGCCCCGGAGGCGGTGGTGGCCGAGACCCTCGCCCTGCGCGAGGCCACCGGCTTCGAGGAGACCCTGGCGGCGGGCGGCTCCGTACGCTTCACCGACGACGTGCCCGGGATCCCCGTCACGATCGCCTGGGGCACCCGCGACCGGCTGCTGCTGCGCCGCCAGGGCGTGCGGGCCAAGCACACCGTCCCCGGGGCGCGGCTGGTCCGGCTCCCGGGCTGCGGCCACGTGCCGATGAACGACGACCCGGCGCTGGTGGCCCGCGTCGTCCTGGACACGGCGGCGGAAGCGGCGAAGGCGACCGGCCCGGCGCATCCGACACATCCGACGGAGGCGACGGAGGCGACGGAGGCGACGGAGGCGACGGAGGCGACGGAGGCGACGGCCCGCCGTACATGACCGGCTGACGGCTGTTCATCCACGGTTCGCGTGGGCGACGCGGTCGGTCCCGTGTGCGAAGGCACACTGGACCGGCCCGCCCCCGCCGGCCCCTGGAGACGCGACCCATGGCACCGATGCCGCACACCCGACGGACCCTGCTCGGCGGTTCCCTGGCCGTCCCGCTGGGCCTGGCCCTGTCCACCGCGCTGGCCTCGCCCGCCCTGGCCTCCCCCCGGCGGGCCCCCGCCTTCGTCCGCTCCGGCCGCCCGGCCGCGCTCTGGGGGACCCAGTCGGGAGAGGTCACCTCCCACTCGGCCGCCGTCTGGACCCGCTCCGACCGTCCCGCCCGGATGTACGTGGAAACCTCTCCGAGCGAATCGTTCCGCTACGGCGTCCGCCGCCACGGCGGCCCCTTCCTCGGCCCCGCCACGGACCACACCGGCGTCACGACCCTGCGCGACCTGCCGCCCGGCCAGCGCATCCACTACCGGGTCGTGCTCACCGACCCCGACGACCCCCGTCGCTCCGGCGAGCCGGTGCGCGGCTGCTTCCGCACCACTCCCGCCTCCCGCCGTCACGACGTGCGCTTCCTGTGGTCCGGGGACCTGGCGGGCCAGGGCTGGGGCATCAACCCCGAACTGGGCGGGTACCGCGTCTTCGACGAAATGCGGCTGCGCGACCCCGACTTCTTCCTCTTCAGCGGGGACACGATCTACGCGGACGGGCCGATCAAGGCCGCCGTGCCGCTGCCCGACGGCCGCGTCTGGCACAACGTCACCACCGAGGAGAAGTCCAAGGTCGCGGAGACCCTGGACGAGTTCCGCGGGAACTTCCGCTACAACCTGCTGGACCGCAACCTGCGCGACTTCTACGCCCAGGTCCCCGTGGTCGCGCAGTGGGACGACCACGAGGTGCGCAACAACTGGTACCCCGGGCAGCTGCTCGACGACCCGCGCTACAGCGTCAAGGACGTCGACACCCTCGCCGCCCGCGCCCGCCAGGCCTTCGGCGAGTACTTCCCGGTGACGGACCTGCGGGGCGGGCGCGCCGAGGGGCGGATGTACCGGGTGCTGCGGCACGGCCCGCTGCTGGACGTGTTCGTGCTGGACATGCGGACCCACCGCGACGCCAACTCCCCCGGCCGCCAGACCGAGGACCGGGTCGGCATCCTCGGCGCCGAACAGCTGGCCTGGCTGAAGCGGGAGCTCTCGCGCTCCCGCGCCACGTGGAAGGTGATCGCCGCGGACATGCCGCTGGGGATCGTCGTCCCCGACGGGGCGGTGGACTTCGAGGCGGTGGCCCAGGGCGACCCGGGGGCTCCGCTGGGCCGCGAGCTCCAGATCGCCGATCTGCTGCGGCACATCAAGCACCAGCACATCACGGGCACCCTCTGGCTCACCGCCGACGTCCACTACACCGCCGCCAACCACTACGCGCCCGAGCGCGCGGCCTTCTCCGACTTCGCGCCGTTCTGGGAGTTCGTTTCGGGGCCGATCGGTGCGGGCGGCTTCCCGGCGGGCCGGCTCGACGCGACCTTCGGCCCGGAGACGGAGTTCGTCCAGTCGGCGCCGGTCGCCAACATGTCCCCGGCCGAGAACCCTCCGTACTACGGCGAGGTGGAGATCGACGGCGGCGGTGGGGAGCTCACCGTCCGGTTGCGCCGCCAGGGAGGCGGCGTACTCTTCACCAGGGTCCTCCAGCCGGGCCGCGTCGGGCAGTCGTGACCACCGCCCGGTGAACGGCCGGCGAGGCGTGGACGGCCCGCCGGGCGCCGGTCGGCCGCGGGCCGGGTCGGCCGCCAGTGGAAACCCGCCGGAAAACCAGGCGAAACCGGCCGGATCGACACTTAACCAGTCGGTCACAGATCGTTCGTGATCACGCAACACCCCTGAGCCAGAGTGGTGTGCATGACTGACCGTAACCCTCTCTCCGCCGCCCCGCGCCCCCACCGCCACCACTGGCGCCGGGACCTCGTCGAACTCGCCGCACTCTTCTGCGCCGTGGCGGTCGCCGACGGCATCGCCAACCTCGTCGCACACGGCCCGGACGGCCCGGTCCTGCTGGTCGCCTCGGCCGTGGCGCTCCTGGTCACGGCGGCCTTCCACACCTGGTGGGCGCGCCGGCACAGCCATGCGCCGCCCCCGGTGGCCAAGGCCCCCTCCGATCCGGGCGGCGCCGCCGCCCCCGGGACCGCGCCCGCGAACCCCGCGCTCTGGCGGATGCGGACGACCGTGCAGGACGAGCCCGGCAGCCTCGCCGCGCTGTGCACCGCGCTCGCCCGCGAAGGCGTCGACATCCTCACCCTGCAGACGCACCCCCTCCCCGAGGGCGGCACGGTAGACGAGTTCCTGCTGCGCACCCCGCGCGAGCTGGCGGCCCCCGCCCTGACCCGCGCCGTCGCCCAGGCCGGAGGCCGCAGCACCTGGATCGAGCGCGCCGACGCCCACGACCTGGTGGACGCCCCCACCAGGGTCCTGGGCCTGGCCACCCGCACCGCCCTGGACGCCGCCGAACTCCCGCTCGCGCTGCGCCAGCTGCTCGGCCGCTGCACCATCCAGTCGATCCCCGCCACCACCCTCTCGGGCCGTCCCAACGCGGGCGCCGACGCCCCCGTCGAGGGCGTCCTGGAGGCCACGGTGATGCGGCTGCGCGACCCCTCGGGCGGCGCGATCACCGTGGAGCGGCCCTACCTGCCGTTCACCCCGACCGAGTTCGCCCGCGCCCGCGCCCTCGTCGAGCTCGACGCCCGCCTCGGGCACCGGATGCCCCGGAGCCAGGACGTGCTCACCCTGCCCGAGGGCAACGAGATCACCGTGCGCCGCGCCGACGTCTCCGACCTGGCGGCCGCCCGCTCCATGCACGAGCGGTGCAGCGAGCGCACCCTCGGCCTGCGCTACCACGGCCCGGTCGCCGACGCCGACCGCTACCTCGGCCACCTCCTGAGCCCCCGCTTCGGCCGCACCCTCGCCGCCACCACCGCCTCCGGCAAGCTCGTCGCCCTCGGCCACCTGCTGTGGGACGGCGACGAGACCGAGGTGGCACTGCTCATCGAGGACGACTGGCAGCGCCGCGGCATCGGTTCGCAGCTGCTGCGCCGCCTCATCGCGATGGCCGTCGAGGCCGGGTGCGACAGCGTGTACGCCGTCACGCAGGCCTCCAACACCGGGATGGTCGCCGCCATGCGCGGCCTCGGCCTCCCCCTCGACTACCAGATCGAGGAGGGCACCCTGGTGATCACCGCCCGCCTCGACGCGACCCCGGTCGTCTCGCGCCTGCCCTACGAACTCCCGCGCGCGCACACGCCGTACGGAACCCGGCAGCACCCCGGGCGCTGACCGCAGGTCCTCCGCCTCCGGCCGCTCAGCCCATCCGTCAGGAGGCTGAGCGGTCATGGTGATGACGGGGGCGCCTTCCGCGTACGAAGATGGCCGCATGTCAGACACCCTCCACACCGACAGCGCAGCGCGTCTGCCCCGCCAGGTCGCCGACGCCTACGTCGACGACCTCATCGCACTCGACCCGATCCAGGGCACCTACCTCGGCGTCGCCGCCAGCTCCGGCCGGCTGCCCGACTACTCCCCCGCCGGCCGCGCCGCGCTCGGCGGACTGCTGCGCACCACCCTCGCCCGGCTGGACGCCGCCGAGCGGCTGCCCGGCGCCGGCACGGACGCCGAGCGCCGCTGCGCCCGGCTGCTGCGCGAGCGGCTGAACGCCGAACTCGCGGTGTACGAGGCCGACGAGGACCTGCGGGCCGTCAGCAACATCCACTCCCCCGCGCACGCCGTCCGCGAGGTGTTCACCCTCACCCCCGCCGACACGGAGGAGGAGTGGGCCGCGATCGCCGAACGGCTGCGCGCCGTACCGGCCTGCTTCGCCGGCTACCGCGAGAGCCTCGCCCTCGGCCTGGACCGCGGCCTGCACGGCAGCCCGCGCCCGGCCGCCACCTTCGTCGAGCAGCTCACCACCTGGGCCGGCCAGGACGGCGACGGCTCCCGCGACTTCTTCGGCGAGTTCGCCTCCGCCGGACCCGAGTCCCTGCGCGCGGAACTGGACGCGGCGGCGGCCGCGGCGACGGCCGCCGTGGCCGAACTGCGCGACTGGATGCGCGACGTGTACGCGCCGGCCGTCGCGGACGCGCCGGACCCGGTGGGCCGCGAGCGCTACGCCCGCTGGTCGCGCTACTTCAACGGCACGGACCTGGACCTGGACGAGGCGTACGCCTACGGCTGGTCCGAGTACCACCGGCTGCTCGCCGAGATGAAGTCCGAGGCGGCCAAGATCCTGCCGGGCGAGCCGAACCCGTGGGACGCCCTGCGCCACCTGGACGAGCACGGCACCCACATCGAGGGCGTCGACGAGGTCCGCGACTGGCTGCAGGGCCTGATGGACGAGGCCATCGAGAACCTCGACGGCACCCACTTCGAACTCGCCGAGCGGGTCAAGCGGGTCGAGTCGATGATCGCCCCGCCGGGCGGCGCCGCGGCCCCGTACTACACCAACCCCTCCGAGGACTTCTCCCGGCCGGGCCGCACCTGGCTGCCGACGATGGGCCAGACCCGCTTCCCGGTGTACGACCTGGTCTCCACCTGGTACCACGAGGGCGTTCCGGGCCACCACCTCCAGCTCGCGCAGTGGACGCACGTCGCCGACCAGCTCTCCCGCTACCAGGCGACCGTCGGGCTCGTCAGCGCCAACGCCGAGGGCTGGGCGCTGTACGCGGAGCGGCTGATGGACGAGCTCGGCTACCTCAAGGACGCCGAGCAGCGGCTGGGTTACCTGGACTGCCAGATGATGCGCGCCACGCGCGTGATCGTGGACATCGGCATGCACCTGGGGCTGGAGATCCCGGCGGACTCGCCGTTCCACCCGGGCGAGCGCTGGACGGTGGACCTGGCGCAGGAGTTCTTCGGCCTGCACAGCGGCCGGCCGGCGGACTTCGTCGAGAGCGAGCTGACCCGCTACCTGTCGATGCCCGGGCAGGCCGTCGGCTACAAGCTGGGCGAGCGCGCCTGGCTGCTGGGGCGGGACAACGCCCGTGCCGCGCACGGCGATTCCTTCGACCTCAAGAAGTGGCACATGGCGGCGCTGTCCCAGGGTTCGCTGGGGCTGGACGACCTGGTGGACGAGCTGTCGCGGCTCTGATCCCCACCGCACGCGCGGACGGCCGCCCGCTCCCCCTCCGCGGGGTACGGGCGGCCGTCGTGCGGGCGGCGGTTCAGCAGCCGCAGTCGTCCGAGTCGGTGGGGGCGGTCAGCGGGTCGGCCTCGGCGCGCTGCTGGGCGCCCTGCCAGGTCTCGACCTCGAAGCCCTCGCGGATCCAGTACTCGATGCCGCCGAGCATCTCCTTGACCTGGAAGCCGAGTTCGGCCAGGGCGAGGGCGGAGCGGGTGCCGCCGTTGCAGCCGGGGCCCCAGCAGTAGGTGACCACGGGGACGTTCTTGTCGAGGAGCTTCTCGGCCTGCTCGGGGATCAGCGCGGTGGGCAGGTGGATCGCGCCGGGCACGTGGGCCTGGTCCCAGGAGGGGGTGGAGCGGGAGTCGATCAGCTGGAAGCCGAGGTCGGCGCCCTGCTCGCGGTGGGCCTTGAAGGCGGCGGCGACGTCCGACACGTCCGCGTGGAAGGCCAGGCTCGCGGCGAAGTAGGCGGCCGCGGCGGCCGGGCTCGCCGGGGGGACCCGGAGCACGGGATTGGCGGCGGCGGGGGTGCTGTTCTGGTTCTGCGTCGTCGTCATGGCTCAAAATCTACGAGCCGACGATCAAGGCGAGAAGTGGTTTTCCCCGGCCTTTCCCTTGTTCACCCGGGGATTCCCCTGCTAGACCTCCACTATGACCGGTTATTCCCCCGACGCCACCGACTGGCGGATCCTCGCGGCCCTCCAGCAGGACGGCCGCGCCAGTTTCACCGAGCTCGCCCGCACCGTGTCCATGTCCGCGAGCGCCGTCACCGAGCGGGTCCGGCGGCTGGAGGAGGCCGGGATCATCACCGGCTACACCGCGGTGGTCGACCACGAGAAGCTGGGCAAGGCCATCCTGGCGCTGGTGCGGCTGCGCTATCCGCACGGCAACTACAAGCCGTTCCACGACTTCCTGGAGGCGACGTCCGAGATCCTGGAGGCCCACCACGTGACCGGGGACGACTGCTTCGTCCTCAAGGTGGCCGCCCGCTCGATGGCCCACCTGGAGGAGGTCACGGGCCGGATCGCCGGGCTGGGCCTGGTGACCACCAGCATCGTCTACTCGTCCCCGCTCGCCCGGCGCCCGCTCAGTCCGTGACTCCCGCCGTGCGGTGGCGCACCACGGAGCCGCCGCGCTGTTTGACGATCTCCAGCTGCGCCTGGACCCGGGTGCGCAGGTCGCCGACGTGGCTGACGATGCCGACGCTGCGGTCCCGCTCGCGCAGCGAGTCCAGTACGTCGAGCACCTCGTCCAGCGCCTGATCGTCGAGGCTGCCGAAGCCCTCGTCGATGAAGAGGGTGTCCAGGCGCATGCCGCCAGCCTCGTCGGTGACCACATCGGCCAGGCCCAGGGCGAGGGCGAGGGAGGCGAAGAAGGTCTCGCCGCCCGAGAGGGTGGCGGTGTCCCGCTCGCTGCCGGTCCAGGCGTCCAGCACGTGCAGCCCGAGGCCGGAGCGTCCGCGTCCGCCGGCCCGGGCGTCGGAGTGGACGAGGGTGTAGCGGCCGCCGGACATGCGCAGCAGCCGTACGGTCGCGGCGGCGGCGACCTGCTCCAGCCGCGCGGCCAGCACGTACGCCTCCAGGCGCATCTTGCGCTCGTTGTCGGCGGAGGTGCCCGCGGTGAGGCCGGCCAGCCGCGCCACCCGTTCGTACGCCTCGCGCAGCGGGCCCAGGGCGCGCAGCTCCTGCTCCGCCTGGCGGGAGAGGCGGTCCAGCTCGCCGCACCGCACCCGGGCGGCGTCGGCCGCCGAGGCGGCGGAGCGCAGCCGTGCGGCGGCCCGCTCCTCGGCGGCAGCGGCGGCGGCCGGCTCGGCGGGGGGCAGGGCGGCCGCGGCGGCGGTGTCGAGCTCGGCCTGCCGGTCGGCCAGCATCGCCTCCTCGGCCTGCCAGGCGTCGAGGCGGTGCTGGAGGGCGGTGCGTTCGTACTCGGGGAGCACGGCGTCGGCGGCCTGCTCGGTGGTGTCGAACCCGGCCTTGAAGGCGGCGTCGGCGAGCTGGTCGTCGGCCTCCTTCAGCCGGGCGGCGGTGGTCTCGGCCCGGCGCAGCGCGGCGGCGGCCGTGGTCACCATCCGGATCCGGTCCTCGAGGGTGCGGGCGCGGGCGGCGACGCTGGGCGAGTCGGCGCGGACGAGGACCAGTTCGGCTTCGAGGGAGGCCTGCTCCTCGTCGAGGGCCTCGCGCCGGGAGGCCCGGGCGGCCGCGCGGCGCTCGGCTTCGAGCCGGTCGGAGCTGCGTGCCCGGTGCTCCCGCTCGGCGCGGGCGAGCCGCTCGCGGGCGGTGTGGAGCGCGGCGGCGTCCGCGTGGGCGGCGGCGTGGCGGGCGCTCAGGTCGGCGGTGAGGTCGAGGAGTTCGGCGGTGGTGGCGTCCCCGGCGGCGGAGGCCGCCTCGGCCTCGGCCTCCCGGAGGGCGGCGAGCCGCCGCTCGACGGCGGCCCTGCGGTCCTCGGCCTGCTCGAAGCGGGCGTGGGCGGCGTCCTCGGCGGCACGGTCGACGTGCCCGGGGGCGGGGCGGGCCGGTTCGGGGTGCTCGGCGGACCCGCACACCGTGCAGGGCTCCCCGGCGGTCAGGGCGGCGGCCAGCTCGGCGGCGATGCCCCGCAGCCGGGCCTCCTTCAGCTCCAGCCAGGTCTCCCGGGCGGCGGACGACTCCTCGCGCGCCCGCAGCAGTTCGCCCGCGGCGGCTTCGGCGTCGGCGGCGAGGGAGTCGCGGCGCCGGGCGGCGGTCAGCTGCATCCGGGCGGGCTCCAGCCGCCCCGCCAGCTGCTCGGCGAGGGTGAGGGCCTGCTGCGCGGAGTCGACCTTCTCCTGGAGGGCGGCCCGGGTGGCCTCCCAGCGGGCGAGCCACTCGGCGGACTCCTGGTACCGCTCGTCGGCGTCCCGGGACTCCCGCTCCAGCGTGGCGCGCTCCCGGCCGATCTCGGCGCTGCGCTGTTCCGCGCGCTGGGCGGCGCCGGCCGCGCCGAGGTCCTCGCGCAGGCGCTGCTCGACGGCGGCGAGCTGCTCGGTGCCGGCTCCGGCGAGGGCGGGGGGCAGCTCCGCCCGGGCCAGGGTCTCGGCGTGCGCGGCGGTGAGGTGGGCGGCGGCCGCGGCCCCGCGCAGTTCCAGGGCGGGGGCCACGAGGGCGCCCCGGCGGGCCCGGTCCAGCAGTTCCCGTACCCGCTCGCGCTCCGGCGCGGCCTGCGCCAGCAGGTCCGCCCGGCGGGCGGTCTCGGCGTGGCGGTGCTGGAGCCGGTGCAGTTCCCGCGCCTCCTCGGCGTCGCGCCGGGCGGCGGCGTGGCGTCCCTCGACGGCGGCGAGCGCGTACTCCGCGACGGTGAGCCGCTCCCGGGCGGAGCAGCGGGCGACGGCAGCCCAGGCGCGGACGGCCTCGGCGAGGCCGGGGTCGCCGGGCTGGTGGCCGGGCAGCGGCCAGGCCCGCAGGTCGGCGCTGTGTCCGGCGGCCTGCGCGAGCCGCTGGGCGGCGGCGAGCACCTTCTCGTCGCCGGCCCGCACCTTGGCCTCGGCGGCGCGGCGGCGTTCGGCGAGCAGGGTCTCGACGGCGGCGAAGCGGCGGGTGTCGAAGAGCCGGCCGAGGAGCCGGCCGCGGGCTTCGGCGCCGGCCCGCAGGAACTGGGCGAACTCCCCCTGGGGCAGGAGGACGACCTGGCAGAACTGCTCCCGGCTCATCCCGAGGAGTTGCTCCACCTCCTCGCCGATCTCCTGGTGGGAGCGGCTGAGGGCGGTCCAGCCGTCGCCGGTGTGCTCGCGGAGCCAGGACTGGGCCTTGTCCTTGGTGGTGCCGGTGCCGCGCTTCTTGGGGCGGTCCTGTTCGGGGCGCCGGGTGATCTCCAGGCGGCGTCCGCCCGCGGTGAGTTCGAGGGTGACCTCGGTGGGGGTGTCGGGGGCGGCGTGGTCGCTGCGCAGGGTGGTGCCGGGGGCCTGGCGGGAGCCGGGGACGGATCCGTAGAGGGCGTAGCAGACGGCGTCGAGGACGGAGGTCTTGCCGGCGCCGGTGGGGCCGTGCAGCAGGAAGATCCCGGCGCCGGAGAGGGCGTCGAAGTCGATCGTCTGGGGTTCGGCGAAGGGTCCGAAGGCGGTGACCTGGAGCCGGTGCAGCCTCATCGGCCGGCCTCCTGGCGGCCGTCGTCGGCCCGTACGGCCTCGAAGGCGCCGCGCAGCACGGCCCGCTCGGCCTCGTCGGCCGTGCCGCCGCCGCGTACGTGGGCGACGAAGTCCTCGGCGATCTCCTGGTCGCTGCGGCCCTTGAGGCGCTGGGCGTAGGAGGCCGCGCCGTCCTCCTCGCGGCCCTCGGGGTCGAAGGCGAGGCTGAGGGTGTGCGGGAAGCGGGCGGCGAGGCGGGCCATGGGGTCCTCGGGGCGGGCGGGGTCGGTGAGGGTGGCCTCGATCCAGGAGTCCTCGTACGCGGTGTGCGCGGGGTCGTCGAGGAGGTCCTCCAGCCGTCCGCGCAGCCGGGCGAGCGGGCGGGGCACGGGGGTGTCGATCCGCTCGGCGGTGATCTCCCCGGCCGGGCCGAGGTCGACCAGCCACATGGTCTTGCGGTGGGCGGCCTCGGAGAAGGAGTAGGCGAGCGGGGAACCGGAGTAGCGGACCCGTTCGTTGATCGTCTGGCAGCCGTGGAGGTGGCCGAGGGCCGCGTAGTCGACCCCGTCGAAGACCGAGGCGGGTACGGCCTCGACCCCTCCGACGGCGATGTCGCGTTCGCTGTCGCTGGCCTGCCCGCCGGTGACGAAGGCGTGGGCGAGGACGACGGAGCGGGTGCCGGGGACCCGGCCGGCCAGGTCGGCCCGGATCCGGTCCATGGCCGCGCCCAGCACCGCCTCGTGGCTGACCTTCTCGGCGGCGAAGGTGTCCTTGACCAGTGCCGGTTCCAGGTACGGCAGCCCGTAGAAGGCCACGTCACCGTGTACGTCGGCCAGCACCACGGGGTCGGCGCAGCCGGCGGGGTCGGTCCTGAGGTGGATCCCGGCCCGGCCGATCAGCCCGGCGCCGACGCCGAGGCGGCGGGCCGAGTCGTGGTTCCCGGAGATCATCACGGTCGGGACCCCGAGGTCGGCGAGCCGGTGCAGGGCCCGGTCGTAGAGCTCGACGGCGGGCAGCGGGGGTACGGCCCGGTCGTAGACGTCGCCTGCGACGAGGACGGCGTCGACCTCGTGCTCCCGGACGGCTTCGACGAGGTGGTCGACGAAGGCGGCCTGGGCTCCGAGCATGTTCACGCGGTGGAAGGAGCGGCCGAGGTGCCAGTCGGAGGTGTGCAGGAACTTCACTCGACCGCTCCGACCCGCACGCTTGCTCTCCTCTGGCTCCGCACCGACCATCCAGGCTAACCCGTACGCGGGCGCGCCCCGGCCCGACCGGGAATTCCGCCCGCTCCCGGGCACGACCTCCCGGGCAAGGACGGGGCCGTGTGTTGCGGGACCGTGGCGGCGGTGCGAAACCTCCGTGGCCGAACTCCGTTGGCGGCTTTGGGCACTTGTAGGCCCCGGGGCCCGCTGGTTGGCTTCGCGGCATGCCGCTCTCCGGACCCCCGCGCATCCGTCCCGCGCTGCTCGCCGCCGGCTCCGCCGCGCTGCTCGCGCTCACCGCCGCCGTGCCCTCGGCCGCGGCGCCCTCGGCCGCCGCCCCGGCCGCCGGCCCGGTGGTGCTCGACTGGTACGACACCACCTCCCGGACGGTCGCCGCCGCGGCCGCCCCGACCCAGATCACCAACAGCCGCACCTGGGCGATCGGCTGGATCGCCGCCGCCCGCGCCGCCCGCGAGGCCCCCGGCGGGCCCGGCCGGAGCCGGTTCCAGGACGCGGCCGTCGCCTCCGCCGTGCACGACGCGCTGGTCGCGCTCGCCCCGTCCCGCAGGGCCGACCTCGACGCGGCACTCGCCGCCACCCTCGGCGGGATCCCGGACGGGACCGCCGAGGACCGGGGCGTGGCCGCCGGTGCGCGGCAGGCCGCGGCGGTGCTCGCCGCCCGTGCCGGGGACGGCCTCGACCCGGCCTCGTCCAACGCCCCCTTCAGCGTGCCGGGCGCCGCTCCCGGCGTGTGGCGGCCCACCCCGGACGGCTACGCGCCGGCCGCGCAGTACGGCACCCGCCTCGCCCGGCCCTTCCTGCTGGAGCGCGCCGACCAGTTCCGGCCGGGGCCGCCGCCGGCGCTGGACTCCCACCGCTACCGGGACGACCTCGCGGAGGTGCGGGCGTACGGCTCGGCCGACAGCACGGTGCGCACGCCGCACCAGACCGAGACGGCCACCTTCTGGTACGGGGGCTCGCTCACCCTGTTCACCGAGCCGCTGCGGGTGGCCGTGGCCCGCTCGCACGGCTCGGCCGCCGACCGGGCGTCGCTGGTCGCGCTCTTCCACGCGGCTTCGGTCGACACGCAGATCGCGACCAGCGACGGCAAGTACACGTACCTCCGCTGGCGCCCGGTGACGGCGATCCGGACCGGGGCGATCGACCCCGACCCGGCCTGGCGGCCCCTGCACCAGACGCCGGCCCACCCGGACTACCCCAGCGGCCACACCACGTACGCCGGCGCGGCGCAGACCGTGCTGGACGCGCTCGTGGGGCCGGTGACGGCGCCCTTCGAGATCACCAGCCCGACCGCGCCGGGGGTGCGCCGCACCTACACCGCGTGGAGCGGGCTCACCCGGGACAACGTGGACGCGCGGGTCTGGTCCGGGATCCACACCCGTACCGCCGACGAGGCGGGCGTCCGGCTCGGCGAGGCGGTCGCCCGCCACACCCTGCGCAACGCCGGCCGGCTGCTCGGCGGGCGCGGGGCTCAGCCGTCGCCGTAGGCCTCGCCGCCGAGTTCGAAGCCGGCGGTCCCGGCGGTGGCGTCGGCGAGCCAGGCCCGGAAGGCCTCGACGTCCGCCTCGGGGAGGCCGATCTCGATGGAGACGGCCTCCCCGTAGCGCACGTCCAGCACGGCGCGGCCGGTGGAGCGCAGGTCGTTCTGGGTCTTGCCGGCCCGCTGGTGGTCGACGGTGACGGTGGCCAGCCGGTACCGGTGGCGGGTGACGGTCCCGAGCACGTCGAGCGCCTCGCCGACGACGCCGCCGTAGGCCCGGATGAGCCCGCCGGCGCCCAGCTTCACGCCGCCGTAGTAGCGGGTGACGACGGCGACCGCGTACCGGATGTCCCGCCGGGTCAGCATCTGCAGCATGGGCACCCCGGCGGTCCCGCCGGGCTCGCCGTCGTCGCTGGCCTTCTGGACGGAGGCGTCGGCGCCGATCACGTAGGCGTAGCAGTTGTGCGTGGCGGCGGGGTGCTCCTTGCGGACGCGCGCGATGAACTCCTGCGCCTCCTGCTCGGTCGCGGCGGGCGCGATCGAACACAGGAACCGCGAGCGGTTGATCTCCGCCTCGTGCATCCCCTCACGGGCCACGGTCACGTACTGGTCTGCCTTCACCGCTCCACCCTACGGGGAATCGGACGGGTGTCCGCGCCGTTGATCCTGCCGAACGATCCGGCGGAACGGTCCCGCCGGACGACCCCGGCAGGAGGCGGCGCACGTGTACGGCGACCAGGCGACCATCCGCAAGATCCTCACCGAGCTCGGTGACACCTGGGCCGTGGTGGGCCTGTCGAACAACGAGGACCGGGCCGCCTACGGGGTGGCAAAGGTGCTCCAGCGGTACGGCAAGCGCGTGGTGCCGGTGCATCCGAAGGCGGAGACGGTGCACGGCGAGCAGGGGTACCCGTCGCTGGAGGCGATCCCGTTCAAGGTCGACGTGGTGGACGTCTTCGTGAACAGCGCGCTGGCCGGCCGGGTCGCCGACGAAGCGGTCGCCGCCGGTGCCGGGGCCGTCTGGTTCCAGCTCGACGTGGTCGACGAGGCCGCCTTCGCACGGACCCGTGAGGCGGGGGTGGAGATGGTGATGGACCGCTGCCCCGCCATCGAGATCCCCGCCCTGTAGCCCCCTAACGGGCGCCGGTCCCCTGGACCGGCGGGATGGAGACCGCCATGGTCATCACCATCGGGACGGTGCCCTCGTTGCGGTAGGCGTGCGGGAGGTCCGCCTCGAAGGAGACGGCGCCGCCGGCCGGGACCACGTACTGATCGTCGGCGAGGTCGAGGGTCAATTCCCCGGCCGTCACGTGCAGCATCTCGAAGGTTCCGGCCGGGTGCGGGTCGGAGGCCGTGCCGTCTCCGGCCTCCAGGCGGTAGGTCCACATCTCCACGGGCCCGCGGCGGTCGTCGCCGAGCAGCATGTGCGCCTCGCTGCCCTCCCCGCTCGACCACATCCGCACCCCCTGCCCCGGCATCACCACGCGGGCCCGCGGTCCCCGGTCGTGGTCCAGGAGGGTGGTGATGCTGACCCCGAGGGCGTCGGCCAGTTTGACCGTGGTGCCCACGCTGGGGTTCGTACGGGCCTGCTCGATCTGGATGATCATGCCGCGGCTGACGCCCGCGCGGGCGGCCAGCGCGTCCAGCGTGAAGCCGCGTTCGCCGCGCCACCGCTTGAGGTTGCGGGCGAGCGCCTGGGTGAGCTGTTCGAGGTCCGACACCATTCCGTCCAATATTTTGGATGACACAGTCCAACAGACTGAACTAACCTGCGGTGTATTCGATGCTGCACTCCACCGTTCACCGCACTGTACTGCGAGGACCCTGCCATGACCTCCCTCTTCGCCCTGGCCACAGCCGTCCTGTGGGGCCTCGCCGACTTCGGCGGGGGGCTGCTGACCCGTCGGATACCGGCGCTCACGGTGCTGGTGGTCTCGCAGCTCACCGCGGTCGTCGTGCTCGGCGCAGTCGTGCTCGGCACCGGGGCCTGGAGCGAGGCGGGGCCGCAGCTGTGGTTCGCGGTGGGCGCGGGCCTGGTGGGACCGGCCGCCATGCTCGCCTTCTACAAGGCCCTGGCCCTGGGGCCGATGGGCGTGGTCTCCCCGCTCGGCTCCCTCGGCGTGGTCGTGCCGGTCGGGGTGGGACTCGCCGTGGGCGAGCGACCGGGCCCGGGCCAGTTCGCGGGCATCGCCGTGGCCGTCGTCGGCATCATCCTGGCCGGCGGACCCGAGCTGCGCGGCGCCCCCGTGCAGCGGCGGGCGGTGGTACTGACCCTCGTCGCGGCCTTCGGCTTCGGCGCGGTCATGGCCCTGATCGCCGAGGCCTCCACCACCGTGACCGGGCTGTTCCTCGCCCTGTTCGTCCAGCGGGTCACGAACGTCGCCGTCGGCGGCGTCGCCCTGCTCGCCCAGACCCGGCGCGGCGTCCCGGCGCTGCCGCAGGGCACCGGCCCGCGCGTGCTGTGGGGCATGCTGCCCGCCCTGGCCTTCGTCGGCCTCGCCGACGTCGCGGCCAACGGCACCTACTCCCTCGCCGCCCAGAGCGGCCCCGTCACCGTGGCCGCCGTGATCTCCTCGCTCTACCCGGTGGTGACCGCGTTCGCCGCCTTCGCCGTGCTCAAGGAACGGCTGCGCAGCGTCCAGGCGGCGGGCGCGGGCCTGGCCCTGGCGGGTACGGTCCTCCTCGCCGCCGGCTGAGACCGCCGCCGGCTGGGACCGGCACCGGCTGAGACCGCCGCCGCCTGGGACCGGCGCCGACCGAGGGGCTCAGGCCTGCTCGGCCTCCGCCAGCAGGGCCAGCCCGCGCAACTGCTCGGGCGTCATCCCGTCGGGTATCGGCACCGGCGCGGGAGTGCGCAGCGGCGGCTGCCAGCCGGTCTCCGGCTCCCACCGCCGCACGATGCGGGCCGGGGCGCCGGCCACCACGGCGTGGTCGGGCACCTCACCCCGTACGACGGCCCCCGCGGCCACGACCACGTTGCGGCCCAGCTTCGCGCCGGGCAGGATCACCGCCCCCGTACCCAGCCAGCAGCCCGGCCCGATCTCCACCGGGGCACTGCGGGGCCACTGCCGTCCGACGGGCTCGTGCGGGTCGTCGTAGCTGTGGTTGGTGGAGGTGATGTACACCCCCGGCCCGCAGAAGGTGTCGTCGCCGATGGTGATCCGGGCGTCGGCGATGACGTGGCTGCCGCGGCCGAGGACCACCCCGTTGCCCAGCACCAGCACCGGTTCCGCGCCGAGGTCGAGGTCGGGCATCATCCCGGCCGTCAGGGTGACCTGCTCGGCGATGATGCAGTGCCCGCCGAGCCGGATCCAGCGCTCGCCGAAGACGGTCCCCTGGGGGAAGGCGAGCCGGGTGCCCTCGCCGATCGCGCCGAAGCGCAGCCGGCCCGGGTGCTGCGCGGTGACCGCCCCGGCCTGCTGCATCCAGCGCCAGCCGGCGTGCACCGCGCGGCTGGCGATCCGGCCGCGCAGGGCCGCCAGGGATGAGAACGTGTTCTGGTTCTTCGGCACCCGGCCACGGTAGTGCGGCCCGCGCCGGACGTCGGGACCCCGCCCCTGTGATCTTCACCCCATCGCGGGGCGGCGGCGCCACGTGCCCTACGGTGCAGTTGGCGCGGCATCCGGAATCAACCGGAATCACATGAGGCACATGAGGGAAGTGACCATGACGTATCAGGCGGACCAGGCGCACCAGGGGGCTCTCATCGCGGGCGTCGGCGACCGGAAGCCGTCGGTGGACCCGACGGCCTTCACCGCCCCGACTTCCGTGGTCGTCGGCGACGTCACGCTCGGCGCCGGCGCGAGCATCTGGTACTCGGCGGTGCTGCGCGGCGACTGCGGCCCCATCACGCTGGGCGCCGACAGCAACGTGCAGGACAACTGCACGGTCCACGTGGACCCCGGCTTCCCGGTCTCCATCGGCGAGCGCGTCTCCATCGGGCACAACGCGGTCGTGCACGGCTGCACGGTGGAGGACGACTGCCTGATCGGGATGGGCGCGACCGTGCTGAACGGCGCTGTGATCGGCGCCGGTTCGCTGGTGGCCGCGCAGGCCCTGGTGCCGCAGGGCATGGTGGTCCCGCCCGGCTCCCTGGTGGCGGGCGTGCCCGCCAAGGTGCGGCGGGAGCTCACCGAGGAGGAGCGCGAGGGGGTCAGGGTGAACGCCGCAATATACACGGAACTGGCGGAGCAGCACCGCGCCTCGGTGGCCCCCGGCGCCTGACCGCCCGCCCGGCTGCCCGGCCGGCCGGGGGCCTCGGCGTCAGTCCGAGGCGCCCGCCGGGGCGGCGGCCCGCTCCGGCGACGGCTCCGCCGCGCGGGCCTCGGCGGCCGCCTTCTTCATGCGGCTGCGCAGGACCAGGGTCACGGTGAGCCCGATCAGCAGGGCCACGACCAGGGCCAGCCAGGAGAACCGCTTCAGCCAGGGCTCGGCGACGATGCCGACGTAGTAGATGACGGCGGTGGTGCCGCCGGCCCAGAGGATGCCGCCGAGGACGTTGGCGACGAGGAAGCGCCAGTACGGCATCCGCAGTACGCCGGCCAGCGGGCCGGCGAAGATGCGCAGGAGCGCGACGAAGCGCCCGAAGAAAACGGCCCACATGCCCCAGCGGTCGAAGGAGCGCTCGGCCATGGCCACCTGGTCGGGCCCGAAGTGCTTGGGGAACCGCCTGCCGAGCTTCTCCAGCAGCGGTTTGCCGCCGCGGCGGCCGATGGCGTACCCGATGGAGTCGCCGATGATGGCGCCCGCGATCGCGCACAGGCCGAGGACCACCGGGTCGATCTGCCCGTGCTGCGAGGCGAGCAGGGCCGAGCTGACGAGGATGATCTCACCCGGCAGCGGGATGCCCAGGCTCTCCAGCCCGATGACCAGTCCCACCAGGAGATAGACACTGATCGCCGGGATTTCCTCCAGCCATTCCTGGATGTGCACCGGTATGTCCTCCCTCGTCGCCTCCGGCGCGCCCCCGAGACACGCCGAACGGGCAGCCTATCCGCTCCCCGCCACGCCCTTCGTCATAGCGGGCGTTCTCGGGACGAACGACCGGCGAACACGCCGGGTTCCGGCGACTCCCCCGGACCGGCTCCGGACAGCACGGCGGGAGCGGCCCGCGCCGGACCGCTCCCGCCCCCACTGTGCCGCTCCCGCGTCCTCTTCGCGGCGTGACGCGCCGCGCGGGTGCCCTAAGCGTTCGGGCGCAGCGTCCAGACCACGGTCATCTCGCCGGTGACGGCCTCGTCCTCGCGCTGGATGGCGATGGTGACGGGGAACTCGGGACGGCCGCCCGCGTCGAGCTCGGCCACGACGTCGGCGGCCGGGCGGCCGAGGGTGGCGGTGGCGGTGACGACGCCCTTGGCGAGCTTCTTGTAGCCGATCTCGGCCTTGACGGCCAGCGGCACGGCGCGCGAGAGCTGGTCGCCGAAGGCGGCCAGGACGATGGCGCCGCTCGCGGACTCGGCCAGGGTGAACATGGCACCGGCGTGCGGGCCGCCGACGTGGTTGTGGAAGTCGGGCTGGTCCGGCAGCCGGACGACGGCGCGCTCCGGGGTGGTCTCCAGGAATTCCAGGTTCAGGGTGCGGGCCATCGGCACCGTCTGGGCGAGCAGTTCGCCCACGTTCATCTGTTCTGCGCTCATGAGACGCGATGTTACCCACGAGTAGATGCCGTTGGCCAGAGTCGAACAGGGGGCGGACGTGGCTCCTGTCGGCCTCTCCCACTATGGTTACCGGCCATGTGGCCAGGACAGCAGCAGCCGCCCGGGGGCGAGCAGAACCCCCAGGACGCGCATCAGAACCCGTACCAGCAGCAGCCGGGACAGCCGAACCCGTACCAGCAGCAGCCCCAGCCGGGATTCGGTGAGCAGCAGCCCGGCTACGGATACCCGCAGGCGGGCTACCAGACCCCGCCCCCGGTCCAGCCGTGGGGCAACGCCCCCCAGCAGCAGCCCCCGGCGCAGCCGTCCGGCGGGAGCCCCTTCTCCACCCGGACCGTGGCCATCGTCGCGGCCTCCGCGGTCGTCGTGACGGCGGCCGCCACCGCCGCCTTCGTACTGACCCGGGACGACAAGGGCACCAACGAGGCCGACGACAAGCCGGCCGCCTCCTCCTCCGCGCCCGTCGCCCCTGTCGCGCCCCCGGCCCCGAGCGGCGCCAACCCGCGCGCGGGCGGCGACGTCAAGCCGGTGATCCCGGGCTGGAAGGTGGTCATCAACCCGAAGCACGGCACCGCCTTCGACATCCCGCCGGAGTGGAACGCACTGGGCTCCGGCGTGATCGCCGGCTTCGAGGACGACACCAAGAAGGACGGCTCCCCGCTCGTCACGTTCTCCGCACCCGCCTATTTCAAGGAGGACTGGTGCAAGGTGGACTCCAACAAGGACGGGCGCGAAGAGACCACCTCCCTGGCCGGTACCGGCACCAAGGGCGGCCAGGGCGCCAAGGACACCGCCGACGCCGCCCGCAACGAGGCCGGCACCTGGGTGTACGCGGGCTACTCGCAGAAGCTGCCGAAGGAGAACGTCAAGATCTCCGAGACCAAGGAGTACACCACCCTCTCCGGTCTCAAGGGGCACGTCGCGACGGCGACCGTGAGCAACGTCCCCAAGGAGAACAAGTGCTCCTCTGACGGCAAGAGCATCGCGTTCAGCTTCAAGAACGCCAAGGGCGACTTCGCCAGCTGGGTCCTCTACGGCGCCGCCGGCGTCCCGGGCGAGGTCGACCAGGCCACCTACGAGAAGATCCTCAGCTCGGTCCGCCTCAGCGGCGGCTGACCCCGGCCCTCCGAGGCACCCACCCCGCACGATCCCCGGGCCGATCATCCGTTTTCCGTTATTTCGTTTGGATTCTCGGCCCGGGGCAGGGGATAGTCCCGGGGTGAGCCCCCGCACCGTCCTCCGGACCCCCCGCCGCCGGCCCGCCTGGGCGGGACGCAACTACAGCCTCCTGACGGGCGCCGCGGTCGTCACCAACCTCGGCAGCCACGGGGCGCTCATCGCGGCCTCCTTCGCCGTGCTCGAAGCGGGCGGCAGCGGCGCCGACGTCGGCCTCGTCGCCGCCGCCCGTACGCTGCCCCTCGTCCTCTTCCTGCTCGTCGGCGGGGCGCTCGCCGACCGGCTGCCACGGCACCACGTGATGGTCGCGGCCAACGCCCTCAACTGCGTCTCGCAGGCGGCCTTCGCCGTGCTCGTACTCGCCGGCGACCCGAAGCTGTGGCAGATGATGCTGCTGACCGCCCTCTGCGGCACCGGCACCGCCTTCTTCAACCCCGCCGCCGAGGGCATGCTCCTGTCCAGCGTCTCCGGCGAGCACGCCAACCGGGCCTTCGCGCTCTTCCGCATGGCCATGAACGGCGCCGGCATCGGCGGCGCGGCCCTCGGCGGCGCGCTGATCGCCGCGATCGGCCCCGGCTGGGTGCTGGCCGTGGACGCGGCGGCCTTCGCGGTCGCGGGCGCCCTGCGCGCCTTCCTCGACGTCGGCCACACCGCCGGGCGGGCCCCGGGCGGGGGCCTGCTGGCCGACCTGCGCGAGGGCTGGGTGGAGTTCCGGACCCGGCCCTGGCTGTGGAGCATCGTGCTCCAGTTCTCCGTGGTCGTCGCCGTCGTGGGCGCGGCGGAGGCGGTGTACGGGCCCCTCGTCGCCCGAGACCGGCTGGGCGGGCCGGCCCCGTGGGGCGTGGCCCTGGCCTTCTTCGGCGCGGGCACCATCGCCGGAGCGGTCCTGATGATGGTGTGGAAGCCGCGCCGGCTGCTGCTGGTCGGCACCCTGTGCGTGTTCCCGCTGGCGCTGCCGTCGGCGGGACTGGCGGTGCCGCTGCCCGTCTGGGGGCTGTGCGCCGTGATGTTCTTCAGCGGCGCCGCCATCGAGGTGTTCGGCGTGAACTGGATGACCACGATGCACCAGGAGATCCCCGAGGAGAAGTTCTCCCGGGTCTCCGCCTACGACTGGTTCGGCTCGGTGTCCATGCTGCCGCTCGCCACCGCCCTGGCCGGTCCGGCCGAGACCGCCTTCGGCCGCACCCAGGCCCTGTGGGGCTGCGCTGCGCTGGTGGTCGCCGCCACCGCCCTGGTCCTCTTCGTCCCGGAGGTACGCCGCATCACCCGCAAGCCGCCGCCCGTGAAGGGCTCCGCCCCGGCCCCGGCCCCGGCGGAGGCCGCCGGGGCCGCCGGGATCACCCCAGGCTGAAGGCCCCCTCCGGCGGGGCCGGCGAGGAGACCGCGTCCGCGTCGGCGACCGGACGCGCCCCGCGCATGAACCGGGCGAGCCCCTCCCCCGACTCCACCCGGGCGGGGAAGGCGTCGGCGGCGCACCGCCGGGCCAGCGCGGCCAGCGGCAGCGGGGCGTCCGAGGCCAGCAGCACCGCGTTGCCGAAGCGCCGCCCGCGCAGCACCCCGGGCTCGGCGACGAGGGCCAGCTCCGCGAACGCGGCCGCGAAGTTGGCCAGCTGGGCCTTGAGGAAGCCGAACGGCGCCCCGTCGGCCAGGTTCGCCGCGTACAGCCCGCCGGGCCTCAGCACCCGCGCCGCCTGCCGCGCGTACTCCACCGAGGTCAGCTGGGCCGGCACCCGCGAGCCCCCGAACACGTCGGCGAACAGCACGTCCGCGCTCGCTTCCGGGGCGGCCTCCAGCCAGGCCCGCGCGTCGGCGGCGTGCACCGTCACCCGGGCCCCGGCGGCCAGCGGCAGGTGCAGCTCCACCAGCTCCACGAGGGCGGCGTCGAACTCGACCACGTCCTGCCGGGACCCCGGGCGGACGGCCGCGGCGTAGCGCGGGAGGGTGAGCGCGCCGCCGCCCAGGTGCAGCAGGTCCAGGGCGGCCCCCGGCTCCGCCGCGCAGTCCAGTACGTGCGCGAGGCGGCGTACGTACTCGAACTCCAGGTGCTCGGGCTCGTCGAGGTCCACGTAGGACTGGGGCGCCCCGTCCACGGTGAGCAGCCAGGCGCGCTCCCGGTCCACGTCCGGCATCAGCTTGGCGGTGCCCTGGCCCACTTCCCGGATCACCGGGATCTGTTCGTCGCTCACCCCACCATTGTCAGGCCGCCCAGACGGCCGCCGCGTCGGCCGTGTGCTCCGCGGCCTGCGCGAGCCCGGCGCGGGCGGCGGGGTCGCGCCGCGCGGGGTCCAGGACGTTGCGCCCGAAGGCCTTGCGGGCCCCCGGGGACGGGGTGATCAGCAGCACCCGGGCGCCGGCCGCCCGCAGCCGGGCCGCCTGGGAGGCGGGCGAGGGGATCAGGGCGGATCCGAGCGCGATCGGCGCGAGGATCACCACGCGCGCGTATCCGGCCGCGAGGTCGGCGTTGGTCGCCGAGCGGACCCCGCCGTCGATGAAGCGGCGCCCGCCGACCGTCACCGGCGGCCAGACGCCCGGTACGGCGCAGCTCGCGGCGACGGCGTCGACGAGCCCGGCCCCGCTCTCCCGGTCGAAGTCGGCCGGGGCCCCGCTGAGCGCGTCGACGGCGGTGACGACGAGCCGGCGCTCGGGCCAGTCGTGCGACACGAGCCGCGCCGCCAGCACCTCGCGCCGCGCCGCCTCCGCGCCGGTCTCCGCGGCCAGGGCGAAGGCGCCGACGCGGCGGCGGTACGCGGCGGCGTCCCGGGAGCGCACCATCGCGAGGGCGTGGCGGGCGAAGACCCCGGCGCCGAGCCGGGCCGGGCGCTCCCCGCTCGCGTCGCCGAGCTGGCGCTCGTACAGCTCGCGGGCGGTGAGGCCCGAGGTGAGCTGGGCCCCGACCACGGAGCCGGCCGAGGTGCCGACGACCAGGTCGGCGGTGGTCAGGTCGACCCCGGCCCGGGCGAGCCCGTACAGGATCCCGGACTCCCAGCCGACGCCGGTCAGGCCTCCGCCGCCGAGCACCAGTGCCGTTTCGCCGCCCATGTCGGCCCCTCTTCCCTCGCGTCCGCGCACGCCGGTGTTGGTGGTGGTGACGGCAGTCTGACGCAACCGGACCGCCGTCACCACGGCGGGGTACCGCCCACGGGCTCAGCCGAGGACGGCGGTCACCGTGCCCGCGCCGACCGTGCGGCCGCCCTCGCGGATGGCGAAGCCGAGGCCCGCCTCCAGGGGGACGTCGCGGCCCAGCTCGACGGTCATGGTGACCGTCTCCCCGGGCCGCGCCACGCCGGCCTCGCCCAGGTCCACATCCCCGACCACGTCGGCGGTGCGGATGTAGAACTGCGGCCGGTACCCGGAGGAGAAGGCGGTCCTGCGCCCGCCCTCCCGCGCGGAGAGCACGTACACCCGCGCGGTGAACCGCCGGCTCGGCTGCACGCTCCCGGGGAGGGCCACCACGTCCCCACGGCGCACCATTTCCCGGTGCACCCCGCGCAGCAGCAGGGCGACGTTGTCCCCGGCCTCGGCGGACTCCATCGGCTTGCCGAAGGTCTCCAGCCCGGTGACGACCACGTGCTCCAACGGCTCGTCCTCGCCTCCGAGCACGCTCACCCGGTCGCCGAACCGGATGGTGCCGCGCTCGACGGCGCCGGTCACGACGGTGCCCCGGCCCGTGATGGTCAGGACGTTCTCGACCGGCATCAGGAACGGCGCGTCCGTGTACCGCACCGGCATCGGCACGTACGTGTCCACCGCGTCGAGCAGCGCCTCGATCGCCCCGGTCCACTGCGGGTCGCCCTCCAGCGCACCGAGCCCGGAGACCCGTACGACCGGAGCGGAGTCCCCGCCGTAGCCGTGCGCGGAGAGCAGGTCGCGGACCTCCAGCTCGACCAGGTCGGTCAGCTCGGGGTCACCGGCGTCGGCCTTGTTCAGGGCCACCACGATGTGGTCCACCCCGACCTGCCGGGCGAGCAGGACGTGCTCGGCGGTCTGGGGCATGACCCCGTCGAGGGCGGACACGACGAGGATCGCCCCGTCGAGCTGGGCCGCGCCCGTGACCATGTTCTTGATGTAGTCGGCGTGGCCGGGCATGTCGACGTGGGCGTAGTGCCTGGTGTCGGTCTCGTACTCGACGTGCGTGAGGTTGATGGTGATGCCGCGGCGGGCCTCCTCGGGGGCCCGGTCGATGCGGTCGAACGGCACGAAGGAGGCTCCGCCGCGCTCGGCGAGGACCTTGGTGATGGCGGCGGTGAGGGTGGTCTTGCCGTGGTCGACGTGGCCCATGGTGCCGATGTTGAGGTGCGGCTTGGTGCGGGTGAAGGCCGTCTTGGCCATGATCTCTTCCCGTGGCTCGAAGCTGGAACGGGACCCCTGGATTCAGCCGACCCTCCCCCTGCGGGGTCCGCCGGACGATCCGGGAAGGGTCAGCTTCGTGCGCCGTCGGACGCGGCGAAGGCGAATGCCTCGAACGCCTCGGAGGCGGTGGGTGCCTCGGTTGCGGCGGAGAGGAGAGCGGCAGCCTTCGGCGCGTCCGCGACTGCGGACGGCGCTGCGGGGAAGGCGTACCGGGACATGCACCGGATCCTGCCGGAGGGACCGGGCCGCGTCGAACGAATTAATGTCCCCGCGGGCCGGAACGGCGTCCGGGGCGGGCGGGGGCGTGGCCGGGACGGTGCCCGGATGAGGCCGGGACGGTGCCCGGATGAGGCCTGGATTACGGCGGGGCGCCATATGTGTCGGTTAGTCTCCCGGGATGTCCCTCCTCCTCGCGCCGATGGCCCGGCTGGCGCTGCTCGTCGTGCTGCTGGTCGCGGCCGGGGTCTGCGTACTGCTCTACGAGCCCCAGCGGCTGCTGTCGCAGGGCTGGCCGCCGGGACTGCCGGTGGGTACGGGAGTACTGCTGTTCGCGGGCGCGTACGGCGTGTGCACGACCGCGTTCGTGCCCCGGCCACTGCTCAACCTCGCCGCCGGGGCGGTCTTCGGATCCCAGTTCGGGCTGGTGGCGGCCGTCGGCGGCACCGTGGCCGGGGCCGGGCTCGCCTTCGGGCTGGGCCGGGTCATGGGACAGCAGGCATTGCGTCCGTACCTGCGCGGGCGCTGGCTGGAGGCGGCCGACGGCCAGCTGAGCCGGCACGGCTTCCGCTCGATGCTGGCGATCCGGATCTTTCCCGGGGTGCCCTTCGCCGCGGCCAACTACCTCGCCGCCGTCTCCCGCTGCGGCTGGCTCCCCTTCCTCCTCGCGACGGCGCTCGGGACGGTCCCCAACACCGCCGCGTACGTGATCGCCGGGGCCAGCGCCTCCTCCCCCGGATCGCCCGCGTTCCTGGTCTCGTTCGGCTTCATCGCGGTCTCCGGGACCGTCGCGGCGGCGGTCGCCTGGCGCAAGCGGCACCGGCTGGCACCCCCCGCCGCGCCGGAGCCCGCCCTCGGGCACCCCCCAGTGGTCACGGCGGCTCCCCACGGGCCCTAGCATCGGACCCGAACTGCCCGACGATCACAAGGACGAGCGCACCCCGACATGAGCTGGTTCGAATCCCTAATCCTCGGTCTCGTCCAGGGTCTTACGGAGTTCCTCCCGATCTCCTCCAGCGCCCACCTTCGGCTGACCGCGGCTTTCGCCGGCTGGCACGATCCGGGTGCGGCCTTCACGGCCATCACCCAGATCGGCACCGAGGCCGCCGTGCTGATCTACTTCCGCAAGGACATCGGCCGGATCATCTCCACCTGGTTCCGCTCCCTGTTCACCAAGGCGCTGCGCTCCGAACAGGACGCCAAGATGGGCTGGCTGGTCATCGTCGGCTCGATCCCGATCGGCGTCCTCGGCGTGGCGTTCAAGGACCAGATCACCGGCCCCGCCCGTGACCTGCGGCTGACCGCGACCACCCTGATCGTGATGGGCCTCGTCCTCGGCTTCGCCGACTGGCTGGCCTCGCGCGACGAGGAGGGCGGCCGGCACCGTGTGGTCAAGCAGCGCAAGACGCTCGGGGAACTGGGCGTCAAGGACGGCCTGGTCTTCGGTCTGTGCCAGGCGATGGCCCTGGTCCCGGGTGTCTCCCGGTCCGGTGCGACGATCTCCGGCGGTCTGCTGCTGGGCTTCACCCGCGAGGCGGCGGCCCGGTACTCCTTCCTCCTGGCCATCCCGGCGGTGCTGGCCTCCGGCGCGTTCGAGATCAAGGACGTGGTCGAGAACCCCGGGCACATCTTCTGGGGTCCGACGATCTTCGCCACGGTGCTCGCCTTCTTCGTCGGCTACGTGGTCATCGCGTGGTTCATGAAGTTCATCTCCAGCAAGAGCTTCATGCCGTTCGTGATCTACCGGATCCTGCTCGGCATCGCACTGTTCGTGCTCATCGGCATGGACGTGCTCAGCCCGCACGCGGGTGAGTCGGGCTCCTAGGGCCGGCCGGCCCATGGCCTGAACTCGACGCGGGGGCCGCCCGGGAACGTTCCCGGGCGGCCCCCGCGTCGTTGTGCCCGAAGAGACCTGAAGCCGAACAGCAGGGGGTGTCCCATGGGCCGCGTGGTACTCGAGCGTTTTCCGGCGGGAAGTCCGAGGGGGAGCTGGCCCGCGGAGGAGTACGCGGCACAGCGGATGCGCGAGGGGGTGCCGGCGGAGGTGGTGATGGACCTGGCCACCGACGCGTTCCTGGTCGTGATCCGGCAACGGGAGGCGTGTTCCGGTCACTGATCCGCGCCGTGCGGATCAGTGACCGCACGCCCCTTGGCCTCGTCGCCCGGCAGCCCCACACTGACCCGATGACGCAGCGTGTGGACTTGGCGACGGTGATGGACCGTCTCGCCATCGACGAGGTGGTCTCGGGGTACGCGGCGGCCGTCGACGACGGGGACTGGGCCGCCTACCGGGCCCTGTTCACGCCCGCCGGACGGGCCGACTACAGCTCGGCGGGCGGGGTCGAGGGCCCGGCCGCGGAGGTCGCCGACTGGCTCGCGGAGACCATGGGGCTCTTCCCGGTGCGCCAGCACCTGATCGTCAACCGGGTGATCCGGCTGGAGGACCGGGGCGGCTACCCCGGGGACTCGGCGGAGGTCCGGGCGGACTTCCTGAACCCGATGCGGCTGGCCGGCCCCGACGACGCGGGCACGGCCCCCAACTTCGTCGCCGCCGGGCGCTACTCCTTCGCCCTCGCCCGCACCCCGGACGGCTGGCGGCTCACGGGGGTCACGGTGCACGAGAAGTGGCGCCACCTGTCGGCCTGAGCCGCCCCCGGGCCGCGCCCGGCCGGGGGCGGTCCCACACTGGAAGCGGAGGCGCGTGATGCTGCTCGCGAAGCGGACCCGGTGGCGGCGTGCGGCGGCCGCGGTGGCCGCCGGGGCGTTGCCCTGCCTCGCCTTCCCGACGCCGGGGCTGTGGTGGTCCGCGTACGTCGCCCTCGTGCCCTGGATGCTGCTGCTGCGCTCCGCCCCCACAGGGCGGCGCGCCGCGCTGGAGGGCTGGCTCGGCGGTGCGGGCTTCATCGTGGCGGTGCACCACTGGCTGCTGCCGAGCCTGCACGTGTTCCTGCTCCCCCTCGCGGTGCTGCTGGGGCTGCTCTGGATCCCCTGGGCCCTGCTGGTGCGGGAGTTGCTCGGCGGGGTGCCGGGCCGGGGCCGGGCGGCGGCCGGGCTGGTCCTCGTACCGGCCGGCTGGCTGCTCTCGGAGCTGGCCCGGTCCTGGCAGGGGCTGGGCGGGCCGTGGGGGCTGCTCGGGGCCAGTCAGTGGCAGGTGCCGCCGGCGCTGCGGCTGGCCTCGGTGGGCGGGGTCTGGCTGGTGAGCCTGCTGGTGGTGGCGGTGAACTGCGCGGTGGTGCTGCTGGTGGCGGTGCCGGGGGCGCGGGTTCCGGCGGTGGCGTCGGTGGCGGGGTGCGCCGTGCTGACCGGGGTGGTGTGGCTGTGGCTGCCGCGCCCCGAGGTGTCGGGCGGGCTGCGGGTGGCCGTCGTACAGCCGGGCCCGGTGGGCGGGGCGGACGGTGCGGAGCGGCGGTTCGACACCGGGGAGCGCCTCACGCGGGCCCTGGCGGGGACGCACCCCGACCTGGTGGTGTGGGGCGAGAGCAGTGTCGGCGCGGACCTGGCGGCACGGCCCGACCTGTCCCGGCGGCTGGCGGCCCTGTCGGCGGAGCTGGGCGCCCCGCTGCTGGTCAACGTGGACGCCCGGCGCGCGGACCGGCCCGGGATATACAAGAGTTCGGTGCTGGTCGGCCCCCAGGGCCCGACCGGCGACCGGTACGACAAGATGCGGCTGGTCCCCTTCGGCGAGTACGTACCGGCCCGCTCGGTGCTGGGCTGGGCCACCTCGGTCGGCAAGGCGGCGGGCGAGGACCGGATGCGCGGCGCGGCCCCGGTGGTGATGGACCTGGCCGGCGGGGTGCGGCTGGGCCCGCTGGTGTGCTTCGAGTCGGCCTTCCCGGACATGAGCCGGCACCTGGTCCGCGAGGGGGCGGGGGTGCTGGTCGCGCAGTCGGCGACCTCGACCTTCCAGGACAGCTGGGCACCGGCCCAGCACGCCTCCCTGGCGGCCCTGCGCGCCGCCGAGACGGGCCGCCCGGTGGTGCACGCGACGCTGACCGGCGTGAGCACGGTGTTCGGGCCGTCGGGGGGCCGGATCGGGCCCGCCCTGCCCACCTCCGCGAGCACGGGGGCCCTGTACGAGGTGCCGCTGGCCCGGGGCACGACCCCCTTCGTCCGCTTCGGGAACTGGCCCGCCGGTGCCTCCCTGGCCGCGCTGGGGCTGTACTGCGCGGCCAGGGGGCTTCAGGCGGTCAGGCTCGGGAGGCCTGCTCCAGAGCCGTCAGCACCACCCGCTCGCACAGCTCGTGGGTGAGCAGGGCGTCCCGGGCACTGAGCACCTTGCCGCTCTCCACGGCCTCCAGGAAGGTGTCCACGGCCTGCTCGATGCCGCGCTGGCGTGCGACGGAGACCCAGTCCCCGCGGCGGCGCACGGTGGGCTGGCCCCGGTGGTCGACGACCTCCGCGAGGTTGGACACCTGGCGCTTGGAGTCCTGGCCGGACACCTCCAGGACCTCCTCGGCGGACCCGGACCGCCGGTTCATGATCCCCAGGGCGGTGAAGCCCTCGCCGGACATCTGGAGCACCACCTGGGACATCAGCCCCTCGCGCACCACGGCCCGGACGTCGATGTGGTCGGCCTCGCCGGGAAGCAGGAAGCGCAGGGTGTCGACGACGTGGATGAAGTCGTCCAGGACCAGGGTGCGGGGGTCCTCGGGCAGCCCGACCCGGTTCTTCTGCATGACGATCAGGTCGCGCGGGTGGTCGGCGCACAGCGTGTAGCCGGGCGCGTGGCGGCGGTTGAAGCCGACGAAGAGACCGACCCCGAGCTCCTCCGCGCGTTCCACCAGGCGCCGCGAGTCGGCCAGCTCGTAGGCCAGCGGCTTGTCCACGTAGGTCGCCACGCCCGCGTCCAGCAGCCGCTCCACGATCACCGGGTGGGTGTCCGTCGGGGCGTGCACGAAGGCGGCGTCGAGGCCTTCGGCGAGCAGGGAGTCCAGCGTGGTGTGGCGGCGCTCCGGCGGTACGCGGTGGACGTCGCCGATCCGTTCGAGGGTGGCCGGGGTACGGGTCTGCAGGTGCAGCTCGATCCCGGGGCGGGTGCTGAGGACGGGCAGGTACGCCTTCTGCGCGATGTCGCCGAGTCCGATGACGCCGACCTTCACCGGGAGCCTCCTGGTATGTGCCGTATGGGACAGCGGCAGCTTAATCCCTGGTGGGAGGGGGCGCGTTCGTCCAGGATGTGGACCATGGACTCCAACGGATCGCACCGCCCCGAACCCTCCACCACCGCCGGCGAGCGGGAGATGCTGGACGGCTGGCTCGACTACCACCGTTCCACCCTCGCCTGGAAGTGCGAGGGCCTCTCCGAGGAGCAGCTGCGCCTCACCCCGCTCGCTCCCTCGGGGCTGAGCCTGATGGGCCTGGTGCGGCACATGGCGGAGGTGGAGCGGTACTGGTTCCGGGAGATCAGCCTCGGCGCGGACCTGCCCGACCTGTACAGCACCCGGGAAAACCGGGACGGCGACTTCGAGTTCACCGACCGGGACACCTGGGCCTCGGCCGAGCAGGTCTGGCTGACCGAGGTCGACCTGGCCCGGAAGGCGGCCGCGGACCGCTCCCTGGACGCGCTGTCCGACGCCGTGAGCCACCACCGCGGGGAGGTCTTCAGCCTGCGCTGGATCTACACCCACATGATCGAGGAGTACGCCCGCCACAACGGGCACGCGGACCTGCTGCGCGAGCACATCGACGGCGCCACCGGCGAGTAGCCGGGCCCGGTCGGGTGTCCGCCGGACACCCCCTCCCCGTCACCCGTGCGGGGTGAATATCGGCTCAGGGTTTTCGCAACGGGGTGCTCGCACAGCAGAGTTGCGCGGGTGCATCCAACCCGAACCTCGACGAAGCTGCTCCTCGGAGCCGCCTGTGCCGTCTCGGCCGTCTCCGGCTGCGTGAACGTCAACCCCGCGCGGACGGGCCCGGAGGCGGCCCCCGCCGGCGGGCCGCCGCCCCGGCACGAGCCGCGCGGCGGGCCGGGGGCGCTGCCCGTGGTGGTCCAGGCGCCCGCCCTGGAGGCACTGAAGGCGGTGCCCCGGGAGGGCGCGCGCCCGTCGGCCGCGACGGCGGCGGGCCGGGGCACGGCGCGCTCGGTGCCCGGGCCGCGCACCGAGGCCGCGGAGGCCGCGGTGGCCGCCCCCGGGGTGCCCGGCATCCCGGTGCCGGCGCAGCCGGGCGGGCCCGGCGAGGGGGGCCCGCAGGGCCGTGCGCACGCCTCGGGGCGGCAGCCGGAGCTGCCGCCCGGGCTGGCGCGGGAGCTGCCGGTCCGGCCGGCGGACGTGTGCGCGCTGGGCCGCCGGCACGGGAACTGGGACCCGGACGGCCCGGAGGCCCGGATCTGCGCGGGCGTCGAGGGCGCCGAAGGTGCCGGAGGCGGCTGAAGCGCGACGGGCGCCCCCAGGGGTCTCCGCGAAGTGGCTCCGTCCGCCCGCGGGGCAGGAGGGCCCTTGCGGCCTGGCTAGGACTGCTCGGGGAACGGCCGGGGCCCCGGGCCCGGCTCCGCCGCCAGCCGGCGCTCCAGGCGGGCGATGGCGGCCCGTACGCCGTTCCCGTACCCGTCGTCGGACAGTGCTCCGGTGGCCGCCCGGGCCCGCGCCAGGTGGAGCCGGGCCTCGTCGGGCCGGCGCAGCTTGGCGTAGTCGGCGGCGAGGCTGAGGTGCAGCGACGGGTAGAAGACGCGCACGGCCGGGTGCGGCTCGGGCCGCCCGCCGACTGCCTCCCCGGGCCGCTCGCCGAGGCAGTCGGCGGCGGTCAGCGCCCGCAGGTCCCAGGCCAGTTCGTCGGCGGGGTCGTCCTGGGCGTCGGCCAGGTAGTGCGCGAGGGTGCAGCGGTGGAGCGAGTCGCCGTCCTCACCGATCTCGGACCAGATGGCGCCGAGCCGGTTCCGGGCCTCCTCGCGGTCTCCGGCGTGCAGCAGGATGACGGCCTGGCCGATCCTGGTCATGACGGCGTCCTCCGACGCCTCCTGCTGCTGCTCCCTCAAAGGGGCCTCCGGCTCGCTCCGCCGGACCTGGTCCGGTCCGGTCATCAAGAAGCTAGCCGGAGGCACCGGCTCTGGCGCCGAGGCGCGGTGTGGTGTCAGCCCAGGTCCGGGATCCGCCAGTCGATCGGCTCATGCCCCTGGGCGGCGACGGCCTCGTTGATCTGCGTGAAGGGCCGGGAGCCGAAGAACTTCTTCGCCGACAGCGGCGAGGGGTGGGCGCCCTTGACGATCACGTGCCGCTCCTCGTCGATGAGCGGGATCTTCTTCTGGGCGTAGGCGCCCCAGAGCACGAAGACGACCGGGTCGGGGCGCTCGGAGACGGCGCGGATCACCGCGTCGGTGAACTTCTCCCAGCCCTTGCCCTTGTGGGAGTTGGGCTCGGCCTCGCGGACGGTGAGGACGGCGTTGAGCAGCAGGACGCCCTGCTCGGCCCACGGCATCAGGTACCCGTTGTCCGGGACCGGCAGGCCGAGCTCCTCCTTCATCTCCTTGTAGATGTTGCGCAGCGAGGGCGGGGTCTTGACCCCGGGCCGCACGGAGAAGCACAGGCCGTGTCCCTGGCCGGCGCCGTGGTAGGGGTCCTGGCCGAGGACCAGGACCTTCACCTTGTCGAACGGCGTGGCCTCCAGGGCCGCGAAGACCTGCTCGCGGGGCGGGTAGACCGGCCCGTTCGCCCGCTCCTTCTCGACGAACTCGGTGAGTTCCTTGAAGTAGGGCTGGTCCAGCTCCCCGCCGAGGACGGGGAGCCAGGACTCGGGCAGCATCTGGGTCACGTCGACAACCTCCGGTACAAGTTCGTGCAACTGCTCTGAACCTACCCGGGACCACTGACAACGCCGCCACCCGGGCGCCGCCCGGAGATCACCAGCTGGTCTTGCGGCGCAGCTCCCACATCTGCATGGCGGTCTGCGGGTCCAGGGCCCGCTCGGCGCCGGCGATGTCCTCGCGCGCCCCGACGTACAGCTTGCCCTGCCACAGCGGCAGCAGTCGGACGTCCTGGGCGAAGATCTGCTGGGCCGCCTCGAACTCCCTGACGCCCGCGGACCGGTCGCCCTCGCGGCGGGACTTGGGCAGCAGCTCGTTCAGGATCTGCGCCGGCTCGTACGGGGTGCCGACCGCGTTCTCCTTGCCGACGAACGGCGCGATGAAGTTGTCGGGGTCCGGGAAGTCCGGGAACCAGCCTCGGCCGAAGACCGGGTACTGGCCCTTCTGGTAGCCCTCCTGGAAGGTCTTCCACGGCTGGCCGCGCAGGTTGATCTTGAAGAGGTCGCTCTCGTCGAGCTGGCGCTTGATCTCGGTGAACTCGTCGGCCGTGGAGGCGCCGTAGCGGTCGGTGGTGTACCAGAAGGTCAGCTCCACCTTCTGGGTGATCCCGGCGGTCGTGAGGATCTTCTTGGCCTTGGCGACGTCGGGGTTGCCGTACATGTCGTAGAACGGCGTCTTGTGGCCCACCACACCCTTGGGGACCATCGAGTAGAGCGGCTCGGCAGTGCCCTGGTAGACCTTGGAGACGATCGCGCCGCGGTCGATGACCTGGGCGATCGCCTGGCGCACGGCCTGCTTGTTGACCTGCGGGTCGTTCGGGTTGAAGACCAGGTAGCGGATCTCGGCGCCGACGTTCTCCACGACCTGCACGCCCTGGGCGTGCGAGGCGGGGGTCTGGAGGTCCTTGATCTCCGCGGCCGAGAGGCCTCGGTAGGTGGCGTCGATCTCCTTGTCCTTGAGGGCCGCGATCATCTTCTTCGAGTCGGAGAAGTAGCGGATCGTCACGCCGTCGTTCTGGCGGTTGGCGAAGCCGGTGTAGCTCTCGTTGCGGCCGAGGACCGCCTCGCCGCCCTCCGTGTACGAGGTGAGGACGTAGGGGCCGGAGCCAATGACCTTGTTGTCGTCGCGGACCTTGTTGGCCGGGTACTCCTTCGGCGCGACCAGGGAGGCCGCCGGGGAGCCCAGGACGTACGGGAAGGTCGCGTCGGGGGTCTTCAGGTGGAAGACGACCGTGAGCGCGTCCGGCGCCTCGATCTTGTCGAGGCTGTTGAAGAGCCCGGCGGGACCGGACATGTGGTTGATCGTCTTGATCCGGTCGAGGGAGTGCTTGACCGCCTTGGCGTCCAGCACCTCGCCGTCGGAGAACTTCAGGCCCTTGCGCAGGACGCAGCGGTACGCGGTGTTCGCCGAGTCGGTGAACTCGCAGCTCTGGGCCGCGTCGGGCTGGGGCTTGGTGCTGCCCGTGGGGAAGGCCAGCAGGGTCTGGTAGACGTTGCGGTACAGCTCCCAGGAGCCGTCCCAGGCCGCCGCCGGGTCGAGGGTGCTGGGCGCGCTCATGGTGCCGACGGTGATGCGCTTCGAGGCGGCGTCACCGTCGTCCGAGAACAGGCCGCATCCTGCGAGCAGGGATATGGACGCAACGGCCGCAGCGATCTGCAGGCATCTGGTCCGGTTGAACACGTGCACGCTCCTCGATCAGCCAGGGGTGCGGCAGACCCTACCGCAGTGCCTCACAAATCCAATGGGTAGGTTTCGTGAGGCACTTGACCGATTTCGGCCCGATTCGATACGCATTTGCCTCCTGTTTGGAGGCAAATGCGTCCGGATATCGGTCAGTGCACACCGGCATTGAGGAACATTCCCCCGTCGACGACGAGAGTTTGTCCGGTGATCCATTCCGCTTGTGCAGATGTCAGGAATGCGGCGGCTCCGCCGATGTCCTCCGGGACCCCGAGCCGGCCGAGCGGGTAGGCGGCCGCGGCCTCCTGCTCCCGGCCCTCGTAGAGCGCCTGCGCGAACCTGGTCTTGACCACCGCCGGGGCGATCGCGTTCACCCGCACCCCCGGCGCCATCTCGTGCGCGAGCTGGAGGGTCAGGTTGATCATCGCGGCCTTGCTCATCCCGTACGCCCCGATGAAGGGCGAGGCGGAGACCCCGGCGATGGAGGCGATGTTCACGATCGCCCCGCCGTGGTCCTTCTGCCAGGCGTGCCAGGTCCGCTGGGCGAAGCCGAGCGCCGAGATCACGTTGGTCTCGAAGACCTTGCGCGCCACCCCGAGGTCCAGGTCGGCGATCGGCCCGAAGACCGGATTGGTGCCCGCGTTGTTCACCAGGAAGTCGACGCGTCCGAAGGCCTCCATCGCGCGCTCCACGGCGAGGGCCTGGTGGGCCTCGTCGTGCGCCTTCCCGGCCACCCCGATCACCCGGTCCGCGCCGAGCCGCTCCACGGCCTCCTTGAGCGCGTCCTCGTTGCGCCCGGTGATCACGACCCGGTCACCCCGGGCGACCAGCGCCTCGGCGATCCCGTAGCCGATGCCCCGGCTCGCCCCGGTGACCAGGGCGACCTTGCCGCTGTCGATACCGTTGTCCGTCATGTCGTACGCCCGCCTCTCGTGGGACCGTCAGTTGAGCGGGCCGCCGGCCACGTACAGGACCTGGCCGGAGACGAAGCCGGCGTCCTCACCCGTGAAGAAGGCGATGGCGTTGGCGATGTCGTCCGGACGGCCCACGCGCTGGACCGGGATCTGGGAGGCGGCGGCCAGCTGGAACTCCTCGAAGCCCATGCCGACGCGGGCCGCGGTCTGCGCGGTCATCTCGGTCACGATGAAGCCCGGGGCGACGGCGTTGGCGGTGACGCCGAACTTGCCGAGTTCGATCGCCAGGGTCTTGGTGAAGCCCTGCAGGCCGGCCTTGGCAGCGGCGTAGTTGGCCTGGCCGCGGTTGCCGAGCGCCGAACTGCTGGAGAGGTTCACGACGCGGCCGAACTTGGCCTCCACCATGTACTTCTGACAGGCCCTCGCCATCAGGAACGCACCGCGCAGGTGCACGTTCATGACGGTGTCCCAGTCGGTGTCGCTCATCTTGAAGAGCAGGTTGTCGCGGAGCACGCCCGCGTTGTTGACGAGGACCGTCGGGGCGCCGAGCGTGCCGGCGACCCGCTCGACGGCCGCCTCCACCTGGGCCGCGTCGGAGACGTCGCAGCCGACCGCGAGGGCCCTGCCGCCGGCCGCCGTGATCGCCTCGACGGTGTCCTTGCAGGCCGCCTCGTCGAGGTCGAGCACGGCGACCGCCCGGCCTTCGGCGGCCAGCCGGATCGCGGTGGCCGCGCCGATGCCCCGGGCCGCCCCGGTCACGATGGCGACGCGCTGCTCGGTGGTGGACATGCTGTTCTCCTCGCCCTTGAGAAACGGCCGCCCGGAGGTGAGCAACCGCTTAGTAGCCTCAGCTGAGGAGACGCTAGGAGCCCTGACACCCCGTGTCAACGGCTCCCGGCGGTGGCGGCGCGGAGCCGCCCGGAAATCAGCGGACCAGCAGCTCCAGCAGGCGTTCCACCTCGGCGGCGGGATCGGCGGTCAGGCCGGTGTGCACCGGTCCCGGCTGCACCACCGTGCTGCGGGGGGCGATCAGCCAGCGGAACCTGCGCCCCGCGTCGTCGCCCGCCGCCTGCCCGGCCTCCTCGCCGCCCGCGCACAGCCCCTCGACCCCGCGCAGCGCGGCCCGCACCCCGGCCACGTCGGCCCCGGGGTCCAGGGCGAGGAGCTTCGCCTCGTCGAGGTGGGTGCGCGCGGCGACGTAGGAGTGCGCCCGGCAGTAGACGATGACTCCGGCGTTGAAGCACTCGCCGCGCTCCATCCGGGGCACCACGCGCACCAGCGCGTATTCGAACACGTCCCGCTTGGTCACTCGTCGCCGCTCTTCTGCTTGTTCTTGTCCGACTGGGGAGGTAGGCGCTCGGCGAGCCAGCCCGGCGGACCGGACCGCTGCCTGACCTCGGCCTCCATGGTGATCCTCTCGTGGATCGTGGCGGCGCGCGGCAGCAGCGCGTCCACATAGGCGCGGCGCACCGCGTCGGTGGAGTCGAAGCCAGGCTCGTCGACGAGCCACTCGTCGGGGACGTCGGCGGTGACTTCGGTGAGCAGTTCCTCGGTCACCCGCGGGGCCAGCTCGGCGGCGGCCGCCGCGATGTCCGGGCCGACGGGGGCCAGGACGTGGTCCGAGGCGTTGTAGGGCTTGGCCGCGGCGGCCTGGGCGGTGGGCCAGTTGTGGTGCCAGATCATGGTGGCGCCGTGGTCGATGAGCCACAGGTCCCCGTGCCAGACCAGCATGTTCGGATTGCGCCAGGACCGGTCGACGTTGTTGATCAGCGCGTCGAACCAGACGACGCGCCCCGCCTCGACCGGGTCGGTCCGGTAGGCGAGGGGGTCGAAGCCGATCGAGCCGGGCAGGTAGTCCATGCCGAGGTTGAGCCCGCCGCTGGCCTTGAGCAGCTCCTGGACCTCCTGGTCGGGCTCGCCGAGCCCGATGACGGGGTCGAGCTGCATCTGCACCAGCCGCGGGACGCGCAGCCCCAGCCGCTGGGCGAGGCGCCCGCAGACCACTTCGGCGACCAGGGTCTTGCGTCCCTGGCCGGCTCCGGTGAATTTCATGACGTAGGTCCCGAGATCGTCGGCCTCGACGATCCCCGGGAGCGAGCCGCCCTCACGCAAGGGCGTGACGTAGCGGGTCGCGATCACTTCGGACAGCATCCGCCCAGGTTACGGGGGTCAGCGCGGCGGAGCCCACTCGTTGAGGAGGGCTTCGGCCGTGGTGACGGCGGCCACCAGTGCGAGGGAGTTGCGGATCACCTCGGCGGTGCAGGACGCGGGCACCCCGGCGATGGCGTCGGACGGGACCACCACCTCGTAGCCGAGGTTGACGGCGTCGAAGACGGTGTTCGGGATCGCGATGTTCGAGGAGACCCCGGTGACGACGAGGGTGCGGACCCCGAGGTTGCGCAGCAGGGCGTCCAGGTCGGTGCCGGCCATCGGGGAGAGCCCGTGCAGCCGGCGGACCACCAGGTCCCGCCCGTCCACGGTGACGGGGGCCGCGACCCGCACCGCGTCGCTGCCGGTCAGCTGCCGTACGGGCAGTTTCCCTGCGGCCCGGAAGAGCCGTGCGTTGGTGTTGGCCCCGAGCCCGTCGGGCCGGCGCTCGGCGACCGCGTGCACGACCTGTACGCCGGCCCCGCGCGCGGCGTCGACGAGCGCGGCCACCCGGTCCAGCATTCCGGAGTCCCGCGCCTCCTTGGCCAGTTCGGGCAGGGCGCTCGTCTCGCCCACCACGCCGTTCTGGCACTCCACGGTGAGCAGCGCGGTGGTGGCTGGATCGAGTTCCGGCATGACTCCCCCTGGCGTGCCGACGGAAGAGCACGCATGATTCCTGACACACAGTCAGATGTGAAGGGGTGCGGGACGGATGGACGGGACGGACGCGCGGACGGCGCAGCGGCGGGGCCGGCGGATCATGATGAGCGACAAGGAGGTGGACGCGTTCCTGCGGGAGCGGCGCACCTGCCGGGTGGCCACGGTCTCCCCGGACGGGCGCCCGCACGTCGGTGCCCTGTGGTTCGTCTGGGACGGCACCTCGCTGTGGCTGTACTCGATCACCCGCAGCCGCCGCTGGGCCGACCTGAGGGCCGACCCGCGGATCTCGGTCGTGGTGGACGCCGGGGAGGAGTACGGGGAACTGCGCGGGGTCGAGCTGTCCGGCCGCGCGGTCTTCGTGGGCGAGGCGCCGCGCACCGGCGAGCCCTGCCCGGAGCTGCTGGAGCCGGAACGGCTCTTCCCCGTGAAGAACTTCGGGATCGAGGAGATGCCGCACGACGGCCGCCACGCCTGGATCCGGCTCACCCCGGAATCGGTGGTGTCCTGGGACTTCCGCAAGATGTGACCGGGCCCCGCCTGGTCCCCACGGCACTAGGCCGCCGCGGCCGCCTCCTGGAGGGCCGCGACGGCGGCCCTGATGGAGGGCCGGCGGCCCGCCTCCGTCCGCCAGACGACGTACACGTGGCGGCGGACCGTGTCGACCGCCGGCAGCAGCCGCACCCCGGGCGGCACCGGCCCTCGGCCCAGCCGGGGCGTCACGCACACGCCCAGCCCGGCCTCCACGAAGGCCAGCTGGGTGTGGTGCTCCTCGGCGATGTGCGCGATGCGCGGCTCGACCCCGATGCCGCGCAGGGTGAACACCAGCCACTCGTGACAGAACTGACCCTCGTTCCACGAGATCCAGTCGTCGTCGGCGAGGTCCCCGAGGGAGATCTCGGCGCGCCCGGCCAGCGGGTGCCCCGCGGGGACCGCGATGTCGGCGGCGTCGTCCAGGAGGTGGGCCCGGGACAGCTCGGCCGGCACCGGCATCCGCTTGTTGTGCCAGTCGATGGCCAGTGCCATGTCCAGGTCGCCGCGCACGACGGCGGCCATGCTCTCCTCGGGCTCCCGCTCCCGCACCAGGGCCCGGAGTTCGGGATGGCCGGCCCGCAGAGTGCCGAGGGCGCGGGGCAGCAGCCCCCGCATGGCGGTGGGGAAGGCCCCGATCCGCAACTCCCCGACCGCACAGCCCCGCTGGGCCTCCACGTCGGCCTGCGCGAGCTCCACCTGGGAGATGATCCGGGCGGCGTGGTCGGCGAGCAGCCGCCCGGCGTCCGTGAGCCGGACCCCGCGCCCGTTCTTGGCGAGCAGCGGCTGGCCGATCTCCCGCTCCAGCTTGGCCATCTGCTGGGAGACCGCCGATGTGGTCACATGGAGGCCGCCCGCCGCACCGCTGACCGAGCCGTGGCGGGCGAGGGCGTCGAGGGTGCGCAGGCGCTCCAGGTTCAACATGTAAGTGATGCTACGCCTTCCGTCGAAGGAACTCTCGCTTGTCCTACGAGGTCGGGCGCAGCAGAGTGAAGCGCATGAGCGCACCGACCACCTCCCGCCCCACCGTCCACTCCGCCGTACGGCAGCCGGCCCGCCGCGGCACCGGCGGTGCCGCCCGCCTGGACTGGCGCCTGCGGTTCGCCGTCCTCTCGGTGGTGTGGGGCTTCAGCTTCCTCCTGATCAAGGTGGGCACCGACGCGTTCGCTCCCTTCCAGGTCGCCCTCGGCCGGGTGTCCTTCGGGGCGCTCGCCCTCCTCGTGGTGCTGCTGGTGCGCCGGGAGCCGCTCCCGCGCGGCCGGCGCGCCTGGGGCCACCTCACGGTGGCCGCGCTCCTGCTGAACACGATCCCGTTCTCGCTCTTCGCCTACGCCGAGCAGAGCATCCCCTCCAGCCTGGCGGGCATCTGCAACGCCACCTCCCCGCTGTGGGGCATGGCGCTCTCGCTGGTGGCGCTGTCCGAGGACCGCCCCACGCGGCGCCGGTTCGCGGGTCTGGGGGTCGGCTTCCTGGGTGTCCTGACGGTGCTCGGCGCCTGGCAGGGCTTCGCGGGCATCGACGCCAAGGGAACCGCGCTGGCCCTGCTGGCCGCGCTCTGCTACCCGATCGGCTGGATCTACGTCCGCCGCACCCTGGCCGGCACCCCCGGCTCCCCGGTGGCGCTCACCGGGGCCCAGCTGATGGTCTCCACCGTCCAGCTGGCGGCCGTCAGCGCGCTCTTCACCTCGGCTCCGGCCGGCTTCCCGCTGTGGCCGACGCTCGCGGTGGTCGCGCTGGGCGCCCTGGGTACGGGAATGGCCCTGCAGATGCAGTACGGGCTGGTGGCCGAGATCGGGCCGACCACCGCGCAGATGGTCACGTACTTCATCCCGGTCATCGCCACCACCGCCGGCGTCCTGGTCCTGGGCGAGCAGCTCCACTGGAACACCCCGGTCGGCGCGGCGATCGTCCTCGCGGGCGCGGCCCTGACCCAGACCCGGTCCGCCCCGCGCAAGACCGCCTGACCGGCCCGGCCCCCGTACGCCGGCCCGCCCCCGCCGCACTCCGCGGCGGGGGCGGGCGCGTCTCAGTCGAAGCGGCCACCCGCCGTCGGGCGGACCGCGGCGGCCACCGCTTCGGCCAGGCCCACGACCTCCGCCGGGTCCAGGGCGGAGACGGTGATCCGCACCCCGGGGCCCGCCTGGACCCGGTAGCCGGCCCCGGGGCGGACCGCCCAGCCGGCCGCCAGCAGCCGGGTGACCACCGTCGTCTCGTCGGCGACCGGCACCCACACGTTCATGCCGCTCCGCCCGTGTGCCCGTACGCCCCGCTCCGCGAGCGCGGCGACCAGGCCGTCCCGGCGCAGCCCGTACGAGCGCGCCACGGCCCGCCGGTCCACGGCGCCGGAGGTCCACAGCTCGACCACGGCGTACTGGAGCAGCCGGCTCACCCACCCCGGGCCCAGCCGCTGCCGGCCCCGGACCCGGTCCGTCGTCACCTCGTCACCCGTGAGCACCGCGAGCCGCAGGTCCGGTCCGTACGCCTTGGCCGTCGAGCGGATATGCGCCCAGTGCCGGGTCACCCCGCCGAGCGTGCACAGCGGCAGGTCGACGATCCCGTGGCCGTGGTCGTCCTCGATGAGCAGCACCTCAGGACGGCCGGCCAGCAGCTCCCTGAGCTCCGCCGCCCGGGACGCGGAGACGGCGGCGCCGGTCGGGTTCTGCGCACGGGCCGTCACCACCAGGGCCCGTGCCCCCTCCGCCAGCGCCCGGGCCACCGATTCCGGCACCGGCCCCTCGTCGTCGACGGCCACCGGGACCACGCGCAGGCCGAGGGCGGGGGCCAGGTCCAGCACGCTCCCCCAGCCCGGGTCCTCGACGGCCACCGCGTCCCCGGCCCGCAGGTGCGCGGCCAGCACGCGCTCGATGCCGTCCAGCGCCCCCGAGGTCACCGCCAGGGCCCCGGCCGGGACCCCGTCGGCCTCGAAGCCGGCGCGGGCGAGCCGGGCGAGGTCCGGGAGCACCGGGTCCTGCCCGTACAGGGTCGGGGCGTGGGCGTACCGCCGGGCGGCGGCGGCCAGCGCCCCGTCCAGCGGGGGCAGCAGCGACAGGTCGGGGTTGCCCTGGGCGACGTCGCGTACGCCCGCCGGCACCGGCATGCGGCCCACGTCGCGCGGCGCGGTCGCCGGGCGGGACCGCACCCGGCTGCCGCGCCGCCCGTCGGTCTCGATGACCCCGCGTTCGCGCAGGGTGCGGTAGGCGGCGGCCACGGTGTTGGGGTTCACCCCCAGCGCGGCCGCGAGCTCCCGCATCGGCGGGAGCAGCGCCCCCGGGGCGAGCGCGCCCGATCCGACTCCCGTCTCGACACTGGCCGCGATGTCCGATGCGCGACGCCCACTGATCAGATACTCTCCTAGCACAAATGACATTATGCACTAGTGCAATGGAGTACGCACCATGAGCGCCACCACCGTCGCCGACTACGAGCCCACCGACCGCACCGTCCCGAGCCGCGCCCGCCAGCGGGCGCGCTACGACCGCGAGACGGTGCACTCGATACTCGACCAGGCCTACCTGTGCCACCTCGGGTTCGTCCGCGACGGCGCGCCGGTGGTCCTCCCCACGCTGTACGGCCGGGTGGGCGAGACCCTCTACGTGCACGGCTCCACCGGCTCGCGCCCGCTGCTGGCCGCCGGGAAGGCCGACCCGGGCCTCGCGGTCTGCCTCACGGTGACGCACGTCGACGGCCTGGTGCTGGCCAGGTCGGCCTTCCACCACTCGATGAACTACCGCTCGGTGGTCGTGCACGGCACCGCCTACCAGGTCACCGACGAGGAGGAGTGCCGGATCGCGCTGGACGCCCTGGTCGACCAGGTCGTCCCCGGCCGCTCGGCCGACTCCCGGCCCGCCAACGCCAAGGAGCTGGCGGCCACGGCGGTGATCCGGCTCGACCTGAACGAGGTGTCCGCGAAGGTCCGCACGGGCGGTCCGAACGACGACGCCGAGGACCTGGACCTGCCCCACTGGTCGGGCGTGGTCCCGGTGGCACCGGCGTACGGGACCCCCGTCCCGGCCGCCGGCCTGGCCCCCGACATCGCCGTCCCCGGCTACATCAGAGCGCTCTGAGGTTCCTGGGCGGGCCGGTCCTGCGGCCCGCCGCCGGCCCCGCGGCGCACCCCGCCCGCGGGCCGGCGCGCCTCGGCCGCGATCAGCGCCCCCACGGCCGCCAGCAGCAGTACGGTGCCCAGCACCACCGCGCCGGTCAGCCGCTCCCCGAGCACCGCGACGGCGATCACCGCCGCGCTGACCGGCTCGATCAGCATGACCACCGACACCGTCGCGGCGCGCACCGCCGCCGCCCCGGTGAAGTACAGCGCGTACGCGAGCGCCGTCGGCACCACGGCCACGTACACCAGCAGCCAGAGCACCCGCGCCGGCTCGGCGGTGTGCGGCAGCAGCCCCTCCACCGCCGCGAGCGGCAGCAGGCACACCGCGCCCACCGCCACCGACCACGCGGTGGTGACCAGCGGGTCCCCGCCCGCCCCGCGCCGCCCGAGCCACCGCGCCCGCAGCGTCATCGCCGCGTACCCGGCGGCCGACAGCAGCGCCCAGCCGACCCCGAGCGGCCGCACCTCACCGCCCCCGGAGCCCAGCACCAGTACGGCCAGCCCCGCCAGGGCACCGCCGACGGCGGCCGCCCCGCCCCGGCCCAGCCGCTCGCCCATCCAGTACCGGCCGCCCAGCGCGATCAGCACGGGCCCCGCCCCGAGGGTGACCACGGTGCCGACCGCCAGGCCGGTCTCGCGCACGGCCCCGAAGTAGGAGGCCTGGAAAAGGGTGAACATCAGCCCGGTGGCGATCAGCGAGGCCGCCGACGGCCGGGCGGGCCGGGCCGCCCGCGCGGGACGGCGGCGCACGGCGAGCACCGCGAGCAGCACCGCCAGCCCGCCGGCGCAGCGCCAGAAGGAGAGGGCGAGCGGACCGAGGTCACTGGCGAGGAAGAGGAGGGAGGCGGCCGCCCCGGCGGTGCCCCAGGCGGCTCCGGCGACGACGAGGTACAGCAGGTTGCGCCCGGCGGCGGGCGAGTGGTTCGACACGTGTTTCTCCGCGCATGCGTGAAGGACGAGGACAGGAGGTCATCGCTTCGCGGGCAGCGCGTACCGGCCCGGGAACTCCCCGGGCGGGTGTTCGTTCTGGTGGCAGCCGCCCGCGCTAGGCGGCAGGAGGCGGAAGCACGGTCGGATGCATGATCGGCACCCTACCCGCCGGCCGCCGCCCGGACCAGCGCAATCCGCAGTGCCGCCGCCCTCCTGCACTCACGCGCTGGTCGACTCCCGGTCGGGCACCGGGACCGGCGCCTCCGACCCCACCACGGGCGCCGGCCGGGAGGACTGCGCGATGAAGGCGCCGCCGAGCACCAGCGCGCCGCCCAGCACCTGGGGGCCGGAGAGCTGCTCGCCGAGCAGCACCCAGGCCAGTACGGTGGCGACGACCGCCTCCAGACAGGCCACCACGCCCGCGACCTGCGGCGAGAGCTTGCGCACCGAGACCACGCCGGTCAGGTACGCGAACACGGTGGCGACCAGCACCACCCAGCCCAGCAGGGCCGGCGCCGGGACCCGGAGGTCGCCCATGGCGGCGTACCCGCTCAGCACCTGCCAGTCCATCTGCCAGGGGCGGGCGATCACGGTCATCACCAGGGCGCCGACGATCATGCCGTGCGCGATCACGCCCAGCGGGTCCGGCGCGTCCTCCGCGTCCGCTCCCTGGTCCGCGAAGACGAAGTAGAAGGCCTGGCAGCAGGCGGCCGCGAGACCGAGGAGCACCCCGAACAGGTCCAGGCTCAGCCCGGCCCAGATCTCGACCACGCAGGCCAGCCCGACGACGGCCACCGCCGCCCCGGCCGCGGCCGCGCGGGTCACGGGCTTGCGCTGCACGAAGCGGATGTAGCCGAGCAGCAGGGCGGGACCGAGGTACTCCAGCAGCAGGGCCACGCCCACCGGGATCCGGGACAGGGAGGCGAAGTAGAAGGCCTGCACGCCCGCCACGGCGACCAGCCCGAAGCCGGCCAGCAGCAGGGGCTTGCGCACTACCAGGGACCGGTGCCGCCAGGCCAGCGGGGACAGCACCAGGGCCGCCCCGGCCACCCTGAGCCACACCATGTGCAGCGGGTCCAGACCCGCCTCGATCAGCGGCTTCGCCGCGACACCCGAACCGCCGAACGCGCATGCCGAGACGAGGGCGAGGCCCAGTCCGGCGTTCTTCCCTGACGCTTGCATCCGGCCATCATGGCAGGGCCGGACAGGAGCGTCATCCGCGAGACACCTGTTGAGACACACCCGAGATCATCCGGCCCGGCACCCCCTTACCTGACAGGTCGTCAGTCTTGTATGTTCCGCCCGCCGGGGCTACCTTCCGCCGCACGTACCCGACGAGAAGGGGTGGACGCATGGCTGAAGTCACCGCGGAATCACGCATCGAGGCGCCCGCCGCGAAGCTCTGGGCCCAGTTGACGGACTGGGACGCGTACGGGCAGTGGAGCATGACCCACACCGACTTCCCGAAGGGCGGCCCCGAGACCCTCGCGGTCGGATCCACCTTCAGCGAGAACATGAAGATGATGGGGTTCCCCGCCGAGGTCCTGTGGACCGTCTCGGAACTGGAGGAGCAGCGCGTCTTCGCCATCACCGGCAAGGGGCCGATGGGCGTCGCGGTGCTCACCCGCTACACCCTGACCGCCGACGGCGGGGCCACGAGGGTCCGCATCGACGGCGAGTTCACGGGCGCCGCCGTCTCGCTGATGGCGGGCAAGCTCAAGGACTCCGCGACGGCCGCGCTGAACGAGTCCCTGCGCAAGCTGGCCGGCCTGGTCGCCTGACCCGGCCCGCACGCACGAAGAGGCGCGCCCCGCGAGTGCACTCGCGGGGCGCGCCTGCGTGTTACCCACCCAGCCGCCCCCCCCCCACACCCCCACCCCCCCCCCCTTCTTTTCCCCCCGGACCCCGCCCACCTTCTTTCCGGCCGCC